>NZ_JBPXKA010000006.1:0-165278 GCF_054558485.1 Aquirufa sp. ROCK2-A2
GGTATGCCAATTCACAACTGGGGAATTATTTTGAATCAATTTTTGGCTATATTTGAAAAAAGGCTCCGAATTTAAAAGCAAATCCGAAGCCCCTGTTTTTTACTTACACAGTTTATGGGATAGTGTCATTTTAATTTCAAATACCGACTAAAAAATTCATAGGTACGAAGCATTTGATCAATTCTTTGACGGTTATTTTTACATATTAAATCACCCATGTAAGTGGATGACATAATTGAATTCTACTTTCTTTTCATTTTATTCCAAAATTTCCATTTCAGTAAATAAAACCTGAAGACCATTGGGTGAAAGTTGAAGTTAGCCAACATTTCTAAATTTCATTAAATCAGTTACTTCAATTGGAATGGATAATGAATTCTGAGCTCTTGTAAAAAATCCAAGGAATAGGATAAATAAGAGTAGATAAATTTTCATGTTGAAAGAATAAAATTTGATGGTTAAGGTACTAACTAAAATACTTTATGCATAAAAAATGCTCGGAGAAGAATCTCAGAGCATTTAATAATAAGTTTATGAACATTAAATCAATTTTAAAATTTCTTCCCCAATTGCATCTGTTCCTAAAATCATAGAAGGATCCGTTGTGGAATCAGCAATGTCGCGAGTTCTAAATCCTTTTTTCAAGACCTGATCTACCGCGTTTATAACTACTTCTGATTCTTCTTTCATCCCAAAAGAAATGTCCAACAATAATGCAGCAGATAAAACAGAAGCCATCGGATTAGCTAAACCTTTACCTGTGATATCATGAGCAGATCCATGAATTGGCTCATAAACACCCGTACCATCTCCAATCGATGCCGAGGCTAACATACCCATGGAACCCGCAATTTGCGAAGCTTCATCGGTCAAAATATCTCCAAATAAATTCGCGGTAACTACTACATCAAAACGTTTAGGATCTTTGATCAAAAGCATAGCCGTAGCATCCACAAATTGATATTCAACTTCTACGTCAGGATACTCTAAAGCTAATTTTTGAATTTCTTCTCTCCATAAACGTGAAGATTCTAATACATTTGCCTTATCGACAGAAACTAATTTTTTTCTACGAGTTCGTGCAGCTTCGAAAGCCTTACGACCAATTCTTTCTACTTCATAACGACTGTATTCAGCTACATCGTAGGCTGTATTACCATCATTCTTTCTACCTTTTTCGCCAAAATAAATATCTCCGGTTAACTCGCGGAAAAACAAAATATCAGCACCTTTCAAAATTTCAGGCTTAATGGAAGAAGCACTTAACAATTCATCGAATAATTTAATCGGGCGTAAATTGGCATATAAACCCAATTCTTTACGCATTTTCAATAAACCTTGTTCCGGACGAACTTTAGCAGAAGGGTCATTATCATATTTTGGATGACCTACAGCACCAAATAAAACAGCATCTGAATTTTTCATTTTTTCCAATGACTCAGCTGGAAGTGGATCACCAGTCGCCTCAATTGCTACGTGACCGATTAATGCTTCATCATAAGTAAAATCATGATTAAATCTTGCTGCAATCTTATCTAAAACTTGTTTACCTACAGCTGTTACTTCTTGTCCAATTCCGTCACCAGGGACGATTAATATATGCTTTTTTGCCATTAATTGTATGTATTTAAAAAATCAAATTTAACATTTTTTGAGTTGCCTTGATGGCAGAAACTGTTTGATCACAATCTAAACCTCTTGTAATCAATTCTTTGGAACCTGTATGCCAAGTGATAATGGTTTCACAAAGAGCATCTGACTCCCCTCCTGGGGGAATCCGAACAGCATAATCTTTTAATTGCGGTAATACTTTGCCATACTTTTGAAAAACAATTTGCAAAGCTTTCATGAATGCATCGTATTGACCATCTCCTTGCGCATGTTCTTCGTAATATTCTCCGTCTATCGATATTTTCAATGTCACCGACGGACGCAATTCTTTCGAATGAGTTAAAACATAATTGATAATTTGAACACGTTCATTGATCGTATTACTATCTAACACATCTGAAATAATATAAGGCAAATCATTTTGAGTTACGACCTCCTTTTTATCTCCTAGTTCAATGATACGCTGAGTGACTTTTTTCAAGTCGGCATCAGACAATTGAATTCCTAATTGCAATAAATTGTTTTCAATATTTGCTTTGCCACTGGTTTTGCCTAAAGCATATTTACGCTCTCTACCAAATCTTTCTGGCATCAAATCATTGTGGTATAAATTATTCTTTTTATCTCCATCAGCGTGAATTCCGGCTGTTTGGGTAAATACATTTTCCCCAACGACTGGGTTATTTACAGGAATTCTAAAACCAGAAAATGTTTCAACTAATTTACTGACGGTATACAATGATTTTTCGACAACTGAGGTTTGCACCTCTTTCATATAATCATTCAATACAGCTATTACACTGGCCAAAGGAGCATTTCCTGCCCTTTCACCCATTCCATTGACCGTTAAATGAAGGCCATGACAGCCGCTTGATACAGCTTCAATGGCATTAGCCGTGGCTAAATCATAATCATTATGTGCATGGAAATCGAAATGAAGGTTCGGATATAAAGCAACTAATTCCGAAATAAATAATCTAACCTCTGAAGGAATCAAAATTCCTAAGGTATCTGGTAAAAGAACTCGTTTGATGGGTTGGTCTTTTAAAAAATCCAAATAGCTGATGACATAATCTTTGCTATTCCGCATTCCATTCGACCAATCTTCTAGGTACACATTGACTTCCAGTCCTTTGGAAGTAGCTAATTCAATGGTTTCCTGAATTTCTTTAAAGTGTTGCTCAGGTGTTTTCTTCAACTGATGCTTTAAATGATTTAATGAACCCTTGGTTAACAAATTCATTACTTTGGCTCCTGATTCCAACATCCAATTGACCGAAGTCCCTCCATCAACAAATGTCAAAACCTCTACCTTACCTAAAAAGCCGTTTAAAGCAGCCCATTCCGTAATTTTCTTGACAGCTAGAAATTCACCATCTGAAACACGAGCTGAAGCTATTTCAATTCGATCAACTTTTAATTCTGTCAATAATAATTGTGCAATGGTTAATTTTTCTGAAGCAGAAAAAGACACGCCGCTGGTTTGTTCACCATCGCGGAGAGTCGTGTCCATTATTTCAATATGTCTTTTCAAAGGATTATCGATTGGATGCAAATGTTTGGATTTCCCCTTTCATCGCTTGAAGGTAATCAATATCATCAAAACCATTGATCATATTGTTCTTTTTATATCCATTGATAGCAAAAGATTCACTTTGACCGGTGGCCAATAAAGTAATCGTTTGATCCGGTAAATTGATTTCTAATTCGGTGTTAGGATCAGCGGCGATGGCACTGAAAATAGTATCAGCAAATTCTGGACTTACTTGAACAGGAAGTACACCAATATTCAAGCAATTTCCTTTAAAAATATCTGCAAAGAAACTTGATACTACAGCTCTGAAACCGTAATCGTAAACTGCCCAAGCAGCGTGTTCACGGGAGGAACCTGAACCAAAGTTTTTTCCACCTACTAGAATTTTTCCAGTGTAGGTTGGATTGTTTAATACAAAATCTGTTTTTGGAGTATTGTCTCCATTGTATCTCCAGTCTCTGAAAAGATTATCACCGAAACCTTCTCGTTTAGTTGCTTTTAAGAAACGAGCAGGAATTATTTGATCAGTATCCACATTTTCAATTGGCAAGGGTACTGCAGAACTTTTTAAAATTGTAAATTTATCGTAAGCCATGTCTAGCGTATATTAAAATTATTATAAGAATTCTCTAGGATCTGTAACTACACCACTGATGGCAGCAGCAGCAGCAACCAATGGACTCGCTAATAAGGTTCTAGAACCTGGTCCTTGACGACCTTCAAAATTTCTATTTGAAGTACTCACTGCATATTTACCTGCTGGAATTTTGTCATCATTCATCGCTAAACAAGCGGAGCAACCCGGTTGACGTAATAGGAAACCTGCATCAATTAAGATATCATAAATTCCTTCATCTTTGATTTGTTTTTCAACCACATGAGAACCAGGAACTACCCAAGCAGTCACATGATCCGCTTTTTTGCGTCCTTTGATAATGGAAGCAAATGCACGAAAATCTTCGATTCGTCCATTGGTACAAGAACCAATAAAAACATAATCTACTTTTTTGCCAATCATGCTATCGTCTTCTGAGAAGCCCATGTATTGCAATGATTTTTCATAAGTTGCAGCTCCTCCTTCTACTTCACCAGATTTAGGAATATGTTTGGAAATACCGATACCCATTCCTGGATTGGTACCATAGGTAATCATAGGTTCAATATCTGATGCACTGAAATTGATTTCTGAATCAAATTCTGCTCCATCATCTGTTTTCAAAGTTTTCCAATAGGCTAATTGTTTATCCCAATCAGCACCTTTAGGCGCTAATTCACGGCCATCTATGTAATCGAAAGTGGTTTGGTCTGGTGCAATCATTCCACCACGAGCACCCATTTCAATACTTAAATTACAAACCGTCATACGTCCTTCCATGGACATATTTTCAAAAACATCCCCAGCGTACTCCACAAAATAACCCGTTGCACCAGAAGTCGATAATTTAGAAATGATGTATAACGCCACATCTTTGGGCGTCACGCCTTTTCCTAATTCGCCATTAACATTGATGCGCATTTTCTTTGGTTTAGGCTGCATGATACATTGAGAAGACAATACCATCTCCACCTCTGATGTACCAATACCAAAAGCAATTGCTCCAAATGCACCGTGCGTTGAGGTATGTGAATCTCCACAAACAATGGTCATACCAGGTAAAGTAATACCATTTTCAGGTCCCACTACGTGAACAATCCCATTTTTCGGATCACCTAAACCCCAATGAGAAATACCGTATTTGGCGGTATTAGTTTCCAATTGCTTCAATTGATTCGCAGACAAAGGATCCTCTACAGGTAAATGCTGATTGATGGTAGGTGTGTTATGATCGGCAGTGGCAAATGTATATTCAGGAAACATGACACCAATCCCTCTTTCTTCTAAGCCTAAAAAAGCCACAGGACTTGTTACTTCATGGATAAAATGGCGATCTATAAAAAAAACATCTGGACCATCTTCAATATTTCGAACTACATGCGAGTCCCAGACTTTGTCGAATAAGGTTTTTGGAGAGTTACTCATTTTTATAATTTTATTATTTATTAAGCACTATACTAAAGAATTAAGCAACAAAAATGCTATTTTTTTACGAAAAAAACAATATTTAAGTGATTCAAAGGCATAGAAAAAAAGATTTTTCTTGTTCAATTGTTCTAAATTATTACCCCAAATATCCATTAAATAGAATCACGAGCAATCACTTGAAATGGATTTTCGATTTGCTCTTTGGAATTGGCCTTGATTAATTGCGCTACACTGGTTCCTAAATTGATAAAATCTGTTGAAACTGTGGTAATGCCTCTAAAAAGTAAGCGTTTTAAAGGTGTTTCATTGTAAGAAATAATTCCAACATCTTGTCCTAATTCGAGTTTGGATTCTAAAATTTTGTCCAAAAGTAGGATCAAATCATTTTCCATGACACAGATATAAAGTTCTCCATTTTTTGGGGTGATATCTTTGGCGGAGGACAATATTTCACGTTCATACCCATAATGCTGACAAAAACGCATGAATCCATTGACGATTTCCAAGGGATAATAACTGGTATTGGGAAAGATGATTTTTAATGTGTGGTACTTTTTTAATGATTCCGAAATTTGACTTAAAGCATTAAAAATATCTTTTTCAAAATTCTCGTAAACAGCTCCGAAATTGCCTTGAATCCCTGGAAGTAATTTATCCACTAAATAAAGTTTTTCTTTGGGTAAGTGGTTGATTAATTCACGGGCATTTTCCTCTCCATCTAGAAAATGGGGGATAATCACAATATGCGAATAATCTCGATCTCGGGATTGAATGATTTTCTTAAATAGATTAAAATCATTGTTGTAAATAAAAAAATCCACACTCGCATTCTCCCCTAACTCTTCTACAAAAGAATCATAAATGATTTTTTTGTGTTCACTTAATTTATTAAAAAGAAGAAACACGCGCAAATCAAAAGATAAATTATCAACAAGAATATAAAAACCTTTCCCTCTTACAGATGCAATTATACCCTTTGATTTCAGATAATTATAAGATTTCTCAACAGTGATTCTGGAAATATAATTTTCAAAACTCAATTCATTGATGGAAGGCAATACATCGCCTTTCTTAATTTTCTTTGTCCGAATTCCTTCAATCACCGAATTGGCAATTTGCAGGTATTTAGGAGTAGATGAAAATGCATCTATTTGTAAAATATGGAAAAGATTATTTTCGCTCATTTAGTTTAATGAATTACCAAAACCTACAATTAACACTGAAATCAAAATAACAGCAATTCCGCCTAAAATCGTCCTCATAGTGCTTTTAGACACACCTTGCCATTCTTTAAAATAAAGTCCCCACACGTTGGAGGTTAAAATAATGGTAGCCATGTGTAATATCCAAGAACTAGCTCCATTTCCTAATTTACTCTCGCCCATACCGTAAAAAAAGAATTGTAAAAACCAGGTGGTTCCAGCAACGGCAGCAAATAAATAATTCATTTTTAAAGGTGATTTGGGATTGGCATAATCACCGAAGGTTTTATTCGAAAAATTTAGGTACATGCACCAGATGAAATTGGTTGTAAATCCTCCCCAAAGCACCACGATAAAAATGACATTGTTTTGAAATAAAGGATCACATCCATTGGCAATAGCACCATCTGCCATTAATTTGCCAGCTTCTAGTCCGAAGTTAAAACATGCACTCAAAAGGCCTGAGATAGTCGCCACTATCAATCCTTTACTTAAACTAAATTCTTTGATACTCAACTTTTTTTGCTCATCCGACAATTCCTTTTCTTTCATCATGCCAGCTTTGCCACACAGATAAATCCCTAACAAGCATACCAATATTCCAAACAATACCCATCTCCCACCAGTGCTACCAACAATCGCTGAAATGGTATCGCCTTCCATTCCAGTAATTTCTCGATAAATGGGTGGAACCAATGAACCGAAAATACTGCATAAACTAAGTGCAATTGACATACCTAATGACATACCTAGGTATCTCATAGCTAGTCCAAAAGTTAGACCACCAATTCCCCAAAGTACTCCAAAAGCATATGTCCAAAATAAAATATCGCTATCCGTTTGTTGAATAATTTGCATGAAATTAGGAATGGTTAGATAAGCCGCTACATAGGGAACTAAAATCCAAGAAAAAACACCACCCACAATCCAGGCGCTTTCCCAGGACCAAACTTGAATTTTTCGATAAGGAATGTAAAAACTCCCGGATGCGAATCCACCCAGACTGTGAAAAAGTAAACCTAAGATTGCTCCCATATTGATTAAATAGATTTTATTAAATGTAAAGATTAAATAAGGTATTGTTTACTTATTTTAAAAATATTCAACCAAAAATAAAGAAACAAACAATGTCAACTATTATTTAAGTGATAAGGATAGTTACAAGAAAAATAGACCATCTAGTTTGAATAATGTCTTGTGAATGATGAAGCATTGGCAGAGAAAAGTCGAAGCCAAAAGTGGTATAACAAGAGAAAAAAGAGTAAAAAAAACTTTGAGTAAGTGTCAAATTAAATAATGTTACACATGTGACACAAAGATTTTCAACTCGATTAATAATGATTTAGGAATAATTTTATGGAAATACTTTCTTAAAACATTGATTTTGCTTATTTTTGCACCACATTAGTTCAATCTAATGAGGACTTGTAGCTCAGCTGGTTAGAGCACCTGACTCATAATCAGGGGGTCCATGGTTCGAGCCCATGCTGGTCCACAATGAAAAAAACACTTACTTATGAATTTAGGTAAGTGTTTTTTTTTACAAATTTTTCAGTAAATTTCATTTTTAAACCTATCAACTATACCCTCTTTGAATGTCTCCTATTTCAAGTCAACTTGATTTTCTAGGATTACTAGGTAGATGCCACCCAATGTTGGTGCACCTTCCCATTAGTTTGCTTTGGTTGGCATTGGTATTTGAATTGATATCCATAAAACAAAAAAATGATCCTCACCGATTAGCCATTGCGTATATCTTACCTATTTCTGGAATTTCATCCCTGATCTCTGCTATTTTGGGATTCATTTTAATCAACCAAGAGGAATATACTAGCAATAATGTCATTATTCATCAATGGTTGGGCATTTTTACAACTTTAATGACCATTATTAGTCTTTTGGCCCACCATTTTAAAGAGAAAAAATCCTTTCAAATCACCTTAATCATTAGTGTTTTGGCAGTCAGCATTACCGGACATTATGGTGCTTTATTAACCCACGGAGATAATTATTTACAACTATCATCTAAAAAAACAATTCAAGATTCATCCCTAACTATTCTTGATACCTCCAGTCAAAAACAAATTGATTTCGTAAAACCAATTAGCCAAGAAGAAAAAATTGCCATTCAGGCGGTTGAAATTTTACAAAATACTTGCGTGGATTGCCATGGAAGCAAAAAAATCAAAGGAAAATTAAGGCTAGATTCAGAAAATAATCTTTTAAAAGGTGGTGAAAATGGGCCGGTTTTGGTGAAAGGGCATCCCGAAAAAAGTGAACTGATTCGGCGGATTTTATTACCTGCTGATGACGAGGATGCCATGCCTACAAAAGGGAAACGATTGAATAAGAATGAAACTCTTGTATTAAAATCCTGGATTAAAAACGGTGCAATTTGGCCCCATAAGAATCAACCAGCAAATTTCTCTACAAAAGAAACTTTACCAACAAAAGGATTAGATGATTTCCATCAAATCCCACAAAATACGATTGTCAATAAAGGACCATCAACTCATGAACCACATTTACTCGACAATCAAGAACAATTATCAGTCAATCAAATTGCCGAATTAAACATCCAAGTGCGGACCATTTTGGCGCATAATTGTTACAGTTGCCACGATGGTCAAAAAGCCAAAGGCGGATTACGTTTCGATAAAAAAGAATTTATTTTCAAAGGTGGTAAAAATGGCCCGGTAGTCATTCCTGGAAAACCTGAACAAAGTGAAATCATTCGACGCATTAAACTTCCCGCCGAGGATGAAGATGCGATGCCAACAAAAGGAAAGCGTGTTAGTAGAGAAGAAATTGAGCTTTTATCATTTTGGATTAAAAACGGTGCTTTATGGCCTGAAGGTCCCGATAAAAGCTTGTACAGAGTAGCCGAAATGGCGCCAAGATTACCCAACATTCCAAAGGCGACCGGTACCTTGGTATCCCCTATCGATTTATTGGTCAATGATTATTTTAAAAAGCAACACATCCTTTGGCAAAAACCTGTAAGCGATGATATTTATATTCGCCGTATCTATTTGGATATCATCGGATTGCTACCCAAACCAGAAGAAATACAGACTTTTAAAAATAACAGCAACCCGAAAAAAAGAGAAATCTTAGCCCAAAAATTAATCCAGCAATCCAATGATTATAGTCAGCATTGGCTCAGCTTTTGGAACGATTTATTGAGAAATGATTATTCAGGGACAGGTTATATCACGAACGGGCGTTTTGGAATCAGCAAATGGTTGTATAATTCCTTGAAAACGAACAAATCCTATAATCAAATAGCCAAAGAATTAATCAATCCAAGCAAAGATTCACAAGGATTTATCAAAGGTATTGCCTGGAGAGGAACCATTAACTCGAGTCAAAGCACTGAAATGCAAGCCGCTCAAAATGTATCGCAGGTATTTTTTGGTTTAAATCTCAAATGTGCTTCTTGTCATGATAGTTTTATCAATGATTGGAAATTGGAAGATGCCTATAACTTTGCCAATATTTTTTCTGAAAATAACTTAGAAATTCATCGATGTGATTTACCAACTGGCAAAATGGCGAAGCGAAAAGTTCTGTATAGCAAGGAATTAGGTGAATTAAAAGATAGTCCGATTTCTTCCGAAAGATTAATTCAACTAGCCGACATCATTGTTCAAAAGAAAAATGGTCGTTTTTATCGAACTTTTGTCAATCGAATTTGGGCACAATTAATGGGTAGAGGAATTGTAGAGCCATTGGATGCCATGGATAATGAACCATGGAGTCAAGATTTATTGGATTACTTGGCTTACGATTTTTCCAATTCCAATGGGAATATCAAACAATTAATTTATCAAATTGTCACCTCCAAGATTTATCAACAACCAAGTTTTGGGATCAAGGATCCTCAGATTTTAACTTCCTCAAATTTTATTTTCAAAGGTATGCTTAAGCGTAGATTAAGCGCGGAACAATTCTCCGATGCGGTTAGTCAAAGTTTTTTTCCACTTTACAAAACTGAAGCTTTGGAGAAAAAAGCATTACCTGATGAAATCAGCAAAGAAATACCATTTGTTAGAGCTAGTTTGGTCAAAAATGATGCTTTTTTAACTGCGTTAGGGCGACCCAATCGAGAAACAGTCAGCACTTCCAGAACTACACAAGCTAATTTATTGCAAGCGCTGGAATTAACCAATGGTTCACTATTTAATCAAACCTTGAACAAAGGCGCCCAAGAATTAACTCAAAAATTTCCATCAAGTTCGAAATTGATTGATCAGCTTTATTTAAATGCCTTAGGTCGATTACCCACCCAAAGAGAGAAAAGGACAGCCTTACAGTTTATAGGTCAAAAAACAACGATTGAAGGAATTCAAGATTTAGCTTGGGTTATTACCTTATTACCTGAATTCCAATTAATCATTTAGTTAAGCAATGCCATATGAACAAAGAATGGAATCGTAGAGAATTTTTGCAGAATACCAGTTTGGCTACATTGGCTGCCATGGGATATCATTCGCCCGTTAAACATCTGTTGACCCAACCTGAACAAACCTTAGCCAAAATAGCACCCACAGCCGATTCGGTTATTTTACTTTGGATGGCTGGAGGCATGGCGCATACAGAAACATTTGATCCAAAAAAATATACGCCTTATGAAAAAGGTATGGAAGGAAATCGAGTGTTAAGTACCTTCCCATCTGTGCCGACAAAACTAGATGGAATCCATTTTTCAGAAGGTTTAGAATCCATTGGGAATGTGATGGATAAAGGAACGTTGATTCGTTCGTATGTGGCTGCCGATTTAGGACATATTTTACATTCTCGTCATCAATACAATTGGCATACCTGTTATGAGCCCCCACAAACAGTTGCCGCGCCACACATTGGTGCTTGGATAGCCAAAGAATTAGGGCCTAAAAACCCTGTAATACCGGCTTTTATAGATATTGGCCAACGATTTACGGTTGGTGAAGCAGAAGAATTAAAAGCATTTCATACTGCAGGCTTTTTAGGAAATGAATTTGGACCTTTTTTTATTCCTGATCCTAGTCAAGGACTCGAAAGCGTTCGTCCGCCGGTTGGCATGAGTTTAAAAAGATTTGAAAGTAGAAATAAACTATACAAGGAACTGATCCAAAAGAGTCCTTGGCAAGATTATGGAAGTGAATACCAAAAAGAATCGCTAAAAAGATCCATGGAGCAAGCTTATATTCTGTTAAATTCACCTGAATCGAAAGCGTTTAATTTAAGCGATGAACCCAAGGAAGTTTATGATAAATACAATACTGGAAGATTTGGTCTAGGTTGTTTGTTAGCAAAAAGGTTAATTGAAAATGGAGCTCGTTTTATCTCAGTAACAACCGAATATGAACCCTTCGTAGGTTTTGATACCCATGAAAATGGTCATACGAGAATGGCAGGAATGAAAAAGCTAATTGATAGTCCTATCGCCCAATTAATCAAAGATTTGGACCAATCTGGACGGTTGGATAAAACCTTGATTGTGATTGCATCGGAATTTAGTCGGGACATGATGGTAGAAGGAAGACCTGATGCTAAAGTAAAAGAGCAAGTGAATCAACCTGATATATTAAATGATATCAAATTTTATGGCATGCATCGACATTTTACAGATGGATGTTCGGTTTTGATGTTTGGCGGAGGGATAAAAAAAGGATATGTTTATGGTAAAACGTCGGATGAGAGACCTTGTAAAACCATTGAAAATCCGATAAAAATTGATGGAATCCACCAATCCATTTACCATGCTTTAGGTATTCAACCCGATACACACTACGAAATTGAAAAGAGGCCATTTTATACCACTCCCGATGGAAAAGGTAAACCTGTGAAAGAATTATTCATTTAATTTTGGTATTTTTGTTGTTTAATTACTAAAATGTACCCAACTAAAATCATCAATGATCCTATTTATGGATTTATCAAAATCAACAATCCATTTTTGTTGAAGTTGATAGACCATCCATATTTTCAGCGATTAAAGAGAATCAAGCAGTTGGGATTAGCCGAATTTGTTTATCCAGGTGCTCATCATACGCGTTTTCACCATGCCTTAGGGGCGATGCATTTGATGGATGAAGCCTTGAATAATCTTCAAGCAAAAGGCTATCCAATTTCGGAGGCTGAAAGAGAAGCGGCAGAAATTGCCATATTGTTACATGATATTGGTCACGGGCCTTTTTCACATGTTTTGGAATTTACCTTGCTAAATGATGTTCATCATGAACAGGTATCCAATTTGATCATGGAAAAACTGAATGCGTATTTTGATGGGAAATTAGATTTGGCCATTCAGATGTTTTCAGATAAATACCCAAGAAAATTTTTCCATCAATTAATCTCTTCCCAATTGGATGTCGATCGATTGGATTATTTGAGTAGAGATTCCTTTTATACTGGGGTTAGAGAAGGATTTATTGGTTCGGAACGACTTCTCAGTATGTTGGATTTAGTAAATGAACAATTGGTCTTGGAAGAAAAAGGGATTTATTCCATTGAGAATTTTTTAATGGCACGCAGATTGATGTATTGGCAAGTGTATTTACACAAAACTGCCATCGCTGCGGAATCAATGCTGATTCAAATTTTGAATCGGGCCAAAGATTTAATTCAAAAAGGTGAACAAATAAATTGTTCGGAACCCTTACTCCTATTTTTATCCAAATCGTTTACCTGGGAAGAATTTTCGACCCAAGCTGAACTATTAAATAATTTTATTGATTTAGATGATCATGACATTTGGGCAGCCATTAAAAATTGGAAAAATAGCAAAGATGTCATTCTAAGTGTACTTTGTACCAACTTTCTTCAAAGAAAGCTTTATACATGTAAACTAGGTTCTCAACCTATTTCCAAAGCAAAAAAGACGGAAATAGAGCAATTGATTATGAAAGATTTGGGTATTTCTTCAGAAGATCTGAAATATTTTTTCATAGAAGGCTCTACGAGCAATGCTGCCTATGTACAAGGCGATAACACGATCAAGATCGTCGATAAACAAGGCCAGATGGTCGAGTTAGTTGAGGCTTCTGATTTACCGACCATACAAGCATTGAGTAAGATTGTAAAAAAATACTATTTTTGTTGTCCAAAGAGCGTATATTTGCATGGCAATTTAATTAGGCCTTTAGACTTTTAATTCATTAATTACCTTATTCATCCTTGCATGAAATTTACCGTTGAACAAATAGCGCAAATCATAAATGGTACTGTTGAAGGTAATAAGACTGCGATTATTTCTAAGTTTAACAAAATAGAAGAAGGAACTCCAGAAAGCATCTCCTTTCTAGCTAATCCCAAATATGAGTCCTATTTATATGATTCTGAAGCTACAGCCATCATTGTCGCCAAGGATTTAACATTAAAAAGTCAACCCAAAGCATCGCTCATACGAGTAGATGAACCTTATTTGGCGTTTACCTTATTGTTGCAAAAATACCAAGAATTGATTGCGTCAAATGAAAGTGGCATACATCCACAATCATATCTTGCCAATGGCGTAGAAATAGGCGAAAATGTACTTATTGGGGCATTTTCTGAAATTGATATACATTCCAACATTGGAGATAATACCAAAATTCATTCGAAAGTTAGTATTGGAAAAAATGTAAAAATTGGCAACAATTGTGTCATTTTTCCGGGTGTTGTGATTTACTCAGATACCATTATCGGTAATCATTGCGTTTTACATGCTAATGCGGTCATCGGATCGGATGGATTTGGCTTCGCTCCTAAAGCAGATGGAACTTATTCCGCAATTCCTCAGTTAGGAAATGTAATTTTAGAAGATTTTGTCAGTGTGGGTTCCAATACTACGATTGACCGAGCTACTATGGGATCGACAAAAATTGGTAAAGGAGTAAAAATTGACAATTTGGTTCAAATCGCACACAATGTTGAAATTGGCGCAAATACCGTCATAGCAGCTCAAACAGGGATATCTGGTTCCACCAAAGTAGGTGAAAACTGTATGATAGGTGGACAAGTTGGAGTAGCAGGACATATAAGTATTGCTCCCAATACTGTTGTAACAGCTCAATCGGGGGTTACAAAGTCTGTTAAAAATAGTGGATTGATTTTAGGTGGTACACCTGCTTCTACTAACTCAGAATATTTAAAAAGAAATGCATTAATTAGAAAACTACCTGAAATTTTCGAAAAATTTAATCAATTAGAAAAATAAGTAGGTAGAATAGAATCTTATGAATAATAAGCAACATACAATTACCAAGTCGGTTACATTAAGTGGAGTAGGTTTACATACGGGCGTAAAAGCTAATATGACCTTTTTACCCGCTCCTGCTAATCATGGCATCAAATTTCAACGAGTAGATTTACCTGGTCAACCAATTGCGGATGCTGATGTGGATAATGTGGTTGATACTTCAAGAGGAACAACCATAGAACAAAATGGAGCAAGAATCAATACTGTTGAGCATGTGTTAGCAGCATTGGTCGGCTTAGAGATTGACAATATTTTGATACAATTGGATGGTCCTGAACCACCCATTATGGATGGTAGTTCCATTAAATTTGTTGAAGCTATCAAAGATGCGATTCCATTGGAACAAGAAGCGCATCGTAAATTCTTTGAATTACCTACCGAAGTTCGTTTCAAGGATTTAGAAAAAGATATTGAATTAGCCGCTTTGCCATTGAATGATTATCGTTTAGCGGTAATGGTCGACTATAATTCGAAATTTTTATCCAGTCAGCACGCTAATTTGAGCCATATTTCTCAATTTGAGAAAAACTTTTCGATGTGTCGCACCTTTTGTTTCGTGCATGAATTAGAACTCTTATACAAGGCAGGCTTAATCAAAGGTGGAGATTTAAATAATGCCATTGTAATTGCTGACAAAGATTATTCTGAAGCTGAATTGGCGCATTTGTCGGAGGTATTAGGCAAGCCTAAAGTAAGTGTTTCCAAAGAAGTCGGTATACTAAACAATACAAACTTGCATTTCAATAATGAAATGGCTCGTCATAAATTATTGGATTTAATGGGTGATTTAGCTTTAGTGGGTCGACCTATCAAAGCACAAATTTTGGCATCCCGTCCTGGTCACGCATCCAATGTTGAATTGGCGAGAAAGATCAAGAAATTAATGTTAGAAGCTGAGAAAAACAAAGTGCCTGTTTATGATCCCAAACAGCCACCTATTTGTTCTCACGAAAGAATATACGAGCTACTACCCCATCGTTATCCATTTCAGATGATTGATAAAATCATTTATTTAGATGACAGTTCTGTTGTAGGTGTAAAAAATGTAACCATGAATGAAAATTATTTCATGGGTCATTTCCCAAACAATCCTGTTATGCCAGGAGTTATGCAAGTAGAAGCGATGGCACAAACAGGTGGAATCTTAGTGTTAAGTTCCGTTCCTGATCCAGAAAATTATTGGCCATATTTGGTGGGTATAGAAAATTGTCGTTTTAGAAAAAGTGTTATTCCTGGAGATACTGTCATTTTTAAATGCGAATTAACTGCTCCCATTAGAAGAGGCATTGCTAAAATGATTGGTAAAGCTTATGTAGCTGGGCAAGTAGTGTGTGAAGCTGAAATGACAGCTAGTTTAGTAAGAAAATCATAATTGAATCCTATGACCCATCCATTAACCTTTATTTCTCCATTAGCCAAATTAGCTGACAATGTAAAAGTTGATCCGTTCACTGTCATACATGAAGATGTAGAAATCGGTGAAGGTTCATGGATTGGATCCAATGTAACAATTTTTCCTGGGGCAAGAATTGGTAAGAATGTGCGAATATTCCCAGGAGCCGTTATTTCCGCTATACCTCAAGATTTGAAATTTGGTGGAGAAAAAACCACTTTAGAAATTGGCGATCATACAACTATTCGTGAATGTGCCACTTTGAATAGAGGTACAAGCGATAGAAATAGAACTGTTATTGGTAAAAATTGTCTAATCATGGCCTACGTACATATTGCTCATGATTGCATCGTAGGAAATAATTGTATCATTGCCAATTCTGTTCAAATGGCGGGCCATGTAATCGTTGGTGATTATGCGATTATTGGAGGTTCGAGTGCTATTCATCAATTTGCGAAAATTGGACAACATGTCATGATTTCAGGAGGTTCATTGGTTCGAAAAGATGTTCCACCATTTACGAAGTCAGGTAGAGAACCTTTGAGCTATGCAGGTATCAATTCTGTCGGTTTAAGAAGAAGAAACTTTAGCGATGAACGAATTGCAGAGGTACAAGAAATTTATCGATACATCTATCAAAGAGGGTTAAATATCAACGAAGCTTTATTGCAAGTTGAAGCAAATATGTCAGCATCTCCTGAAAGAGATGAAATTTTGGAATTTATTCGATCTTCCGAAAGAGGTATTATGAAAGGATAATTAGGTATGGAAATTCTTGCAACAAATATCAATAAAAAATTCAGGCAAGAATTTGTCATCCGTAATTTCTCTTTTGAAATCAAATTGAATCAAAAAGTGGCCATCTTAGGCCATAATGGATCTGGTAAATCTACATTATTAAAGATATTAGCTCAATATTCTTTACCCACGCAGGGTCTAATAAGTTACCAACGTCAAGGAGAAATTGTCTCAGAGGATAAAGCGTTTAAATCGGTAAGTTTTGTTGCTCCTTATGTTGATTTAATTGAAGAATATTCACTTATTGAACTAATTTCCTTTTTACAATCTGTCGATTATTTACCAGAAAAAATCTCCATAAACGAATTTGAGCAATATATTGAGCTATCTCCAAGCAAAGACAAACTAATCAAAAATTATAGCTCAGGAATGCGGCAAAAGGTAAAATTAGGCACTGCCCTATTAAGCAATCGACCGTTGTTATTTCTCGACGAACCCACCAGCAATTTGGATACAAAAGCTAAAGATTGGTTCAAAGAAAAGATTCAAACAATCGATTCTAAATCCATTATCATTGCCTCCAACGAACACAATGAAATTGATCTTTGTGAAACGCAAATCAATATTTTAGATTATAAATAGGGGATTATTTTCGCTTGACTTGAACATAGAGCATGCTGTAAATTACCAAATCAATACCCACCAAAAAAGATATATCTTTTAGATCAATGACACCTTTGCTCATATTTAAAAAATGAAACTTCAGGCTATTGACATCTAGACTAAGAAATTCTAAAATTGGCAATGATTTAACTTCTTCTGGAATCTGCCATATTAGAAAATTAAAAAACACCCCTAATAAAAAAGCTAAAGGTTGACGGGAAGTCAATGAAGAGGCCAAAGAAGAAAGTAGCAGAAAGGTTGAAGTGATAAATAGGATGGACAAATACCCTCCCAAAATTAAAGAATGATCATAATTAAATCGAGGGCTACCTAATCGACCAATGGAAAATACATAAAGGAAAGTGGGTAATAGACTCGATAAAACCACCAACAAAACACCCAATAATTTGCCTAAAATGATTCCATGTGTAGAAATAGGTAATGATTTGAGCAAGCCAAAAGTCTTGAGTTCATATTCCTCGGAAAATAGTTTCATACACAAAGCAGGTGTAAAAAACATAAAAAACCAGGGGGAAAGCTCAAAAAAAGTACTTAATTCTGCAAATCCAAAATCGAAAATATTACCTTCAAAATACCATGAATATAAACCCATGGAAGTAAAAAATAAGGTTAATAAACCTAACCCCACGAATGAACTAAAAAAAGCGATGTATTCTTTTTTTGTAATTGTCCACATAATTATTCGAAAATCGATTTTTCTCTTCTTACTATAGCAGAAATAATTAACGATAATAAAAAGGTCATAAAAATGGAAGCAATAATAATGATGACAAACTGAACACCTGGTCCTAACATCATTTTAGTTATTTTTTCAGCTTCTTGTATTTGACTTTCTGACAAACCTTGATCTTCCATTTTTTCACGTGCTATTTCTAATTGTTTGATAATACTGCCATTATCAATAAATTCTAAATAGATGTAATTAAACGCTGCGGAAATGAGTCCCATGATGGCACCTAATAAAGTAGATATCCCCAATCCTTTTCCATAAGAAATGGTATCATTATTTTGAGCTCTAAATTCAATGAGCGCAAAAAATATAATAGAAATAGTAATGACTAAACTTAGAATGGTGGAAACCCAACCTAAGGTTTCATTGAATTGATCCACTAAGCCTGAATACTTCATCACCACTGTCACTATGAAGCTGGCTACAGCTCCTATAATACCCCATTTTAATGCAATGATACTGGAAGATGGTGCTTGATTTTCGGAAATTTCCATGGTTAATTTTGTTTATAATAAAGAGAAATCAATAAATTCGGCAAAAAAGCTAAGGCTATTTTTTGTGAAAAATCATCTTTTGCAATACTATTCGCATCAATACTTCTAACCCCTTCCAATAATTGTTCGAAAAAACGAATATCCTCCTGTAACAGAATTTGGCTTTTGTATTGATTAAGCTCATTCACACTCAAAGAAATAAATTCATTCAAAACGCGAATGCCCATAGGTTGTTGATAAAAATAATAAATACCGACGGCACTCAAAATTCCGACCAAAACAACAAATACATATTGATTGGCGAATAAGTTCAAAAAATGAATGGATTGCCCGTTGGAGTTTTTGAAACGATTATGAGCCAAATACCATTGTGCTATTAACAACAGAATAAAGCTAGGCGCTTTTTTACCTCCTAAAGGAATTATGCCGAATTGATATAAAATTATATGATAAGCAATAAAACCTATCATAACCATTAGGCTAAGTTTCAACATTAATGTAAAATTCCAATTTTTCATAAGAATCAATAAATGTTAGTTTCGGCCTGATTAAAAACAGCTAAAACTTTATGATGAAAATCATGCCCAATAAATGTTGAATTCTTGGATTTCCCGACTAACTGATTAGCCTGGAAATTTCTATTCAAATCATCACAAATTACCACTCCTTTTACTAGGTGCCCAACTTCTAATGGTTCCTTTTTTATATTCAAAAATTTGGCTGGTTGGTACGACAATACTTGATCAATCGCTGTAAAATGACGTTTTTTCGCCTCATTCAACAAGGCAATTAATAAAGTTTCTAAGCCTACTGTTCCAAAACTTGCATGGTCAAATTCAATTTCCTTCAACTCTGATTCCACAGGATGGTGATCAGATACAACAAAATCGATGGTTTTACTTTTCAAACCTTCCCAAAGGGCCAATCGGTCATTTTCAGTTCGATATGGAGGGAAAACTTTATGGTAACTTGAAAATTCTGAAATGGCCTCTTCATTAAAAATTAAATGATGAACAGAAACATCACAACTTACAGGTAATCCTTCTGCTTTGGCTGATTGAATTAATTGAACAGATTCGGCAGTTGAAATGCAGGAAAAATGCAATTTAAATTGATTACTTGCCAATTCGAATGAATTAGCCAAAACGTATCTTAATAAATCTAAATCTCGTTTGATAGAAAGCGTTTCAGATAAACTCGGAATACCTTTAAGTCCAAGCAAAGTACTCTGTAATCCTTCGTGTACTTGTCCAAATAATGACAATGAAGCTGTATTAGGCTGAGAAATGACACATACATCTAAGGGTAATAAATATTGCAAGGATTTCAACATTAAATCGGTATTCCCTAAAGATGAAGCCCCATGACTAAACCAAGATGCCCCTGATTGATGTAAATCCAATAATTCAGAGAAATTTTCGCCCTTGTTATCGATGGTTAATGGACCACAAGGATAAAAATTAACATGGTAAGAATTTGACTTTTGAGCAATATATTGAATGGATTCAGCGGTTTGAGGAATTGTTTGAGCAGTTGGCAATAATAATACATCTAAAACTCCCCCTTTATTTGCTGACTTACTTAACGATTCCCAATCTTCTAGGTATTCTCCTCCGGGTAAAGAATGGTGGACTCTACAATCGATGATGGAAGGAAACCAAGTCAAATTATTTCCTTTGACAATATGGTCAATACCCTCATCAGCAATATCCTCTTTCGCTTCTATTAATTGACCGTTAAACAATAACAAATCAATCTTTTGATTAAATAAGCTAGATTGGCTATCTAGAACTAAAACAGACTTAATTAAGACCCGCATGTTTTTTTTCAAAGTAAAAAAAAACCCTGATTATCAGGGTTAGGATTAAATCAATGACCTATAAAGGTTTTATAAGTATCTACATTCATCAACTGATCTAAATCAGCAATATCTTGTACTTTAATTTTTACAATCCATCCTTCTCCATATGGATCAGAATTTACCATTTCTGGACTATTATTCAAATTAGTATTGAATTCTACTACCTCAGCAGCTACCGGAAGAAATAAATCTGACACTGTTTTAACAGCTTCTACTGTCCCAAAAACTCCATCTTTAGCAATGGATTGACCGACTGTTTCAACTTCGATATAGACAATATCACCTAATTCACTTTGAGCAAAATCTGTAATACCAACAATCGCTAAATCGCCATCAACTTTTATCCACTCGTGTTCTTGAGTATATTTTAAATCACTTGGAAAATTCATATAAAATTATTTTGATGCAAAGGTCATTAAAGTTCTGATTTTTTGCAAACGCTTTTAAATTATTAATCAAATTAATCCGATATACTATACCTGATTTGAAAACCTCCTGCGATAGTAGAACGATAAAACGAATTGGATACCAAAGGATTATTAAACATTTTATCGAAATAGGCCGTTACAGTCAGTTTGTTACTAACGGCATAAGAAATTTGAGGCCTAAACTGGAAATTAATAAAACCTTGTGTTATGATCGTTTCAGCATCCAATTTTCTTTGTAAAGTTCGAGTATCTCTGATTGTTAAGTTAACATTGAATCTAAAATCATTGGGTAGTCGTAAAGCTTTTCCGTTTATTTTAATTGGAATCAACATATTCGCTTTCGTAAATCCAATAGAAAATGTAACATCTTTATTGGATAATTCTGCCACTTGCGAATTAGCTAAATTTAAACCTACATTACGATCTTGATTATATTCTACTCTTAAAGATACTCTTGATTTCGTAATCGCATTGATCCCAATTAAAGGAGAAAAACGTTCCGTAAATGAAATCGTACTCATTACATATACGGGAATCAATGAATTGATTTCTGTACCATCTGCCATTTTCTTAGTTTCAAAACGTGACGAAAGCGGATACAACAAACTGTTTAACGTTAGATTCAAATAATCTGTATAAAACTGTCCATATTCCAAAGATGAAACGAAATTACCTACATTATACGTACTTGAATACATATGATTGATGGTAAATGAAGAGAATTTCTTGGTTATGACAGGCAATAAGTTGAGTGCATTGAAATCCACTTTCCAATTCGGTAAAGGAATATTATAAAAAGGAGAATATTTAACATCCTTAGCAGACAATCCAGCATATGCAGCAAAAAAGGAAGGAATCAATACATCTTGTGAATTGATATTATAGGCACCTCTTTCTCCCTGATTCGTTTGTCGATAGGTAGTATTCAATCTTTCCAACAATACAGAACGATTCGCTCTAAATTCATCGAAAACTTCCGCAGGATCCTTAAAGGCTGTCATAAATGATAAAAATGACATTGAATAATTACCTGAACGAACAGGGCTTTGACTCACAAAATCTCTTCTCAATGAATCAGGACGGAAAAACTCTTGGTAATTATCTCCTTTATTATAGTTACCATCGATAAAGATTCGAAGGTTCTTGTTAGGTTCTAAATTTAAAACATAAGAGAATTTTTGTTGTCTAGTTTGGGTAAAAGGAATATTCTGGATGATACTTCTGGTTAACCAATTATTTTTAGCTGCAATGAAACGAATATTGTCATCCTGACTACCCGTTACAAAATCCAATCCAGGTGCTCCAAAATTACCATTCATACCCAATAGTCCAGGATTCGGTAAAAAACCTGGTAAGGTGGTTGCTTCATTAATCGAATAATTTACCTGAATACCACGCAAAGTCAAAAGTAAACGGGTTAAGGATTTGGCAGCTACCTTTTGAGGAATAATGATATCCTCATCATCACCTGGATTTCTAGCTACATTCTTTCCCGTTAAATTCGGGGAATTTGCCCACCGCAATGCTCTGATCCTGTTATACAATGAAACAAAGTCTACTTTACCATTGATGGCCCTCTCGCGTGAATTTTTGATAATATTTCCAAATAAATATCCATCATCATCCATGATGTTATAAGAATTTGCATAAAAATTATATCCAATTTTATGGGAATACTCAGCGTTCATCCAATCAGTTAATGGCATTTTTTGAAGTGGTAATCTCCAAATTAAACCAGCTTGTTGATCAAAATTCTTCGCACGACCAAATGAAAGAATATTACCCATGACCGAATCCTTTTTGGCTTGTGTATCTAAATCACCAAAAGGCTCATCTATGATGGAATTCACCATCGCATTGTAATTAAGAATGACACTCTTGGTTAAATTCCAATTCAATGCATATTGCCTATTGAAATACCAATATTTTTCAAACTGAGGATTCACTCCTTCGGTCGTCAAACTACTATTTCTCAATTGAGTTTTAACAAAACTTCTATCCATTTCCATTCTGACAGTAATAGAAGAAGGAATTAAATTCAAATTGAAGTCTTTGATCAATGGTGCAAAATTGGAATTGGATTGCATTTTAGCAAATGGCTCCCAAAAACCTGAATTGCTTGAAAATGAATATAAAATACTTCCTCGATGGCTGAATTGTTTATATTCATCAATCAAAGTACTTGTCCGTAACATTTCCGAATAAGCATAAGAGAAAGTGAAATTAGATAAATCCCATAGGTAAGCATGTTTGGCTAAAGCACTTTTTGATTTACGTACATTTGTGAAGTTAAAGCCCCTTCTTTCTGTATTATCCTCAACTAACTTTACATAGGCGTCTCTTTCTTTACCTGTGGTAAATCTACCCAGCGAATTAGCCATCAAAATGTCAGGATCGAGTGGATCAAACTGAGGTGAAATGTTTCTTCGATCATACGTGATGTAAAATGGAATTTTGAAACCCCAACTGGTTGGCAAGAATTTATCTAAATTCAAATTGGCCGTTATACCATACTCTAAGAAATTTTCTCTTGATCGTTCAGATATCTTCGATTGAACTCCTCCAAAACCATAATTTTTAAAACTTCCGTTCATAGTAACGGTACCAATGTCAGCTAATTTCAATCCTAATTTACCAATGGCAGCTTCTCCAGATGTTTGATCAAATCCACTCGCCCTTAATTCATTCACCCACACACAAAATGACTTACCACTTAAATCCGTAGAAATATTTTTTACACCAATCATAACAGTCATTGTAGCGCTTTGATCCGGTCTACCCATCACATAAATGCGGTATTTTTTGCCAGTACTGCTTACAACATCTTGGAAGAAACGGGATGTCAAGGGATGATTGGCACGATCACGATCTACTTTAACTGATTTCAATAAATCTAATTCGATGTCCAATTCATTGGAATTTGGCCAAATTAAATCTTCTGTTGATGAACCTTTCAAGGTTTGAACCAATCCATCCAATGCTTGAACCTCATAATAGTTATCAGTCAAATCAGTTCCAATACGAATAAATGCATTCACCTTACCGCTCAAATTCTGCTCCTCTCCTTGCATGGAAATAAACATTTTTAAGCGTTTATAATTGATAAAATCAACCATCGTATTTTTAAATACGGCTCTAGAATCTCCAGATTTTAAATTTTCTACACAAAGACTCAATGACTGCTCATTCAATCGCGCATTGTTAATGGTCGTAATATCCTGATCTCGAACAAAACCTGGTGGAACCACATACGGAATAGATTTACCTCCAGCAGGACCATTTTCTTCTATATTCACACTAGATACAGTGAATTTCGTATCTGGATTTTTCTCTGGTATTTCTTGACCATTTTTTAGATCTAAGTCCCCGATGAATTTGCGATAAGAATAACCAGACAACTGTAATTGAGCAAATCTCAAAACAACGGGTTGTTTGAATTCGCTCAATACCATTCTGAAAAAGCGAATGGATTTGAAATTAGGTGATCCAACTTCCTTCCGCTTTATATTGTCTTTATCTTTAATAGGAATACGAAACAAATACCAATCCACTCCTCCTTCATTAATTTTATCAACAACAAAACCTTTGCCAATGGCCAAGTCGTTTTTCTTTAATGGAATTTCATATTCAAAATAAGATTCCACTTCATTTACTGTGTTATCATTATTTAAATCTTCTCGATCGGGCATGATACTATTTGCCTGAGTAAAGTTGGTATTCGTCGGATTATCGGTGGTAGGTGAATTGTTTTCCAATCCCATAAAATTCTTATAACGCTCAATGACACTTCCCGTTGTATTGAATTTCTCATTTAAATAATACACAAAATCGTCACCCGCAGGATCATTTTGTATAGTTTGTAGAGCCTTTGCATTCGTTACTTTTGATTGAATAGCTGACAAATATTCTTTAAATTTAATTTCTTCAGAGAATTCCGATCCATCAGTTGTTTTGTTGGCTAAACCATCTAAACCAATATCTTGTACGCTTCTACCACCTTGATTATCAAATGCATTGATGACAAATTGTCTTTTTGGCGCCAATCCCCAATCTGTGTCTTCAACATTCGGCTGGCGCTTTTGAGGATCCTTTTTAGTAATTCTTTCACCAGCAGGAATACCATTTTCAAAATTGGAGAATCCATCAGGTATAAAATCTTCTGAAACATCTCCTAAATGAAATTTTAAAATACCACCTGTATTATTACTACCATTGATGATACCATCCCTTATAGTTCCACCACTTTTGGCATCAATAAAAGGGTCCATTAACCAAAACTCTAATTGTTCAACATTCGAATTGTCAAAATCAGTATCAGACGTTATAGCACGGGTAATAGCGCCAAAGTTTTCTTCAGGTTTGTCAAATAAGCCCAATGAATTTAAATTAGGATTAAAATTATATAAACCTCTCTCATGTGGAAAATAAGCTATATCAAGAACGCCGATGGGTAAATTGGTAATATTATTGGCAAAATCTTTATTCGGAAATAATCCTTTAGGAGTAACAACCCTTTCATACGCATACGAATTCACATCATTAGGGTCTAAACCTGGTACATCAAATGCAAAATTACCCTGCCCATAAATACTGGCATCCACGGTATAAGCAGAAATTTTAGCTCTTTTATAATTGGCTTGCAAACTTGAAGAAAGTGCACCTTTTACTAACGTTGTAGGAATTGCACCAGGTCGCCATAATGTTGCTTGTCCAGACATGTTATAAATAACCCGAGCAGCCTCAAAATCATCAATAAACGCATTTCCTTGTACCCGATCATTGACATTCGGAAATAATTTGGCTACCTCACCTTGAAAATCAATTGCAGAGGATTCTTTGGTAGAAATTAAGGGTAATTTATCCAAGAAACGTGTAATACCGTTCGATTTTTTAGTAAAAGCGGCATCTAGGCCAATCAAAGTATTATTAACCGGTTCATTACCAATGGCAACACGTCTAAAAAATGCGGGCGGTGTTTCACTCATACTTTGTACTGTTGCACCTAAATGTACATCCGGACTCAAATTATAATCTAGCCTTGTCCCTAATAAGGTTCGAACTTGATTGGAAAAAATATCAGGTTTTTCATAACAAACTTTTAACTCACGCCCAGAAGAAAAAATACTTTCATTGACGATCCTAACTCGACCTGATTGGCCCTCGATAATAAAATCTGTTCCTAAGTTTAAACTTTGGCCACCAGCTGTAACGGTAACCGATTTTGGATCCACACCAAAAGGCAGAGAAATATCACCTCCAGAACCAGCTTGAAAAGATCCTTTTAAGAAAAATTTATTTTTACTAGCTAATTGAACCGCATCGGTTTGAGTTTTGGTATATAATTCTTCAAATAAATATTTAGATTGAAGTTCAGGTGTTGTAAAAATATTTTGACTAAGTGTTTTTCCAAATGGTTCTAGTACAGGAAATATAATCTTTCCATTTTTTACATCAACGGTGATATCTTCCACAAAGTCAAAATTTCCATCAGGTTGAGGATCTCCAGCAAAATTTAATTTATCAAGACCCAAGGCAATAACAAAAGGAATATTTTTTTTCTCGCCTTCCAAAATATTGGTATTATCTATCCCGGTTGCATCATCTTTATAAACAATTTTAAATTGGAAATTCTGCTTAGATAAGGCATTGGTATTCAATGAATAAATATTTTTCATCATTAAATTCCACATGGGATGATCTAAATGATTCCGAATAGTAGAGGATTTTAACATTTTTAAAACTAAAACCTCATCATCCTGACGAGCCTGATAATCCTCTGTTAACTCCCCAACCTTATATTTTCGACCGTTAAAAGTATATTCATAAGATACAGCTAATACCTCATCATTCCGTAAAGGAGCAACTAAAGAAATATATCCTAATTGCGCATTAAATTTAAATTCACGATCATTTAATCGTTTCGCACCTTTTAAAATATCAAAATCTGTACCAGGTTTTAAGGAATATTGAGTCTCTAATAAATTGGCAGCCTCATTTGCTTTTCTAATATTTACGTCACTAGTGATATTTTTATAAAGCGGATTATTGTCGTTTTTTACAGGTTCAGCTCGAGCAGGTAATTGTTCTCCTAAATCAGATAAGGCTACCAAATTTCTTAATGTTTCTGTATTTTGGGTTCTGTTGGTCACATACACTTCTAAACGAGTAATGGTAATTCCACTAGTAATAACGGGCAAATTCTTTAAGGCTTTTTCATAATTATTTCTAAAAAAAGTTGATAAGAAAAAGTGCCTATTTTCATCGTATTGATCAGCTCTGATTTCAAAATTTCTACCTTGACTTCCGCCTCTCAAGGTTATACAATCTTGTTTTGAACGTTGCTGAGCGGCAATCAATGTTACATCTAAATTACCAAAACGCAGGAGGGTTTTTAAACCAAAAAGATTTTGTACGCCTGGAATTAATTGAGAATTCAAAGTCCAAGAGGTATTACCAGCCTCGATACTTTGTAAAATATCCTCTTCTTGTGTTTTCCAATTTAACTTTAATTGATTTTGAAAATTAAAACTTGCCTTGGTATCAAAATTGGTATTTAAATTAAGCTTATCACCAATTTTACCTTGAAAGTTGATTTGAGCTTGTTCATTAAAATACAAATTACCTACATAACGAAGTTGGACAGGAATGGCTGGATTATCCACAAATTGACCCATATAACCCACATCCAACAAAAGACTTCCATTGGGTTTAATCGAAATTTCACTCCCCCCAAAAATTCGGTCAATGGAAGGCGGAAGTTCAATTTTGGGAAATAAACCACGCGATTTAGTTGAACTACTTCCATCCAAACTTTTGGAATAATTGTTCCAAAACGAACGATTGATCTGTTGATTTTGATTTTGAGAAAAATCGCTAAAAGATAAATTTTGAGCATTCGAAAGTTCCAATTTATCTAACTTATATGATTGAGTTAGTTCATTGGGACCATTAACTGTTGTTTCAGTTTTTAAACCATTTAATTGATCATAAGAAAACGGAGATTTGGACTTTTTTGATTTAAAAAGAGAACTCGATTTCCTGAAAATATAACGTGGTTTTTTACCGGTTTTATTTATAACCGTATCATTTACAATAGCTTGCGAATACAAACTAAAACTAAATAAATAGAAGATTATTAAATTTAGTATAAATTTAAAAGAGAGACCGTGGTTGTGATTTTCTTTAGACACCTGAATAAAATTGTATATATTTAAAACTAACGCAAAGCTAATTTAATTAATTGTTCAATACTTGCATTGGGATTTGATTTTAAAATTTGATCCAAACTTTTTTCTGCAGCAACTCTTGGAATTCCAAGGGTTACCAAAGCAGCCAAAGCTTCTGTTTTCACATTAAAAGTTTGATCGGCACCTGACGACTTTGCCTCAACAAAAAGTGTATCTTTTTTACACTTATCTTTTAATTCTAAAATAACCCTTTGTGCAGTTTTAGAACCAATTCCTTTGATGGATTGAATCAAACCTAAATTTTCATTCATAATAGCAGCCCTAATTTCACTGGATGAAAATGAAGACAACATAACCAACGCAGTACTTAATCCTATACCTGAAACACTAATTAAATCTAAAAAAAGTAATTTTTCATCAAACTCATAAAATCCAACCAAGGTATGTGAGTCTTCCTTAATTTGTAAATGCGTAAATAATTTACAAGATTCTCCTGAATCCGAAAGAGCTTCATATGTTTGCAAAGAAATCTTCACTTCATAACCCACTCCATTCACATCAATAATGACATGGGCTCGATCTTTATGTGCTAATTTACCATTCAAATAGGCTATCATATTACGATATTCTTAAACGCATTCCAGGTTTAATTTGCATGGAACGCATACGATTTAACTTTTTCAATTTAGAAGTGGTCAATCCTTCATACTTTGCTGCAATATCAGAAAGTGTATCCCCAGATTTAACCTTATAATACTTCTGCTTAATTTTTTTCTTAGTGGTTTCTTTAACTACCACAGCAGAAATATTTTTTTGCTTTAAAGTAAAAACATCAGCGGCAATCCATTTTTTTTCCAATACCCAAATTAATTTCCCTCGTTTTAACCGATTGGATTTTAAATGATTTAAGCGTTTAATTTCAAAAACTGAAACTTCAAATTTACGAGCAATATCATAAATACTCTCCCCTCTTTTTACTTTGTACCTTGATTTCACCAAAGTCAACGATTTTAAATTCGCTAAAGAATCAAGTTTTTCATTGAAAGCTAAGAAAAAACGTCGAGATGAGTCTAATATTGCCTCTCGATTCGTGGTAAAATAATTGAAATTTTTACTAGGTATTTTTAAGATAAAATTCTTTGAATCTTTAGGCACGAAATCCAATAAAATATGTGGATTTAAATGCTTTAAGGTATCCAAAGAAAACTGAGACATCTTGGAAAATGTATTCAAATTCAAATACCCATTCACTAAAATCGTATCAGAAGGAATGCTTTTAACCCATTTTTCTGCGTGAATAGCATGGTCCCAATGATAATTCATCATATAGGTAATTGCAATGAATTGTGGAACGTAAGCTCTTGTTTGTTTGGGTAAACAGTTATAAATACCCCAGAAATCATTTTTACCACGACAATTCCGAATAGCTCGCTTCACATTACCTGGACCGGTATTATAAGCAGCTAAAACCAAATGCCAATCACCAAATATTTTATATAGTTGTCGCATGTATTTACATGCCGCCTCTGTCGCCCTTTCAGGATCAAATCGTTCATCGATGATGGGATCAACTCGTAGGCCAAAATCACCACGCGCGGTGTATGGCATAAATTGCCATAATCCCCCTGCTCCTTTATTGGATAATGCCTTGGGATCCAATCCCGATTCAATCAGTGATAAATATTTTAATTCATCAGGTAAATTATACTGTTTTAAATACTTTTCATAAATGGGGAAATACATATCCCTTTTTTCCAGCATTCTTTGAGTAAAATCAGCCTTTTTAAAAGCAAAATATTCAACAAATTGATGAGTAAAAAAATTATATTTTAATGGAATTTGTTTCTCTAAGGACTTTAAACGACTCTCAATTAACCATGAATCGATCGTCCATACAACCGGAGAACCTTGTTCAACTTGCGCCAAGGAATCGATGTCTCGACTATCCGAGGAAGGAATAAAACTAGAAGTATTTTGGCAATAGGAGTTTGTAATCTTGAAAAGACTAATAAAAAGAAAACCAACAAAAACAAATCCTTTAAATTTCATCAATTATATCAATCTTGCAAATTCTAACATTCGATTTTCATCCAAATATTTACCGATTACTTGAAAACCCATTGGCAAATTATGTTGATCTACTCCCATCGGTACGGAAATGGCAGGCAAACCCGTAATATTTGCTTGAACGGTAAATAAATCTCCCAAATACATTTGAATGGGATCTAGCGTTTTTTCACCTATCTCATAGGCCGTGGAGGAAGTTGTAGGAGAAATCATAAAATCATAATTCACCAAAACATTTTCGGTAAATTCTTTCACTAAACGCCTCACCTTTTGAGCTTTGGTGTAATAAGCATCATAATAATCAGCACTAAGAACAAATGTTCCTAACATGATTCGTCTTTTCACTTCTTCTCCAAATGCCTCATTTCTAGTACGCTTATACATATCGATCAAGTCTTTAGGATTCTCAGTTCGGTAACCATATTTAACACCATCAAAACGAGAAAGATTAGAACTTGATTCAGCAGTAGTTAATACATAATAAGTAGGCAATAATTGAGCCAAATAGGGAAAATCTACCGACTCAACTTGATATCCTTGTGATTTCAATTTCTCAACTTTTTCAAAAAAAGCATCACGAATTTCTTTTTGCAAACTAGGATGTTCAACAATTTCCTTGATGTAAGCAATTTTAAGATGTTTGGGATAATTTACCTCCAAATCATCCATTAAAGTACTATCCTGTCCATCATTTCCAGAAATAATACTGAGTACTAATTCAACATCATCTATGTGCTTGGACATGGGTCCAATGGTATCAAAAGAAGATGCATATGCAATCAATCCCCATCTGGAAACACGTCCATAAGTAGGTTTTAATCCAACAATACCACAAAAGGATGCAGGCATTCTTACGGAACCACCTGTATCTGTCCCTAGAGAAACCTGGCACATATCTGCTTGTACGGCTACCGCAGAACCTCCAGAACTACCTCCTGAAACATGCTTATTATTAATAAAATTTAATACAGGCCCAAAAGCAGAATTTTCATTGGTAGAACCCATACCAAACTCATCACAGTTCTGACGGCCAATAATAATGGCATCTTCATCCAACAATCGTTGTATTGCTGTAGCAGTAAATGAAGATTTGAAATTCTTTAAAATTTTACTTCCAGCAAAGGAATGATGATCTTGGTAGCAAAGTAAATCTTTAATTCCTACTACCATACCCGCTAATTTTCCAGCAGTTTGATTAGTGATTTTCTTGTCAATTTCAATGGCACGACTGATTGCTTCTTCTGAATATACTTCTAAAAATGCATTTAATTCACCATTAAATTCTTCAATTTTCGCAAGGTGGTAGTTAACAATATCAATACAAGTGGTTTCACCTGACAGTAATTTTCCCCTTAAAATGTGATAAGGAATGGATAAATTATTCATTAAAAATACGGATTCAATAAAACAGAAAAGCATAGTTGAAAAACTATTCAACTATGCAAAATAAGAAAATGAAGAAAAAACTATTTTTTATCCTCGTCTAATTCTTTTGTAATTTGATCTTTAACCTCGTTTTTAGCATCTTGAAACTCACGAATACCTTTTCCTAAACCTCTCATTAATTCAGGCAATTTCTTTCCTCCAAAAAACAATAAAATAGCTAAACCGATAAGAAGCATCTCACCACCACCTAAATTACTTAAAAACAAAAATATCGTTGCTGTGCTCATTTTTTTTAAATTTTTAAAATTTTGTAAATATATTCAATACTAGTTAAAAATCCTTGTTTTAGTGTATAAGTTTATCAAATTCATCCAACTCCGTTTTAATGGATTTAGCAACCCAAAGTAACAAAGCTAAATCATCTGCGAAACCAATAAACGGAAGAAAATCAGGAATAAAATCGAAAGGAGATACAAAATAAAATAAAACTGCGGCCATTTTTACCAACGTTTTAACGGGAATCTTTTTATATTCTCCTTTTACATATGCTTTTATCATTAAACTAAATGTATAGACATAATGGTTCATTAATTTAACAACTGATATATTATGGGTAGTTGCCAATTGATTTACTTTTATTAAAGATTCTTTGATTAGATTTAACAAACCTAACTTATTATTTTTCAACACTTTTTCACCTTGTTCCAAAGATTTTTGAAAAAAACTGGATGATAAAATTTTATTTAGAAACGACTCTTGCTTGTCCATTAGCTCTATTTTTTCCTTTAAATATACAAAATAGAAAGTATTATTTTTTATTTCTATCCTTATTTATTCGTATGAACGTATATCGGAGACAATTATTTGCTGATTTGTATTATTTTTGTGTTTTGTAGATTTATAAAACATTCCTAAAAATTTAAATAATGAAAATTACTGTTGTAGGAGCTGGAGCTGTAGGTGCAACTACTGCTGATAACATCGCTCGTAAAGAATTAGCTGATGAATTAGTATTGCTAGACATTAAAGAAGGAATTGCAGAAGGAAAAACATTGGATATGTTTCAAACTGCTTCTTTATTAGGTTTTGACACCAAATTAGTGGGTTCAACAAATGATTATTCAAAAACTGCTAATTCAGATGTTGTCGTTATTACCTCAGGTTTACCTAGAAAACCAGGGATGACTCGTGAAGAGTTAATTGGTGTAAATGCAGGAATTGTAAAAAGTGTTGTTGAAAACATTTTAAAATTCTCTAAAAACCCGATCATTGTGATTATTTCTAATCCAATGGATACCATGACTTATTTAGCTAAATCTATTTCTGGTTTAGATAAACATCGCATCATTGGAATGGGAGGAACTTTGGATTCAGCACGTTTCAAATGTTATTTATCAAAAGCAATGGATGTATCCATCAATGATATCCATGGTACAGTCATTGGAGGTCATGGTGATACAACAATGATTCCTTTGAAAAGACTTGCTACTTACAATGGTGTTCCAGTGAGCCAATTTTTAGACTCAGAAACGCTAGATAAAGTAGCTGCAGACACCATGGTTGGTGGAGCGACTTTAACTGGTTTATTAGGAACTTCAGCATGGTATGCACCGGGTGCAGCTGGAGCAGCGTTAGTTGAAGCAATTGTAAGAGATGAGAAAAAAATCATGTCTTGCTGTGTTTCATTAGAAGGAGAATATGGTCAATCAGATATTTGCCTAGGCGTACCTGTTGTTTTAGGTAAAAACGGTTGGGAAAAAATTGTCGATTATCAATTAAACGAGGAAGAGCAAGCTGCATTCAACAAATCAGCTGAGGCCGTTAGAAATATGAATGCTGTTTTAAGCACATTGAGCTTATAATTTCAGTATTAAATTCCAAAAAAAAGGTGACTGTTTTTTCAGTCACCTTTTTTTTTATTTCGATCGAATGGCTGTTACAGGATCCATTTTAGCAGCTACCCATGCTGGAATGATACCAGATAAAATCCCTATAAAACTAGAAATAAACAAACCTGTTAAAATATTATTAACTGATAAGGTAAGTGGAAGAGATTCTTGAGGAATTAAGGTGATCAATACCACCAAACCAATACCTACGATCCCTCCTATCAAACTTAAAAAAACAGCTTCAAATAAAAATTGAAATAATATAAAATAATTTTTTGCGCCTAATGATTTTTGTATACCAATAATATTAGTTCTTTCCTTTACAGAAACAAACATAATGTTGGCAATTCCAAAACCTCCTACCAATAAGGAAAAACCTGCAATCAATGAACCTGCAATATTTAACGCGGAGAATACTGTATCAAAAAAACTTTGTAATCCATCCAATCGATTAATAGAGAAATCATCTTCCTCCTTCGGTTTGATGGATCTTAAACTACGCATTAAACCTTTTATTTCCCCTTCCAATATTTCTTGGTTTTTATCTGAATCAAATGCTTTGATCGCTATATCAGGTGCAGGTTTATCTTTTTGAAACATCGCAGAAAATGTTGAATAGGGTATAATTACTTTTTCATCGGGACTACCTCCAAAATTCAACATATCATTCCCCTTCTTTTCTATCACTCCAATAACATTAAACTTAAAACCACTTACCTTAATAATTTGCCCAACGGCACTTCCACCTTCCGGCATTAAATTCTCGGCCACTTTTGAGCCAATAATAACAGCATTAACTGCATTTTCTGATTCAATTGGAAGAAAATATCGACCGTCAGCAATAGAGATTGTTGAAATTTGATTGTATTCGTAACTAGCACCTGTAACATTCGCATCCATACTATTACTACCTTTGCTAAGGGTTACGGTTCTACCATTGTCTATAATTACAATAGCTTCTGCCGATTTCATATTCTCTTTCAAATATTTGAATTCTGACAATTTCATCTCAGGTCGATTGAGGTATTTCCACCAAGGATAATTGTCGGCCATAATCCAAGGCCATTTTCCGACATATAAAACACCGGTACCAGCAAATGAATCAATTTCAGAACGAATTTTACTATTCAATGAATCAACAGCCGTAAAAACAGCCACAATCGCAAAAATACCAATACTAACCCCTAGTAGAGACAAGGTTGTCCGAAGGATATTCGAACGCAAAGCTTGATAGGCAAAAATTAAACTTTCAATAACTTGTCGCAAAAATTTCATAAATAATTTTATTAATTAAAAATACTCAATCAACTTACAAAGAATGCTTATTTAATTTACAATTTGAAACATTAATCCGTGAATGGTAATATGGTGGTAAGATTGGATTTTAGTAACTTTAACCTGATTTAAAAATTAACATGACTTGGAATAATTCAGATATAAAAAATTTATCCCTTTTGTTTGAAGGAAAATTGTATTTCAATGATTCTCCAACATCTAATTTGATAAAAAAAATCTACGCTACTGATGCCTCTGTTTACCAGGTGGAACCTAGTGCGGTAGCAATTCCAAAGTCAACAAAAGATATCAAACGCCTAATTCATTTTGCACACAAAATGAAAACAAGTCTTATTCCTAGAGGTGCAGGTACTTCCTTGGCAGGTCAAGTGGTTGGAAATGGTATAGTATTAGAATTATCAGCTGATTTATCAAAAATAATTTCCCTAAATAAAAAAGAAAAATCCATTTGGGTTGAACCTGGGATAATTAGAGATGATTTGAATAAACAAATCGCTCATGCTAATTTATTTTTTGGCCCTGAAACCTCTACATCTAATCGGGCATTATTAGGTGGAATGTTGGGGAATAATTCCTGTGGACTTCATTCAATTGTTTGGGGAAATGTTCGTGATCATTTACTAGAGACGAGAGCTTTTTTATCTGATGGAAGTGAAATTCATACGCATCCATTAACCAATGAAGAATTTTACAAAAAAACAGCTTTAAATAATCTGGAAGGCAAGATTTATAAAGAATTACATCGACTCTTAAATAATGATGAAATTCGTCAATTAATTAAACATAATTTCCCTAAAGCTAGCGTAAAACGCCGAAATACTGGTTATGCGCTGGATGCATTGATTGACATGCAACCTTTTAATCCGGAAGGAAAGCCATTTAATTTATCAGCTTTGTTAACTGGTTCCGAAGGTACATTAGCGATAGTCCATTCGATGAAATTAAATCTTATGGACTTGCCTGAAAAAGAGGTGGCATTAGTTTGTGTTCATTGCAATAGTTTAAATGAAGCTCTCTTGGTTAATTTATTGGCTTTGGAATGTCATCCAACAGCTTCCGAATTAGTGGATGATTTTATTTTGTCCTTTACAGAAGGACATCCTCAATTTAATGAAGATAGAAGCTTTATCGTTGGAAAACCAGCCGCTATCTTAATGGTCGAATTTAGAGCGGATGGTATTAAAGATTTATATCAAAAGTTGGAATTATTTGTCGATAAATTAAAAGCCAATCATTTTTCTTATGCGCATCCAACCTTATTTCAAGATGATATCAACAAAGGATGGAATATTCGAAAGGCAGGTTTGGGGTTAATCAGAAATTTAATTGGTAATGAACAAGCGGTTAATTTAATTGAAGATTGTGCCGTTGATCCTGCCGACTTACCCAATTATGTCGCAGAAATTGAAGAGTTATTAAATAAATATCAGGTCAAAGCAGCTTATTATGCACATGCAGGTGCAGGCGAATTACACATAGAACCATTTATTAATTTAAAATCGGAAGAAGGTGTTCGATTGTTTAGAACAATTTTAACAGAAACGGTTGAAATTTTAAAAAAATACAAAGGATCTTTGAGTGGAGAACATGGTGATGGAAGATTGAGAGGAGAATTTATTCCTATGATCATGGGAAAAGAATTGTATCAGATTTTCAAAGAGTTAAAGAATTTATTTGACCCACAACATATTTTCAATCCTGGAAAAATCGTTGATTCCCCACCAATGGATCAACAGTTCCGTCATGCCATTGGAATAAAAGAAACCTCGAAATCATCCTTGTTTTTCAATTATGGAGAAATAAAATCGCCACTTGCATTGGCAGAAAAATGTTCAGGATCTGGTGATTGCAAGAAAAGTCATTTAAGCGGAGGTACCATGTGCCCAAGTTACATGGCTAATTTAGAAGAAAAAGATAGTACTAGAGCCCGTGCGAATATAATTAGACAAGTACTTAGCCATGATGAATCAAATTATAGCCATCCGGAACTACAAGAAGTCCTTGATTTATGCCTTTCTTGTAAGGCCTGCCAAACAGAATGTCCATCTGGTGTAGATATAGCAAAAATAAAAGCTGAAACACTTCAACAAACCTATCTAAAATCTGGCATCCCCTTCAGAACTCGATTAGTCGGACAATTTCCTGATACGCAAAAATTAGCTAGTAAATTTGCGCCATTCTATAATTTCATCATATCTTTTCCATTAACCAGTTGGCCTATTAAATCCATACTTGGTTTTGCTTGGCAAAGAAGTTTACCAAGAGTTCATTTTACTAGTGTCGAAAATTGGTTTGATAAATATGTTAAAAAACATAATCAGGAAAATTTCACAAATGGTTTTGTTTATGTTTTTGTAGATGAATTTACCAATTACAATGATGTCGAAATTGGAAAAAAAACGATTCTTTTATTAAATGAATTAGGGTATGGAGTGAGAATACCTCGAGAAATTATTAGTGGAAGAAGTTATATCTCCAAAGGTATGTTAGCAGAGGCTAAAGAATTAGCTAATCAGAATATAAGTATTTTACAAGATATCATAAACCAAGAGACACCGCTCATTGGAATAGAGCCAAGTGCTCTATTAAGCTTTAGAGATGAAATACCAGTTTTGGTCGATGATGAATTAAAACCAGCAGCCTTAAAAATCAAACCCAATTGTTTGTTGTTGGATGAATTCCTTGCCAATGAAATAAAAGGCAAAAAAATAACTTCTGCTCAATTCACATCAATGGAAATGAAAATTCTTCTTCATGGTCATTGCCATCAAAAAGCAATTGCTGGATTAACATCCACCAGAATTGCCTTATCGTTACCAGAAAATTACCAGGTTGAATTAATGCCAACCGGATGTTGCGGCATGGCAGGATCATTCGGATACGAAAAGAATAAATTTGACATGTCGAATAAAATAGCCAATCTTGTCCTATTTCCTAAAATACTCGAGGCAAAAGGTACAAAAACCGTGGCGAGCAATGGTACTTCTTGCAGGCATCAAATTAAAGATGGAATTGAACACAATTCATATCATACAGCAGAAATCTTATATGATGCTTTACTAAACAAAAAATTCCAATCATGATTCAATTTAACGTATCCCTTTTTGTTGAAAAATCGATCGAAGAAAAAGCCATTGTTGCTTTGAAACAAATCATTTTGCCTACCTTGATTAAGCAGAATTTTATTGAAAATGTCTATTTATTTGAAATTGAATCGCACCAAGAACCGGATTCAAAAGGATTTAGCTTACAATTTTGGTTACCCAATTTTGATGAGGCTCAAAAAGTATATATTGAATCCATTATTTCAGAATTTTTCCTACAAGAATTTGCGAATCAATATGTCTATTTTCCCAGCCAATTAAAAAAAATCTAAATCCAATCAATGGGTTGTATTCCATTTTGGACTAAATATTGATTGGCCTTAATAAAATGATTGTGTCCAAACCATCCTCCTTTATTGGCAGAAAGTGGTGAAGGATGATGTGCTTCCAAAACCAAATGTTTGTTTCTATCGATTTGCTTTCCTAATTTTTGAGCAAAATTCCCCCAAAGCATAAAAACCAAATTTTCTTTTTCTGTATTTAATAAATGAATGATCTGCTCAGTTAAATTTTGCCAACCCAAATGACTGTGAGAACCTGCTTGATTTGCTCTGACTGTCAAAATAGCATTCAATAAGAAAACACCTTGTGAAGCCCAGGAACTTAAATTACCATTGAAATTTTGAAAAACATGATTATATTCTATCGCTAATTCTTTGTAAATATTTTTTAAAGAAGGCGGAATGGCGAGGTGGTTTGGAACAGAAAAACAAAGACCATGTGCTTGCCCTGCCCCATGGTATGGATCTTGTCCAATAATAATGACCTTTGTGTCGGCAAAAGATGTTAAATTAAAGGCATTGAAAACGAATTCCAAAGGTGGATAAACCGTTTCTTGTTTAAACTCTATATCAATTGAATTTTGAAGATTAATAAAATATTCCTTGGTAAACTGATTTTTCAATTCAAATTTCCAATCATTTAATAATAATTCAGGTAAATTTACACCCATATCAATTTATTTTTTAACATTTCAAAAATGCCTGAATCAATTTATAATGGATTTTTCGTGTCAGTTAAAACCACACAAATATTGGATTATGAAATTCAGCGCCCTTATCAATTCTATTTCTCTTACCAAATTACAATCAAAAATCTTAGTGAGCAACCTGCCCAGTTAATCAGTCGATTTTGGAAAATAGTTGATGGAGCAGGTAATACAGAAAATGTCAATGGATTGGGCGTTGTTGGCTTGCAACCTGTCATTGAACCTGGAATGTCATTCACCTACAGTTCGGGGTGTCCATTAATCAGTAATTTCGGTCAAATGAGTGGTCACTATAATTTTTTAAATTTAGATACTAAATCATCCTTCAAAGTGATCATCCCTCCTTTTGAATTAATTCCAACGTTTGCGCTTAACTGATGACACCTTTTTTCAAACGACTCAAGTTCAATTTGAAAGCACAAACCGCACATGGTTTGCATTCCCCCTTTGTCTTCAAACTTTATTCTGATGTATTAAATCCACATTTGTTGAATGGATTTGACTATCAAAAAATAATCATTGAGATAAGTGCTTATTATCATCTAGCTCCTTTCCATTTTTCGTCAACGAGCATTGATTACAAAAATCAATTAATTCTCTTAGACCAAAATGACCTTGAATTATTTTCATTGAAATTAACTGAAAATTGGAGTCAATTTTCAGGAAGTATTATTTTGATTTACCAACCACATCTAAAATCTGAAGCTAAGTGGGATAAATTGATTAATCATTCAAATATCAATTTCAGTATCGATATTTTTGATTTAGGAATTTTAACAATAGACAAAATAGCACCCAAACAGCATTTTTACTTAAAAAAATTAAGCTAAGATAGGTTTTATCAACTTGCCAGCTACATCTGTTAATCGGAAATTACGACCTTGAAATGGATAGGTTAATTTTTCATGATCTAATCCTAAAATATGCAGAATGGTAGCTTGTAAATCGTGAATATGGGCACGTCCTTCTACTCCTGAATAACCAATTTCATCCGTAGCGCCATAGGTAAATCCTTTCTTCACTCCTGCACCAGCCATCCAAATAGTAAACGCGTCTGGGTGGTGATCGCGACCCATGAAAGGAGCTGGTTTATTATCTCTATTTTCTTGCATGGGTGTCCGACCAAACTCTCCACTCCAAACCACCAATGTTTCCTCTAATAACCCTCTTTGTTTTAAATCAAATAACAAAGCACTCATACCTTGATCCGTTTGTTTGCATTTATCTCTCAAGCCAATTTCTAAAGCCTCCGAAGCATTTGAACCATGCGTATCCCAACCCCAATCATACAGCTGAATAAAACGAACCCCATTTTCCGCTAATTTTCTAGCCAATAAACAATTGTTCGCAAAAGAAGGCTGTCCAATGGTGGTGCCATATAAATTATGAATATATGCCGGTTCATCCGCAATATCCATCACTTCAGGGACTTCTGCCTGCATTCTAAATGCCATTTCATATTGAGAAATACGCGTTAAAATCTCAGGATCTTGATATTCTTCGTATTCTCGATGATTAATTTCATTGATTGCATCAATGGTATTTTTTCGGATGTCACGCGAAACATCTGTTGGATTTTCTACGAACAATACGGGTTCACCTGTCGATCGACAATGTACTCCTTGATAAATAGATGGTAAAAATCCACTCCCCCATATACTTTTCCCTGCTTCTGGATATTTATTACCGGAAGTCAGAACGATAAAACCGGGTAAATTAGCATTTTCAGAACCTAATCCATAAACAGCCCAAGAACCCATTCCTGGTCTTCCCAATCTCGCACTACCTGTTTGCATAAACAATTGTGCAGGTGCATGATTGAACTGGTCGGTGTACATGGCTTTTAAGAAACATACTTCATCCACAACCGTTTGAAAATGAGGTAAATAATCGGAAACCCAAGCTCCTGATTCACCGAACTGATTAAATTTCCCTTGAGGACCTAACATTTTAGGAACTCCACGAATAAAGGCAAACGTTTTTCCTTTTAATAATTCAGCCGGACAATCTTTTCCATGCCATTTAACCAATTCAGGTTTATAATCAAAAAGCTCTAATTGAGAAGGCGAACCTGCTTTATGAATATAAATAACGCGTTTTGCTTTAGGTAATATTTCAGAGATTTTTGTTAATACATCCTGATTGGAAGATTCAGCCGTATTTTCGCATGAACCCAACATGGAACCTAAAGCCATCATCCCCATACCTGTCGAACAAGTTCTAAGAAAATGACGCCTAGTTAAGTAATCCAATGCTCGTTTTTCTAATTCCTTTTCCATCCTTCTACAGTTTTGTCACAAATTCATCTAAATTCAACATCGCGCTGGCGACAATCTCTAAAGATTTTAAATCAGCTTCTTGCTTAAATTTGGGAATCTTTTTATAATGATCAAAGCCTGAATGATACAAACGCACCAAGGTAGTTAAATCTTTACTATCCATTGAATGCCAAAACATTTTTACATACAAGCTTTCAATTTTTTGTTCCAACGTTTTTTGAGTCATATTTCGCATTTGTCTTGCTAGTCGATTGGAAATCTCAACAAATACAGGATCATTCAATAAAACCAAGGCTTGCAAAGGAGTATTCGTTCTTATTCTTCTTACCATACAAACTTCTCTGCTGGGAGAATCAAAGGTAAATTGACTAGGATAAGGACCCGTTCTACGAGTAAAAATATAGATAGCTCGTCGATATTGTTGATCTGTCGAATCTTGTTTCCATTTTAGACTACTATTTACAGCCTGCCAAACACCTTCCGGTTGATACGGCATAATGGGTTTGCCATACATTTTTTTATTTAACATCCCGGCAATGGCCAAAGCTTGATCCCTTACCTGCTCTGCTGACAATCGAAATCTAGGTCCTCTGGCTAAAAATTTATTTTGAGGATCCATTTGAAGAAGTTTATTAGAAACTTTGGATGATTGTTGATAGGTCCCTGAACAGACAATTTCTTTGATCAACTCCTTAGGTTTCATATCATATTTAAACATAAATTGATATGCTAAGTAATTTAAAAGCTCTTGGTGAGAAGGTTTTGACCCTTGTGAACCGAAATCTTCCAAGGTTTCCACAATTCCCAAGCCAAAAATTTGTTCCCAAAATCGATTAGCTACGTTTCTAGCAAATAAAGGATTATTTGAATCGGTTATCCATTTGGCCAAACCTAAACGATTTTTCGGCCATTCATTTTTAAATTTATGCATAAAAGCAGGAACATCTGGATCCACTTCTTTACCTAACATTAGCCAATTTCCGCGAGTAAATACCTTCGTTTTTCGTTGATAATCCTTAGGCATTTCTAAATAAATGGGAAAATTATCGGTTTTAGTCATTAGCAAGTCCAAAAATTGTCCGTACGATTCCTTGCTAAGTGATAAGCTTGGCATAAATGCGAACCAAGAAATACGAAAAACATCTTCTGCTTGACCAGCTAAGCGCTGGTTAACAGCTTCCAAATAATAATCTTTTCTTCCATTTGATTTTGGCCATTTGATGGTCAAAAATCTGGACTTAGAACAAGTATCCAACTTGGTCTGAAAAATCAATTTTCCTTGGACAGATCCTTCTCTAATCCGAAGTATGCCACCTGGATTTTTAGAAGTATATTGAATTAACATTTGACTGACTGAGTCAGTCTTAATATTGGGAACACGACAGGTACCCATGTTACGTAAACCAATTTGAACACCCCCTAATAATGCCCCGTTAACAAAATTATCTGCATAATGCGCATGAAATCTAGGTTCTAAAAATTTAACAAATCGGTTTAAATAAAGCTTTTCCTTAGCAGGTATATGATCTATTTGATGTTGAAAATCCTTTAATTTAGTTTGATCTTCCGATTTAAATTGACGAATATTAGGAGCCTCATCTCCTGTATCTTCATCCCGTGTATTATTCAAAAAAGCCATGAATTTATAATACTCATCATGTCGAATAGGATCATAAGGATGACTATGACATTGAACACAAGAAAAGGATGTACCGTGAAAAGCATCCCAAGTTGTATTCACCCGATCAATGACGGCTGCAACCCTAAATTCTTCATCAACCGTTCCTGTTTCATCATTATTCATGGTATTTCGATGAAAACTGGTGGCTATGTAATCATCATCACTGGGGTTTTTCATCAAGTCCCCGGCCAACTGTTTTTGAATAAAATCTCTAAATGACAAATTTTGATTAAATGATTTGATCACCCAATCGCGGTATGGCCAAATGGTACGTCCATTATCTTTTTGGTATCCTCTACTATCCGAATACCTTGCTAAATCCAACCATACAGAAGCCCACTTTTCACCGAATGCGGGAGATAAAAGCAGTTGATCAACAAATTTTTCATACTCACTTTGGTTGGTCACTAAATCAAAATCTACCACCATTTGTTCTGTGGGAGGCAAACCAAGTAAATCCAAAGAAAGTCGACGTACCAAAAGGTGTTTATCTGCCATCGGACTAGGCGAAAGTCCCTCTTTCTTTAAATTTTCAACAATAAATTCATCAATATTATTTTTTACGGGGGAATCTTTCCAAAAGGCTATTCGATCCCATAAACTCTTAACGGAAGGTATATTAGGCTTGGTAACGGGCAAATAGGCCCAATGTGTTTCCCATTTTGCTCCTTCTTTTACCCATCGAGTTAAAATTTCAATTTCATCCTTAGACAAGGGTTCTTTATTCAACGGCATCCTTTCATCCATGTCTTTTGAGTGTAATCGACTGATAAACTCCGATTTTTCAGGATGAAATGGAATGATAGAAGGTTTTCCCGAAGCTGTAATTTGAAGAGATTCCTCTTGAAACAATAAACTAAATTTACCTTGTTTCTTTACACCTCCATGGCAAGAGATACAATGTTTATTGATAATTGGTTTAACATCGTTTGAATAACTTAAAGATTGCCCCTTATCCGATGAGGAAATAAAAATTCCCCCAATAACGGTGGGAATTAATACAACTATCAACCAATAAATATTTCCTTTACGCATCGAATATATAAACTATACCAAAAAGGAAAATTAACGAAAAAATTACTGAATAAGGCATAAAAAAAGCGACAATTTCTTGTCGCTCTAATTATTGCAAAGAATTTAGACAGGCTTGGCAATTTCTACCATAACTCGTTTTCCTTTAATTTGCGCTCCTGACATCTTTTCTAAGACAACATTCGCATATTCTTTAGGCACATCCACATAGGTATGTTTATTTTCAATTTGAATCTGGCCCAAAACGTTTCCTGGAATACCTGATTCGCCAGCAAAGGCGCCTACGATATTAGAAGGAGAAATTTTTTCGTTGAAACCAATGTTGACAAACATTCTAACCATGTTTTCATCCGAACGATATGGTTTTCCTTCACGGTCCATTCTTGGTCCACGTGGTCCTCTATCACGATCTCCTCCACGATCTCTGTCTCTTCCTCCGCGATCGCGATCTCCAAAACGGCCACCAGATGATTCTCTTTCAAAACGGCCACCGCCTCTTCTAGAGTTACGATCATCTCTTTCACCACGAAATCCTCCGCCTCTTTCTTCACGACCAAACTTTCTAGATTGACGTTCAAATTCTCCATCTAGGTTTTCATCAGCAAATTCATTCTTCTGAACACCCATATTCATTTTAACAAGGGCTGCAACAACATGTTCAGTTGAGTAACCTGCATGTTGCAACGACTGTAAAACATCATCAAACATCTCTAAATCACCTGCTTGAATGGCCGAAGAAACACGTTCGATAAACATGCCCTTTTTAACACCAACTACATCTGAAAAAGAAGGAATAACACCTTTGTCAATTTTAACTTTGGTATAATTCATAATCTCGCGCAAACGATTTCTTTCTGAACCAACCACCATGGTAAATGCTTTACCAAATTTACCTGCTCTACCAGTACGACCAATTCTGTGTACATAATATTCCTCATCTAATGGAATATCATAATTGATAACAGCATCTACATTATCCACATCCAAACCACGTGCTGCAACGTCTGTTGCAACGAGTATACTGACAGCACCCGATCTAAAACGATTCATTACTTGAGTTCTTTGAGTTTGTCTCAAATCACCATGCAAACCTTCTGCCGAATAACCACGCAATACTAATTCTTCTACAACTTCATCAACACGTTTTTTCTGATTACAGAAAATCAACATCAACTTAAGTCCGTAAAAATCAATTAAACGAGTAGTCACCTCCATTTTAGCACGTCCTTTCACATCGAAGTATAATTGTTCAATGTTAACATTGGTGATTTCATTTTTTACAACTTTCACCAATTTAGGATTTTGTAAAAAACGGGAAGTTAAAGCCATGATAGGCTTCGACATAGTAGCCGAAAACAAAACGGTTTGACGTTCATTGGGAAGTTCTTCCAAGATACTTTCGATATCTTCTCTGAAACCCATATCTAACATTTCATCAGCTTCATCAAGAACAACCATCGCCGCTTGATTTAACTTCAAGGCACGACGTTCAATTAAATCAATGACACGACCTGGAGTACCTACTACAATGTTGGCACCAGCTTTTAAGGATTTAATTTGACGCTCAATGGAATCACCACCGTAAACAGTGGTCACCCATACACCTTTAGTAAATTTTGATAGTTTTTTCATTTCTTCAGTTACCTGAAGTGCCAACTCTCTAGTTGGACATAAAATGATCGCTTGAACATATTTTTCGAAAGGAACAATGTGTTCGATCATTGGAATCCCAAACGCAGCAGTTTTACCTGTTCCTGTTTGAGCTTGACCGATAACATCACGGCCCTCTAATACGAATGGAATAGCTTCAGATTGAATGGGTGAAGCGAATTCAAAACCCATTTCTTTTACAGCTTCTTGTATCCCTTCCGACAATGGAAGAGAATCAAAGCGAATTTGTTGACTCATTTTTTTATTTTTAATTATGATGCCCGAACACATCCATAATTAACTCTTGCCGATAGCCCCCTATTAAATAAAGGAAAGGAATTTTTACAATATATGTAAAAAGAGTTGTGAGGATGTATTTGTACTTATTAACTACAAAGATACCCTATTAAAAAACATAAAACAAATTAATTGTATTATTTCAATAATCTCTACTTTTTAAACTCCAAAATAATTTGATCTTTTGAAGCTCTGGAATTATCATTTTCGACTCCTGATTTTCCCGTTTTCACTTCCAACCTTTTAGGTGATACACCTTCCCCTACTAAACGATTTTTCAGATAAAAACCTCTTTTTAATGCAGATTCAGCACCATTGTCGGAAAAAGTATAGATGATTAGATTAACCTTATTATAACGATTTAATCCTTCAGCAAGCCTTTTGAAAATATATTCATTTCTAGAAACAATTTGATCCGTATTATCATCAAAAGATATTTCAAAGCAGGGTAATTTAATACCTTCTAATTTCGTAGAATCAGATAAATAACTGTGAATATCTACTAAAGTTGAACTTGAAGGTATCTGAAACTCTTTGCCTTTAGGCCAAGTCAACGTGATAAGAGAATCCTTTTTTAGTTGAGTGGAATCCAAAACCGCTTTCGTCAAACTATCATTTAAACGATTCAAAGAATCAATCGGAATCACCTCGTCAATATCACTGTTTACAATTTCTACATCAGCATTTTTATTTACCATGAAATAAGTAAGACCAGATAAGACTAAAATACTAAGCACTGCAACAATTGCCCATTTGCTACGAACAAATATATTTTCTTTCTTTACGAGAGGTGTCAAAGGAAGATCATTATCTTCCGAAATACCCAATAGGGTTGATTCTTTATATATTTCCGATAGTAGTAGAATTTCAGAAATGGATTTCTGTACACGATGAGGAACTGTTGAATCAAAAAGATTATTTTTAAAATCACCAAAATACTCAACAAAAGATTTCCAATCATCCAATAATTCTGTACCATCAATTGTTAAAAATTGGCCATATAGAGCATAAACAACCGATAAACCCTTTAAAATGAGTGAACTTCTACAATGTAAATCATTGGACATCGCATTGGCTAAGGCACTTTTTTTATCGGGAATTAGAATTCCCATCAAAGATTCTCCGTAATTGCAGATTGATTCAGATGAAAATTTATTGCCTTGACTATGAATAAATAATTCCAAATCATTTTTAGGCAATGTGTTTTTAAGGATGTAATTCTGAAGGGCAGAATATCGAATTCGATTTCGAGATAATTTTAAAATACTAGCTAAGGCGATCGAATTCCAAATAGGATATAACTGACGAATCAAATCTTCCTCTTGCCCTAGTAAAGAACTCAAATTAGTTATTACAAGTGCTTTTTCCTCTTCTTTCAGTATATCAAAATTGTCGTTCATATTATCAAAATCAAATACAAAACTACTGCGATTAATACAATTATTCGCATGAATCACATCTTATTTTTTATTTTTCTCAAACTACAATCGTGGATTTTGTACATTTGCAAAATGAAAAAAGTATTATTTATAGATAGAGATGGTACGCTAATTATAGAACCCCTCATTGATCAGCAAGTTGACAGTTTGGAAAAATTGGAGTTCCTTCCAAATGTTATTTCCAATTTGAAAAAAATTCATCAAGAGACGAATTATGAATTGGTCATCGTAACCAATCAAGATGGTTTAGGAACCAGTTCTTTTCCTGAAGAAACATTTTGGCCAGCTCAACATAAAATGTTACAAATTTTAGCATCCGAAGGTATTTCTTTTTCAGACATTCATATTGATAAAAGTTTCCCAAGCGATAATTTACCAACTAGAAAGCCTGGAATTGGCATGTTAAGCAAGTATTTTTCCGATGAATACGATTTAACTAATTCCTTGGTCATTGGGGATCGTTTGACAGATATCGAATTGGCTAAGAATTTAGGAGCAAAAGCTATTTTCCTCAATGATATCCAAATTCCTTCAGATTTAAATGATTCCTTGGCACTGCAATGCGACAATTGGGATAGCATTTATACTTTTCTACGACTTCCCGAAAGAAAAGTCGTACATGAAAGAAACACCAATGAAACCAAAATTCATATTGAATTAAATTTGGATGGTAAAGGTTTGGCTAATAATCATACTGGAATTGCATTTTTTGATCATATGTTAGACCAAATAGCCAAACATGGAAACATGGATCTTGCCATTACAGTGGATGGAGACCTACATATAGATGAACATCATACTATTGAAGATACAGGTATAGCTCTTGGAGAAGCTTTTCTAACTGCCTTAGGCAATAAAAAAGGCATTCATAGATATGGCTTCTTATTACCGATGGATGATTGTTTGGCGCAAGTAGCCATCGATTTTTCTGGTAGAAACTGGTTAGTATGGGATGCCTCATTCAAAAGAGAAAAAATTGGAGAAATGCCAACCGAAATGTTTTCGCATTTTTTCAAATCATTCTCTGATACATCCAAATCCAATCTGAATATTAAGGCTGAAGGCGAAAATGAACACCATAAAATTGAGGCCATTTTTAAGGCGTTTGCAAAAGCAATCAGAATGGCCATTACCAGAGATCAAAAAAATTTAGATTCTTTACCTAGTACAAAAGGATTACTTTAATAAAATTACGTAATTTTGTCAAAATTAAAATTCAAATAAAATGGGATATTCAGGAGCAGCATTTTTTATTATTTTATTTGCCATTGCATTTGTGGTAGGTTCAAAACTTCAAAAAATTTACAAAGAGAGAGGGAAATAATTCCCTCTTTTTTTTTACAGCATTATTCCCTCATCGGTAAAACTGAAATAGTTATTAGCAGTGACTATCAAATGATCCAAAACTTGGATATCTAATAATTTACCTATCTCTATAATTTTATTCGTTAAAATTTTATCCGCTTGACTTGGTTGTATTTGACCCGAAGGATGATTGTGCGCTAGAATCAAAGATGATGAAATTTGTTCAATAGCTGATTTAAATAATAATTTTAAATCCACTGCAGTACCCGCCACGCCCCCTTTACTAAGACTTTCTAGTTTGATGATTTTTGCAGCTCGATTCATATGAATGATCCAAAACTCCTCATGATTTAAATCTCCTAAACGAGGCTGTAAAATACGAAATGCATCTTTTGAGCTTTTAATTGAATCAATTTCAACGCTCGTATCAAAATCAACCTTTCTCCTACCCAATTCCAAAGCAGCTACCAACAAAGAAGCCTTGGCTTTGCCTATTCCTTTGAATTTCATGAAGTCAAATTGATTGAAACGGGATAATTGATTAAGATTCCCGTCTATGGATGCTAACATTTCATTAGCCAATTCTATCGCCGATTTATTAGGGATGCCTGAACCAATCAAAATGGCTAATAATTCTTCAATGGCTAATGATTCTCGACCTTTCAAATGTAATCTTTCTCTAGGGCGATCTTCTACACGAATATTTGATATTTTTCTATTAGAGGTTTGGTAATTCATGAAATTTAATTTTCACAAACATAAACGATATCTAACAAAAAACCCCGTCATAAACGGGGTTTTATCAACTACTTTATAATCGTATTTTAAGCAGCAACCTTATTAACAAACTTTGCTAATTTTGATTTTTGATTGGCTGCTTTATTTTTATGAATGATATTCTTTTTTGCAAGCTTATCCAATGCAGATGAAACTTGTTTGAATAAATCTGACACTAAAGCCTTATCTGTACTTAATCTTAATTTCTTAATTAAGGTACGAGTAGATTTGTGTTGGTAACGATTACGCAAACGTTTTGTTTCATTTGCTCTAATACGTTTGATTGCTGATTTATGATTTGCCATTATGTTAAATAATTACTCTTTCTTTTAAATTGAAATGCAAAAATAACTAATATGATTAATATTAACAATACCTACCCAAAAAAAATAATGACAATATTGATAATTGTTACCTCATTTAATAATCCTGCAATTGGAAATAACTATCATCACAGACTTCATCCTTGGGGTTTTTATGCCCACAAAAAAATTAATTCATTAGCCATATTTACATTACCAAGTCCCATTAATCTATTTTTCCGAAGGCATATGCATGAGATAGAAGAGTTGGCTGTTCTACCTGACCAAAGAAGGTATATCATGGATGAGGAGGCAGCAAGACATTACATTGATCTTGATCATTACACGATAGCCAACATAAAAAATACGAATTGGGAAGAAATATCTGTAAAGCTTCCTATTGACTCCCTTCAAAAGCATGGAATAGTGGTTTGGCATATTCCTAAAGCTTATAAAAAATTGGTATTTGCCTTCATCAAAAAAGATACCCTATCGATCATAAAACTAGCTGCAGAATTAGGTCATTACGTAGCAGATGCGCATGTACCCTTACATACAACGTCCAATTATGATGGTCAAAAAACTGGACAAACCGGTCTACATGGTTTTTGGGAATCGAGAATTCCAGAAATATATAAAACCGAACTGGAGGATTGGATTGGACCAGCAGAATTCATACCCAATATTCAACACATAGTTTGGTCATGGGTACTGTCTAGCAACCAATATGTAGAACCTTTGCTACAAATTGAGAAAGAATTATCCGAGAAATTTAAACCAAAAGAAAAATACAGTTTCGAGCAAAAAGGAAATACAATTGTCAAAAACTACAGCATAAAATACGCCAAAGCCTATCATAATGCCTTAAATTTACAGGTTGAAAATAGATTCAGGCTATCCATTAAGCATATTGGTGATTTATGGTACAGTGCATGGTTAGAGGCGGGACAACCTACTTTGAAATAAAATTTGCAATTTTGTAAAATGAACATAGAAAAAGAAATACAATTAAAGCATGGTAAAGATGCACCCATAAAAAGATTTCATCCTTGGGTATTTTCAGGAGCAATTCATAAACAAGATAAAAGTCTGTCCGATGGAGATTGGGTAAACGTTGTCAATGCTAAAAATGAATATTTAGGTTGCGGTCATTTTCACAATGGTAGTATTGCAGTTAAAATTTTATCCTTTCTACCAATTGATGAATTAAATAACTTTTGGATTAATAAATTCCAGAATGCCTTAGAATTGAGAAAACAATTGAATTTAAAGAATACAAATGCATATCGTTTGATTCACGGTGAAGGAGACTTTTGTCCAGGACTAATCGTTGATGTCTATGATAATGTCATTGTTATACAAGCCCACACCATTGGAATGCACAAATGCATTGATGACATTACGGAGGCACTAAAAACGGTTTTTGGACCCGTATTAAAAGCTATTTACAATAAAAGTAAAGAAACACTTCCAAGTGAATATGCGCAAAATTGTACGAATGAGTATGTTTATGGTGAAGCCATTGTTCCGCATGATGTTCTTGAAAATGGAGTAAAATTTTCCGTTAATTGGGTAACAGGGCAAAAAACAGGTTTTTTCATTGACCAAAGAGAAAATCGTTATCATTTATCTCAATTTGCCCAAGGAAAAAACATTCTTAATACCTTCTGTTATTCGGGAGGATTTTCCATCTATGCTCTGTTAGAGGGAGCAAATAAAGTAGTTAGTTTAGATGCATCTGCAAAAGCTATTGATTTAGTTAATGAGAACATCAAAATAAACGGTCTTGAAAAGGCTAATCATCAAGCCATAGTTGGGGAGACATTACCATATTTAAAAAACTCAGAAGAAGAATTTGATATCATCGTACTTGATCCACCAGCTTTTGCTAAATCGGTGAGCACCAAACATAAAGCCCTACAAGGTTATCAGAAAATAAATGAGTTAGCGATGAGAAAAATAAAAAAGAATGGTCTTCTTTATACCTTTTCCTGTTCACAAGTAATCACAAGAGATTTGTTTTATAATATGCTGGTAGCAGCTGGAATTTCGGTTGGCCGGGAAATTCAAGTCATTCATCAAATGACTCAATCACCCGACCATCCTATTAATTTATTTCACCCAGAAAGTAATTACCTAAAAGGATTTGTATTAAAGATTAGTTAATCAACAAATCTAAATATTCTGTTCCAGCGGATTTTACCTGAGAAAAGTCCTTTATTGGGATCTAATGACATCCACACAAAGACCGCTTTTCCAACGATATGATCTGCTGGGACAAAACCCCAGAAACGAGAATCGGCAGAATTATGTCGATTATCCCCCATCATAAAGTAATAATCTTGTTTGAAGGTATAAGAAGTTAATTGCTTTCCATCTTTGAACAGCTTTTTACCTTCCACTGTAATACCATCATTACTTTCGTATTTCTGTATTGCCTCTGAATAAATTGTCACATTTTTGGCATCCAAATTGATAGTCATACCCTTAGCAGGAACTTTAATTGGTCCCCAAAAATCCCTATTGTATTTAAACATGGTCGTATCATGAGGGAAAATATCAATGAATGTCAAACCTTTAGGATCTTTAAATGAATTATAATCAAATGTTTTCTTGAAAGGTAATGCGTTAATTTCATCAATGACCTTTTTACTTGTATTGATCTTATATCCAACCAATTTATTACTAGAATCTGCTAAAGGTAACCAATCTGCTGATTCAAAACTGGCATCAGGTGAATTTCTAATCCCATAATTGTCAAAAAAAGCATCATCCAACTCCTCTGTACTTTTCATATACACAGGATGTTGCATACGAGATGGATTTTCAATTGGCTTATTATTAATGAATACCTGTTGGTCTCTAACCTCTAATAAATCACCTGGTGTACCAATGCATCTTTTTACATAAAATGTACGTAAATCTACGGGAGCATCTCCATCTTCCTCAAAATTGGGAACATTGAATACGACTGCATCCCCCCTCGTAACAGAGGAAAAACCAGGTAAACGGTATGTAGGTAAATCTAACCAACGTAAATAAGATGGTAAATTAGTAAACCAAATTTTTTGATGAGTTAGAGGAATTTGCAGAGGCGTTTTAGGTGTTCTTACACCATAATGCAATTTACTAACAAATAGAAAATCGCCAACCATCAATGAACTTTCCATCGATGGTGTAGGAATGGTGTAGGCTTCAAACAAAAAGAAACGGATAAGCGTAGCTGCAACAACGGCAAACATGACTGAATCTAACCATTCTCTAAATGCCGACTTTTGTTTGATTTTTTTTTCTTCTTGTTTCATTAATATTTTATTTTAAGTAAATAATTGTCAATCAATTCTTGTGATGGTTTGTATACATATGGATGAGGGTATCCATTTTCAACAAATACTTCATCCTTCATATTCGTATATCTGAAATGACAAGACCAACGAATTTTATTGTTTTTTATTTCACCTGATTCGTGGACTAACATCGTTGAAAAAACCACAATATCTCCTTTTTTCAAACTTGGCTGAACCATAGGATAGCTATTTCGATCAAAATCAACTTCTGCGAAACCATTACCAAAATTATTTTTCAAAGGTCCTAATTTATGGGAACCAGGATAAAAAATGACTGAACCATATTCAGGATCAACATCAATCAAAGGTAACCAAATAACTACTGAATCAGAGGAAGATAACATAGAACCCCAATCCTGATGCAATGGGGTTTTATAAAAGTGTTCCGATTTCGCTAAGCTTGGATGATTAAAAAACAAAACTGGTCTAGTACACATAGTAGGTAAATCCATCCCAATTTGCCTCATAAGATCAACTAAATCAGGATGAAAGCCTAGTTGGTATAATTCAACCAAACCTTGTTGAATCATTTTCCCACACGAAATAAACACCTCTAAATGCTCATTGAACAATGTTTGCATTTGAGTTAAGAAATCGCCTTCAATCTGAAAATGATCAAATTGAATTTGGAAAATTTCTTTAGCTGATTCATGCAATTTTTCGATTAATTTTTCATCGAAAAACCCTGGAATAATTGCCAAACCATTTTGTTCTAATTCAAGTTTGATATGTTCAATATCGTATTTCATAACTAAGTCAATTTCAATAAATCATCCATACCTAGCACACCTTTTTTATCCTTCACCCATTCTGCAGCTATTACGGCTCCAAGAGCAAAGCCTTCGCGACTAAATGCTTCATGTGTCATTTCTATTTGATCCACTTTAGAAATATATTTAACAGTATGTGTACCGGGAATGGTTGATTCTCTTTGAGACCAAATCGCAATTTCTTCTGGATTAGGAATTTGATTATTTACCCAAGCTTTTTTTTCTGGATACTCACTTAAAATACCCTCTGCCAAAGTAATAGCAGTTCCACTAGGTGCATCCTTTTTTTCCAAATGATGAATTTCATTGGTATAGATATCATATTGATGATGTGGATTCATCAATTTTGCCAAATATTTATTCAATTGGAAAAACAAATTTACTCCTATGGAGTAATTTGAAGCATAAAAAAATGTCGATTCATGCTTTTGAGTTAATTCTTCTACCTCAGATTTCTTTTCCAACCAGCCCGTTGTACCGCAAACAATTGGAATTTGTTTTTCGATACATTTGATAATATTTTGGTAAGCAGAGGACGGATTTGAAAATTCAATGGCTACATCCACCTGATTTTTTGAAAGTGAATCTAAATCACTATTATTATCGATGTCTATTTTTGCTACAATTTCATGACCTCTGGATATAGCAATCTTTTCTATCTCTTTACCCATTTTACCATATCCAATTAATACGATTCTCATATTTTATTTTTTAAAATTAAAAGATAAAGTCAATCCAGAAACTAAACTATTATTAATTGGATTAAAATCCAACGCTGGTTTAATTTTTAAACTAATATCATCAGAAACATCAAAAGTCTTTAAATGGGCACTCACATTTGCATCCACCACATTAAATGCCCAGGCAATAACAATACCAATGTAGGTATAATCTCTATTTCTACGAAACCCATCATTGATTCGCTTTAGTTGATTTACATCTAAATCACGTATAACTCCATCTTCGTAAGGGACCGCTACTGTAGCGGGAGGAACATACTTTGGATCATCTGTGTGGGGAGAAACAATGTAATAATAGTCTCTATATTTCATATAACGAGTATGATTGTAGTTCGCTATTAATCCCAAGGTAACAAAAGCTCCCACTACCAAAGGCAACTTCCAATACTGTCGATTATATAATTGTCCCCAACCTGGAATCATTAAAGAGTGCATTGTGGCCACTCGTGGAATAATTTTATAAGGAATCTTACTTTTATTTTTTTCTATTTTACTGGAATTACTATTCACAGAATCCTGGGTCATTTCAATTGATTTTAATTGAAGCGAATCAGTATATGTTCTGGCTTGAGAAACAAAACTCAAACCAAATAATAGTAGTAAAAAAATAAGCTTGATTAATTTAAATCGATGAATCAACATATTTACGATTTCTGCAACACCTTGATTAGTTTCAATAACTCTTCTTTCGATTTGAAAGTTAATTTCACTTCTCCTTTTCCTTCGGAATTAACCTTCAAACTTACGGGTGATTGAAAGAAATTTGAAAAAGCGGTCATGTAATTCTTTAATTCAGAAGAATCAACCGATTGATCTGCTTTTGGATTTTTGCCCAACTTATCTAAATTAGCAGATTGTCGTACAGCGTCTTCTAATTTCCGAACAGACCATTCTTCTGAAATTGCCTTCAAAAACAAAGCATTTTGAACTTCCAAATCATCAACCGGAATTAAACATCGTGCATGTCCCATGGATAATTTGTTATCTCGAATAGCTACTTGAATAGCTGGAGGCAATTTAAGCAATCGCATGTAATTGGTTACTGTTGATCTATTTTTCCCTACCCGAGCACCTAATTCTTCTTGTTTCAAATCACACTCCTCCATTAAACGCTTGTAGGAAAGAGCAATCTCAATGGCATTTAAGTTCTCTCTCTGAATATTTTCTATGAGAGCCATTTCGATCATTTGCTGATCATCCGCTGTTCGAACATAGGCTGGAATTTTAGATAAACCAGCAATTTTTGAAGCCTGTAACCTTCTTTCACCAGAAATTAACTGAAACTTCCTAGGAGCAACTTTTCTAACTGTGATGGGTTGAATAATCCCTTGTATTCGAATAGATTCTGCTAAATCATTTAAAGCGTCATTATCAAAATATTCTCGAGGTTGATAAGGATTAGTTTCAATAAAATTCAAAGGAATTTCCTCCATTAAATTAACGGTATCTAGACTTCCTGCATAATCGGAAGCATGATGCGATTGTACCTTTTCAGAATCCTCTAAAAGAGCCCCTAATCCTCTACCTAAACCAATACGTTTTTTCGAATTTGATTCTTGCTTTACTGACATAATTAAAAATTAAAAAACTGTTTGTAATAAACCGTTTTTAGTAATAATTTCTTTGGCTAAGTTTAAATAACTAATTGACCCTTTACTTTCAGCATCGTGCAGAATGGCAGGTATTCCGAAACTTGGTGATTCTGACAAACGAATATTCCGTGGAATAATTGTTTCAAAAACCATATTTTTAAAATGTAAATTCACTTCATTGACTACTTGATTAGATAATCGTAATCTTAAATCGTACATGGTTAACAATATCCCTTCAATAACCAATTGAGTATTCAAACGAGACTGAATAATTTTAATGGTATTTAATAATTTCCCTAAACCTTCTAATGCATAATATTCGCATTGTACAGGAATGATAACCGAATCTGCTGCAGTAAGACTATTAATGGTAATTAAGCCTAAAGATGGCGAACAATCCATAATAATAAAATCGTATTTATCTTTAATTGTACTTAAAGCCTCACGCATTTTACCTTCTCTGTTGGTTAAATTAATCATTTCAATTTCTGCACCTACTAAATCGATATGAGAAGGAATAATATCTAAAAAGGGAACCTCTGTTGGAAGGATACTTTCATCCACAGTAGCAATTCCAACCATGCATTCATATATACTATGATTGACTTCTTTGGGATTAAAACCTAATCCAGAAGTTGAATTAGCTTGAGGATCAGCGTCAATCAAAAGAGTTTTAAATTCAAGAGCAGCTAAGCTTGCAGCTAGATTGATGGCTGTTGTAGTTTTACCCACACCACCTTTTTGATTCGCAATTGCAATAATCTTGCCCATAGGATTACTATTATTTTTCAGTCAAGGAAATTAATTAACAAACATACAAAATATGTTTCACATCTATTAGTAAAAAAGGCACCATGAATAGAATTTTTTAACACAATATTTTCCAAATTTTGTAGAAAAAAATCACGTACAAATTGGTATATTGTGCCATTATTCAACAAACCTTTTATGACAAATACTATTTCCAATACCCACCCTAAAGGATTATACTTTCTTTATTCAACTGAAATGTGGGAGCGATTCAATTTCTATGGAATGCGCGCCTTATTATCACTATTTTTAGTAAATGCACTAGCATTTAAACAAAATGATGCATCCCTCTTATATGGCGGATTTCTTGGATTAAGCTATTTAACCCCTATGTTTGGTGGTTATATTTCAGATCGATATTTAGGTAATAGAAATTGTATTATTTTAGGAGGTTTTGTCATGGCATTAGGACAATTATTTCTATTTTCTTCCGCCAGTACTTTTCAGACTAATATCGATTTTGCTAGTATACTGATGTGGATTGGATTGTTGTTCTTAATACTGGGCAATGGATTTTTCAAACCCAATATTTCGTCCATGGTTGGACAATTGTATGCGAAAGGCGATAATCGATTGGATTCTGCCTTTACCATTTTTTACATGGGCATTAACACTGGAGCTTTATTAGGAATGCTGATTTGTCCAATTTTAGGAGATGTAAAATTATCCAATGGCGAACGCGTAGTTGAAGCATTTAAATGGGGTTTTATGGCCGCTGGAACGGCTATGCTCATTGGAACCATCAGTTTTCTAATTTTAAAAAATAAATTTTTAAAAAATCCAAATGGAGAAGACATTGGTAAAAAACCTGAATTCACAAAAGAAGTCAACCTTTCTGATGAAACTGAAAAAGCCATTTTCACTCCTTTATCTATTAGGATAACCATAGCAATATTTGTTGGTCTAATTTTTACATTTCACTTAATTTTTCAAGATGAGCATGCCAATATCATAAAGGATTGGATTTATCCAGTTATTTATTCTTCAGGTATTAGTTTGGCATTTTTGATTATGACAGATAAAACAATCACACCGATTGAAAGGGATCGTATTTTAGTTATGTACATTATCTCCTTTTTTGTTATTTTCTTTTGGTCGGCATTTGAACAAGCGGGATCATCCTTGACTTTTATTGCAGATCAACAAACTGATTTACATTTATTTGGTTTTGAACTCCCTCCTAGTTCAGTACAAAATGCTAATTCTTTTTTTATTATACTTTTAGCATTTCCATTTAGTTTTTTATGGATTAATTTACAAAAAAGAGGAATTGAACCGAATTCGCCAGGCAAACAAGCTATTGGCTTATTGCTTTTGGCAATTGGATATTGGATTATAGCTTCTCAAGTAAAAGATTTAGGAACTAATAAATTAAATGTTATTTGGCTTATCATTCTTTACCTTTTTCAAACGATGGGTGAATTATGTTTATCTCCTATTGGATTGTCATTAGTGGCCAAATTAGCACCAAAAAGATTTTCATCTCTCTTAATGGGCGTTTGGTTTTTAGCCAATGCAGCGGGTTACGCTTTGGCAGGTACCTTGGGTGCATTGTTACCAGAAAATATACCTGGTCAAACAGAATTCCCTAGCTTTCTTGGTTTCGAAATCCATAATCTTTATGATTTCTTTATGTTATTTGTAACGTTGGCAGGAATAGCAGCAGTACTTTTATATTTCTTATCCATTGGACCCTTAAAAAGAATGATGCATGGCATCAGATAATTAAATATGAACGGACCTGATCATCATTTACACGAGAAACATCTAAAAAGCTCTGATTTTCTGACTGATATTGTTATCGGGATGTCCGATGGTTTAACTGTTCCCTTTGCTCTTGCAGCTGGATTATCTGGTGCTGTTGAGTCAGCTAATATAGTTACAACAGCAGGAATTGCAGAAATTGTTGCAGGTTCCATCGCGATGGGTTTAGGTGGCTATTTAGCAGGAATGACCGAAAAAGAACATTATGAAGCGGAATTAAAACGAGAATACGAAGAAGTGGATCGCGTCCCGGAAAGAGAAAAAGATGAAATTAGAGAAGTCTTTGAAGATTATGGCTTAAGTCCAGAAGCACAAGAAATTGTAGTTGAATGTATCTCAAAAGATAAAGACAAATGGGTTGATTTTATGATGCGGTTTGAATTAGGACTAGAAAAACCGAATCCCAATCGAGCTCGAAATTCTGCATTAACCATTGGATTATCCTATGTCGTTGGTGGTTTTATCCCCTTATGTCCCTATTTTATTGTTGAAAATCCGGTTGATGGATTAATTAACTCGGCTGGTATTACTTTAATCGCTCTTTTTGTCTTTGGATATTTTAAAAGTAAAATAACAGGTCAAAATCCTATCAAAGGAGCAATTAAAGTAACATCAATCGGTGCTGCTGCGGCAGGTGCAGCGTTTTTAGTTGCCAAATTATTTCAATAGCCTTTCACGGTGTCGTCTCCTCGAGAGTCGGCACCACCCTGAAGTTTGTTACTTGGTAGTACCAAAATCCCTTCCACCAAGCCTATTCCGCCTACTGGATTAAATTCATATAATTTCAAGTTTAATCGATCTAATTGTTCCTTCGAAAAACGATTCGTTTCAAAATTCGTTTTATCGGGCTGCCATTGATGATGAAATCTTGGAAATTCAACGGCTTGTTGCATATTCATTCCAAACTCCAATACATTTAAAACAACTTGAAAAACACTGGTAATAATTGTTGAACCTCCAGGTGTTCCTACTACCATTTTCAATTTTCCTTTTTCTTCAATAATGGTTGGAGTCATACTAGACAACATTCTTTTTTGAGGTTGAATTTCATTTGCCTTGGAACCGATTAGGCCATATAAATTAGGAAAACCGGGTTTTGCAGAAAAATCATCCATTTCATCGTTTAACAAAAATCCTGCACCACCGACAAAAACCTTACTTCCATATGAATTATTTAAGGTAGTAGTAATTGATACAGCATTTCCTTCAGAATCTACTATGGAATAATGCGTTGTCTCAGGACTTTCATAACCTGAAAATGCTCCAGGCAAGATCGTTGAACTCGGGGTAGCTTTTTCCAAACTAAAATCTTGCATTCGACTTTTCAAATATAGATCATCCAACAGTTCATTTACAGGCACTTTTACAAAATCAGGGTCACCCAACCATTTGGATCGATCTGCATATACTCTTCTTTCTGCTTCAATGATCGTTTGAATAGTTGAATCAGATTTAACGCCCCATTTATTTAAAGGAAATGGTTCGACCATTTTTAGCAATTGTCCCAAGGCAATTCCACCGCTAGATGGTGGAGGCATTCCTATGATGGAGTATTCTTTGTAAGTCGACTTTATCGGTTTTCTCCATTTGGAACGGTATTTATTCAAATCCTTTTGAGAAATCAATCCATTTTTATTCTTCATTTCAGCCAAAATTAGATCGGCAGTTTGACCATTATAAAATCCCTTTCGTTTAAATAATGCTATTCGTAACAATGATTGAGCTAAATCAGCCTGAAATAATGTATCGCCTTTGATCCAATCTGAATCTTTAAGCATATAATTTTTGCCTACATTATGGATAAGAAAATCTGCTCTTTGTCTATTCAAACCTTTAGCTTCTTTCTCTGTTAAAATAACACCATTCCTTGCCAAATCTATGGCAGGCTGAATCAATGAATTCCAAGGAAGTTTACCTAACTTTTTATGCATCCGAAACATTCCATCCACCGTACCAGGGACGCCAACGGAGAAAATACCTGCTTGACTTTTATTGGGAATGATTGTTTTATTTTCGTCCAAATACATATCTTTAGATGCGGATAATGGAGCTTTTTCACGAAAATCCAATGATAAGGTTTTTCCTTTCGAATTCCGATAAACTAAAAATCCACCGCCACCAATATTTCCAGCAGCTGGATGACAAACAGCAAGGGCAAAATTGACTGCGACAGCAGCATCAATGGCATTTCCACCTCTTTGTAACACATTTAAACCAATTTGACTGGCCAAAGGGTGTGTAGATACAACCATTCCATGATCAGATTCGATGAGTGGTTTTAATGTATTCTGAGCAACTAAAGTAGTGGTTGATATAAAAATTAATGGAAATAATAGATAGATAAATATCTTCATAAAAGATCAGTTTGGTTAATAGATGAATGTATTTTCAAAAGTAAAATATATACTTGATAATCACACTTTGCTATCCAAAAAATATAAATTAACTTTGTAATTATTTTAAGATTTTTCATTTAAAACAAATCATTGCAGTGGACATTTTCGAGAAAGTAGTTAAAAACATGGGGCCAATTGGGGCACATGCACATTACTCACATCATTATTTTTCATTTCCAAAACTTACTGGTGAATTAGGCCCAAGAATGACTTTCATGGGAAAAGAAATGCTAAACTGGTCCTTAAACAACTATTTAGGATTAGCCAATCATCCAGAAGTAAGAAAAGCCGATGCGGATGCTACAGCCAAGTATGGTTTGGCATATCCCATGGGTGCACGAATGATGTCTGGAAATACCGATGAACATGAGGAATTTGAAAGACAATTAGCTGAATTTGTTGGCAAAGAAGATGCATTTCTTTTAAATTATGGTTATCAAGGTGTAATGTCAATCATTGAATGTATGGTTGATCATCGCGATATCATTGTTTATGATGCTGAATCGCATGCTTGTTTAATCGATGGAATCCGCTTACATAAAGCTAAAATGGGTGATTACTATAAATTTAATCACAATAACATGGATTCTTTAAAAAAGAATTTAGAAAGAGCCACCAAAAGAACAGAAGAGACAGGTGGAGGAATATTAGTCATTACAGAAGGAGTTTTTGGAATGTCAGGTAAGGTGGGTTCATTAGACAAGATTGTGGAAATGAAAAAAGATTTCAATTTCCGTTTATTGGTAGATGATGCTCATGGCTTTGGAACTATGGGAGAAAATGGTCGTGGTGTGGGTGAACATTTAAATTGTACGGAAGGTATCGATTTGTATTTTTCAACTTTCGCTAAATCTATGGCAGCAATTGGCGCATTTGTAGCAGCCCCGAAGGATATTATCATGTATTTAAAATACAATATGCGTTCTCAAACCTATGCGAAGGCTTTGCCTATGCCATTTGTCATTGGTGGTATGAAGCGTTTGGAATTAATCAAAAAACATCCAGAATTAAGAGAAAAGCTTTGGGCTAATGTAAAAGCATTGCAAGCTGGTTTGATTGCAAAGGGATTTGATATTGGAGAAACTACATCACCTGTCACGCCTGTATTTTTACATGGAGATTATGATATTGCAGCTGTAACAGCACTCGTTAGAGATCTTAGAGAAAATATGGGAATTTTCTGTAGCATTGTCGTTTATCCAGTTGTACCTAAAGGTCAAATCATGTTAAGAATCATTCCTACTTCTTCCCATACTATTGAGGATATTAATTATACGACAGAGTGTTTTGCAGAAGTTCAAAAAAGATTAAAAGCGGGTTATTATAAGCAATAATACTGATTTTAGACAAAAACTATGTTTTTTTTCACTTTTTTAACATTTTTTTATCTTTTTTATGTTAAATAATTTGTGAGCGTTAAGTTTTTTACTAAATTTCGTTTTATAAACGCTTCAAGCAGCGAAAAAAGACAATCTAATTTTTTTAAAACCTAAAAATTCAAATTATTATGAGCAGATTTGCAGAAGTAAAAGACCTAATTTTATCTTTAGAATCAGATTTCGAAAAATTCTACGATAAAGGAAACCAGGCAGCTGGAACACGCGTTAGAGGTGGATTACAACAATTGAAAACTTTGGCACAAGACATTCGTACTGAAGTACAAAACAAGAAAAACGCAACAAAATAGTATTTTACTATTTTATTGATAAAAAGGCCCGAAATTTCGGGCTTTTTTGGTTTAAAATAATTCTGAATTCATAACTGAGGCCATACCATCTACCATTAATTTCCCCCTCTCTAGCTCAATCACTTGAGTTTTTATTTCGGCAGTATGCTTTTGATTATTTATAGATACAATTTCAAAGTATGCCTTATAATTTAATTCAACATATAATGGTCTTTTAAATTCCGAAATTTGTTTCAAATATACGCTTCCTTTCCCTGGAAAATCCATTCCCATAACTTTCGAAAAAATACTAGAAATCAATGCTCCATGTACAATCGGCTTTTTAAAGGGCGTATTAGCCGCAAAATCGGCATCCCAATGTAAAGGATTAAAATCGCCAGAAATTCGACAAAAATCATTTACTTGATCTTGTGTAAATGAAAACTCTATAGAAAAGGTATCTCCAATTTTTAGCATATAATTTATTTAATTAAAATAATGAATCTAAATTTACAGTAAAATTGCAAAAAGATCATGATTCATATAATTTTCAACCCAAAATCTGGAAGCAAAAATCCAAAATTTAAAGAAAAAATAATTCATGACTTACAACTAATACCCAAATCAATTTTACATATAACTGAAAGAAGGTTGCATTCCATTGAATTAACCAAACAAGCTATTTCTGCTAAAGCAGAACGAATTATAGTGATAGGTGGAGATGGTACAATAAATGAAGTTGCTTCCACATTAATAGATAAAAATATACCTTTGGGGATAATTCCAATGGGATCAGGAAATGGCTTAGCTAGACATTTACATATTCCATTAAATTTTAATAAAGCATTACAAAAAAGCTTACAAGGCCGTATCATTGAAATTGATGCAGTTTACTTTAATGAAAAACCATTTTTTTGTACGGCTGGACTCGGATTTGATGCCATAGTAGCTCATAAATTTGCAAAAAGCGAGAATCGTGGGTTTTTGAATTATATTCTATCCACCTTGCAATCCATTATTAAGTACAAATCCATAGAAATGAATGATTCAAATTCGGACATACCTGAACATCTATTTTCAATCACCTTTGCCAATGCGAATCAGTTTGGCAACAATGCATTCATTTCTCCAAATTCAAATTTACAAGACGGCACATTCGAAGTAGTTAAAATCCAACCTGTCAATTATTTAGAATTAATCAACCTTGGAATTAGACTATTTTTTAAGAAAATATTTTCACATAAAAATGTGCAAATTTTGACCAGAAAAGAATTCAATTTTAAGGTCAAAATTGGAACACCAATGCATTTAGATGGAGAAAATTTATTTGTAGAAAGTGAATTTAATTCTATTCAAATAAAAGCAAAAGCCATTCAGATAATTATTTGATAAAATAATTTCAAAAAAAATCAAATAACATATACTTAATGATAACAAACTGATTATCAGAATATTAAACAATTTGTTATTACATATACATTCATTTGAATCAATTTAAAGAAATATTTTTCTTAAAATAATTTAAAAAAAAATTCTATTACTATTCTTAGTCAATCATGATAAAAACATCAAATAAATTGAACAATTTTTAGTTCCAAATTTTTTATCATTTTTTTTCAAAAAAAAAGATAAAAAATATTCATTTTTAAATTTGGAACGACCTCGAATTTTACTATTTTTGTCTCCCCACTAAAGAAAAAACTTCTAATTTCTTTACAACAAAGTCTTATAGAATTTTTAACTATATAAACAATCTGGCAAAATTACTTTGCAAGAATGTCAGGGAATTATTGACTCAAAATTATATTATTAAATGCAAACTGAATTAAATGAATTGTGGAATAAATGTTTGATGATCATCAAAAGTGATTTATCTGAACAAAGTTACACAACCTGGTTTGCACCGATAGTTCCTCTAAAATTTGCCAATAATACCTTAACAATACAGGTGCCTTCCCAATTTTTTTATGAATGGTTGGAAGAAAACTATGTTTCTGTTTTACGAAAGGCAATCGATTTCGCAATTGGAAGACAAGGTAGACTGGAATATTCCATTATTGTAGACAAAGGAGATCGTAAAAACCCTCCTTTAACCTTCAATTTACCTACATTTAATCAACAAAATTCGAAAAAAGAGGATAATAATTCTCCAGCTAGAAGTCCCTTTCAATTCAAAGATTTAGATTCATTGGAATTAGATTCCTATTTAATTCCTAAATATACTTTCGATAAATTTATCGAAGGAGATTGTAATAGATTAGGTAGAGCAGCAGGTCTGGCAGTTGCCAATAAGCCTGGTTTAACCTCCTTCAACCCTTTAATGATTTATGGTGGGGTTGGATTAGGAAAAACACACTTGATACAAGCCATTGGGAATCAAATTAAAGAACAATACCCTGAAAAGTTTATTCTTTATGTTTCGACAGAAAAATTCACCAATCAGTTTGTCAACGCGATTAGAAATAATTCCATTGAAGCTTTCACTAATTTTTATCTACAAGTCGATGTATTAATCATCGACGACGTACAATTTTTATCTGGTAAAGAAAAAACTCAAGAAACCTTCTTTAATATTTTCAACCATTTACATCAATCTGGTAAACAAATTATATTGTCTTCCGATAGAGCGCCTAGGGATTTGGTTGGAATGGAGGATCGGTTATTAAGTAGATTTAAGTGGGGATTGACAGCAGATTTACAGCAACCTGATTTTGAAACTCGAATTGCAATTATTCAGAAAAAACTGCAAGATGACGGTATTCAGATCAATTTGGATGTTTTAGAATATCTAGCACATTCTATTCAAACGAACGTTCGTGAATTGGAGGGTGTTATTATCTCATTAATGGCACAAGCTTCTCTAACTCGAAAAGAAATTGACATAGAATTAGCTAAATCAACTTTGAAAAGTATCGTTAACGATCAAGAAAAAGAGTTAAGTGTTGAAAATATTTTAGATGCGGTTACTAATCATTTTGACGTAAATCTAGATACCTTAAAAGGGAAATGCAGAAAAAAAGAAAATGTATTTCCAAGGCAAGTAGCAATGTTTATGTTAAAAGAATTAACCAATTTACCCTTAAAATCCATTGGTTATCATTTTGGAGGTAGAGATCATAGCACGGTCATCCATGCAGTTCAATCCATATCAGAAGCCATCGAATCAGACAAATCTGTTGAAAAAACGGTCAAAAAGCTTTTCAATAAATTCAATATTGCTCATAATTAAAAAAAGCCTCAAATGAGGCTTTTTTTAATTACAAAATCAACGATTTTATTCTTCCTTAGCACCATCTTTGTCTAATAAAACAGAATCATCTCCTTTGATTTTTTCTTTTATTTTCATTTCTAAATCTTCCATTAATTCAGGATTGTCCTTAATCAAATCTTTCACGGCATCTCTTCCCTGACCCAAACGATTTCCACTATACGAAAACCATGAACCTGATTTATCTATAACTCCCAAATCAACTCCTAAATCAAGTATTTCCCCTGCTTTGGATATACCTTCTCCATACATGATATCAAACTCAACTACTTTGAAGGGTGGAGCTAATTTATTCTTAACAACCTTAACACGAGTTCTGTTACCAGTTATAGAATCAGCACTTTCCTTAATTTGTCCAGCACGTCTGATATCTAAACGAACAGAAGCATAGAATTTAAGTGCATTACCACCTGTCGTTGTTTCAGGACTACCAAACATTACTCCTATCTTATCTCTTAATTGATTAATAAAAATACAGCAGCAACCTGTTTTATTAATGGTTCCTGTTAATTTTCTTAAGGCTTGAGACATTAATCGAGCTTGTAAACCCATTTTAGAATCGCCCATCTCTCCTTCTATTTCGGCTTTAGGAACCAAGGCTGCAACAGAGTCGATGACAATAATATCAATTGCTCCAGAACTAATTAAGTGTTCAGCAATTTCCAAAGCTTGCTCACCATTATCCGGCTGTGAAATCAATAAATTCTTTGTATCAATTCCCAATTTTTCGGCATAAGATTTATCAAATGCATGTTCCGCATCAATAAATGCGGCTAAACCACCTGCTTTTTGTGCTTCAGCTATACAATGCATTGTTAGGGTTGTTTTACCAGAAGATTCAGGTCCATAGATTTCTACTACTCTACCTCTTGGGACGCCACCAATTCCTAAAGCTAAATCCAAACCCAACGAACCCGTCGAAATCACAGGTACATCCATTACTTTACTATCTGACAAACGCATTACGGTACCTTTACCATATGCTTTATCCAATTTTTCTAAGGTTGTTTGTAATGCTTTTAATTTTTCAGAAGCAAATCCCTGCTCTTCACCTGATTGTTTCGCCATAATATTATATTAAAAATAGTTTTGCTTTTAAAGCCTAACAAAAATAAGGAATAGAAAGTAATATTTTAACAAATAAATTGATAATCTAACAACTAAATATTTAATTTAGAAAACTATATTTAAAATAATCCCTAAGTCATTTGAAAAAGCACATTTTAGCCAAAATAATTTTATTGATATTCTTAAATTTATTTGGGTCATATGCACAAGAATCGAATGCATTAAGAGCTGGTGAATTTTTAAAATACCGAATACATCTTGGTTTCATCAATGCCGCTGAAGCTACCATCAAAACAAGTTTTAGTCAAGTCCAAGTCAATCAAATCCCAAGCAGAAAAGTAGAAATAGAGGGTAAAACAATAGGTTTATTACATTATTTAAGCCCATTGGTCGATTATTGGTCGGCAAGTTTAGATGTAAGTACTTTACTGCCTATAAAAACAGAACTGAAAAAAATTGAAGGAAAATACCGAAAAGAAGAAAATGTGTATTTTAATACTGAAAATAATACAGCCAAAATTTACTCAAAACAAAATGATCCAAATGAGAAAACGGTATCCATACCTAAAGGTACGGTCGACTTGATTGGAGGATATTATTACCTACGAAATAAAGTACTTAGCGATATGAAAATTGGGCAAAAATTAAATGCCAAAATTTTGGTAGAAGGTACTATTTATGAAGTATGGTTTATTGTCAAAGATTTTGAAAAAATTGATACCAAATTTGGCAAGAGAAATTGCATTCGAACATCCTTGGTAATGCCCAAAAATAATCTATTTGAAGATAAAGATGCTATTCGTTTATGGATTAGCCAAGATGATTATCAAATACCTATCAAAATGGAAGTAAGTTTAAAAATCGGATTCTTAGGAATCGATTTAGAGGAGTACAATATCATGGGTAAAAGAGTTTACTAATCTCTACTCAAAGCTTTTTTATAAACTTCTAAAACTCTTTTTCTAGCAAAATCATGGTCAACAATTGGTTTAGGATAGGAAAATTCAAGAAATTCTGGTACCCATTTCTTGACATAAAGTAATTGTTTATCAAACTTTTCTGTTTGTAAATAGGGATTAAATACTCGAAAATAGGGTGCTGCATCACATCCGGATCCTGATGCCCATTGCCAACCTCCATTATTAGCTGAAAAATCATAATCCAACAATTTCTCTGCAAAATACGCTTCTCCCCAACGCCAATCGATTAACAAATGTTTGATTAAAAAACTAGCTACAATCATTCGAACACGGTTATGCATAAATCCTGTCGAGTTCAATTCACGCATTCCTGCGTCAACGATTGGATAACCCGTATTACCCGTTTTCCATGCTTCAAATTCTGACTCATTATTCCGCCATTGAATCATATCATATTCCTTTCTAAAAGCATGGCCTTCGCTAATATGAGGAAAATGATAAAGAATATTGAAATAGAAATCGCGCCATATTAATTCATTTAACCATATTTCTGATTTACCTAAAGCCTTAACAACCAAACTACGAATGGATATTGTACCAAAACGTAAATGAACAGATAATTTAGAAGTTGCTGATTTAGCCGGAAAATCTCTACACTCTCCATAATTTTGAATCAACTCTGTAGAGACGTTTGGTTTAGGAAAAACCAATTCATTTTCTACAAATCCCAAACTTTGATAATTTGGTATCGATGTCGCAACTTGTACATAATTGGAAATTTCTTCTGAAGGAAAGGTTTTGATTGGATTTTGAGATAATTTCTCTTTCCACTTTCTAGAATAAGGTGTAAATACAGTATAAGGAGTATTTTGACCCGAAAGAACCTCATTTTTTTCAAATATTACTTGATCTTTAAATTGCAAAAAGTTAATTCCTCTTTCTTTTGACCAATTTTCTATTTGAGTATCTCTAGTAAGTGCATATTTCTCATAGTCATGGCTAGAGTAGATATTTATTATTTCGTAAGTCGCATGAAGTTTTTCAAATATTTGAAGTGGGTTATCAAAAAATACTTGAATATTACCTGATTTAAGTTGCAACTTTTCAGAAAGTGAAATCAAGGCTTGATAAATAAACTGTACTCTAGCATCATTTTTGTTAGATAATTTATCTAAAATCCCTGGATCAAAGATAAAGATAGGTAATACGGGTTCGGAGGCATGTAAGGCATGATATAAACCCACATTATCTTCAATTCTTAAATCGCGTCTAAACCAAAATATGCTTACTTTTTCCATCTTCCTTTCATTTTATTTACAATTTAACCATGTAGAATTTCAATTGTTTAAAAATAAACTTGACAAGCCCCCCCCTAAAAGTGTATATTTGTAGCTTGCAAAAAAATATAATAGTTAAAATTAGTTTTTTGATTAGAATTATTTCGTTTTAATCTAAAATTTCAACCCCCAATCAAATGAAATTATCTGAATTCAGATTTGATTTACCTCAAAGTTTAATTGCACTTAATCCTACTGAAAATCGTGAAGATGCACGAATGATGGTAGTTAATCGTAAAGAAAAAACGATTGAACACAAAAAATTTACAGACATCATCGAGTATTTTGGAGATGGTGATGTTTTAGTTACGAATAATACAAAAGTTTTCCCTGCGAGATTGTACGGAAACAAAGAAAAAACAGGTGCTCAAATTGAGGTATTCCTTTTAAGAGAATTAAATAGAGAACATCGGTTATGGGATGTATTAGTTGATCCTGCTAGAAAAATCCGTGTTGGTAATAAATTATACTTTGGAGATTCAGATTTAGTTGCTGAAGTTATAGATAATACAACCTCAAGAGGAAGAACAATTCGATTTTTATATGATGGAGATCATGATGCGCTTATGAATGCTATTCATGAATTGGGAGAAACGCCACTTCCAGACGAAATTCGTTTCAAAAGAAAAGCTACAGAAGAAGATCGTGATCGTTTTCAAACTATCTATGCGGAGCATGTAGGGGCTGTTGCAGCACCCACTGCCGGTTTACATTTTTCTAAAATAATTATGAAACGTTTAGAATTAAATGGTGCTCAATTTAGCCCAATTACACTACACGTAGGACTAGGAACTTTTAGACAAGTTGACGTTGAAGATTTAACCAAACATAAAACAGATTCTGAACATTTTATCATAGATAATTCGACCTGTGGTTATGTCAATAATGCGATTGATAACAAAAAGCAAGTATTAGCAATCGGAACCACTGTTATGAAAGCATTAGAGTCATCTGTTTCTGCAAGCGGTCATTTAAAACCCATCAATAGTTGGACAGATAAATTCATCTTTCCTCCGTACGAATTTAAAATTCCAACAGCGTTATTAACTAATTTTCATTTACCTGAGTCAATTTTATTAATGATGACTTCTGCTTTTGGAGGTCATGAATTGATTCAAGAAGCATATAAACAAGCTATAAAGGAGAAATATCGTTTCTTTAGCTATGGTGATGTTATGTTGATCATTTAAAATTTTTAAAGAGGTTTGTTTTGAGAAAATATGTAATAATTGTCGCGGGAGGTTCTGGGCAAAGAATGAATAGTACCATTCCGAAACAATTTTTGCGAATTCAAAACAAACCTCTTTTATATTATACGTTAAAGCAATTCAAAATTGCGATACCAGACATTCAATTAATTGTGGTCTTGCCTAAAGATCAAATAACTGTTTGGAAAAATATTTGTCTAGAATTTGAAGATTTCAATCAAGAAATACCACATGAAATCATAGAAGGAGGTCAAACTCGTTTTCACTCAAGTCAAAACGGAATTCAATTCATAACAGAAAAGAACGAATCAATTGTTGGTATCCATGATGGTGTAAGACCATTTGTGTCCATTCAATGTATTCAAGAAGCTTATAAACAATGTGAGAATGGTCAAAATGCTGTTTTGGCTATTTCATCCAAAGATTCCATTCGAATTTGGAATTCTGACAAGCAAGAATTTGAATCAGTCAATCGGAATGATATAAAAATCATTCAAACACCACAAGTTTTCCGATTGAGTAGTCTGAATACCGCCTTCCAACAATCCTATTCGGAATTATTCACTGATGATGCAAGTGTTGTCGAAAAAATGGGCGAAAAAATTCACCTCATTGAAGGTAATAATGAAAATATAAAAATCACTACGCCTGAAGATTTAGTGATAGCTGAAAGTTTTTTAAGAAAATAAATGTATGAATCATTTTTGGAATTGGGTAAGCAATAGTATCTTAAAATACAAAATATCCATTTTAATAACCTTATTAGCCCTTTCCGTAGGTTTAGGATTGATTGCTAGTAAAATTCAATTGAGTTATGAATTAGCTAAAATTTTACCCAAATCAGATGAACGTTTTCAATTATATGAGACTTTCAAAAAGAAATATGGAGAAGATGGTAGTATTATGGTTATTGGAATTGACAATCCTACCCTATTTACACCCAAAGAATTTCAATACTGGCGTCAATTAAACGAATCAATCAATAGTAAGGAAGGAATAAAAAATACCATTTCTGTCAGCAACATTCCTGAGATTTATTTAGATTCTATTCAAAAGAAATTTTCAACGAGACCCATTTTCCCAAAAAATAAGCAAGTAAATCAGGAAAATCTTGATTCATTAAAAACAAAATTATCTCGATTACCTATCTATTCTGGCATGTTGTACACTCCAGATTTAAAGGTTCATTTAATGCTTATTTCATTGGACCAAAAAACCATCAATAATAAAAATAGAATTAAACTTGTTCGAGAAATCAAAGGACTAGGTGATCAATATTCAAAATTATCAGGCCATGAGGTACATTATTCGGGGATGCCATTTATTCGTACCGAAATGACTGCCCAAGTAACAAATGAATTATTTATCTTCTTAGGTTTAGCGATACTTGTTACTTCGTTCATTCTGTTTTATTTCTTTCGGTCTTTTCAAGTAGTATTTTTTGCTTTAATTATCATTTTGATTGGAATCATTGCTTCTTTAGCAACGATCGTTCTTTTTGGATTTAAAATCACATTATTATCCGGCTTAATACCTCCACTCATTGTAGTTATTGGCGTACCCAATGTCATATTTCTACTGAATAAATACCATGAGACTTATATTGCAACTGGTGACAAAGAGTTTTCTTTAAAAGAAAGTGCTTCAAAAGTTGGAAGAACATTATTCCTAGCCAACTTAACAACATCCATAGGCTTTGGTGTTTTTGCATTTACAGGTTCCGCTTTGTTGGTAGAATTTGGAGTGGTTGCTTCTATTAATGTTATGTTGACTTTTGTAGTTTCATTGGCATTAATTCCCATATTTTTCAGTTACTTGGCACCTCCAAACCGAAAAGATTTAGCTCATTTTGAATCCAAAAAAGTTAATTTAATTCTTTCCAAAATTGAAAAATGGGTATTTACGCATCGTAAATTCATTTATTCTTTTGTCGTTCTATTACTTGGTATTTCTATTTATGGAATAACCAAGATCCAAGCTATTGGATATATCGTTGATGACTTGCCTCAAGATAATGCGATCTACAAGGATTTGAAATTTATCGAAAAACATTTCCATGGAGTTATGCCGTTTGAAATTTCCATTGATGCCTATGAAAAAGGAAAAGCATTAAGTCCAGAAATATTGTCCAAAATAAAACGAACGGAGAAATTATTCGAACAATACCCCGAATTCACTACTGGATTATCTATTTTGAGCGCAACCAAATATTTGTATCAAGTTTATCGGGGAGGCGATCCTAAATACTATAAACTTCCTGGTATTGATGAATTATCGAAACTGAAAGATTTCCAAAGTAGCTTAAATGGAAAAGGTAATTTATTTGCTGGATTTATTGATGCTGACAAAAGATTTACCAGATTGAGTTTCCAAATGCAAGACGCTGGCACAGTACGCACCAAAACCTTATTCGAAGAAATTCAACCTAAAATAGATTCTATCTTCCGAACGGATGCTGAAACAGGTGAAATTCTAAAAGAAGGCTCAACAGGAACCTACAAAGCGCAAGTAACAGGGAATTCGGTTATTTATGCTTTTCAAACAGAGTATTTACAAATTAATCTAATTGAAAGCACTATTACAGCTATTATTTTAATCTGTATATTAATGGCTTTACTTTTTAGAAGTTGGAAAATGGTTTTCATTTCCACATTACCCAGTTTAATTCCATTGATTATAACAGCTGGATTGATGGGTTATTTTGGGATTGCCCTGAAACCAAGCACCATTTTGATATTTTCCATTGCTTTCGGCATTTCAAGTGATGGAACCATTTATTTTTTAACGAGGTATAAAGAAGAATGGGCAAAAAACAATTACAACATTCAAAAGGCTGTCCAAATTACTATCCAAAAAACAGGAGTTTCAATGTTTTATACCGCGTTAATTTTATTCTTTGGTTTCTTTATTTTTACAGCATCCACGTTTAAAGGAACCCAAGCCTTGGGTGTATTGGTGTCAGTAACCTTACTCATGGCAATGATATGTAACTTAATTTTATTGCCGGCCTTTTTAATGGCTTTGAATGAAAAAGAATCGAAACTCATTTTAGAAGATTAATAAATGGATAATAAGACCGAAAATTCTATTTATACGATTTCTTTTTGGTTATTATGCCTAAGCAACTTTTTATTTTCTGCTAGTTTTTCCATGATTATCCCTGAATTACCTGATTATCTGGCTAGTTTAGGAGGTAAAGAATACATTGGGTATACAATTGCATTATTCACCCTTACTGCAGGATTAAGTCGGCCATTTTCTGGCAAACTGACAGATCATATTGGAAGAGTACCAGTTATGGCCTTTGGCTCTATTGTATGTTTTATTTGTGGAGGACTCTACCCATTAATTCACACAGTACAAGGATTTCTTTTTCTAAGACTCATTCATGGAATGTCTACTGGTACCAAACCAACGGCTACAGCAGCCTATGTGGCTGACATTATTCCTGAAAACAGAAGAGGAGAAGCCCAAGGTAGTTTAGGAATATTTACGGCAACAGGTATGTCAATCGGACCAGCCATTGGTAGTTATTTAGCAGATATTTTTGGATTAGATATGATGTTTTACATATCCTCGATATTCGCCTTAGCCTCGATTTTAATCTTAATGAAATTGAAAGAAACGCTTCCGAAATCAATGAAAAGCCAATTTTCATTGAGCTTATTTAAGATTGGCTGGAAGGATGTTTTTGAGCCAAAGGTTTTACCTGTATTTGGTGTGATGTTATTGGTATCATTTGCTTCAGGAGTTGTAGTGACTCTTTTACCAGATACCTCTAAATACATTGGTTGGACAAATAAAGGACTTTATTTTTCTATCTATACCATTGCATCTATTGTGGTACGGTTTTTCTTTTCAAAACTATCTGATAGAGTTGGTCGATTGCCTGTTATTCAATATTCCTGTTTAATTTTAGCAATTTCAATGTTTATTCTTGTCTTACATCCCAATACCTACACACTTGTCATTTCTGCCATTTTATTTGGCATTGCGTGGGGTTTTAATACACCAACACTTGCAGCTTGGACAAATGATTTAGGACATGTGAATCATATGGGAAGAGCAATGGCAACGATGTATATCGCATTGGAAGCAGGAATTGGCATTGGTGCTTTAGTCGCCGGTTTTATTTATCAAGGTAAATCTGCTAACATTCCTGTACCATTTTTCATATCTGGCATGTTGGCATTTTTTGCTTTTATTTTATTAGCTTCCAAACGAAACAACTGGACTCAAAATGGAATTTGACAATTATTTAGCAAGTAAAAAAATAGATGCATCGTCTTTCAAAGAGAAAGAATTAGATAGGTATAACGTTTGGAAAATTGAATTTGAAATGATGCATGAAACTAGTTTCACGGATCAAAAAAAATTTCAAATTAATAAAATTCGAAGGAAATACACTTTGGCTTCAACCGAAAACATTGGACTTTAATCGTATAAAATTTATACTTTATGTATTTTTTATATAACTATTTAAATAATACAAACAATGTTTTCTAAGAAATATTCAAATTCTTGAAATTTGCAATTCAAAATTTTTAATCAGATGCAATCAAGTGAATTAGAAAAATTATTTCCAAATGCGGGAGACATTCCGAAGGAATATGATTTAACAAAACCCATTGAACAAAAAGAATATTTAGTCAATGGTGAACTTAGACAATGGGCAGGAAAAACCCAGGACGTTTGGTCTCCTATTTATGTCAGAACTGAAAATGGTTTAGAGCAAAAAAGAATTGGATCTTATCCGATAACAGATGCGACAGATGCAATGGAAGTTTTGTATGCAGGTGTAAAAGCTTATTCGAACGGACGTGGCGAGTGGCCATCGATGAGCGTATCCCAACGAATAGAATGTGTGGAAAAATTCACACAGAAAATGATTCAAAAAAGAGACGAGGTCGTTAAATTATTGATGTGGGAAATCGGTAAATCCTTAACTGATTCTCAAAAAGAATTTGATCGTACTGTTCAATATATATACGACACCATTGGAGCTTTAAAAGACATCGATCGAACATCTTCAACATTTGTGATTGAAGAAGGAATCATCGGTCAAATCAGACGCTCACCCTTAGGAGTTGTTTTGTGTATGGGTCCATTCAATTATCCTTTAAATGAAACATTCACCACACTAATTCCTGCTTTGATTATGGGTAATACCGTTTTATTCAAACCCCCGAAACACGGTACATTATTACACTATCCATTACTAGAAGCATTCCGTGATTCATTTCCTGCAGGGGTAATAAACACTTTATATGGTAGAGGCAATAGCATCATTCCACAATTAATGGAATCTGGTAAAATAGATGTTTTGACTTTAATTGGGTCTTCCAAAGTGGCAGACAAATTGAAAAAAATGCACCCAAAAGTAAATAGATTAAGAGCCATTTTAGGATTGGATGCCAAAAATGCCGCTATCGTCACCGAAAGTGCTCAATTAGATGTAGCTATTAATGAATGTTTATTGGGTTCTTTATCATTTAATGGACAAAGATGTACTGCCATCAAAATAATTTTTGTGCATAAAAGCTTAGCGGAGGCGTTCAATAAAGGTTTGGCTGAAAAAATTGAAGCCTTAAAGCTTGGAATGGTTTGGGAATCTGGTGTTCAAATTACGCCTTTACCAGAACCTAACAAACCTGCCTATTTGAAGGAATTAATTGAAGATGCAAAATTACATGGAGCCAATGTCATCAATAAACATGGTGGCGAGAATTTTAAATCCATCTTCTTCCCTGCCTTATTATATCCGGTATCTAGCAAAATGAAAGTTTGGTCAGAGGAGCAATTTGGACCAGTAGTACCCGTTGTACCTTTCGACGACATTTCAACTCCAATTGATTATATCCACGAATCTTCTCATGGACAACAAGTTGCCATTTTTGGAACAGATGTGAATCAAATATCCGAATTGATTGATGAAACGGTAAATCAAGTTTCAAGGGTAAATATCAATGCACAATGTCAAAGAGGACCTGACTCCTTCCCTTTTACAGGAAGAAAAGATTCAGCAGAAGGCACATTGAGTGTGACGGCAGCATTAAGATCATTCTCAATCAGAACAGTCGTAGCAACGAAAGCTAACCAATTAAATAAAGATATCGTAAATCAAATTGTTGAAAATCAACAATCTAATTTCTTATCGACACGCTTTATTTTGTAATTAGCTTAACAAATTACCCAACAAAGGTTCCAATTTCAATTAATTGAATTGGAACCTTTTTCTTTTAAAGGGTAAAAGTGTAATTTTGTGTTATCATCAATTATAACCCAATCATAATGAAAACCATATTAAAAACAGTAATTATATTACTAACCATTAGTGCATGTACCACTTTAAATCCATTTACCGGACAAAAAACCTTAGGGGTAAACAATCAAGATCTATTCCCACTCACTTTTCAAGAATACGATAAATTTCTATCCGAAGCAAAAGTTATCAAAAACACAAAGGAGTCTAAGTCAATAGATAAAGTGAGAGAAAAATTAGTCAATGCTGCTCAATTATGGTTGAGTAAACACGGGCATCCGGATTACCTAAAAGAATATAAATGGGAAAGTAAATTAGTAGATGACAAGTCTGTGAATGCATGGTGCATGCCAGGAGGAAAAATTGTTTTTTACACAGGGATTCTTCCTATTTGCCAAAATGAGGCTGGTATTGCAACCGTAATGGGTCACGAAATTGCACATGCACTAGCTAACCATGGTGGACAAAGAATGAAAGCGAGTACCTACCAACAATATGGTGCTATGGCAATTGGCCTAGCGACTGCCAGCAAAGACACCACTACACAAAAAACGTGGCAAGAATATTATGGAATCGGTACCAATATTGGAATAATGTTGCCATTCAGCAGAAGTCATGAATCGGAGGCTGATAAAATTGGACTAACTTTATTAGCGGTAGCAGGATATAATCCGGACGAAGCGGTTTCATTTTGGGAAAGGATGAATAAGGGTAGTGCCAATGAACAAGCACCTCCCGAATTTTTAAGCACCCACCCTTCGCATGAAACTCGGATTAGCAACATTAAAGCATTAATTCCTCAAGCGAGAGAAGAGGCTAAGAAATTAGGAATTAATTTGAAATAGGTAAAAGGTAATGGGTAATAGGTAATAGGTAATAGGTATTAGGTATTAGGTAAAAGAGGTAAATGATGAGAGTTAGTACTCGTTTCATTTACCTCTTTTTAATGACTTCAGTCCAAATATTTTTACTTCAATGCTAATCGTTGACTTTTAACCGAAGAATCAGTAATAAACTCATCATAGGTCATTAATTTATCCAAATTGGATTTAGAACCTAATTCAATGACACGATTAGCCACTGTATTGGTTAATTGATGATCATGGCAGGTAAATAACATAGTGCCATTGAATTCAATCATTCCATTATTTAAGGCTGTGATAGATTCCAAGTCCAAGTGATTGGTTGGTTCATCAAACAACAACACATTAGCACCGGAAAGCATCATTCTTGAAAACATACAACGTTGCTTTTCTCCTCCTGAAATAACTGTACATTTTTTCAATGCTTCATCACCTGAAAATAACATTCGGCCTAAAAATCCACGAATAAAACTCTCGTCTTTTTCTGTTGAATATTGTCTCAACCAATCCACTAAATTCAAAGACGCATCTTCAAAATAAGATGCATTATCATTCGGCAAATAGGTTTGGGTGGTAGTTACTCCCCATTTAAATTCACCAGAATTAGACTTTCTTTCTCCCATCAAAATATCAAATAAAGCTGTAATTGCTAAGGAATCCTTCGCTAAAAATGCCACTTTATCTCCTTTATTAATTGTAAACGATAAATTAGAAAAAAGGACCACTCCTTCATCGGTGGATGCTGATAAATTTTCTACACTCAACAATTGATCACCTGCTTCTCGTTCGGGCTTAAAATTAATGAATGGGTATTTTCTAGAAGAAGGTTTAATATCCTCCACTTGTAATTTATCCAACATTTTTTGACGAGAAGTTGCTTGTTTGGATTTCGCCACGTTAGCAGAAAAACGGCGAATAAACTCTTCCAATTCTTTTCGTTTTTCGTCTGTTTTTTTATTCTGATCAGATCTTTGTCTAGCAGCCAACTGAGATGACTCATACCAAAAAGTGTACGTACCACCGTACAATTGAATTTTACCAAAATCTAAATCCGCAATATGCGTACAAACGTTATCCAAGAAATGTCTATCGTGAGATACAACAATAACCGTATTTTTAAAATTCTGTAAATATCCTTCTAACCATAAAATGGAATCAATATCCAAGTTATTGGTTGGCTCATCTAACAATAAAATATCCGGACTACCAAATAATGCTTGAGCTAAAAGTACTTTCACTTTCTCTGAACCGTTTAGATCTTTTAGTAAAGTGTAATGGGTATCTTCTTTGATACCTAATCCACTCAAGAGCGTAGCAGCTTCAGATTCAGCTTCCCAACCATTTAATTCTGCAAATTCAGCTTCAAGATCCGCGGCTTTATTTCCATCCTCCTCCGTAAAATCCTCCTTCATGTAGATGGCGTCCTTTTCCAACATTAAATCATACAGACGTTTATTGCCCATAATGACTGTTTGTAAAACCGGAAAATCTTCAAATTCAAAATGATTTTGCTTCAAAATAGACATCCTTTCACCCGGATTCATGGAAACTGAACCTGTTTGAGATTCTATTTCACCAGAAAGGATCTTTAAAAATGTTGATTTACCAGCTCCATTCGCTCCAATCAAACCATAACAATTTCCTTCTGTAAATTTGATATTTACTTCCTCGAACAAAACTCTCTTACCAAAGCGAAGGGAAACATTTGAAACCTGCAGCATAAACGTATTTTAAAATTTAAGGTGCAAAATTACTCAATTTGGCGCTAGAAAAAAATCAAAAAATATATTCCTTTACCACATTTTTTTTGCAAATTCGAGCTCTAGAGAAATTATTCAAATTAAATTGGAAGAAGAAAATCCTAAATTAGATCATCCAAATAGTGCTCATTTGTTCCTGCAAGTTACAAATGATGGCATTTCCATTGTGAATAATTCTACCCAATGGCAAGAGCAAATTGAAATAAATCCTGCAACATTATTATGGAATCAACTACAAGATTTTGATCAATTTCTGATTAAAAATAACATATCAAAAAAAAATATAGTTGAAATACATATCGAGGTAATCCACTCGTATTTTTTATTAATTCCTTCTGAATACAATTCAGACCTTTTCCGAATGAGCTATTTAGAAAAAGCCATAGGATCAAAAGAATTAATTGGAAAAGAAGTCCATTCGCAAGAATGCAAAAAAGAGGAATCTGATTTTGTGTTTTTAGTTGACAGTCGATGGAAAGATTTTTTTGCATTTAGGTTTCCTTTGGCAAAAATAAACTATCAACATATTTTGGCCAATCTAATCAATAGTCACAATCGATTCTTGAGAAGCCAATTAAACATTTACCTGATTCATCAAAAGTTTGCCTTTATCATTTGTCGTAAAAATGGCAAGCTTCAAATAGCAAATATTTTCGCATATCATTCATCTATCGAATTAGCCTTTTATCTACATTCCGTCAGAGAAGCCTTTGAATTAGTTTGGACCAATGATTTACTTCAAATTTCTGGACCTGATTGTAAAAACAACACTTTAATTCAATCTTTAATCGATTTAAAGATTCCAATTTCATTGAAATGAAAGCAAAAAAAACAGCCTTTTTCCCAGGCTCATTTGATCCATTTACCAAAGGACATGAAGACATTGTTCTAAGAGCATTGCCCTTATTTGATGAGATAATCATTGGAATTGGTCAGAATTCCAGTAAGGCTCGCTATTTTTCTTTGGACAAAATGAAAAAAAGCATCGAAAAAACGTTTGAAGGAATGCCTGTTCAGGTAGTTACTTATCAAAATTTGACAGCAACCGTTGCCAAAGAAGTAGGAGCCAAATTTATCATCAGAGGATTGAGAAATACAACCGATTTTGAATATGAAAACTCTATTTCACAAGTAAATAGGCACATTAATAACGAATTAGAAACGGTATTTTTAATAACTTCACCTCATTTAGCTCCTATTAGTTCGACCATCATACGCGATTTACATCGATATGGAACGAGTATTGATGAATATTTACCTTACCAATTAGAGATTTAAAGTAATTCGAAATTTTGAATGACATGCCGAATAGAGCTATACGTATTAGTAAGAGCTTTATTCATTTCAGATTTAGACAACCATTCGACTTTTTCGATTCCCTCCTCTTTTTGTGGAATTAAAGTTTCAACAGCATTTGAGTTCATCAAATACCATTTGGTCTTCTTTAAAATTCGTTGATTCTTATGTGTGTAGGTATGAAATGTGGTACAAAGTTTTTGAATTAATTCGGCTTTAACATTGCATTCTTCTTCAACTTCTCGAACAGCAGCCTTTTTGAATTTTTCCAATTTTTCCAATTTACCTTTTGGTAAATCCCATTTTCCCAAGCGATAAATCCAAAGTACTTTTTTATCTGGATTGACAACAACCCCACCTGCAGCTTCAATAACAGAATATAGACTACAAATTTTGTCTTTAAAATCCTTTTTATCTTTCACCAAAACATACAAGGAGTTAAATTTCAAATCCTTTTTGGTATGTAAATGATTGATCAATTTTTCAATTTGATCGAGATTGATATTGAGTAAACAAGTATGACCTTTGAAATTTTCCACCTTGACTACGTCAAGACGAGCATCTAGAATCAAATCAAAATCTTCATCATGGGATAAAGGTTTTTTCTTTGAAACGCTAATAAATCGAATTGGACGATCGTCTATAAATAATACCATGGGTGAATTTTCAATAAAAGTAGGCAAAAATAGAATTAAATAATGAAAGATAAACTGAATAGACTATTTTTGTGAAGATAAATTAACAATTAGATGTTCATGGAAAATATTTCAATATCACAAGAGGTTGCGAACCATTTATTAAATATTAAAGCAATACAATTAAGACCTGATGAACCTTTCAAATGGGCATCTGGCTGGAACTCACCCATTTATTGTGACAATCGTATTTCACTATCTTTTCCTGAAGTTAGAACCTATATCAAAAATTGTTTGTCGGCTGCAGTAAAAGCCTATTTTCCACAAGTGGATTGTATTGCGGGAGTAGCAACAGCCGGCATCGCACAAGGCGCATTAGTTGCAGATTACCTCGATTTACCCTTTTGCTACGTTCGTCCTGAACCCAAAAAACATGGGATGGGTAATCAAATTGAAGGAAAAGTGAACAAAGGACAAAAAGTTGTTCTAATTGAGGATTTAATTAGCACTGGTGGAAGCTCCTTAAAGGCTGCAGAAGCTTTAATAAATGAAGGAATCGAAGTATTAGGCATGGTGGCTATCTTTTCATACGGATTTGAAATAGCAGATGAAAATTTCAAAAAAGCCAATATTCCATTCTATACACTTAGCAATTATGATTCCTTAATTGAAGAAGCGGTTAAATTAAATTATGTCACCGAAACTCAATTAGTTACACTTCAAGATTGGAGAATTAATCCATCTGAATGGAAAAAATAAATCAATTCAATCGATAACGATGTCCTGGAATAGCTTTAACGACACCTTGAAATTCCAAGTTCAACAAAATTACAGCTATTTCAGACACTGATTTTTGCACTTTCCATGCCAATTCATCCAATGGTAATTCATTATTTTGATGCAATTGAGCCAATATAGAGGATTCCAACTCTGTAAATCGGTCATAGTTTAAAAGTAAGTTTTTTTGGATGGAAGCGTTATTAGCTAATTTCCAATTTAAATTAAGCGATAAATCATTCCAATTCGTATAAATATTCGCTTGATGCTTGGAAATCAACATATTACAACCTTCTGAAAAACATTTATCTAAATTTCCTGGCACTGCATAAACCTCTCTGTGGTAGTTATTGGCATATTCTGCCGTTATTAGTGCACCCCCTTTTTTGGCAGCTTCCACCACAATTGTTGCGTCCGACATACCTGCAATGATTCGATTTCTTAACGGAAAATACCTTGAGTCTGGTTTTTGATGAATCGGATGTTCGGATACAATAGCTCCATTTTCCATGATTTGTTGAATATACTTTTTATGGGCAAACGGATAAATAAAATCAAAACCACCAGCTAGAATAGCAATATTGGGTATATGATTATCGATACATATCTGATGCATACAAATGTCAATTCCATATGCTAAACCTGATATAAATGTCACATCTTGCCCTATGGATTCGACAACAATATCTTTAGTGATTTTCTTTCCATAATCTGTTGCTTTTCTGGTACCGACAATAGCCAACAATTTATCTTGATTCAAGTCGTTTATTCCTTTTACGTATAAAAGTAAAGGAGAATCATACAAATGTTTGAGTCGCACTGGATAGGAATAATCCTGATAAAAATTAACAAAAACCTTGTTCTTTATACAATCCGTATAAATTTCTTCAGCCCTGCATAAATATTCCTTTTGCTTAATTTCTCTACTTAAAATTTCTCCAATGTTTGGAATTTTTTGTAGTAATCGAGAAGAAGTTTTAAATATTTCCTCTGGAGAACCTACATAGGAAATTAATCGACGAGCGGTAACATCTCCTAATTGTGGAATTAATGTTAAAGCAATTTGTAAAATTTTGTTTTGATCAGTGGAAGGCATCGTTAGAATTTAATGCCCGAATCTATCACATTATTCAGTTAAATCATTGCGAATAACTTGTAAAAAATCACGAATTTCAGTTAACTGATAAATCAACTCCGAATTTTCATTTTTGGGTACCCCTTTGTTGTTGATAGCTAATTTAGCACCTTCAATGGTCAAACCTTTTTTGTCGATTAAATCATAGACAATTTGTAATTTCTCAATATCGGATGGCGTATATTTCCGAATACCACTGGAACGTCTTTTAGGAGCTAAGTGGGGAAATTGGGTTTCCCAATAACGAATTTTAGAAGTCTTGATATGAAATAGATTCGCTACTTCAGAAATTAAATAATATTGTTTGTCAAATTCCATACAAGAAAATAAATTTTGAAAGCCGCTAAAATCAAGAATTCGGATAAAATAAACTAATTTTGTAATCCTATTGCTCAAAAATGGATAGGAACTATCGAATTTACCCATTTTTTCAAACATTACACAATGACCTCACCGGAGATCCGCCAGAAGTTTTTAGATTTTTTCAAATCCAAAGGACACCTTATCGTACCTTCCGCTCCATTAGTGGCAAAAAATGACCCTACCCTATTATTTAATAATTCAGGTATGGCTCAGTTTAAGGATTTTTTCTTAGGCAATGGTACACCTCCATCCAATCGAATCGCTGACACGCAAAAATGTTTAAGAGTTTCGGGAAAACACAACGATTTAGAAGATGTAGGTTTCGATACCTATCATCATACGATGTTCGAAATGTTGGGAAACTGGTCATTTGGCGATTATTTCAAAAAAGAAGCTTTGAACTGGTCTTGGGAACTATTAACGGAGGTTTTTCAATTACCCAAAGATCGAATCTATGTGTCTGTATTTGAAGGAAATGAACAAGATGGAGTTCCGTTCGATCAAGAAGCATTTGATATTTGGAAAAATATAGTTGGAGAAGAAAGAATCATTTTTGGTAACAAAAAAGATAATTTCTGGGAAATGGGAGAAACTGGGCCATGTGGTCCATGTTCTGAAATTCATATTGACTTAAGAAATCAAGAAGAAGTAGATCGAATATCAGGTAAATCATTGGTGAATGCCGATCACCCGCAAGTTGTGGAAATTTGGAACAATGTTTTCATGCAATTTGAACGTATGGCGGATGGTTCATTGGTTCCATTGCCCTCCAAGCACGTGGATACCGGAATGGGTTTTGAGCGACTTTGTATGGCTATACAAGGCAAACAATCCAACTATGACACCGATGTTTTCCAAGGAACGATTCAATTCATTGCAGAAAAATGTGGTAAAAAATACGGAGATGACAAATGGGCAGATATTTCCTTACGAGTTATTGCTGACCATATTCGTGCTATTGCGTTCTGTATTGCAGATGGACAATTACCATCTAATGCAAAAGCAGGTTATGTTATCCGCAGAATTTTACGCCGCGCAGTCAGGTATGGATATACTTATTTAGGATTTAAAGAACCATTTTTACACAGCATTGTACCGCTTTTAGCACAACAATTTAAAGGTGTTTTTGATGAACTAATTTCTCAAGAAGCTTTTGTCGCAAAAGTTATTTACGAAGAAGAAGTATCATTCCTAAGAACATTATCCACCGGTTTAATTCGCTTGGATAAATTAATGGAAGCTACAAAATCAAAAAATGAATTAATTCTTTCCGGTGATGATGTTTTTGAGTTAAATGACACTTATGGATTCCCAATCGATTTAACCGCTTTAATTGCCCGAGAAAATGGCATGGATATCGATGAACCAGGATTTAATAAAGCCTTATTAGCTCAAAAAACTCGTTCAAGAAAAGATGCAGGCGCCAGCGCAGAAGATTGGGTCATTGTAAGGGAAAGTGATGAGGTGAAATTTGTAGGTTACGATGAAAACCAAAGTCTTACACAAATTACAAAATATCAAAAAGTTCAAAATAAAGCTGGTATTCAATATAAAGTTGTCTTGGAAACAACTCCTTTTTATGCAGAATCGGGAGGACAAGTGGGTGATACAGGTATTTTATATTTTAAACAATCTGGTATTTCAATTCAAATAACAGATACAAAAAAAGAAAACGATTTGATTGTTCATTGGGTGACTGATGCTCAAATTGAAAATGTAGCAGATGAAGAGGAAATTGTTGCAAGCATTAACCAAGAAAGAAGAAGGACGATTACCCATAATCATAGTTCAACACACTTGATGCAAGCAGCGTTACAAGAAGTGTTAGGTTCGCATGTAGCTCAAAAAGGAAGTTTGGTCAATGAGGAAATTCTTCGCTTTGATTTTTCTCATTTTCAGAAAGTAAGCAATGAAGAATTAAAGCAAATCGAGCAAATTGTTAATCAAAAGATTGCTGCCAATATTCCTTTATTAGAAGAAAGAAATGTACCCATTGCACAAGCAAAAGAAAAAGGTGCTATGGCATTATTTGGTGAAAAATATGGCGATTTTGTTCGTGTTATCACATTTGATAAAGATTTTTCAGTTGAACTTTGCGGAGGTACTCATGTGCCATCGACCGGAGAAATCGGATTGTTCAAAATAATTTCAGAAAGTTCAGTAGCGACAGGTGTACGAAGAATTGAGGCAATTACCTCCCAACGAGCTTATCAATTATTAAGTGAACAAGAAGATTTATTGAATCAAATCAATGAATTGCTAAAATCACCGAAAGATGTAGTAAAAGCGATTTCAACTTTAATAGAATCGAATTCCAGCCTTCAAAAAAATATTGCTGCGTATCAGGCCAAAGAAATCAATGCCTTAAAAGATGAATTGTCAAGTAAAATTCAATTACAACATGGAATAAACTTCTTAATAGAGCAAGTAGAAGTACCATCGGCGGATTTGTTGAAGAATTTAACCTTTGATTTGCAAAATTCACAAGACAGCATGTTTTGTTTACTCGTATCCGAAATCGATGGAAAAGCTAGTTTAGCTTTAGCTATTTCGAAAAATTTAGTGGATGAAAAAGGATTAAATGCTGGACAAATCATTCGAGATTTAGCTAAAGTTGTTCAAGGTGGTGGAGGTGGACAAGCATTTTTGGCAACAGCCGGAGGTCAAAATCCAAAAGGATTACCAACAGTGTTGGAGTTGGCCAAAAATTATATCTAAAATGAATCCTGAAATTCCTTTCATTAGCTTTGAAAAGCTCTATCCACAGTTGGATGAATGGGGAATTTCAGGTAAATCCTTTCTTTGTTTCATTGACTATACTGGTGAAAAAGCGTGGGCGGGAAGTATTTCAGAAGCCCAAGATTTAGGCATTCAAGTTGCTTTTAATTCTTCCACTAAAGAGGAAAAAGCTCCAGCTTATTTGTTTGATAAATTCCCCCTTCCATTCAATCAGTATCAAGAAAAATTCTCAAAGGTTCAATCTGAATTAAAAAGAGGAAATTCTTTCTTAGTCAACCTAACTGCCGAAACACCGATAGCTTGTAATTTAAGTTTAATTCAACTATTTGACTACGCCCAAGCCAGCTACAAATTATTAATCCCTGATTCAATGGTGGTTTTTTCACCAGAATGTTTTATTAAAATTAATAAAAACCATCAAATAAGTTCTTTTCCGATGAAAGGAACCCGAATGGTTACAGAATCCGCGAAAGAAGAATTAATAGCTGATGCCAAAGAGCAAGCGGAACATGCCACCATTGTAGATTTAATCAGAAATGATCTTAGTCGTGTAGCATTTCCTATAAAAGTCGAAAAATACAAATACATCGAAACCGTCAAAACACATGATGGGGATTTATATCAAATGTCTTCCGCTATTATTGGGAAACTTTTACCTGAATATGAAGGAAAAATTGGAAGTATTTTGAATCAATTGTTGCCAGCAGGGTCGATTACAGGAGCGCCTAAGGCCAAAACTCTGAATATCATAGAAGATGTGGAAGATTATAAACGTGGGTTTTATACCGGAATAATGGGTTATTTTGATGGAAAGGAATTTGATTCTGGCGTCATGATTCGGATGATTGAAAAAAAAGATCAAGATTTAGTTTTTAAATCCGGAGGTGGAATTACCATATTTTCTGAAGTAGAAAAAGAATACCAGGAATTGATTCAAAAAGTTTATTTACCGTTTTAATATGTTTTCATTTCTAGAAACAGTCTTTATTGAAAATGGCCAAGCACAACATTTGGAATACCACCAAATGCGAATCAATGATGTATTTGAAGATTTTTATACCAATGAACCTATTTTACAAATTGATCAATTATTTTCTAACTTGGACTTACCCAATTTTGGAAAATATAGGGCTAGAATCATTTACGAAAATCAATGGTTAAAAACAGAAATACTTCCTTATCAAGAAAAAAACATACAGCGCTTAAAAACGGTTGAATTAGGTGAATACGATTATACCTATAAATGGGAGGATCGAAGTTATTTTTCGGAAATTTTGATTCAAAATAAAGAGGTAGATGAAGTCATTTTTACTCAAAATGGTTTAATCAAAGATTGTACAATTGGAAATTTAGCATTTCTGAAAGATTCAATTTGGTTTACACCTAAACAACCCATGTTAAATGGGACAACACGTAGGAGGTTAATTGATGAAAATAAAATCCAAGAACTTGATATTTTTATACAAGATTTACCCTCCTATTCGCATATATGCTTGATTAACGTATTTAGGCCATTAAGCTTCGAAAAATCCCTATTGATTTCAGAGTCAATTTTGTAATTTTGGCTAAATACAACAATGAATCCAGCCAAAAGTCCATCCTTTTTATTACATCAAAAATTTCCTTTTGAGCCAACCGCCTCTCAAGTGGAACTTTTCAAAAAATTAAATGATTTTATCATTAATACCAATGAATTTGATCCTTTGGTTTTTGTGATCAAAGGATATGCTGGAACGGGTAAAACAACGGTTATTTCTACATTAATTAAAATATTACCGAGTTTTGGATACAAAACTCAATTACTAGCTCCTACTGGACGAGCAGCTAAAGTGATGGCCAATTATGCCAAGAAAAAGGCCTTAACCATTCATAAAAAGATCTACCGACAAGTTAACAATCCACATACAGGAAGTTTGGCCTTTCAGCGGATGAATAATTATGCGACAAACACCATATTTATCATTGATGAAGCATCCATGATTACGGATGAGGCCGATTTCGGTCAAAATAGTTTATTAACCGATTTGATAGAATATGTGTTTACGAATCCAGAAAATGGACATACTGGAAACAAAATCATTTTTGTTGGTGATACCGCACAATTACCTCCGGTAGGCAAAAGCCTATCACCTGCTTTGTCCAAAGATTATATTAGTTCAGAATTTCACATCGAAGTTAAAGACCATGAATTAATTGATGTAATGAGACAGGATTTGCATTCTGGAATATTATTTAATGCCACTCAGTTGAGAAATTTACTTTTGACGAATTCCAATCAAATTAAATTCAATACCAAATCCTTCAAAGATTTCTATAAAATGACGGGTGAAAAAGTGGAGGACGGAATGCAATATGCGTATCGAAAATTTGGCAAAGAAGATACCATTTTGCTAACTAGATCGAATAAAAGTGCCGTTATTTTCAATGAATTTGTTCGAAGAAATATTCTTTACCAAGAGGATGAAATTTCTTCTGGCGATTTATTAATGATTGTTAGAAATAATTATCATTGGCTGGAAGAAGATTCACCAGCAGGATTTTTAGCCAATGGAGATTTTGTTGAGGTAATGAAAATTAAAAAAGAGGAAGAAATCCATGGTCACCGATTCATGCAGGTTTCACTTCGACTCTGCGATTACGAAGATCATCCTCCCATTGAAGCCAAAATATTACTAGAAACATTGCATTCGAGTGAATCAGCATTGAATAAAGAGTCCAATAAGAAATTATACGACTCAGTTTGCGAAGATTACCAACATATTCCTAAGAAAAAAGAACGCATGGAAGCGATCAAAAAAGATCCCTATCTAAATGCATTACAAGTGAAATTTGCTTATGCTTTGACTTGTCACAAGTCGCAAGGTGGACAATGGAAAGCGGTTTTTGTGGACCAAGGTTATCTGAAAGAAGAACAAATTGATCAAGAATACATTCGTTGGTTATATACGGCCATTACCCGCGCGACTCACGAAATCTTTTTAGTCAATTTTCATGAACGGTTTTTCTAATTATAATTTTGCTTTAATGATTGATTCATTCAAGGTTATATGATTGGAATGCTTATCAAAATGATCTACCACTTCGAATAATAATTCTTTCAATAGAATTAATTTATCCTCTGTCAAAATAGTCGAAAATTCTTGATCGATGAATTTTCTACTTAGCATTAATACTTCTAAAAAGTCATCACCTTGCTTTGTCTTGTGAAGTAAATGTGACCTTAAGTCTTTGGGATTTGATTTTAATTCTAAAAAATTCTTTTTGATTAATTCCTTTATTAATTCACTCATCGCCTGCTTGGATATCCCTACAATTTTACATAATTCTGCCGCAGTAGTTCCATTAGTAGTCACATGCATCATTACACCAATATGGCCAATTTTAAAATTATCATACCCATTATCCCGTAAAAAACCGCCATTAAGGGTTTGTATAATTCGGTAGGTTTTAACTACTAAACGAGCTAAAATGAAATTAATATTTTCTGACTCTGAGCTTTCCATATAAAGAAATAAAAAACAAATGTAAAACATTGTAATAAATTAGTCAAGTTACTTGACTTTATTTGAATTCATTCGTTTCTTTGCTATCCTAAAAATGAATCTATGTCACAACCCAAAAAACACCTTCCTAAAATCATATTTGGAATAGTCTTACTCATCGGGGCTTTTTATGGCTTTAATAAATATAAATACGCAAGTACCCATGAGGATACAGATAATGCTCAAATAGAAGCTTACTTTGTTCCGGTTCTTCCTAGAATTGCTGGTTATGTCAAAAATGTTTATGTCAACGACTATGAAGAAGTAAAAAAAGGGCAAGTTTTAGTAGAAATAGATGTGGAGGAAGGAAAATTAGCCTTAGAGGAGTTGGAAGCAGATTTAGAGCAAGCTAAAACAGATGTTGAAAATGCAAAAGCCAATTTAATCAGTTTTGAAAAAAGTATTTTGGCTCAAAAATCGCAAGTGAAAGCAGCTGTCCAACAGAAAGATAAAACACAGAGGGATTTAACCCATTATCAAGAATTAGAAAAAGAAAAGGCGGTAACGCACCAACAATATCTTGAAAACAAAGATTTGGCAGAACTTGCAGAAATAAAATTACAAGGAGCTGAGGCTGATTTAGTTAGTAATCAATCGAAATTGGCCATTTTAGTAGCCAATTTACATCGAGCTGAATCGACTATCAAAGTCAAAAATGTAAAGATTGCGCAACAAAAATTAAAATTAAGTTATGCCAACATCATGGCACCACAAAATGGGAAAATTGGCAAAAAGGCTGTTGAACCGGGTCAATTTATACAGATTTCACAACCTTTAATGACCTTGGTGGATGATAGCAAATACTGGGTTGTAGCGAATTATAAAGAAACTCAAGTAGGTAAATTGAAAATTGGAGGAATGGTAGAAATCAAAATTGATGCATTTCCGAACGAAAAACTTGAAGGGAAAATTGTTTCCATCTCGGAATCTACCGGAGCTAAAACTACCTTATTACCTCCTGATAATTCATCCGGAAATTTTGTCAAGGTTTCTCAGCGAATTCCAGTAAAAATTGAAATCTTAAATTATGATAAAGTGAAGCATTTATTAAAAGCCGGCTTATCATTAGAAGTTTCCGCACCGATAAACTAAGAAAATGTCTCGTCCTAAAGGATTTGCAAAATTCATCATTGTCATTACCACCATTACTGCTGCAGTAATGGAATTGCTAGATACAACGATTGTCAATGTTGCATTGAATCAAATTTCAGGTTCCCTAGGTGCCACGATAGAGGATATCGCATGGGTAATTACATCTTATGCCATCGCCAACGTAATTATTATTCCAATGACCGGCTTTTTAGGCGAGTATTTTGGAAGAAAAAATTACTATCTAGGTTCGATGATTTTGTTTGGCATTGCATCCTATTTTTGTGGAACCAGTGAAACATTATGGGAATTAGTTTTTTGGCGATTTGTGCAAGGTATTGGTGGAGGTGCCTTATTATCTACCTCACAAGCCATTTTATTTGATGCATTTGAACCAGAGGAAAGACCTATGGCGTCTGGTTTTTTTGGTATGGGAATCATTTTAGGACCCTCCTTAGGACCTGTTTTAGGAGGTTACTTGGTCGATAATTTCAAATGGTCAGATATCTTTTTTGTTAATATTCCCATTTGTATCATCGCAACGATATTAACCATTGCGTACATTGAGAAAAAACCAGGAGAAGGAACCAATCGAAAATCGATACAGATAGATTACATAGGAATTATACTTTTAAGTTTGGCAGTGGGAACTTTGCAGTACTTTTTGGAGAAAGGGGAAAGTGAAGATTGGTTTGACTCGAGGGTAATTACGCTTTGCGCCATAGGTTTTGTACTTGGTACCGCCCTTTTTATTTGGCGAGAATTAACAACGGAACATCCGGTGGTGAACTTGAAAATTTTTGGTAATCAAACTTTCACCATGAGTTCTATTTTTACCTTGGTTGGAGGATTTGGATTATTTACCTCAGTGTTTGTTTATCCTATCATGGTACAACGAATCAATGGCCTTACTCCTACAGAAACCGGATTATCCTTAATGTATCCTACCTTTTTAGGGGTATTAATCTTTCCAATGATTGGAAAATATCTATCCAAAGGTGGAAAACCTTTGCCATTTATGGCATCCGGAATATTGATCTATATCGTTTTTGGATTTGTTGGTGGACAATCGACCACAGACATGGGGCGCTGGGATTTTTTCCCTATGCAAATGCTTCGAGTTATTGGAGTAGCATTTTTACAAATGCCATTGATTAATCAAGCGGTTGCCGGATTAAAACCCAATGAATTTGCGTCAGGCATTTCATTAACCAATATGATCCGTCAACTCGGAGGAGCATTTGGAATCGCTGTTGCCAATAATTACGCTACTCAAAGAGCGGCCCAACATCGAAATGATTTATTAGCGAATGTTCAAGCAGAAAATCCATTGTTTCAAATGAGATGGAATGGAATTAGTCAAACCATCATGCAAAAAACAGGTGATGCCTATCAAGCAAGCGCGGCTGCATTTAAATCTATTGATTTGGCCGTAACCAAACAAGCTTATTATTTGGCCTATTTGGACACCTTCAGATTGGTTTCCATCATTTTCGTATTAATCCTACCCTTTTTATTTTTAATAAAAACACCTAAAAAAAGTCAGGCAGAATTAGATAAATTAAATAAAGCAGCCGAAGAGGCTCATTAATTATGAATAAATTTACCATTTTTATTTTACTGGTTTTCAGCACTTTAACCTTAAAAGCGCAAGAAAACAAAGAATTGTCGAATTTAATAAAAGGCATTCTACAATATTCACCTAGCCTAAAAAGTCAGAAAAACTTACTTGCCATTGGAGATTTAAAAACCCAAATTCAAGAATCGTATGGTAAGCCAACCGTTGGAGCCGAAATAGGAATTGTACGAATGGATCCTGTTTCCAAAGCTAGTTTTGCAAGTCCAACGGGTACATCCGTCCTTCAGTTTCAACCAAACATGAATTATAATTCCCAATTTGTTGCAAGCCATACCATTTATGATTGGGGTAAAAACGCTTTAGCTGTAGAAAAAACTAGGTTAGAAAGCAATTTAACCAAAGCACAAATTGAACAACAAGAATTTAATTTAGGATTTCAAATTGCCCAGTTATACTATCAGATTCAATACTTATACAAAGTTCTTGACGTTCAAAAATCTCAATTAAATCGATTTGAAAGTCAGTTTAGTATCATTGCGAATCAAGTAAAATTAGGTGCTGCGTTGGAATATGATCAAATTAGTCAGCAGGTACGTGTTCAAAATCAACAAATAAAAATAGTAGAGGTAGATAGTCAAATTAAACTAATAACCGATTATTTAAGTACGCTACTAGGTCAAAATGCAGCTCCTTATTTGCACAATAATCAATCGTTTCTAAAGGGAAATAGTACAAACAATGAATTATCGATAAATGATAATATAGAAATTGAACAATTAAGTGCACAAGAAGCTATTTCTAAAAAAGAAATTGAATTAGCTCAAAGTTCCAATTTACCCTCCATTTCTGGAATTGCTAGCTTAGGAATTAGGAATGGATTTGTCCCAAGAATCAATGGTGAAACCCCGGATTTTGCTGATGATTTTAAATTAAATTCCATGCTTGGAATAAAATTAAATATTCCCATTTATTCAGGTAAAAGAGGAGCCAAACAAACTAGTATAGCAAAAATTCAGCAAGAGCGAATACAATTGCAATTACAAGACACGCAGGAAAAATTAAGCAATTCCTTTTCGCAAGCCAAAACAGTTCTTTCGACCAATTCACAGAAATATGAAAGTCAGAAAAAAGTAGTGGAGCAATCGAAATATGCCTTAAAATTAGCAGAGAATAAATTTAAAGAAGGTTTTATTCGTAAAATTGAATTGGATCAAGTACAAAATACGGTAGAAGAAGCGGAGTTAATTGCGACACAATATGAATATCTAATGAAAATAAATCAATTAGAAATATTAAAAATTCAAGGCATCAAAATTTGGTAACAAACTTCAAGAAAAAGGCAATTGAAAATTTCAATTGCCTTTTGAAATACCGGAAATCGTAATTAATTAGAAATGCGAATTAAGAGTTATAATATGCGATAATATCTCAATAGTCGATATTTTATTGCCATTTATTGGCTAATTCTTTTTCCATAGTATTACTTTTTTTTAGAAAAAAAAGAAACAAAAAAAAACTTATTTTCTACCTGTTAATGTCGAAATTATTTAGCTTTCAGCATAAACGTTTTCGTGATAACAAACAGTGGCTGAGGTTCACGAAGCCAAGTTTTTAAAGGCTGTAACAAAGAGCAGCACGAAAAGAAATTTTATTAAAAGTTCTAACTCTTAATTCGCATTACAAGTTAAATTCTACCGCTAATTTTGTGTCTAATAATCTGCCATTTTCAATTGTAAGACCTTTATTTAACGAAGCATTGCTTTCACAGGCCGATTCCCAACCTTTATTCGCTATTAATTGAACATAAGGCAAAGTAGCTTGCGTCAATGCTGCGGTAGATGTTTGTGGTACGGCTCCAGGCATGTTTGCTACACAGTAATGTAAAACATTATCTACGAAAAAGATAGGGTCTTGGTGGGTGGTTGGTCGACAAGTTTCCATACAACCTCCTTGATCAACTGCCACATCTACCAACACGGTCCCGGGAGCCATTTTGACAAGGTCATCTTTCTTAATTAAATGAGGAGCCTTTGCTCCATGTAATAAAACAGCACCAATGATTAAATCAGTCGTGGGTAAATGCTCTTGAATAGCAAATTGTGTAGAAAATTGAGTTGTTACATTGGAAGGTAAGGTTTCATTCAAATGCCGTAATCGAGCTAAATTGGTATCCAAAATAGTTACATTAGCACCTAAACCTGCGGCCATTTTAGCTGCCTGAGTTCCAACTACTCCCCCACCTAAAATTAATACATTCGCAGGACGAACACCAGGAACTCCACCCAACATTTTGCCTTTACCACCTTGAGGTTTTCCTAAATAATAGGCACCCACTTGAATGGCCATTCGACCAGCTACTTCCGACATAGGCGTCAGCAAGGGCAAAGAATGGTCTGGCAGCTCTACGGTTTCATAAGCAATGCAAACAGCTTTTGTTTGAATCATGGCTTCTGTCAATTCTTTCGAAGCAGCAAAATGAAAATAGGTAAATAAAATTTGACCAGGACGAATAAATACAAATTCTGCTGCCAAAGGTTCTTTAACCTTGACGATCATATCTGCATTTTGATAAACTTCACTAGCAGAATCTAAAATGATAGCCCCGACACTTTGATAGACCGTATCCGAGAATCCTGATCCTACACCTGCGTCTTTTTGAACAAATACTTGATGCCCATTTTTAATTAGAGAATCAACACCTGCTGGAGTCATACCTACTCGGAATTCGAGATTTTTTATCTCTTTAGGGATACCTATTTTCATATTAGTAGAAGTTTGTTAGATGAGTGTAAAAAAGAACGACCAACGAAAAATTTCGCTGGCCGTTACCTTTGATGAAGTATAATACTTTGCAAATATAGTATTAAACCAAAAAAAATAGTGTAATAAAGGTATAAATAAGAAATATATGAGCATGAAATAACAAAAAACAGAAAATTTTTCTTATCATTGGTATTTAAATACTGATTATCCGAAAATATTATTGACATGAAATTACATTTAGATAGCCTTGATTATAAGATTTTAAAGATTCTACAGTCGAATAGTCAGATTACACTAAAGGAAATTGCTAGTAAAGTTAACCTTTCATTGAGCCCTACACACGATAGAATACGTAATATGGAGCAAGAAGGATATATTTTAGGGCAAGTTGCCTTACTTAGCAGAAAGAAATTGAATTTAGGACTTTTGGTACATTGCCAAGTAACCTTAGAAAAGCAAAATAGACAAAATTTCAAAGCATTTGAAGAAGCTATTAAAGAATATCCGGAAGTAATCTCTTGTCATTTGGTTTCAGGAAATTTTGATTATTACTTAAATGTTCTTAGTGCGGATGTTGAGAGTTACAATCGATTTTACCAAGAAAAATTAGCTGTTTTGCCATCAATCGCCCATATTAACAGTTTATTTGTGATGGATGAAATTAAGCAGACTACGGAATTACCGATATGAATTATGAGTTATGAATTATGAGTTAAGTATTGTAATTTTGTTTTTGATTTATAGTAAGGAGAGTAAGTAATTTAAGAAAATTCATAACTCGTAATTCATAAATCATACTTTATTTGGGGTCGACCGGTTTTGACAGCTTATTAGATCGGTTGTAAGCACGTCGGGAGTTGTAGGTATTTCCTGTTAAAAAAACCTTCGAAACACAACTGGCAATACTTCGTATGCCATGGCTGCTTAGTCTGATAGACTAACCAAGTGCCATCGTTCAGCCTCTTCCAAACTCTGCCGAGGAGGGCATCTGAGCGTCGACATGCAGAGTCGATAAGTAGAATTTCTCTAACTGCTTGTTAGTACCCAGAGGATAAGTTGAAATTTTGGCTGGTTGCTGGCCTGATTTTGATCGAAAATTAAAAGCAAATAAACGTGTAGAAAGCTGCTGGTTGCTAGGTTTGGACGAGGGTTCGAATCCCTCCGACTCCACCAATTCAAATCCTTAACTTTTGATTTTCAAATAGTTAAGGATTTTTTAATTTAGCATTAGTATACATTTATAATAAATCTGAAATTATCTCAATTTTAAGTCTCTTTTCAAGTGGGGTATAAAATTTGGTTAAATTGTTTTTAATGTGCAATGGGGTACATAACCCATCTGCAACATTTTACCTATTTTACCTTCTTATACAATTTCGACCTGTTCATCAATCACTAAATATTCTGTATCAAATCAATGGAGGGATAGCTTTTTGAAAACACCTTTTAACAAGCTGTCAAAGACAAAAATCCTATCCAATTGAACATCAACTTAATTTAACTAGACACGAGTGATTTGAATAAATTTCTAAAAAATCTATATATGTATTTCAAGAATGAAAGTAATTTTATAGAAATGAATGAAATAAGATTTATCACAATGCTATTCGAACCACGAATTAATTCATAGATAGGATTTGCCACTTTATCACTATTGGAATCATGATAGCCATTAGCCATAAATTCAATGTTTGAAGCACCTATACTATCAGATAAATCAATAAATATTTGATGAAAGTCGGATTTACTTGGAGCTAACTGAATTGCATTTTTGAAAGACTCAATATATTTACCTGGAACAACATGAAAACAATCTCCAACTCTTTTTTGAGATTCCCATAATTCGAAAGTTTCTCTCCATGTAAGATTAACTTTAGAATAATTTAAATTAAAATCTGAAATACTTTTTTTTAATTTCAAATCAAATCTTGAAATAACCATAAAATCGTAATTAATTCCAGAATTTATTATTAGATCCAATCCCATTAAAATATTATCCTGCTGTGTTAGATTGTATTTTTTATTGATGAATATTAATTTTTTAAAGGTTAAACTTTTGACTAAATAAGTAGAAAAAAAACTTGGATATGTAATGCCATATAAATCAATTTCATAAAATGATTCTAAAGGAAGAATTATATTTCTCTTAATTGAACTCAGGTTGCTTCTTGAATCAACAATTCTATAACCAGGAGATGAGCCTATTGAATAATAATTTACTTTAAAAAAGTGTCCTCTTAATAGAACCGCTACCCTAGCCATTTATATAAAATTTAATTTTTATAATATTTCATTTTATGTTAATCATAAAAATCAGTTAGAATTCCAGAAAATATAATATCTTCTGAATTTATCAAATTTATGTGAATTGATATGCCTAATTCGATTTAATAATTATAAAGGTTAATCTTTGAGTTTTTTTTTCAAAAAATGAAATCCCGAATCATCATAGCATAATTCAATGTTTTATTTATCTTTGAAGATTATCAAATCAATTAATTATGAAAAAATCTTACTTTAACAATTCCATTTTAAAAGGAACAACTCTTTTATTTGCTTCCCTTTTGATCTCCAATTTTACAGCAAATGCTCAACAGAAATATGGTCCTAAACCTGTGGAAGGTCGTTGGGATATCACCATCAATAATGGGACCAAAAAATCTCCATCTTGGTTAGAAATTAGTCATTCAGGTTTAAAGACATTTGTGGGTCATTTTGTTGGAGATGGCGGAAGTGCAAGACCCATCTCTAAAATCAATGTAACTGATAACAAAATATCCTTTTCTATTCCTCCACAATGGGAACCTTCTGAAACAGATTTAAAAGTAGAAGGAACACTTTCAGGTGATCAATTAACTGGAACAATGACTACACCTAGAGGTCAAACTTTGACATGGGTGGGTGTTCGTTCACCTAAATTAATTTCATTAAACGAACCAACCTGGGGGAAAGCTGTTAAAATATTCAACGGTAAAGATTTAACAGGCTGGGAAGCGATGGGAACTACTAATCAATGGATAGTTAAAGATGGCGTATTAACAAGTCCAAAATCAGGGTCTAATATTCGTACAACCGATACTTTCAAGGATTTTAAATTACACATTGAATTCCGTTACCCAGAAGATAGCAACAGTGGGGTTTATTTACGCGGCCGTTATGAAGTACAAGTTTCTGATAGCTATGGAATGGAACCTGTTAAAGATCAATTAGGTGCATTATACGGTTTTATCAAGCCTTTGGTAAATCCAGCGAAGAAAGCAGGCGAATGGCAAAGTTATGACATTACATTGGTTGGCCGTTTGGTTACAGTTGTTTGTAATGGCATTACCATTATTAACAAACAAGAAATTCCAGGAATCACCGGAGGCGCAATCGACAGTAATGAAGGAGAACCAGGTCCTATCATGATTCAAGGAGATCATGGACCGGTAGAGTACAGAAATATTGTGTTAACACCAGGGAAATAGGGTTATAGGTAAAAGGTAAGAGGTAAAAGGTAATAGGTAAAAGGTAAAAGGTAATAGGTAATAGGTAAAAGGTAAAAGGTATTAGGTAATAGGTATTAGGTATTAGATATTAGGTATAACCTTTTACCTATTATTGCGAATTAAGGGTTGAAATTTCCAATTATTAATCTCTAAATTACCGCTTTTAGCTTCAATACTTCGCCAAGTCCAGTAACCGAGATCGGTGGACGCTAATTATTCTTTTTAGGTCCTATAAATGAATTTGCGGTTAATCCGACGAAAGAAACGAAAGAAATTATGAGGTATGAATTATGAGTTATGAATTCTAAAACAGGCTCATAATTCATAATTCATACTTCATAATTAAATTGATTCGTCTAGGATTAACTTGCAACTAATAATTTTTTTGTTTCTTTTTTTTCAAAAAAAGAAATGCCATGAAAAATAAATTAGCCAATAAATGGCAATGCGATAATGGAAGTGTGTAGTTGTTACTGTTCAGTTATCAGTGTTTAGTGACTAGTATTTAGTTTTTAATTTACCTAATAACTAAACACTATTACCTTTTACCTATTACCTTTTACCTATTTAGTTCATCCTTACCGTCTCCACTCCTGCTAATAAGAAACAACCTAATCCAAAATCTTCAAAATCAGGAACTGAATCAAAAGTGACAGGCTGAGATTCTTTAGGTTCTTTACCTGTTCCTTGTACAAAGCCCAAGAATCCATTATCATGGACCGTTGTTAGTAAAGCTCCCCAAGTTTTATTGATCAACTTTTTATATTTCTTTGAAGGCAATAATCCATTGTTGACTCCCCATGCCATACCGTAAACAAACAAAGCGGTTCCTGTCACTTCTGGACCACCATAATTGGATTCATCTTTCAAACTGACATTCCAAAAACCATCTTTTCTTTGCAATGGAATTAAAGCATTGGTCATAGCTAAATAATCCGCTACATACTCCGCTCTATGAGGAGCATCTTTCGGCATGGTTTCTAAGGTTCTCACCAAAGCGGCATACACCCAACCATTCCCTCTTGACCAATAACAATTTTGACCATTGGGCTCTTTATATGGTGGAACAAAATCTTTGTCTCTCCACCACAAACCATCAGCTGCGTTATATAAACCATTTACCCCATGTTTATTCTTGGTATAGGCATATAAATCATACATTTTCTCGTAATAACGAGGATCATTAAATAATGTCCCTAAACGTGAAAATACAGGCATAGCCATTTGTAAACAATCAACCCATGACCAATCATTGGCTTTATCGCTTAAAAGCATATTATCAATATTATCCTTGATGGGTTTAATCCTGACAGAATCCTTTTGCATCAAAAACAAATCCAAATAGACTTGCCCGCATGCCTGATTATCGGCATTTCGGGTTTTTATCGCTCCATCTCGTAAACCCCAATGATGGAATTCTCCCCAATCGACCATGTAATTTAAGTCTTCCGATTTGGGATCAATTTTATACAATTCCATTAAACCTTCATAAAATACCGCTCTTGTCCAAATATTTGAAGGTCTAATGCGGTCAGGTCTTGGAATCATTTTACCTACATCAGGCCATTTTTGTTGAAAATATGTTTTTGCCAAATGCATTTTTATTAAAGATCCATTTTTATCAAATTGAGCCGATAACATAGCGGGCAAAGAAAGTGCTAATATTAGGAGTATATATAATTTCTTCATCATTAGGCTAAATAAAACATATCTTCTAAATCAACAGATACAGGTGAATTATCGGGATTGCCTAACATGATGTCTTTCATATAGGCCCACCACTTTTTCATCACTTCTTGATCTGGTAGTTTTTCTAATTTCGACAAATCCTCTGATTCCAAATAGGCAAATAAAATAGAGGTTTCTCGATCGAGAAATATGGAATAATGACAAATACCTACCTCCTTCAATAATTGGGAAAGTTCAGGCCAAATTTCATCATGACGACGTACGTATTCTTGTTCGTTTCCAGGAATAAGAAACATTTTAAACGCTTTCCTTTGCATAAAATAGAATTTTATACAAAAGCATTTTTTCATACTATTCTACTATTCAACAAATTGGATTTGTTTTTCAAAAGCATCCAATTGTTCATCATCAAAATTCAAATGAGTCACAAATCGAATATATCCAATACCAAACGGAGCACATTTTATCCCTTGATGAGCCAATTTTTGTACTTGATCAACTGCATTGATCCCCTCATTTAAACGGATTATCACAATATTGGTAGAAACGGGTAAAATTGAATCTACCCAATTTAAGGTCGAACAAATTTCAGCTATTTTTTTTGCGCGGATATGATCTTCTTTTAGCCTTACAACATGATGGTCCAAGGCATATATTCCAGCAGCTGCCAATAATCCGGCTTGGCGCCAACCACCCCCAAATCTTTTCCGAACACGTTTCGCTTTTTTGATAAAGCTGGTTGAACCCAATAAAACTGAACCCACAGGTGCGCCTAAACCTTTGGATAAACATACGGAAATCGAATCAAACCATTGCCCAAATTGCAAAGGTGTTTGTCCACTTTCCGCCATGGCATTAAAGATTCGTGCGCCATCTAAATGTAAAGGAATCATCTTAGAACGACAAAATTGCGAAATTTCTGTTAAGGTTTCACTTGAATAATAACTTCCTCCTCCTTTGTTCACTGTATTTTCCAAACTTACCAAAGCACTCTCGCATGCGTGAATATCATCCGGTGAAATAGCAGCTTCTATTTGCGATTTACTTAATCGTCCTAAATCACCTTTTAGAAGTTTAACGGAGGCGCCTGAATTGGCCATGATACCACCTCCTTCATATAAATAAATATGCGATAATTCATCGCATATAACTTCTTGTCCCTTAGAGACATGCACTGAAATAGCTATTTGATTGGTCATTGTACCTGAAGCACAAAACAAGGCTGCTTGCATCCCAAATAATTTGGCAACTTTTTCTTCCAAAGCCAAAATACTTGGATCTTCTCCAAAAACATCATCACCCAAAGGCGCAGAAAACATCGCCTCTTTCATTCCTTGCGTCGGTAATGTAAAGGTGTCACTACGAAGTTCTATTGTTTGCATATTAAAATTGTTTTAGAAAGGATATTTTACTTAAAAGGCGACTTTGTTTTTGCAAAGTAGCATCGGAACCCGAATAATCAGATTCATTAAAAACAATATAAATAAAAGATAGTGGTTGATATTCATAAGAAAATCGAATATTTAAAACATGTAAATCGTTCAAAGTGTTTTGCTGATAAAATCCAATTAATTGCACCCTTGGATTCAATGCTAATCGAGATTCAATCATAAATAAATCTACATTCTTATCTTCTTTTTGTATTCCAACGCCCTTAAATTCATTGCGATCGTAGGTAAATCCAACATTCACATGAGGAATAGGTGCAAAATTGAATTTCAAATTATAATAATTAGAATATCCATTATAAAAACCACCAAAATCATAGGTTCCTAAAAAGGAATACTTCTTACTTCGATCGGTAGAAATAACAATTCCTTGTCTAAAATAATGGTACTCTCCTTTTTCAATAGGAATATTTAAAGGACTAAATTTTTCTTCTAAGTTTTGGAAACTTGACTCGCCATAAATTCCAATAATCCCGCCATTTTGTAAATTTGACCAAAACGGAGTAAACAATATTTTACGTTCTACTAATTGAGAGGAAGTCAAACTATGGTAAAATTCCGTATAAACCCCAGGTTCCACACTCCTTATCCATTTCGGAAACCAATTTTTTCGGAGATTATAATAGCCGCCTTGAGAATTTGACAAAATATTGGTTCGAGAAACAAAACCCATGGCCGGCAGATAATCTTTGTTTACTGTAGTTTGCGTCCAGTAGGCGTTTAATTGATTCGTCCGATAAAAAAACTGGTTATATTGGGCCAATGCAGCATTTCCTGTTTGAGAATCTTGGGTAAGACTAACCATTCCAGAATAAGAAAGTACATCCGAAAAACGTACGAATGCATCCATCGAAGAAGTGGATTGAGTTTGCAAAGGATTTTGTTTATAGGTTAAAATTCCACCCAAACGATTTTGTTTTCCAAAATTTTGCGAAAACCTTCCGACACCAAAATTGGTATAATCAACTCCATCTCCAGCCCCTTGTTGAACTAAAATAGCACCAAAGTTTTGTGCATCAGATCGATGTACATATCGAGCACCTCCTTTAATTTGAATGGGTTGAACATTGGCATCTAAACCAATGGTTCGACTAAAAAAAGGTTGAATAACCATAGATCCGCCTAACACCTCATCAACAGGTTCAAGTCCAGATCCAAAAAGTGACGCATTTTCTAAAAAAAATTGTCTCCTTTCAGGAAAAAAAACCGAGAATCTACTAACATTATTTACCTGAAGGTCGACATCTGCTTGCGCAAAATCTGTATTCACAGTCAAATCAAGTATATTATTCGGATTGATTGCCCATTTAATTTCACCACCGAACTTAATTGAAGAAAATTCCTTAAATCCTACTTCGCTCCCATTGTCTTTATCTCTCGATAAAATAGAATATGGAACTATTCGAAGGTTGGTTGAAGATGTTTTTGGAGGATTAATTGACTTTAAAACACCGGCATAATCCATCCTTAAGGGACTAAATGCTCTTGGATGTGGCGACCAAACACTTAATTCATTGGAAGAACGTCTTAATCTAAAAAAGTTGAGTCCCCAATCTTGATTAGAATTTGAACTAGATTTAGGATAACGTAAAGTTTGCCAAGGAATAGCAAATTCTACTACCCATGATGAATCCGTTCGTTGCGTCCGAACCTTGTATAAACCATCCCAATCGATATCAAACTGGCGATCATCAAAAGATAACAAATCCCTTTGGACTCCATAGGCATTTGATTGCAAAACAATCGCATTTCTTTTGTCTTTAAATCCATCGATGGCTATTCCAAAAAGGTCATTACTGCCGAAATCATAATCGCGCTTTAAATTCGGAGATCGGAATTTTTTCTTACCGATAGTATCGTAATTTATGGCGGAAACATATAAATATTGCTTATTACCCAATATCCTTACCTCTGTTTTGAAGCTTGCATTATTTCCCTGAAAAGGTTCCACCTGATAATTCAACAAAATGGGTTTTGCTAGGTTCCATTCACTTTCAGACATTCTTCCATCAATTGTTAAACTACTCTCGATTGGAGTCATTTGAATTTCAGGTTTATTTTTCAAAGGTGCGAACACGTCTTGACTAAAAGTACAATAGCTAAACAAAAAGAAAGTGGCTAAAAGAGGAAATTTTAAGAAATGAAGCATTATTTATTAAAAAAAAAGTAGATTACACCTGATTATCCATGAACAGGTTTAGAGATACTAAGAAAATACAAACGAATCATAATGGGGGCTCCTACCAAAAACAATCCCCAAAAAAAGAAGCTTGCTAAAACAAACCCAACGGATGATATAATAAAAATGATTCGTAAATATCTCTTCCAAATTAATGAATCCTTGTTTTTTGCAAACCAGAATACCAAAGGAAAATTCAATGGAAAAAGCATCAAAATGGAAGCATTCCATGACATCACTTCATGATTCGTACATGTTGCCAAAAAGAAAATCAACCAAGAAAATACCCCATAAATGGAGAATAGGACATAATCCAATAGGGGCAAAAACCTCCATTTGATTATTGAAAGTCCTAGTAACAATAAAATTAATACCCCTAATACAAATACAGGTCCACTAAAGTTTATGGAAGCATGATTTTGCAATGGTGCATCGTATATAGGGTCTACCGAATTAACCAAAGGCGTTTCACCATTTTTAGCAAAATTTAAGGCATAAAATAAATTATCGGGAAGGTAGCAAGATTGATTCGCATCCGCTTTTACATCTGACCTTGCTCCTAATGCTAGATTCATTCCAAAAGTCACCCAATTGTTGGCTGGCAAATATTTATTCATCCATTGCCGGTAAGACAAATTCTGAAGTGAATCCAACTTGTTCCAAGGTACATGAATCAACTTTTCTTTGACGAAGACATCTCTGATTCGAGAAGAACAATTATCATAAAAAAACTTATACTGATACTCCTTATTTTGTGGCAATAAATTGGTTTCTAACCTTTGATAGATACTATTTTTTTGAGTTAAACTAAGATTTAAGTTTTGTGCAACCAAAGTTCTTTGCTCATAATTGGCATAATAATTGGCTACATCTTCAAATTTGTTAAATGAGATGGTATAGGGCAAGGTTCCCTTCAAAAATTTCCAATAAAAATTGTCGGTAGCAAAATCGAACGTACCATAACTATAGGCCTTATCTACACCTAAGACTGGATCTTGAATCAGGATCATGCTGTGACCAAATTTGCTATACAATTCAGTTCCTGACGCTACGGTTACCAATGAAATACTCGACTGTTCACTCAATTGAGCAAACAAAAAACTTGTTTGAATGAACAAGAAAATAAAAAGATAGATTTTTTTCATTATTTCCCTTCAATTACCACCACCATTTCACCTCTAACTTTATCTGGTTGAGTTTGAAATTGCTTTAAAACTTCCTCTGCTGATCCTCTGTGCATTTGTTCGTGCAATTTTGTGATTTCTCTAGCTACCAAAACTTGTCTTTCTGGACCAATAAATTCGATGATTTGTTCCAAGGTTTTGATGATTCGATGTGGAGATTCATACAAAACAATGGTTCTCTCCTCTTCAGCCAAATTTTTAAATCGGGTTTGACGACCTTTTTTGTGAGGTAAAAAACCTTCAAATATAAATCTATCGGTTGGAAAACCCGAATTCACTAAAGCAGGAACAAAAGCTGTTGGACCCGGTAAACTTTCAATTTCAATGCCTTTCGCCAAACAAGCTTTTACCAATAAATATCCTGGATCAGAAATCCCTGGAGTTCCCGCATCAGAAACCAATGCTAATTTCTTTCCAGCTTCCAACATTTTGACAACTCCTTGAACTCCTGCATGTTCATTGTGTGAATGATGTGCATACAAAGGTTTAGAAATTTCTAAATGCTTCAATAGTTTTCCTGTATTGCGAGTATCCTCAGCCAAAACGGCGTCCACCTCTCCTAATATGCGAATAGCACGTAATGTAATATCTTCTAAATTACCGATTGGAGTTGGAACAAGGAAAAGCTTCATGAACAAAAATAATTATTAATTAGTAATTATTAATGAGATTCAAAAGTTAAATTGTCGAATTTCCATATCCAAATCATCGTTCTTGAATTTGGAACCTTAACATTTGCAGAAAGGAAGTGATTCAGAGTTAGAGAAAAGAGTTGAAAACTTAAAAAATCGGACGGATAGTTCAATGGATCGACTGCCTTGGATTAAATGAAATAAATATTTGCTTTTTTTGTAAAAAATATGCCAATGTATATTTGAATCAGTAAATTACATCGATCCTATGAAGTAAAAATCTAAAAATAATTTATGGCATTTTTCAGTTTTTTTCAAAAATGATCATAAATACTTGTAAAAACACCAAAGGGTTCATGATTCATTTTATCAATAAACTTAATTTCTAAATCGGTAAATTGCAGGGGGTAAAGGGATCTGCTTCCCCTAAAAATTCTAAGGCCAATTTCCAAACAAGAAACTGATAAAGTATATCATTTAATTGATTTTCTGGATTCCATCCACGATGTATTATATCTTAATCCATTAATCATTACCATTACACAATGTTTTTGATTTCTGTTCTCAAATGTCCGTTTAAATCGCAACAATTATCAGTACGGAATGGTAACAACAAAAAATGATTAAGTTTGATTAAACAAAAAAAGCGCATCGAATGATGCGCTTATGTAGAGAGTGAGGGATTCGAACCCCCGGACCTGTAACAGTCAACAGTTTTCAAGACTGCCGCAATCGACCACTCTGCCAACTCTCTGTCTCGTAATGAGATTGCAAAAGTAAGGTGATTTTTCATTTTATGCAACCTTTTGCGTAAAAATCCTTAAAAAATAATTTTTGAAATGAGCCAATCCAATCGGTCTTGAAGGCTTAAATCATACGGAACCCACTGAATATCAATTCCCGACCTTTCCATTTTCCTGAAAAATGTCATTTGCCTTTTAGCGAATTGATGAATGGATATTTCCAAACCATTTTTAAATTCATCCCAACCATATTGACCTTCTAGGTAATTAACAATCCACTTATATTCCAAACCCAACCATTTTAAATCTTCGGCACTCACTCCTTGGACTAATAAATCTTCAACTTCTTTGATTAAACCTTCTTCTATACGTTGCATCAAACGAATCGAACATTTTTCTCTTCGAAGTTCTACGGAAGGATTTAAACCAAAAACATGAAATGGTCGATTTAGGGATTGATTTTCTTCTAAAAAATCAGGTGTATGAGAAAATTCATAATTGGAAAGAAGTGCATCTATGTATAATCCCGTTCCACCGCAGAGAATCGGCCATTTAGATTTTTGAGCCGCTGCATTAATGGCCTGAATGGCATCCGACTTAAAATGTGCTACCGAATAAGGTTGACCAATATCTAAAATATCAATCAAATGATGTTGGATGATGCAATCATTCACCATATATTCCCGTAAATCTTTACCTGTACCAATATCTAAACCTCGATAAATTTGTCGCGAATCTGCAGATATAATTTCACCGTTCAATCGTTGGGCCAATTGAACAGCTAAATTTGTTTTCCCGCTTGCAGTAGGACCTAGAATAACAATCAATGGATTTTGCTTCATTTCAATTCATACCTTAATTTCAAATTACCTGCATTACATGCATCGGCAACATACCAATTTTCAACCAAACTACGATGTTTCAAATCATTGACGCTAAATAACAATGGATTAGTAAGGGATTCCATTTCAAATCCCATTCCTAAAAATCCATGTCCATCATTCCATTCCAAATCCACATAGGTCATAATATTATCTACCAAAAAAGCTTTTTGATAAAATCGTAAAGCTTTGGTAATACCACCCACGATACGAGTGCCAGGCAATGAAGCGAAGCGAACCAATTCGGTTGATTGTTGACCTACATATTTTTTGTCCTTCATCACCAATGTTTTCCCAAAAACAGCCACTCCAACCAATGGGTTTCCCTCGAATTCAATCGAACTTTTAATTCCTCGAAATTGACGATGTGGAGGAACAAATAATCCCAAGTAGGTTTTACCTTTAGCATCACCTAAAATATGAGACATATTTAAAAATTCATTCGCTACATTCTGAGGGATAATTCCAACTTTCAAATCACGTGCAAAAATGGAAAATGTTCCGTGCAATAATTGATGAAGATACATTTTAATAAAATCTCTACGATGGAGCCAGTTGTCCTCCCAAATACACATATACTTGGAAAATTTTTGGCGATTCGTTAACATCAATTCCTGCCAAATAACTGGTGAAAGTGTATTTTTTCGATTGGAAAAATCACTTAAAGCGACACCTTGAATAAAGATTTGTTTTTCCTCATTGAACCAAATAGGGAAAAATACCATTGAATCAGGATAAGGATAAAATCCTAATTCTGCTAATTGTTGATGCAAAACCTGATAAAATGGGTGTTCTTTGATTTCCATAAATAGATTCAAAGATAAATTTTAATGAGTAGAAAATGGATTTATTCATCTTTAAAAATAAAAATTATATGAATATGAATTATAGATTTGAGGCGAGTAGCAGAGAGGTTTCCACTTTTACTAACCAAGAAATAAGAGATCAATTTTTAATTGAAAATATCTTTCATGCTGATAGCATTGAATTAACTTATACCATTTACGATCGAATGATCATTGGTGGGGCCAAGCCAGTCAATTTAGCTTTAGAATTACCCAATCCAGATAAATTAAAGGCCAATTACTTCTTAGAAAGAAGAGAGATAGGGATTATCAATGTAGGGGGAAAAGGAAAAATAAGTACTGAAAATGAGGAGTTTATTGTTGATAAACTAGATGCCGTTTATCTAGGAAAAGGTACTCAAAAAGTAGTATTTGAATCTTTATCCAAAGAAAATCCCGCTTTATTTTATATTTTATCCTCTCCTGCTCATGCCCAATTTCCAAACACGCATTTAGCCAAAAAAGATGTTATCACGGTAACATTAGGTAGCTTAGAAACTTCCAATCACCGAACCATTTATAAATATATTCATAATGAAGGTATACAATCATGCCAATTGGTGATGGGATTAACCATTTTAGAGCCAGGGTCCGTATGGAACACCATGCCAGCCCATGTTCACGACAGACGGATGGAAGCCTATTTATATTTTGATGTAGATCCTGCGCATAGTGTTATGCATTTAATGGGCCAACCTCAAGAAACGAAACACATTTGGATGCAAAATCACCAAGCGATTATTTCTCCACCATGGTCGGTTCATAGCGGTTGTGGAACAAAAAATTATTCCTTTATATGGGGAATGGCTGGAGAAAATAAAGATTACACTGACATGGAATTTTCGGAAATCACTGAATTAAGATAAAATGAAAAAATACATCTTGTTACTAAACCTATTATGTTTATCTGCCATCTGCACGGCACAAAATTCTGTTTTAATGGCAGAATCCATGATGAAAATCCATGCTGATTCTATCCAAGTAAAAACAGGTAAACCAGCGAATTGGGATTACGAGCAAGGTTTATTTTTGAAAGCATTGGAGCAGGTTTATATTCGAACAGGTGATGCCAAATATTTTGATTACATCAAGAAAAACATCCAAACGTTTGTGGATGATAAAGGGAATATCAGAACTTATAAAGCATCGGAATTCAATTCTGATAATATTACAACAGGACGTGCCTTGCTTTTTCTTTATCAAGAAATAGCGGATGAAAAGTATAAATTAGCGGCCCAAAAATTAAGAGAGCAAATTAAAACTCAGCCAAGGACGAAAGAAGGTGGATTTTGGCACAAAGATAGATATCCCAATCAAATGTGGTTGGATGGATTGTACATGCTTGAGCCTTTTTATGCTGAATATGGAAATATTTTCAACGAAAATAATTGGGATGACATAGTAAAGCAATTTGAATTAATGTGGAAAGGTAGCATCGAGCCTAAAACAGGTTTATTGTTCCATGCTTTTGACTATGCAAAAGTTCAACCTTGGGCCAACAAAGAAAATGGCCATTCGCCTAATTTCTGGGGTAGATCCATGGGATGGTATCAAATGGCTTTGGTAGATGTATTGGATTATATGCCAGAAAACCATCCAAAAAGAAACATTCTAATCAGTCAATTAAATAGATTAAGTGAAGCATTATTGAAAATCCAAGATGCGAAAACGGGTTTATGGTATCAAGTTCCCAATTTCCCAGGAAGAAAAGGCAATTATTTTGAGGCCTCTTGTGCAAATATGTTTGTTTATTCCTTTGCCAAAGGAGTAAGAAAAGGTTATTTATCTCAAAAATTCCTACTAGCCGCACAAAAAGCATATCAAGGAATTAACAAGGAATTTATTTCAAAAGACGCTGAAGGCAACATTCATTTGGAAAAAACGGTGAGTGTTGGTGGATTGGGTGGTACTCCTTACCGAGATGGAAGTTATGAATATTACCTTAGTGAACCCTTAAAAAAAGATGATTTAAAAGGTGTTGGACCTTATATTTTAGCATCTTTGGAAATGGAAATAGCAAAGGAATTATCCATCGGTAAAGGTAAAAAAGTTGTATTGGATTATTATTTCAATCATGAATATCGCAAAACCAAAGACGGTAAATCCGAAAGATTTCATTATACATGGGAAGATAGAAAAGATTCTGGTTTTTGGCTTTGGGGACAACAATGGCAACAATTAGGAGCGAAAATTGATAGCTTAGGATCCTCACCAACCCAACAAAATTTAAAAGGTGCAGCGGTTTATATCATTGTTGATCCAGATTCCTATAAAGAAACAAGTAAACCAAATTACATGACAGCTAAGGCAGCTGATGAAATTGAAGTTTGGGTGAAAAATGGAGGGCATTTAATATTATTAGCTAATGACACAACCAATTGTGAAATACCTCGATTCAATGAATTAGCTAAGCGATTTGGAATCGAATTTGTGGCGCCGAATCTAAATTTTGTACAAGGTAAAAATTGGGATCAAGGAACAGTACTCATACCAAAAGGCAATGAAGTATTTGAGCCAATTAATAAAGTTTATATCAAAGAAATTACCACATTAAAATTATCAGGTTCAGCAAAATCTTTGGTTAATCATCAAGGACATTCCGTTATGGCAGTTGCGATGGTAGGCAAAGGAAAAGTATATGCATTGGGTGATCCATGGTTGTATAATGAATACACCAATAACCGTAGAACTCCATTGGAGTATGAAAACTTCCTTGCAGCTAAAAAATTAGCGATTTATATGTTGAAGAAATAGAAGAGAGAAGAGAGAAGAGAGAAGAGAGAAGAGAGAAGAGAGAAGAGAGAAGAAATCGGATAGTTCAACCCTACAAAAACTTTCCTCCCATGAGCTTCTCCAATTCTTTCAAAGGGATGGAATAAGTTTGCCAATTGGGATGTAAATTATGTTCATTGGGGATAAGAATACACCACATTTTTTCTGTTGAAATAACCACTTTCCAGCAGTGAGATGGTATAATTACCTCCCCACCTCTTCCCAAACGCCCAATTCCTCCCGCATAGATGGTTAATTTTTGACCTCTCCTAGCCAACTTTCTACAGTATTCTTCTAATCTTTTCCAAGGACCACGATTCAATTGTGGAGTCTGGGGAAGCATATTCGACATTAAAAATGTCTCTTCATTGAGATAATCACTAGAACTTCGATCTTCCGAATTACACAAATGACCACGATCATAACCTGATTGACGATAGTCATCAGCATCCGATTTCTTAAATGATGTCGGCAAATCTTTATCCTCCCTAAAACGATTACTTCTTTCTGCCCCACCTAAATCTGAATAAGAAAGCGTCCATCCTACCCAATTCGCACGAGCATCATTTCCATTATATGACATAACGTAACCTTTCTTTACGACTAAATAATTGGAAGTTGATGCTGTACTAGCACTTGTAATATTTTTAATCCCTGAAGGTAAAATTTGAAGGAATAAAAGTAATACAAATTGAAAAATCATGGTTTAATATTTAATCGCATTTATCTCTTTTCTCTCTCCTCTTTTCTCTTTTCTCTTTTCTCTTTTCTCTTTTCTCTTTTCTCTCTCCTCTTTTCTCTTTTCCTTACCTTTTCTTACTAAAAAACCATCCTAAAAAGTCAGGCTCAGCAAAAGCATTGTCCCAAGAGTTATGATTGACTTTAGGATATTCGGAATATTTGACATCGCCTTTCGCTAGTTGGAGTGCTTCAACTAATTTGCGAGAATTCTCCACAGGTACCACCATATCAGCATCTCCATGAAATACCCAAAAAGGGAGCTTATGGGCATATTTATTAACAAAATTCAAATCGGCACCACCACAAATTGGACCAGCTGCAGCAAACATTTTAGGATAGCGAGAAACCACTTCCATGGTTCCCATACCTCCCATGGATAAACCTGCAATGTACAATCGCTTTTTATCAGCTTTATTTTCTTTAACCAAGCTTTTTACCAAATCAACTGCCGCCTGAGTAGGCCAATTCAGCTTTTCATTGTAAATAAAATCAAACGAATATGGTGATTTTACACCACGATCAATCTTGATACTTGCCCAAAAATTATCTTTTGGACATTGTGGAAAAATCACAATCGCTGGATATTTCTTTCGATTATCTTCATTCAAAAACAATTTTGAACCATGAGTCAATTGGGCAACATTATCATTACCCCTTTCTCCAGCACCATGTAATAATAAAAATACGGGATACTTGTTCTTTGGGTTGTAATTCTCTGGATAAAGGATTTGATACATCAATATATTTCCCTCTTTTGTAACAAACTCTTTCTTTTCAAATTGAGCCCACATAGAATAAATGGTAATTAAACTAAAAACAAAAACTAAAAATATCTTTTTCATGATTTCTATTAATAAATTCTTTTGAAAGGGAATATATTATTTACTTCTTTGAATCATATCTGCTCGGGGGACAGAAATGAAACGACCTACTTGTTTCCCATTTTTAATGGAAATGATTCGGATCCGCTCTGCATCTTTTGGTACAATAACTTTTCCTACTGCTGCGGGATAAAATTTGTCAGGATACGAATTATCAAAACTGTAATGGAAAGTTACATTTGATATTTCAGGAGTCAATTCGACAGAAATCTCATTATTAGCATTTTTACTAAAGGATATTTTAGGCTCATACATACTTGGGGCATATTTTTTCTCTGCTGCATCAAAACGCTCAAAATGAGATTCCACACGATCAATGAATCCATTCCAATCTGTTCTTTCCCTAGGAGACCATAAACGTTCAGCTATCGCAAAGGAACGTGGATAAACCATGTATTGTAAATGTCGATAGTTAAATAATTGTTCTGACCATAAATTAGCCTGTCCACCTTTGACAAATTTTTCATTGATGCCTGCAGGGGTGGGATTAAAATCATAGGAATCCTTTAACCGCACTGTTTTATACACTTGAGGTTCTATGGCAATATCACCTTGCATTAAATCAACATATACGTGATTATTCGGAGTCATAACTACTTCATGACCATCTTTAGCAGCTTGTATTCCACCTACCTCTCCTCTCCAAGACATTACAGCAGTACTCTGTGGTAAACCTCCCCCTTCTAAAATCTCATCCCATCCCATCATTTTTTTCCCTTTGGAAGCCACAATTTTAGATAAACGTCTGGTGAAAAAAGCCTGAACCTCTTGTGTATTTTTCAAACCTTCTTGTTTCATCATGGCTAAAATTTGAGGATTTTTCTCCCAATAATTTTTGGGACATTCATCTCCACCAATATGCATGTATTCGAAAGGAAAAATGGCAGCTATTTCGCCAAATACTTTATCTAAAAAAGTATATACTTTTTCATTGGCGGGGCATAATGTATTGTCTTGCAAGGCAATTGCATGATCAGTAGACCAATCAATAAATGGTTCTCCGGAAATTACTTGGTAATTCACTGCTTCTGGCGTACAAGATAATTCTGGATAGGAGGCGATGGCTGCCATGGAATGTCCTGGAACATCTACCTCTGGCATTATTTCAATAAACCGAGCTTTTGCATATTGAATCAATTCCTTTAAATCCTCTTGGGTATAAAAACCGCCATAATTTCTTGGTTCACTGGGTTCTGGTTTAGAAAATTCCGTAAAACGACCAACTTTTTTAACATTAAACGCTCCTTTTTTTGTCAAATTGGGAAAAGCCTTAATTTCTACACGCCAGCCTTCATCATCCGTTAAATGAAAATGCAAAATATTGTATTTATACTCTGCCATTTCATCAATGAACTGTTTTACCTCAGCTTTGGTAAAAAAGTGACGAGAAACATCAAACATCATTCCTCTCCAAACAAACTTTGGATAATCCGTGATTTTAGCAAATGGAATTTTTACAGCGATTTTCGTTTTTATGGTTTTACTGCCTAATTCTTTGGGTAGTAACTGAGTTAGTGTTTGAATACCATAAAATAAACCTACTGGTTCATTCGCTTTAATTTGAACACCTTGAGCATTTACTGTCAATTGATAACCTTCTTTTCCCAATTGATTGGAAGATTTATTGTTTAATTCCAACTTAATATTAGCAAGTTGAGCTTGATTGCCTGCTCCCAAAAGCCATTGTATTTTTATTCCAGCATTGGTACCCAACTTTTGATTCAATAATTCATAAGCAGCCTCCAAATTTTTATTTTGAGGTGCAGAAATTATGAGACTTTTAGGTAATGTATAGGTTCCTGAAGGATATTCTGCTGAAACAGGAATAGGAATTAAAGCGGGTTCTTGGGCAAATGTGAAGGTAGAAATCAATAATAAGCCAAGGAAAGATAGTTTTTTAAGTTTCATTTCAGATTTAAATAGTTTGTTAACGAATTAAAGTTCCATTAAAATGTGAAAAATTCCAAATGCTTACTTATTTTTGCGATTGAAAGCATTTTTATACTTTAAGAAACAAAACCATGAACGAGTCTTTGAGTCTTGCCAACCAGCAAGCTGAACTAACCCATGCCATCGATACTGTCTGGGTTGCGCTTTGTGCCGCATTAATTTTTCAAATGGAAGGTGGATTTGCCCTATTAGAAGCTGGATTTGTCCGTTCCAAAAACGCTGTAAGTATTATAGCCAAAGTAATGATTGATATCATGTTTGGAGGAATTGCCTTTTACATGGTGGGATTTGGAATTGCCTATGGACAATCCAATGGATGGTTTGCCTTTGATACAGGTATCATGTCAGGCGATTTAGGTTTAGGCCTTACCATTTCTAATTCTTTATTTTGGTTCATTCAAATGGGATTTGCGATCGCAGCTATTTCCATCGTTTCTGGTGGTGTTGCAGAACGAATGAAAATGTGGTCTTACGCAGTTTATGTTTGTATATTTTGTGCATTCATGTATCCTTTGGCAGCCAATTGGGTATGGAATCCACATGGTTGGTTAGCTATGAGAGGTTTTAATGATTTTGCAGGTTCTGCAGCTGTTCACGCCATGGGTGGCTTTGCGGCTTTAGCGGGTGCAATTGTATTAGGGCCAAGACTAGGAAAATACAATGAAGATGGTTCTATTAATGCCATTCCTGGACATAACTTAACTCTTTCGGCAGTTGGTGCCTTTATTCTTTGGTTTGGTTGGTTTGGATTTAATCCTGGTTCTACTTTGGCAGCTGTTGGTAAATGGGATTTGATTGGTAAAGTAGCGACCAACACCTTTTTAGCATCAGCGATGGGTGGTATCGCCACTATTTGTTATACATTTTTACGTTACAAAAAAGTTGATATTACCATGGTAATTAATGGTATTTTAGCTGGTTTAGTAGCTGTAACGGCGGGTTGTAATGTAGTTAGTGCTAACAGTGCTTTGTTGATCGGATTGGTAGCAGGAACCATTGTTGATATGGCGGTAGTAATAGTCGATAATATGAAAATTGATGATCCGGTGGGTGCAATAGCAGTTCACGGAGTTAATGGATTTTTCGGAACCGTCGCAGTGGGTTTATTTTCAGAGAAAAATGGTTTATTTACCACCGGACAATCAGAACAGTTTATTACCCAATTATTGGGCGTAAGTGTCATCAGTATTTTTTCTTTTGCCATAACATTCGGCATATTTCATATATTAAAACGTACCATTGGCATTAGAATAAGCCATAAAGCTGAATCAGCAGGTATAGATGCGGTTGAATTTGGAGTAGAAGCTTACACGACTTTTGAATAATTTTTAGACAAGGAAATCATGAAAAAAATAGAAGCTATTGTAAAACCATCTAAATTAAAAGCCATTCAAAAAGGCTTAATAGATGCAAATATTCCTTGTATGACGGTTGTTCCTGTTCGTGGAGCTGGTTTACAACAAGGTTATTCTGAAATTTATCGTGGAACAGAAAAATCCATGATTTTGCTACCCAAAGTCATGATCATTTGCGTTGTTAGTGACGAGAATGTTGAAAAATGCCTAGATGTGATATTAAACAATGCCTCTGAAGGAAACACGGGTGATGGTAAAATCTTCATCTATGATGTGATTGATGCCATTCGTATCCGAAATAAAGTACGTGGCGGAGAGGCGATTAAATAAGGTAATAGGTAATAGGTAATAGGTAATAGGTAATAGGTAATAGGTAATAGGTAATAGGTAATAGGTAATAGGTAAAAGGTAATAATGCGAATTAAGGCTTGAAATTTCCAATGATTAATCTCTTAATTACTGCTTTTGGCTTTGATACTTCGGAAAGCTCAGTAATTGAGATCAGCGAACGTTATTTATTTTTGGATCTTATGAATGAATTTACGGTTAATCCGACGAAAGAAACGAAATAAATTATGAGTTATGAATTATGAGTTATGAATTTTTAAAAACGCTCATAATTCATAATTGATACCTTATAATTAAATTGATTCGTCTTGGATTAACTGGCAGAATTTAAGTTTTTTCGTTTCTTTTTTGCTAAAAAAAGAAATACCATGGAATAAGAATTAACCAATAAATGGCAATGCTATATGGAATGTTGAGGTATTAAGGAATAATTTAACTCTTAATTGGCACCAATACCTATTAACTATTAACTATTACCTTTTACCTTTTACCTTTTACCTATTACCTTAATTACCACCATCCTCACAAACATCTCCTCTTTATACCAATTGTATTGTCGCGTTTTTTTAATCATGGGGGCATGTTGCCGACTTTTGTAGGCAAATTGGTCTAATTCTTTTTGGGAATTCCAAAGACTAAAAGTTGCTTGTTCTACCAATGGTAACTCTCCTACTCCTTTGGCCAATAATAAACCATTTTGTAATTCAATGTTCTTTGAACTTGCAGGTACATTCATCCAAAAGCGCCAAGCTTGTGACCAACGAATACTTGCGCGTGTTATGACAGCTATTTGTCCAGTATAATCTTGAGGTAAATCATATAATTGAAAAGGTTGCTGCTGATTCCAAGTTCCATGTGCCTTAATAGCGAAACCATCCCAACCTGAAATATGATCCGTTTTTGCTTTCAATTCTAACCAACGATGATCTTGTGTAAAAAATTCATTCGCTAATTCTGCGGTTTCAAATACTCCCAAAAATGCGTAAGTAGAAAAATCTGGAAAAATTGAAAAACCATTACCTTTTCCCACTCCTAAATGCTTAGCCAAAATCAAACCTTCAGCTTTCCAAGGATTAAACCTGGATCTACCCATTTCCGCCAATGCCAATCGCTTATTGGCAAAACCTTTAAAAGTTAGAAAGCGGATGGAAACGATTTGCATGTTTCAAAGATATAGTGTTTTGATCTAGGAAAAAAATACCAACAAGTTGATAATTTTACCTATTTAAATATGTAATTTTACTTTACGTTCAAAAAATTATAAATTTGTCATGCAAACGAAAGAAATATCCTACCAACTAATGCAAAAGTTACCAACTCCCATGTCCAATCAATATATTATTCAGCAAATGATTGCTGGAACTGTTGATTATACCTATATGCAAGCAATTAAAAATATTTCCAATTTACCTGACTCAACTTTGTCAACTTTATTGGATGTAACTCCTAAAACACTAAAAACATACATAAAAGGAACAAGCCATTTTAAAGAATCTATACAGGAACAAATTCTCTTACTATTGAATTTATACAAACATGGCATTCATGTATTTTCCGGTGAGGTGCATTTTCAACAATGGTTGGATCGTCCAAATTTTTATTTGGATCAAAAAAAACCATTGGAATTTTTGGTCAGTAAATCAGGAATTAGTTTCATTGATGATCAATTAACGGCCATTCAATACGGTGAAAATGCCTAATTCTATCCTAGTTTACCGGATTGTTGAAAGTGTGTTTGCTCATTTACAAGCTTCGGGAAAAACCAATCGTTGGAATTTTGAAAAAAATTATGTGTTATACACGGCTCAAAGTAAGTCATTGGCTACGCTAGAGAATTTGTGTCGATTATCAGGCTTCCCTATCAAGGACTATATCTGTATGGAAATTGAAATAGACCTATCGAACACTTCTATACAAATGTTAGAGATCGAACATCTTCATCCGGATTGGCAAACACTCAATGGAATGTATAGGTGTCAACAATTAGGTCAATCATGGTACCAAGAAAAAAAGAACTTGATTCTAAAAGTTCCATCAGTAATAGTTCCCGATGAATACAATTACTTAATCAATACGGAACATCCAAATTTCATTTCAACTGTTCGAATCTTAAAAAAGGAACCTTATTTATGGGATAATCAATTATTCTAAATGATAAAAAATTAATTCAATAGAATTTCTTAAGATTTAAAGCAGGTAATAAATCAATCAAGAATAAGAGTATTAATTATTGGATTATTTCACATTAATTGAAACAAAAAATTCAAAAATGTTGTTTCTTTACGTATGCATCAAACCAACAAAAAAGGCTTTTATTTTAAGGAATACGAGGAAACAAGCACCTCACCTTTTGATAAATTGTTTGGCATCTTTAAAGAACTCATCACTCACACTTCTGGTGATTTTGACGAAGCCATTGATTGGCTTCGTGAGTTGGATAAAGAATATGAGTTAACCGATGAAAACTACACCATCGATAATTTCATAGAAGATTTAAAGGCCAAAGGTTATATCAGAGAAGAAATTGATGAAGGTGGCAATTCAGGAAATGTCATCACGGCCAAAACAGAAAGAGCCATCCGCCAACAAGCCTTGGAAAATATCTTTGGTAATTTACAAAAAAGTGGTTCAGGAAGTCATAAAACTAAATCCACAGGAAATGGCGATGAACAAACTGGCGAATTTAGAGAATACCAATTTGGAGACGGATTGGATCGAATTTCTTTAACAGAAAGTTTAAAAAATGCTCAGTTGAATCATGGAATTGGGTCATTTGAACTCAATGAAGACGATTTGATCGTGGAAGACACGCACAATAAATCGCAAATGAGTACAGTATTGATGATTGACATTTCGCATTCCATGATTCTTTATGGCGAAGATCGAATTACACCTGCCAAAAAAGTGGCCATGGCTTTGGCAGAACTGATTACCACTCGATATCCCAAAGACACTTTAGACATTTTGGTATTTGGTAATGACGCTTGGGCCATTTCTATCAAAGATATCCCTTATCTAAAGGTAGGCCCTTACCACACCAATACTGTGGCGGGTTTGCAATTGGCGATGGACATCCTTCGTAGAAAACGTAATACGAATAAACAAATTTTCATGATTACAGATGGCAAGCCGAGTTGCGTGCGTGAAAAAGATGGCACTTATTACATGAATAGCAACGGCTTGGACCCTTATGTCACTGAAAAATGCTACACACAAGCAGCTCAAGCAAGAAAATTGCATATACCAATTACTACATTTATGATTGCAAGAGATTCGTATCTGCAACAATTTGTAGATAAATTCACAGAAGCCAATCAAGGAAAAGCATTTTATACAGGCTTGAGAGGATTAGGAGAAATGATTTTTCAAGATTACGAAAACAACAGAAAGAAACGACTTAAATAACATGATATCAACCTTAGGCGAATTAAAAAAAGCAGCTTACCAAAGTAAATCCATCAAAGACGAATTAAGAGATAATTTAATTCAACACTTAAAAGAGGGAAAAAATGTATTTGAAGGCGTACATGGTTTTGAAAATTCGGTTATTCCTGAATTGGAAAGAGCCATATTATCCCGACATAACATCAATTTATTGGGATTGCGAGGACAAGCCAAAACACGTTTAGCGCGTTTAATGGTTTTGTTGTTGGACGAATATATTCCTTTTGTGGCAGGTTCGGAAATCAATGACGACCCTTTCCACCCCATCTCAAGATATGCGAAAGAATTGATTATTGAAAAAGGGGATGATACACCCATTGCATGGTTACACCGAGATGAAAGATTTGCTGAGAAATTGGCCACTCCAGATGTGACGGTAGCGGATTTGATAGGTGACATAGATCCTATCAAAGCTGCGAATTTGAAGTTATCCTATGCAGATGACCGAGTAATTCATTATGGAATGATTCCAAGGGCGAATCGTTGTATTTTTGTCATCAATGAAATACCTGATTTACAAGCTCGAATTCAAGTGGCATTGTTCAATATTTTGCAGGAAGGCGACATACAAATCCGTGGATTCAAATTAAGGTTACCATTGGACATGCAGTTTATTTTTACGGCTAATCCAGAAGATTATACCAATAGAGGTAGCATTGTTACTCCATTAAAAGACCGTATAGGCTCCCAAATCTTGACTCACTATCCTGAAAGCATAGCGGTAGCAAGAAAAATTTCGAGTCAGGAAGCCAAAATCAATGCACAGCAAAGTGATGTAGTCTATGTACCGGAATTAGCATTGGATTTATTGGAACAAATTGTCTTTGAAGCTAGAGAAAGCGATTACATAGACAGTAAAAGTGGCGTGAGTGCAAGAATGAGCATTAGCATGTTGGAAAGTTTGGTAAGTACAGCGGAACGAAGAGCCTTCATCTCGGGAGAAAGCAAAACAACGGTACGATTATCAGATTTCATGGGAATCATTCCTGCTATTACAGGAAAAGTGGAATTGGTTTATGAAGGCGAACAAGAAGGTGCAGCCTTTGTGGCAACGGAATTAATCCATTCTGCTATCAAAACCTTCTTACCGGGCTTATTTCCTAAAATAGAAAAGCTCAGTAAGAAAATAGAAAATACACCTTACACGGAACTCATGGAAGCCATTTATGCTGAGGGAGGTTTGGTTTTATACGATGAAAGTTCTGAAAAAGAATATCAAAATACTTTGGATTCAATTCCCGCTTTAAATGACTTGATTAAAAAATATCAGGGTCAAGTGTCAAGCAAAGACCGTTATTTCCTAAAAGAATTTGTCCTTTGGGCTTTGGTAGAACATCAAAAACTGGGTAAAGAACGACTGACGGACGGGTTTCAGTTCAAGGATTTGTTGAATGTATTGTAAAAAGCGTTTTCATTTTAAAATAAGAAATCTTGCCAAATCAAATTATCCTTCATGTTCCACATTCTTCCACCAATATTCCACTAAAGGAAGGATATATTGTTGATGAGATCGAGTTAAGGAAAGAGATTCTAAAATTGACAGATTGGTATACTGACGACCTATTTTTTTCCGAAGAGGATGTTATGATACGCGCAGACTTTTCAAGAATCTTTTGTGACCCTGAAAGATTCTCCGATGATGAACAAGAAATTATGGCTCAATTTGGCATGGGTGTTTTATATGAAAAAAGTGATGAAGGGGTTGCTATCAGAAAAGTAACGCCTTCACTTAAAGAAAACGTTTTGAAGGAATACTACTGGAAGCATCATGAGAAACTCAGTACAGCAGTAGATAAACAATTAAACCAATTTGGGAAAGCACTGATTATTGATTGTCATTCATATCCCAATACTCCATTATGTAGAGATCTAGACAAAAACATCAATAGACCGGATTTCAATATAGGAACAGACCCGTTTCACACACCCAAACATTTAGTTGAAGTATCTAAATCCTTTTTTGAAAAGACTGGTTATACCTTAGGAATTGATTGGCCCTATAAAGGTTCCATCGTTCCATTGGAACATTACCAAAAAACAAAAAACGTCCAAACTTTAATGCTCGAAATAAATAGAAAATTATATCTTAAGGAGCAGAGCAATGAAAAGTTGGAAAGGTATTCAGAAATTAAAAAACTAACTAGCGAATTTATAAAAACTATAAAAGGCCATTTTTAAAGCTTAAAGGGGATTAATTGCATATTGAGGAATTTATCCATTAATTTGAAAAAAAATCAAATTACTCAACATACAAAAAGACCATGAAATCAAACAAAATCATCTATTGGACCACTACGACCATCATTGCATTATTTGAAGGCCTTATGCCGGCATTAACATCGCAAACAGAATTAGCTAAAGAAGGCATTCGTCACTTAGGCTATCCGGAGTATTTTGGGAATGCATTGGTCGTATTTAAAGTATTGGGTGTGTTGGCTTTAATCATCCCCGCCATTCCAAAACGTTTTAAAGAATGGGCTTATGCAGGTTTTATCTTCGACTTTCTTTTTGCTAGTATTAGCCATGCTGCTGTAGATGGCATCCATTTTCAAACATTCTTTCCTCTGATTATTTTAGGCATTTTGATGGTTTCGTATGTGTATTATCAAAAATTAGATGAGAGGTAATAGGTAAAAGGTAATAGGTAATAGGTAATAGGTAATAGGTAATAGGTAATAGGTAATAGGTAATAGGTAATAGGTAAAAGGTAATAGGTATTAGGTAATATCTCTTTTCTCTTTTCTATCTCCCAAATTTCCAATTCACTCATATGGCACAAATACACCCACATATTAATTTCAATGGAAATGCGGAAAAGGCATTTCTTTTTTACCAATCTATATTTGGAGGAGAATTTACCAAGGTAATTCGCTTTAAGGATCTTGCTAGTGCGGAATTCCAAGTACCTGAAAATGAAGCAGAGAAAATCATGCACATTGAACTTCCCATTGGTCAAAGTAAATTAATGGCCAATGATGTTCCGGAATTCATGGGCCCTACCAATGAACGTGAAAACAGAAGTAAAATAGTTGTCCAAACTCAAAGTATAGAAGAGGCTAATCAAATTTTCAATGAACTATCCATCGAAGGAGAAGTTGAAATGCCTTTGGAACATAGTCCTTGGAGCACGTATTTTGGGATGTTAAGAGATCAGTACGGCATTGAATGGATGGTAGAATTTGATTCAACAAACCACAAATAAATCGAATGAGCAAGAAAACAGTACATAACCAACTAAGTCATTATCGATTTGAATTTTTATTAATTGCATTTGTGCTGTTGATATTCGATAAAATATTCTTTCCCAACAATGATATTTATTTGAAATATGTATGGCCATTGAACATGGTGGTCATTTCCATCGCCAGTTTTGGCATTTTTACCGAGCATAATAAAAATGTTAAAACCGTTCGAAATATCCTATCGTTCATCAGTGTTTGTATGCCCTTCGCATTTATGTTTTTGGGTCAGCAATTTTGGTTCGTACAATTTCTTACTCTTTTCTATATTGTTTACTACTGCTTCATATTTGCTGAAGTTATGTACCAAATAACCTATACCAAAGAAGTTCGGCTCAATGTAATCATTGGTTCATTTTGTGGTTATATGGTATTGAGTATGATTGCTCTATTTACTTATCTATTTATAGAATACAATTTCCCTCACTCCTTTCATGGTATCAGCGTAGGAAATACACCAAAAATTTATAATGAATTATCTTATTTTAGTTTTATTACCCTAACGAGCATTGGTTTTGGTGATATGTATCCCATTACCGATATGAGCAGATTAGTGACCGCATTTTTTGGAATGCTTGGTCAGTTTTATATGGTCGCAGTGGTAGGAATCGTTATTTCAAAATTCACTTCTAACAATTAAATCCTAAGCATGAAAAATGTATTTGATCCAGAAATTTCTGCAGAAATTATTCAGCGAATTGAACAACTAAGTCCTACTACGCAAGCAAAATGGGGAAAAATGAATGTGGAACAAATGTTAGCGCATTGCAACGTAACTTATGAAATGATCTACGAAAACATTCATCCTAAACCGAATTTTTTAATCAGATTTGTTCTTAAAATGTTTATAAAAAAAATGGTAGTCAATGAAGTCCCCTATCCCAAAAACGGACAAACAGCACCTGCATTTATCATCAAAGATATCCGGAAATTTGAATTGGAAAAACAGCGTTTGATCAACTACATCCAACAAACACAACAATTAGGGGTACATCATTTTGATGGTAAAGAATCTCATTCATTTGGTATTTTAAACAAAAAGGAATGGAATAATATGCTTTACAAACACTTAGATCACCATTTGACGCAGTTTGGTGTTTAAAGCCGGATCTTTTAAACCTGTTTGTTTCACCAAGCAATCAAATTATGCTGATCATTTAATTTAAGAAACAAATCCTTATTAAATCCCTGATAATCAGACAACTAATTAAAAATTACAAATTCAATCGAAGTCGGTAAAACCAATAATTTAATCTAAAACCATTTAAATAAATTAAGTGCCATGGCTTTCTATGTCCATTGTAGTGAATGATCACTGGGGATAAGCCAGGTTCATGTTTAACATTTAATTGATAATTAAATTTTGCCTCTAACGGTAGCCATTTATTTTTAAGTATGTAGTTTAAGCCGCATTGGTCTACATACATAATTTTATCTGGATTTGTTTTTACAAATTCAATTACTAGATTAGAAACATCGTTTTGGCGCCAGTAATCAATATTACAAAGTATGACTCCACTGTTAAAACATCCGGGGTTTGATGGCAGATTTAATAAGGAAAAATCATTGTAACCCGGGTCTTGGACAGCCCCAATAACATTATTTTTCAAGTCGGTTTTATACAGCTCCTCTAAACTTCCATTGATAATTGTATCAGCATCTAAGTATAATCCAAAATCAATAGGCAAGAATGGAATAAAAAGCCTGTAATAATTCGCTATTTTAAAATGGTGACTTAACTTTAATTTTTTCAAACTACTGTCATTAATTTTAAAGTCTAAGACTTGAGCATTTTGATTTTTAATTTTTTTATTAATAAAATCAAAATCCGATGAATTAAAATCTGAATTAATGATATAAAATTTAACTTCACTAGAATGATGGTAATTCAAAAATGATAAAATTGAAGAAAATAAATGATGTCTATAATCCCTATCTGCGCCGTAAATAATATTCATTTTAATATATTTATTTTTTCTTTAAATAAAGCCAATTCATTCCATCGGGTCTTTTCTCATTAAATAAATTTAATTTTGCGGCATATTCAAGATTAGGGATTTCATATTGTCTAACTCTACCTTTATAATCTACTATTGACTCGACGCTATGAGTGTTCTCATAAAATTCTATTAAAGTTTTGGTGGTACCATCCTTAATAAAATCATGACACTCTATTAATAAATCACAATTTAAAAGAGACTTATATAAATTAGGATTCATCAGAAATAACTCATCTCCTTCAATATCACATATAATTAAAGTTTCTACTTTATTGGATTCTAAGATTATATTTTCAGTGAATTCCTTCAGAACAAGGACGTTATTTGTATTATTCAATTTAGACAATTTCTTGCACAAATATCGAGCATACCCATCCGTATCTATTGCGGTAATCTGACAATCAGGAAGTAGTTTTGCTAACCCTACCGCATAATACCCTTCTGCAGAGCCAATATCAATTATTTTCTTATGTTTATTTTCAGAAACAATTTTCTCGATAATATCCAAAATTGGCTCTTCGTAGGAACCCGTTAGTTTAGCAAGCAATACACTACCAGCACTTACTCTTAAATAATTTAGATCTTTAAATGGGCCATTTAAAACTTTCGGTGTAGAATTTCCAAAAATTAATTTAACTATATTTCTATTATCAATTTCTAAAAAATACTTCGTCAGAACATACCTGATGGGTATATAAACTTTGGATTCTTTAATATTTTTTTTGAGTAGACGCTTTATTTTAAGATAAAATGAAACTAACATTTTAAATGATTTTTTTAGAACTGAGGAACTTTACTAAGGTTGACAAAAATAATTAGAATTAATTAAAAATTTAGCCACTAGGTAATCATCAATTGAAATAAAAAAAACAGTACAAAGAATATAGAAAATTATTCAAATAATTAGATTATTCTAATCACAATCTATAAGCTTCAAATAGAATTTTACTTTCCAATACAAAACTTCCCAAAGATATTCTTCAATAAATCATCGTTAGATATCTGCCCAGTGATCTCTCCTAAATGATAAAGAGCATGGCGTAAGTCTTGTGCGACCAAATCTCCCGTAAGTCCAGATTGTAAAGCATTTAGAACTTGTTCGAGTGTATCTTTCGTTTCCAATAGCTTTTGGTAATGACGAATATTGGTCACTAAGGTACCTTGATGATTCAAGTTATGAATACCTACAGCATCTAACAATATTTGCTCCAATGCAGGTAAATTGATTTTTTCTTTGGCGGAAATTACAACTTGATTTTCATGAATACCTTGCCATTGTTTTTCTGCATCATTGGCTAAATCCATTTTATTGATGATCAAAATCAATGGCACTTCTAAATCATGGTATTCAGTAAGTATCAATTGGATACTAGATGGAGTTTCTACACTTGCATCCGCCATGTACAGAACCAATTGTGCCTTCTTTACCCAAGCTTGTGTGCGCTCCACTCCTATGGCTTCTATAACATCGCTTGTTTGTCTTAATCCAGCGGTATCCACCAATCGGAATCGAACTCCACCCAAAATCCATTCATCTTCTAAGCTATCTCGAGTAGTTCCCGCAATATCCGACACAATGGCTTTTTCCTCGTTTAAAAGGGCATTTAATAAGGTTGATTTACCTGCATTTGGCTTTCCAATAATGACAGTTGAAACACCATTTTTGATAGCATTACCTGTTTTAAAAGAACTTATTAAAGGTGTTAATTGAGCAATTAATTGATTGACTAATAATTTCAAATCATCTCTGTCCGCAAATTCAACGTCCTCTTCACCAAAATCCAATTCTAACTCAATTAAAGAGGCGAAATGAATCAATTGTTCACGCAATAAAGCTAATTCTTTAGAGAAGCCACCTCTCAATTGATGCATTGCAGCTTGCTGAGCAGCTTTGGAATCCGAGGCAATCAAATCAGCCACCGCTTCTGCCTGAGCCAAATCGAATGCACCGTTTAAAAAAGCTCGTTGGGTATATTCTCCCGCACGAGCTAATCGAGCACCTTTTTCCACTAACAATTGTAGGATATTCTCTTGAATATAGTGAGATCCATGACAAGAAATTTCCACCACATCTTCCTTTGTATAAGATTTGGGAGCTTTGAAAAGAGAAATCAATACTTCATCTAAAATCTCTTCTCCCTTTACTATACGTCCAAAATGGATGGTATTTCCTTCTTGATTATCCAAATTTTTACCTTTGAATACCGAGTTGACCAATGCAATGGCTCGCGGACCCGATAAACGAATCACACCAATAGCACCTACACCCTGAGGAGTAGCAAGGGCAACAATGGTATCCTGAAAATCCATTACAAAAGGTTTTGTAACTTCATGGCAACCGTCATATCACCTGAAATTTTCAATTTCCCTGACATAACTGCCATCATTGGATTTAAATCGCCTGATAAAATAGCTGAAAAATTTTCCTCAGTTGTTGCAATAGTACAATCTGCATCAATATTTTCATTCACTACTTCACCATCTGCTTTTACAACAATGATACCCGTTGGAAAGGCAAATTTAAAAGATACACCCAAACCACCTCTTTGTGCAGCTTGCGTTTTGATTCGTTCGTTGATTTCTTCGAAAGTCATTTGATATTTGTTTTGTGCAAAAATAGTAAATAGCTTTTAGGTATTAGTGATTAGTTATTAGTTTTTAGTAATAAGTAAGTTGTTATTAGTTTAAGTTGAGGGAAACCTTTACAGATTTTCTTAATTTTTTATGATATTCTAGATTATAAATCACTAAAAACTTATAACTGATAATTTATCAAACCTCCCTCCCACAAATCACTTTAAAATCGCAATACTGGCAATTTTCAATGATACTGGTTTTTTCAAAAGGCTCATTTTTATCTAAAATACGTAATACCCAGTGCTTGATTACTTCGTTGGATTGTTGGATAAATTGCTCAATACTTTCTCCTGCCTCAAAATTCAAATTGGCTGTCAATACCTTTTCCTTGAAATTTCGGAAAGAAATAATTCCGGGTTGGAAATCAACATCCTGAATCATAAAATCCTTTAAAAAGGTTTTTCGATCCGAAACCTCTAACATTAACTCCTTAATAATCAAATATTTATAATACCAAAGTTGAAATAACTTTCCTTTTAATTCGGGATTAATTAGTTCATCCATCAAGGTTCCGGCTACTTTCAAATCTTTCGTTTCGACTTTCCCTGTTTTATAATCAATGATGCGTAATGTATTTTTTCCTAATAAATCCATGCGATCCACTCGACCTTGAACTTTAATTAAGACATCTTGATCATCCATATGAATGCTTAAAGAACTTGTTAATTCTTGTTCCAAAGCCAAGATTTTCACCGACTGCTCTTCCCAATGCCTAGATTGTTTAAAATAGAGACTTAAAAGCGTTTTAGCTACCGATTTAAGGATAAAATTAAATCCTTTTTCCATCTCAAAATGACCTTCAGTAGCTTGAATAGTTTGTATGGCATCTTCCAAAGTACCATCTAAGCTAGCTATTCGTTGGTCGACATCATCATCTGCATAGATTCCCGATTTCGTTTCTAAAATTTCTTTATCCACGATTTCCAACACTTTGTGAACCCATGTTCCAAAAACATCTGCTCCCATCTCCTCGTCTCGATTTTTCTCTACTTTTATTCCGACGACCTGAGTATAGTAATACTTTAAACTACAAGTGGAAAAAGTACTAACCGCAGAAGGAGAAAGACCTCTTTCACTTAATTTTCGAAGGATTTTAGCCAACATTTCATTGGTTTTTACTATTCCAGTCGGTTTATCTAAAACAGGTTTATTATTCGATTTTTCAAATTCAACTTGAGATTCAATCAATTCCAATTGCGGATTTGCCTTGGGCCAATCGTTTTTGATTTGTTTGATAAATCGACTCATTTCCTTGATGTTCGACTTTTCAGAGGGCAAAACATAGGTGAAAACTATTTCCTTGGGTCTTTGTAAAAGGCGATAAAAATGGTAAGATGTAACGGCGTCCGCTTGGGTAAATGTTGGCAGAGCAAAGGCATTCATGCTGGCAATATCCAAAGGAATCAAACTTTCTCGTTTTCTACTCCCTGGTAAACTTCCTTCATTTAAAGACATTACAATGACACGATCAAAATCCAAGGTTCGCGTTTCCAATAAACCCATGACGTTCAATGTTCTAACGTCTGCTCCTTCAAAACTGATTTTCTTTTGTTGCAACAATTGGGTAAAAAGCAATTTTCCACTCTTAACAGAAATATCAGAACGATTTTTCACTAAATCCAACACGACTCTTGCCAATTCATGAACAATCAATAATGCCTCAGCTTGTTCATCCCAATTATCTTCAGGAATGGTTCGAACTAGGGTATCACTGAATTTTTGAATCTTTTCTAAAAGGCTTGGAAAAGCGATATCATGCGGAAAAAAGAAAGATTCTAATACAGGTATTTGAGTGAATAATGCTTCTAATTCGGCTAATGAAATTCGTATAGATTGTTTTTTGATGGTATCGGTCAATAATTGGCTCGATTTGTTCCCTGATTTTTTTTTCAAATGTTGAAAGTAAGTCAAAATCAAAGGATGCTGCATCCATTTATCTACTTTGACTGTCGCAAACTTTCCATCAGAGGAATATTTCCATAAATCCCAAAATAACTCCAACAAAGAAAAAACAGCTGTTTTCTTAATGGAATAACCCATAGTTATATTTAATCGATCCTTGTATTTTCCAATATATTGTAACACTTGATCCAACAAAGATTCGTCACCTAAAACCAAGGCAATTTGTTCTTGATCTCCATGCTCATTTTGCCATTTTTCTATCATATCAAGCGCCGCATAAATTTGGGCACTTGGATTGGCTAAACCTATAATTTCAAGTTTTTTAGGTTCATTACTCAAATCATTACCCATCCATTGAAAAGGACCTTTGGATAAATGATTTTTAGAAGCAGGATTGGAATAATCCCTTAGCCAATTTCCCGCTCGATGGTATTTATTTTTGATATACAAATCATCCACATCCCAAAGCGTTTGTGTTTTTCCTTGTTGTATCAATAAACGAATCATTTCTTCTTCTGCCTTGGATAAAGCATTGAATCCGACAAAAAATAGTTGATCAAAGTGAATAAGTAACTCTTGCTCTGCTTCCAATTGCTGTATCAATTGTCGATAAACCATCCCACGATAAGCCAAATTGGAATCCTTGAGTTTGGTTTGAAGTCGGGCATAAACCTCTAGCAAATGATCATATAGTTGAAAATAGGCCTTGGTATGGGGAGTTATCAAGGTACTTGAATCTTCAATACCGTATTCTTTCCCCCAACGTTCAATAGCTTTTGCTTCAGACAAAAAAGAAAACAATTGTGCAGGATCCACCAAATACATATCAATGGTATCAAAATCCTTCAACATCATAGCACCCCAAGAGATAAATCGATCAAAATCAATTTGGGCATCTACTTCTTTGAAAACATCAAATGCTTGCAATAAAAGTTGAGTGGGATCTATCAATTCCATTTGAGTCATTTCTAACGAAAACTCCTCAATAGTCAATATTTTAGGAGATAAAAAAGGCTTTTCTCCTAATTTAGCCAGTTCTTTTTTTAGATATAAAACTCCCCGCTGAGAAGGTAAAACAATACACAATTTGTGCATATTTTCCAATTCATATTGTTCGAATAGATACTCAGCAGTTTTTCTCAAAAAAGATTTCATGGTTCTAGATATTTCCTTTCTTCATTTCTTTGACTGCATAATCGACTGCACGAGCCGTCAATGCCATATAAGTCAAAGATGGATTTTGAGTAGAAGTGGAGGTCATGGATGCGCCATCTGAAACAAAAACATTTTTCACCAAGTGCATTTGGTTCCATTTGTTCAGGATAGAAGTTTTGGGATCTTTTCCCATTCTTGCACCACCCATTTCATGAATATCTAAACCGGGAGCTTGATGGGAATCCCATGTTCTAATATTGGTAAAGCCAGCTTTGGCATACATCTCCGTAAATTGCTCAAAAAAGTCCTTGATCATTTTTTCATCATTTTCATCATAACTGACATCAAAATGAATGATTGGCAAGCCGTTTTCATCCTTCTTAATTTTATCCAAAGTAATTTGATTCGACTCTTTTGGAATGGTTTCACCCATCATATGGGAGCCTGCATGCCAATTGGTATATTTCGGATTCAATAAGGAATTTTTAAGCGACTCTCCTAAACCTTCCCGATTGGTAGAGCTAGAACGACCAGCATTCATTCCTGCTGCATAACCACGAAGAAAGTTAGTTTCTTGTTGGTGTAAATTTCTAAATCTTGGAATATAGCCAGAATTCGGTCTTCCTCCTTCCGATTTAAAATCCAAGTACCCATCATATTCTGCTGAGATAGAGGCACGATAATTATGAAATGCCACATATTTCCCCAAAACTCCTGAATCATTTCCTAAACCATTCGGGAATCTGTCGGAGATTGAGTTCAATAAAATTGCATTGGTATTCATCGCTGCAGCCGTCACAAAAATAACCTTGGCATAGTATTCAACCATTTCTTTGGTGTGAGCATCAATGACACGAACGCCTACGGCCTTGGACTTTTTTTCATCATAAATAATGGAATGAACGATGGAATCTGGACGTAAAGTCATATTTCCTGTTTTCGCTGCCCAAGGCAATGTACTTGCATTGGCACTAAAATATCCGCCATAAGGACATCCTCTTTGGCATAAATTTCTGCCCAAACATTGTGCACGACCTTGTTGGTAATGAATGTCTTGAGGTTGAGTTAAATGAGCACATCGACCAATGATGACATGTCGATCTTGATATAACTTTTTGATTTCTTGCTGAAAATGCTTTTCGACGCATGTCAACTCCATGGGTGGAAGAAACTCGCCATCTGGCAAGGCCGCTAAGCCATCTTTATTACCTGAAATACCTGCAAATTTTTCCACATAAGAATACCAAGGATCAATATCTTTGTAAGAAATAGGCCATGCTACGGCAAATCCATCTCTTTCCGGACCATCAAAATCTAATTGAGACCAACGTTGCGTTTGACGAGCCCACATCAAGGATTTGCCTCCCACTTGATATCCTCTAATCCAATCGAATGGTTTATCTTGCACATAGGGCTGTTCCTTATCCTTCACAAAAAAATGTTTAGCATCTTCTCGAAATGCATAACATTTGCTAATGATTGGATTTTCGGCGATTTCTTCGGCAGTTAATCTGCCGCGATGAGGAAATTCCCAAGGATTCATTAATGTGGTTGGATAATCCTCATTATGAATCACTTTCCTACCTCTTTCCAGGACCAATGTTTTGATTCCTTTTTCACTAAATTCTTTGGCAGCCCAACCACCCGCCATTCCAGAACCTATCACTATGGCACCATAAGTGCGTTTTTCAGCATTTGTTAAAATATTCATAAATGATAGGTTTATTTTTTAATTGTTGCACATCCGTTGAAGAATCCAGGAGCCATGACATAATTTAATTGTTCTGTCATAATCTTTTCACTACTCATAAATCCTTGAATAGTTAATCCTTTTATCGTATCTAAGGCCTTCTGATTTGTTTCACCCAATTGACCTTTAGCCACTTGAAACAAAAATTGCTCTTTTTCCGCAACGCTTGCTTGCTCGATGGATTTGGCGTATATACTTTTGAAATCCATTGCATAGGCTCCCAAAAATTTCTTGATAGACGATTGAGCTTTGAGATCGTAACAATCCTGAACCATTGTTTTGACGAAAACCGGAACACCCAAACTAATAGCACCTGGAATCTTAGATTCAGGCAGAATAATATCCATGCAAAAATTTAACATGCTTTCTTCATCCTTGCTTAGTTCAAAAGATGATTTAAGTTGAAAAACTTGCTGATTGCTAGCTTGTAAATCGTAAAATACAACAGAACCCAAAGTGGCCAAAGCCATCCCTTTTAGCCATTTTCTTCTTGAAAAATCATTCATAGTTTAAATAAAAATAGGTCAAAAATTAATCAAATAACAACCAACGTACCCCGTAGCCAAAAGATCTACCCATAGCAGGATGTAAGTAGCTGGTATAATAATTATCTGTCAAAAGTCCTTGGTTGACATTCGCAAATTTAAAGAACAAACGAACTCGATTGATACGCATGGTTACATACACATCAGCTTGTACAAATCCGGGCAATTTAAACTGGTCTTGCAAATGATATTGCTGTATAGCCGGTTGGTAAGCATCTGCATAATAAGAAGATTGATGATGTAAATCAATACCCAATTGCATGTACAAAAGTTTCTTGTATTGGACATTTAGCGCTAAATTAACATCCGCAAGTAAATTAGGCATACGAATCACATCAGGTCCAGTTTGTGTATTGGCATAAAGCTTCGCAAACCAAGATAATTTACCCCACTTTCCTCCTACGTCTACCCCTGTACGAAAAACTCCAATTGCCTCTGAGCTTTGTTTCGCTGTTGAAAGTGTGTCAAAATAGGTATAATTACTAATGCGCTGAATGGTCACAAATGGATTCAGAAACACATTTTTATAATTCAAACGAAGACTTCCATTCAATTGATCAAACAAAACATTGTTAAAATCATTGTTCCAACGGTAAGAAGTATTGTAGACCCAATTATTCGCAATGCTAGGACTAGTGGAGGTTCGTTGAATGGAAGCTTGAAACCAAGGCGACTCGAAATTAGCTCTTAATCGATAATCGGAACCTACTAAATATTCACCGTCTGCTGTGAAATCAATGTTTTTTGAAAAGTTTTGATGCAACCAAAGTCCAACATAATTTTCTAATCGATTTTTCGAATCGCTCGTCAAAGGATTTGTAACATTCCAAAAACGTTGGCGCAAATAGGTACGATAGGTGAATTCCCTATATACACCTTTTATACCTGTTTGATGGCTATATTCCGACCAATTATTTTCATTGTAAAGGGAATCACTAGCAGGGGCTTGGATGTAATTAATATAGGTTTTGGGATAAAAATGATTGCTTAGGTTATTCGTAAAATCCTTATCTCTAAACTTGACAGTTCTATTTCCCAGATCTATTTTTTGAAAAAACTGCAAACCTTTAAATCCAATAAATTCATGATATAAATGGAATTTCAGAAATTGATCATTTGATTCTGAGCCTGAATTAGCTAATAATGCCGCATTATCAATGTACTTTAAGGCATCTAATTCCGATTGATTATTTACTAATTTCAAGCCACCTTGATCTTTTGTACCTTGATCAAAATAGTTGATATGGGCTAGAAGTCTGTATTTATTATTTTTTGTTCGATAATTACTATGAAAAACAATCCCCCATTGACCCAATAAACTTTGATCCCCTTGTTTGTAGGCTAAATCAGTTAGAACTTTATCAGCCACTAATCGTTGTAACTCGAATCCAAAATTCCAAAGAGAATCAACATTTCGAGCAAACGAAAAATTTAAATTCGTTTGTCCACCAGCACCTAAATTATAATCCACTTCTGAATAAGGGGATTTGGTATTAAAATATCGAATATTTTCAGCGGAGAAGGCATAAGGCATGTAGGCATTATAACCTAAAGAAGTGCCCAAATCTGGATTTGGCTGTATAAATACTTGGCGAACAGCCGTTCCTTGGTTTCCTAAATTTTGGGTCAAAAAACCCGATTTATCCGTGTATAAATAGCGTTGAAACAAATGCAAGGTGGTGTCTACTCTTCTTTTGGCCTCAACGGAATTGAGCATATCCGATTCCATGAAGTAATACATGGTATTCGGACCATAAATTTGTCGGGTAGAGTCATCAATGGCAGCGCGACCTGTTTTAGAACCTTTACCGGTCAAAGGCTTTTTAGGTGCATTCGGATCTGGGAAGCCAGTATTATTGGTAGTCGAATTCGTTGGAGAATTCCCATCCAAAGGAAACTGTCCGTAAAGCACAGTGGAAGAAACCAAAAAGAAGATACAAAGAAGTATATTTTTCACCGTGCAAAGGTAATTATTTAAGTGGATTATCTCCCTAATTTTGTCCCTAACCATGCCCAAAATCCTTTATCTCCATCTAAAAAATACATTTCCATAGGAAGGTAGTGAAGCTTACGGGCCAAAGCCGGATATTGTTCAAAATAACATTGTAAACGAACGTAGTCTTTGTGCGTAGTTAAAAATGATTCATCCGTTTGCATCCCTAAAGCTTTTTCATTCAATTGTATTAATTCCGTTGGAGAGAAATTGTGATGATCTGCAAACGAATGTTTTGACAAAATATTCCCTAAACTTTCAGCCTCTTGGAAAAACAGAGTAGGATTGGCAATTCCGGCGATAAGATGCCATTGAAGAATGGATGCTGAATCTATTCCTTCCGGTTTTCCATAATGAATACCCGCAAAAAAAACAGGTAAATCCTTTTTAGCATATTGTCTGACAGCCTGTATAAATGACGTTCTTGTTTCAATACTTAGGTCATTGGGACAACGAGTAACAATCAAAGCTTTTGCTCGTTGAATGCCATGTCTTGATTCCCTTAATCGACCTATGGGTAATAAATGGTCATTAAAAAATGGTTCTTGAAAAGTCGTGCAAACTATTGATAAAGAAGCTTTTAATTTCCGATGCTGAAATGCATCATCTAAAACAACATACGCTAAATCCGACTGATCCTTTTTCATTTGACGAATCGCCTTTACTCGATCTTCTCCTACTGCAACAGGAATTGCAGGAAATTGAACATGATAAGCCATTGATTCATCTCCTAAATCCAATGCCGTAGAAGAAGGTCCTGCCCAAAGAAAACCCGTGGTTTTACGACCGTATCCTCTACTCAAAACTGCCAATTTATCATCCCAAAACCAATTTTTCAATAAAAAAGCAACTGTAGGACTTTTGCCGGTTCCACCTACCGCAAGATTCCCAATAACTATCGTTTTAGGTTGATTAAATGAATGAGATTTCAGCCATCGATGATCATATAGTCTATTTCGTATCGTTGTTATGACGAAATAGAGCAGACTCGGTATCAACAAAAAGAGATTTTTGACAATTGACATGTTTACTAAATTACACATTGAAAATGGATAAATCAATTTAGATTGAAATTCATCTTGCTTTTACTGTAACTTTGAAAAGAATTCAAGAAAAATGACGAAACTGAAATTTGAAATAAAGAAACATTGTTTGGACTTTCATTTTGAAGCTGGAACTTCAAGGGGAATCTTAACTCATAAAAATTCCTATTTTATCAAAATCAGTCATGCAGATTATCCAACAATTAGTGGAATTGGTGAGGCTGGACCTTTAAAAGGACTTAGTCCTGAATTTGAAGATAATTGCATCGATGCATTTAAGCAGGTAGTAAATCAAATTTCAGTTGTCGAATTACCCCATAAATTAGAAGAAATCCCAGATTGGTTAAACGGCCATCCCATTGAACAAGCCTCCTTCAAAATGGCCATCGAAATGGCTATTAGAGATTTTTTGATGCAGAAAAATGGCATTTATTTTGATAATACATTCTCTACAGGGGAATCATCCTTACCCATTAACGGATTAATTTGGATGGGCTCTGCGGAATTTATGCAGAAACAGATCGAGGATAAATTGGCTTTAGGATATTCTTGTTTGAAATTAAAAATTGGCGCCATTGATTTTGAAACAGAATTATCTTTATTAAAACATTTAAGAGAAAGATTTTCAAAAGATGAATTAACTATACGAGTTGATGCCAACGGTGCATTTGAACCAGCAAATGCTGAAGAAAAATTAAAAAAACTAGCTTGTTTCGATTTACATTCCATTGAACAACCCATAAAAGCAGGGCAGTGGAAGGAAATGGCCAAATTGGTGAGTCAGAAAATCATCCCAATTGCATTGGATGAAGAACTCATAGGAATCCGAAATATCGAAGAGCAAAAAGAATTGTTAAATAGCATCCAACCAGAATATATCATCCTTAAACCTAGTTTATTAGGTGGATTCCATGATACAGATCAATGGATTCAATTGACAAAAAATAGTCCAATTAAGTGGTGGATCACTTCTGCACTTGAATCCAACATTGGACTTCAAGCTATTGCGCAGTTTACTGCGAATTATGACAATCCAATGCCCCAAGGATTGGGAACGGGTCAACTTTATACCAATAATTTCGAAAGCGGTTTAAGTATTGACAAAGGTCAAATTAAATTTAATTCCAATGTGGATAGAAAAAGTCCATTTGCAGAATAAATTCAGGTTTTACATTATATTTGCATCATATTATTAAGCAACAAGCACAATAGAAAAATGAATACGATTGATTCGGCCATGATTGCCATTTTAGAGAAAAGATTAGAATTAAGTAAATTAAGTTATTCAGACGATTCTTATGATGATGTAGAAGAACTGTTACATGATTTAGAAGATGATTTCAACGAAAAATATGGCGATAAATTGGAAGATATTTTAGAGAAAGTTCATTTGAAACATTGCCCAGAATCAGACGTATTATTACCTACTGCTTATTTAGCCAAGAAATTTGTAGAAACAGAAGATGGTGAAGTAGAGATTGGCAAAAAAGAAGGAGTTGAAGTAGAATGGATCGAAAATCCTGCTGTTGGTGCACGTTTAGTCTTATTACCTTCCCCTACCCGTATTTTATTAATGACTCCCAAGGGAGTTAAAGTGGTGTGGGAGGAAGAAGTATGATTATGAATTATGAGGTATGAATTAAATATTACATAATCAATTACCTATCCAATCCACTCCTTTTCTCAATAATGCCAAAGTCTTTTTACCTTCTGGATAGGCATTTTCATCGTACATGTATTCCCAGGAAGCTAATGGCGGAAGGCTCATCAAAATTGATTCTGTGCGGCCATTGGTTTCCAAACCAAATTTTGTACCTCTATCGTGGACTAAATTAAATTCTACATATCTACCTCTCCGTAATAATTGGAAATCTTTTTCAGATTTACCAAAAGGACGAATCGCATTTTCACGCATTAAATGACTGTAAATTGGAACAAATGATTCTCCTACAGATTTGACAAAATCAAAATTGGCTACCTTTTCATCAATGGATTCACTTTTTAGATAATCAAAGAAAATTCCTCCTACTCCTCGTGTTTCATTTCGATGGGGACTAAAGAAATAATCATCTGCCCATGTTTTAAATTTGGGATAATAATTATTATCCGATCGATCACAAACGTTCTTTAATTGTTGATGAAACCATTTAGCTTGTTCAGGAATGATGATATGAGGTGTTAAATCAATACCTCCACCAAACCAATGTTCCCCATTGCTTAATTCGAAATACCGAACATTCATGTGTATAATGGGTACCCAAGGATTTTCCGGATGCATGACAATCGAAACACCAGTGGCGAAGAAATCAACTTCTTCTTTCATATTCATGCTGGTAACCATTTTGGGATGTAAGGGTCCATGAACTGCCGAAAAGTTCACTCCTGCCTTTTCCAAAATATTTCCATTCACTAAAACACGTGAACGTCCACCTCCTCCTTCTGGCCTTTTCCAATTATCTTCTTTGAAACGCGCTGATCCATCTACTTCTTCAATGCCTTTGCAAATTTGATCTTGTAATCCTTTGAAATATTCAGCAATAAATTCTTTTCTCATGATTGCTCTTATGGATTTTGAGTAGAATCAATTACACCTTCCGCTTGATTTCCTAAAAGGGCATTCATGGAATCTAATTCCGCGTCAGAAACTTGCAAGGAATCCGGCAAAGTACTATAAGCACTTTGACAATTAAAATCTTTCTTCACCACTCGTTTATCTAATTTATCAAACGGAACAGGTTTATACATGGCCAAAGCGGGATCATTGACAACTTTAATCATGAAACGTTTGTAAATCGGCAGGGCTGTTTTTGATCCTTCTCCTAAGGCACCTGTCCGAAAGTGAATCGAACGATCATCTCCACCCACCCAAACTCCAGAAATTAAATTATGTGACATTCCAATGAACCAACCATCTGAGTGATTGGAAGTAGTACCTGTTTTCGCAGCAAATGCAGGTGCATATCGATTACTGCTTGGTAATAAAACCTCTCCCTCATTCCAAAGCAATGAACTTCCTGTTCCACCTTCATACACAACCCCTTCCAGCATGGAACGGACTAATTGAGCTGATTCTTTTCGAATAACTCGAAATGATACGGGTTCAAAAGTTTGTAAAGTTTTACCATTTTGATCTTCAATTTCTGTCACCAACATGGGTTCGACATGAATTCCTTCATTCACAAATGCCGAATAGGCTCCTATCATTTCGTATAAAGAAACATCAAAAGAGCCTAATCCAATGGAAGCGACAGGTTTTAATGGGCTCTTAATTCCCATTTTTTGAGCATAATACATGACCGTATCTGGCCCAACCTCATTGGTCAATTTAGCGGTAATTGAGTTGATACTTTTGGCCAAGGCTCTTCTGATGGGCATCATGCTATAAGAGAATGTGCCATCTGCATTTCCTGGTCGCCATATTTTCTTTTCTCCCTTTTCCTCAATTTCTAATTCAAAAGGTTCATCTTTCATCATGTAACAAGGCGACAAATCCTTGGGGCCGTCAATGGCAGCAGTGTACACAAAAGGCTTGAAAGTTGATCCTGGCTGACGTTTGCCTTGTTTTACATGATCATATTTAAAGTATTTAAAATCCAATCCTCCTACCCAGGCTTTGATATGACCGGTGTATGGATCCAATGTCATCATACCCGATTGTAAAAATTTCTTGTAATATTGAATCGAATCGTAGGCACTCATGGTTTGTTCTTCCTCGCCCAAAGTATTTCGAGAATACACCCACATCTTGCGTTTAACATTTTTCATGTAATGATTGACCGAATCAGCTTGATTAGGGAAACGATTGACTAGGGATTTATAATAATCGGTGCGTTTTGCCACTGTGTCTATGAAACCAGGAATTTCCATTCCATGTTCATCTACCCAAGGATTTTGATTTGCCCAGTGGTTATCAAAAGATCTTTGAATAGAACGCATGCCTAATTCAACCGACTCCTCGGCGTGAATTTGCATTCTAGAATCAATCGTGGTGTGAATCTTCAATCCATCACGGTATAAATCAATTTCCAAGTCGTTCGCTTTCGCCCATTCATTGATGTATTTTGCAACGGCTACCTTGAAATAATTACCTGTTCCATCATAAGGCGACTCCTCATTGGAATGTAAAACAATGGGTAAAGGAGCGAGTGAATCATAAGCTGATTTTTTCAAATAACCTGCCTTTACCATTTGGCTTAACACCACATTTCTTCGTTTCCATGCCTTATTTTGTTCCAAAGGTTTACCCACATAGCGTTTTGGATTGTAAGTAGTGGTCGCTTTTTGTAAACCAACCAAAATGGCAGCTTCTTGAATCGATAAGCTATCCGGAGAAGTATTAAAATACGTTTTAGCTGCTACTTTAATTCCGTAAGCATTATTGCCATAATCAACCGTATTTAAATACCATAAAACAATTTCATCCTTTGTATAAAAACGTTCTAATTTGATGGCGGTCACCCATTCTTTCGACTTATAAATCAATTTATTCACCAAAGGTAAATAACCCAGAAAACCTGTTTTCCCAAAACTTTTTTTGGTTCTGGTTTTAAATAAATTCTTTGCCAATTGTTGAGAAATGGTACTTCCTCCCCCACGATCACCACCTTTTACAATTCCTACCGCTACTCCTAACCAAGCTTGAAAATCAATACCAGTATGTTCATAAAAACGAGAGTCCTCGGTGGCCACTAAGGCATGAACCAAATGCGGTGAAAGATTATTGAAATCGCGAATTGGTGTTCTATTTTCAGCAAAAAACTTACCCAAAAGCACTCCGTCGGCTGAATAAATTTCAGATGCTTGCGATAATTTAGGATTTTGTAAATCATCTACGCCAGGCATTTCACCTGTTAACCACAGAAAATTGGTCTCTATAACAAACAAATAGACCAAAACAAAAATGGCTGTTTTACCTGTAATCTTCCAAATTCGTAAAATGGGTAGATAATACGCGGAATCTTTATCTACATGGGCATCATAAAAAAGCTCAATTTTTTTGAATTGAGTTTTGATATAAAAATCCCCCATGGCCCAATAACCCAACAAACGTGTGTAATTTCTTTCGCCTAAAATTTTTAATAAAAGACGTAAAAGGAAATTACTAACAACCATGTTAAGTCTCTGAAGTAGAGTTTTGCCATTGGAATAAGTTCTTTTGATCAAATCAAGCATAAGGTAATTTGAGTAGTTCGAATTAATCGATTTCTAATTTTTCTAAGATAGTCATTAAATCCGTAAAATCTCTAAATCCAGGTCTATCCTCTTTTCCTGAATTTAAACCAATTCCTTTGATCGAACTTTGATCGACCCATTCATCTAAATCTTCTTCTGGAATATCTAGGCCAATTAACATGGAATATTGTGCTGCCCAAATTTCAACTTGTGATTCAGCACCAAGTAATGAATCTTTATCGTTTCCAACCAATAAAAAATAATTAACAAACGGAGCAGCTGCTGCAAATAAGGCAGGCAAATTATCCGTGTCAATATTTACCCGTAAAATAATGGGCAAGTCTAATTTTTTCAATTCAATCAAATTGGCTTTGGAATCTACTTCAATCCGATCAGGTTGGTATTGACGAATCAAATCAATCATTTCTGCGGTATTTGAACCACTAAACTCTCCTACAATTTCAACACCTGTGATCCAATTACGTATTTCTTGAAATTTTTCAAAAGGTATTTGTGCCAATGGAAAACCCAAAAATTCCACACCCATTCCGGCACAATATCGAGCATCTGAGAGGTTTTCTATTCCAGATACTTTCACAAGAGTCTTAAGCATATGTTTTATTCTAAATCGAAAAAGTAAAAATACCATTTAGGACCCGAATTACCAAGATTGTTCGACATTTGAAGAAATAAATCCTAACTTGCACAAAATTTTTAGTCAGGCCTTGAACCTGAACCAAAACATGGAAAAAAAAGGAAGAGTATTGGTCGCTATGAGCGGCGGAATAGACAGCTCAGTCGCAGCCGTTTTATTACACGAACAAGGATATGAAGTAATTGGCATGACCATGAAAACTTGGGATTATGCGAGTTCAGGTGGCACCAAAAAAGAAACAGGTTGTTGTTCTTTGGATTCCATCAATGATGCAAGAAACATTGCTGTTACCCTGGGATTCCCCCATTATATATTGGATATTCGAGAAGAATTTGGCGATTCCGTTATCGATTATTTTACCAATGAATATGTAGAAGGTCGAACGCCTAACCCTTGTGTAATGTGCAACACGCATATCAAATGGGATGCTTTATTAAAACGTGCTGACCAATTGGGATGTGATTTTATTGCTACCGGACATTATGCTCAAATCCGACAAGAAAATAATCGATACATTATTTCCAAAGGTGTAGATGTATTGAAAGATCAAAGTTATGTTCTTTGGGGAGTATCTCAAGAAAGTTTGGCTAGAACTATGTTACCCTTGGGACATTTGACCAAACAGAAAATCCGTGAAATGGCTATGGAAAGAGGATTTGTTGAATTAGTCAACAAAGCTGAAAGCTACGAAATCTGTTTTGTGCCTGATAATGATTACCGTGGATTTTTAAAACGTCGATTACCAGAATTAGAGGATGAAGTAAAAGGAGGAAATTTTGTGGACCAAGAAGGGAAAATCATTGGAAAACATGAAGGATATCCATTTTATACAGTTGGACAAAGAAAAGGACTTGGAAAAGCATTTGGATTTCCTGCTTATGTTACTGAAATCAGAAAAGAAACCAATGAGGTTGTTATTGGAGTCATGGAAGATTTAGATCGAACAGGTATGTGGGTGGGACAATTGAATCTTCAAAAATATGCATCGATTCCAGAAAGTGGTTTAGAATCTTTAACCAAAGTTCGATACAAAGATGCGGGAACCATGGCTCACATTGAACAAATAGATCAAAAAATTCGTGTAGAATTTGATGCCAAAGTATCTGGCATTGCCCCTGGACAAGCGGCGGTTTTTTATGATGGCGACGACGTCATTGGTGGTGGTTGGATTTTGAAATCTTTCCAAAAAGGAAGTTTTTTTGATCGATGATAGAAAAGGTATTAGTTATTAGTTAATAATGTGAAATAAGGGTTAAAACTTCTAATTATTTTTTTTCGTGCTGCTTGTTGTAAAAATCATTATAAACATAGCTTCGATCCTTCGGCAAGCTCATTAACCATACTTTGACAGGGTCAGCAACTACGTACAGCCACTGTTCGTAATCACAAAAACCTTTGTTCTTACAGCGAATTATATCTCGATACTAACGGTTAATCCGACGAAAGATTTGAGCGAAGCGGGAGGCGGAGCTTTGACAATGCGCATGGGCGATGTGCGACAGGGTCAAAGAAAATAGCCGAAAGCGTAGTGAAAATCGTGCCGCTTGCGGATTCGTCTTGGATTCACTGGCAGAAATTAAGTTTTTTTGTTTCTTTTTTTCTAAAAAAAAGAAATGCCATGGAAAAAAAATTAGCCAATAAATAGCAATGCGATATCGAATGTTGAAATATTAATGAATATGTTAACTCTTAATTCGCATTAGTAATTAAAAACTAAACACTTTTAACCTTTACCCTTTCCATATTAATCACCTCCATATCAAACACCCTTTCTCCATCAATTTTAAACTGCAATGCCGTTTGAATGGGATGAAAACCGTGTTGGCCAGCGGCACCAGGATTTAAGAAAAGCATATTTTGACGCTTAGCATCGCGTTTTACTTGCAAAATATGTGAATGCCCACAAATAAATATGTTAGGTAATCCCAAAGACATCGCTTCCAAGCCATCGGGTTTGTAAGAAGAAGGCGCACCTCCAATATGTGTCATAACTACTTTAACTTGTTCACAACGGAAACGAAGGATTTTAGGATACATTCGGCGGATGATGCCATCATCAATATTTCCATGAACACCCCTGATAGGCTTATTGAATGCCACTAATTTATCAACTAACTGAATCGATCCCCAATCTCCTGCATGCCAAATTTGATCACAATTTTGAATGGGTTCTAACAATCGATCATCTAAAAAACTATGCGTATCCGAAATCAACAAAATCTTTTGCATGAACTTATTCGGCAGATTTGGTTTGTAAAGAAATCAATTTTTGTTGTTTGATCAATTGATTGGATTTCCACATTTCCTTTTCAGAAGAATAATTACCCATAACTGCTTTTAGCGATTCATCTTTTTTAACCCAATCAGGCGAACCGGCATCTTTCCAAGCAGAATACCAAAAAGAAGCCACTCGATTCGAAGAAATCAACATCCTTTGTTGGATGGAAGGTCCCAATTTTTTACCATAAGCACGAATAAATCCTTTGGTATAATATTTCATTTTTCGGCCATATTTCTCCACCATTTCATGTTTATTTTCCTCCCCTATTTCAGCAGTCACTTCTTTTTCCACTCGAAACATTTCTGGTAACATGGCATGTGATTCATGAAGAATTTGGAAAATAAAATCTTGTGGATTTTTAATATAGCTTACTTGAGTGGGAACATATAATTGATAAGAAACCAATTCTTCTTCGGGCACTAAACTTTCCCATAAAACGTGCATGCCTTTTTGACCTGTCAATTGTCCATCGTGGTTTTTCGTTGTATGCAATGGAACATGAGCATCTGCTACATAATGACCTAAATCAGCCGCATAAAACAAGACTGAATCTTTCATATTGTGTTTAAAAGCATTGACCAAACGACCATACACTCGATTAACTTCCCAAGGAACTAAACCTTCCTTTCGTAAACTATCGATGGAATATTTTTTGATCGCAGCTTGAAAATCATGTGGAATATCTGTCAAATAATTGGGTCCAAAAACATGGGCGTCCATATCGAGGTAATGTTTACAATCTTCCGTTTTATCATCCTTTCTACGCACATCAGGACGAATAGAATTTTGAACCAAATAATCTTGGTTGGCATAAAAGAAAGTTCCCAATTCATCAGGAAGTTGGTAAATGGATATTTGCTGCAAGGTCTTATGAGCTAAAAAACCCCATGAAGCACTTATAAATGTAATAACACAAAGTCCTATGATGATGATAAGCTTATTATTTTTCATGTAAATTATTGGTTGGTGAATGATTGATATTCCTTAGGCGACTTGCCATATTGTTTCTTAAATGCTCTTGTAAAATAAGCAGGATCATTAAAGCCCACTTGATAGGCAATTTCAGATATATTTAATGAAGAATTTTCCAATAAGACTTTTGATTCGCGCAATCGGACGGAACGAATAAATTCATTTCCTGCGAAAGATGTTAAATTTTTCAGTTTTCGATACAATTGCATTTTGCTCATATCTAAACTTTTCTCCAAATCCTCCACATCAAACTCAGCATTAGCCATATTTTCTACGACAATTTGAGTCGCTTTTTGCAAAAAAGAATCTTCAAAAACTTGAGCACTACCCGTAGACAATTCCTTTTGAATGATTTGTTTTTGCAAATTCTTCCGCATTCTTTCTTTCGTTTCCAGCAGTTTATTAACACGAATTTCAAGAATATCGGCATTAAATGGTTTACTAATAAAATCATCCGCACCAGCTTGCATTCCTTCTATTTGACTTTCTTGAGTGCTTTTTGAAGTTAAAATTAAAATGGGAATATGATTGGTTTTAGGATTTTGTCTCAAAGCTTGACATAAATTCACACCACTCATGCCAGGCATCATCCAATCCGTAATCACTACATCAGGCAAATAAGTCAAAGCCATTTCCAAACCTTCTTCACCTCGCTCCGCTTGAATTACTTGGAATTTATTAGAAAAAATATCCGTAATAAAATGTCGCATTTCTTCATGATCATCCACAATAAGGACAATTTGTTTTTCAATGTTAAGATCATTTTCCGACTTCGTAGACTTTCGAACTTCCTTTTTTATGACCGATGGCTCATTTGCCATTTCCTCCTTGATCCAATCATTTGAGAAATCGGAAGCTTGCACGGGAAAAGAAATGGTAAAGCTACTACCTTCACCCAATTTACTTTGAACCTCTATTGATCCTTGATGTAATTCAATTAATTCCTTGCATAAAGCCAATCCAACACCTGTACCTACAACTCGAGCAGAATCAGGAATTTGATAAAAGCGATCGAAAATATGAGCTAAATGAGATGCTGCAATGCCTTTACCTGTATCATGAACCGTAATGGAAATATTCTTAACAACTTCTTTGCCTTGACTAAATTCCTTTATCAAGGTCATTTTCACCCCAATTTTACCATCTTCCGGAGTATGTTTAAAAGCATTGGACAATAAATTATTGATGCATTTTTCTAGAATATCGGAGTCGTAATAAACCAATAAAGATCCTTTTGGCGCAAGCCATTTTATTTTTATTTGCTTTTGATGTGCATAGTTTTCAAAACTGGAAATGATTGAATTCATTTGAATAACGATATCATTTTTAGCGATGATGGGATGCTGTTGGCCTGATTCAATTTTTGACAAATCCAATAATTGATTAATCAGATGCAATAATTTTTGAGCATTTTGATAAACGGATTGCAACTTGGATTTTTGATCCTTATTGATGGAAGAACTCGATAAAAAATATTTCTCAATCGGACTAATGATTAAGGTTAATGGAGTTCTGAGTTCATGGGAAATATTGGTAAAAAAATGGGTTTTAACTTGTTCTAATTCTTTGATTCTTTCTTTTTCAATTTCCTTCAAACGGATATCCGTTTTAAATTTTTCTCGAATTTGAAATTCACGTAAAAATCCAGCAATCAATAGAACAAAAGTGATGATATACAATCCATAGGCCCACCAAGTAGCATACCAAGGAGGTAAAACGGTAATTAACAATTCAAAAGGTTTTTCTGACCAAACCCCATCTGAATTAGTCGCTTTTACTTTGAAGGTATAATTCCCTGGATTCAAATTGGTATAGGAAGCTGTTCTTTGTGTACCCACATTATTCCAATCATCCTCTAGTCCCTCTAAATAATAGGCATATCGATTATTTTTAGGCCTTTGGTATTCCAATGCGACAAAATCGATGGAAAAAACGGAATGCTCGGGTTGTAAATAAAGATGTTTGGTAAACAAAATATCTTCCACCAAAGGAGAATTATTTTCTCCTGCTTTTACGGGTTTGTTAAATATTTTAAGAGAGGTTAAAATAACAGGTGGAACATCCAATTTCATTCGAAGACTGTCGGCTTTGATAAAATTCAAACCATTAACACCCCCAAAAAACAACCAATCTTTCGTATTGCCCGCAAACGCATTGACTAAAAATTCTTTCCCTTGTAAACCATCAGATTCATCAAAATTAATAAATTTAAATGTATTCGGATCCATTTTAGAAATACCTCCGTTGGTGGTTATCCATAAAAATCCACGTTTATCTTCTCTGATTCCGCGAAGTGTATTACTTGCCAAACCATCTGAAACCGTAAAAATTTTGAATCCTTTACCTTCACCCAAATACAAATGCAATCCTCCTCCGTTGGTTAATACCCAAATGCGATTTTTCTTATCTTGAAAAATAGAGGTAACATGATTATATCGTAAACTATTGAATAAATTATTTTTGACTAGATGTTCAATTTTCCCTGTGGGGATGTCATAAATATAGATTCCAGAGATTTGCGTCCCTATCCAAATTTTGTCATCATTGGTAACCAAAATATGATCAATTCCAATGTTTTGAAATAATTTTGGACCTAAGGCCTTATAGGGCATATTGTATTTTTTACTCAATAAATCGAATCCGATCACCCCCATGCCTGAGGTACCTAATAAAAAGCGATTGCCCTGTTTGGCTAAAGCAGTTAAATTAGCGGCGTAGGAATCTAATTTGTAGGGATAGGTCTTTAACTGATGAGAACGAGTAAACTCAATTAAACCCTTTTGCCAAATAGCTGCCCAAACACCACCATTTTCACCGGGATATAATAATTTCACATCAAAATCACTGATAGAATTTAACTTATTGATGTCTGAATTGTTGATGACGTGCTCAATCTTACCCGTCTTGAAAGTAAAATAGGATAAACCCACATTGCTACCCACCCAAACGCCACTATCATCAGTGGTACTTAATGCAGTCACTTTATTACTAAGCAGTCCTTGAATGGTATTGGGCTTATACCTTAACAAAGAAAAACGTGGTTTTTGACTAAAATTGATATTTAAACCCGCCTCCCACGTACCTATCCAAACATTCGAATTAGAATCCATAAATAAGCTAGTCACAGCATAAGCACTAATACCTAAATCAGGATCAGGATTGGAGGGTATATATTTGTATTTACTGAAATTCTCTTTTTCTAAAATGTAAATACCATTATCGGTTCCAATCCAAAGATTATTATTAGCATCCTTGATGATACTTGTGACATTATTTTCGCGGGAACTTGCTTTCCGGGTATTGTAAAAAACGCTGGTAAATGACTGATTTTGAATATCAAAACGAAACAACCCTCGACCTTCAGTACCCACTAAAATATCGCCATTGGAGGTTTCATATATAACTCTAACCCGAAAATTCAAACCAATATTGTTTTGACCAAAATGAAAAGGAATATAGGAACGATTACCTGTTTTTGAGATTAATTGACCATTCTGTGTACCAATCCAAATGGAGCCTTTGGAATGTTTAAATAAACGAACAACTTGTTTGATTAGGGGAGTTTTGGTATCTGATTCTGCTTCAATCATTTTGTTGGTTCGAATATCAAAAACCAATAAACCATAACCCTGAGCCGCCACACAGATACGATGATTGCCTAAATTTAAAATAGATGGAATCGTAATGTTCGAAATATCTTCGTTGTTCGCTCCTTTTAAGATTCGAATGACCTTCCCTGTTTTTATTTCTATTTTGTTAAGTCCAGAAGAACGTGTCCCAACCCATAAATCCCCTACTTCATCTTCTGTTACACTAAAAACATCGCTATCACTTAGTGAGGTGATATCGCTTGGATTGTTCCGATAGACCTCAAAGGAATAACCATCATACCGATTTAACCCATCCGAGGTGGCAAACCAAAGGAAGCCATTTTTATCCTGAATGATTTTGTGGATGGTGTTTTGTGACAAACCAGACGCGGAGCTTAATCTTTCAAAACGCATACCATTTTGTGCTAAAAATTCGCGACTGCCTAATAAAAGAAAGATTAATAAAGATTTCCGAAGAAAATGTTCCAGCATATGTTTAGACTAATATGAGAACTTAAATTTAAAAATTTAATTGGACATATTTTTCAAGTCAATGGCATTGCAATAAATATCCAAACAAATGAAAGATTTATCCAAGGTTAGCAAAGTGTAGCATAGTAAATTTGACTCAATATTCAAAGTTTACTAAATATTCTCCGTAGAAAATAATGATTAAGTCATTTAATTCTCTTAACGTAAAATCTCCCGATAACAAGTTGCCAAAATATCAGCAATTAATTAAATCCTTGTTGCAGGACATTGAAATGGGAGATTTAAAACCTGGCGAGCGTCTACCTTCGATCAATGAAGCATCGGAAGAATGTTATTTGTCGAGAGACACCGTTGAAAGAGCTTACACAGAATTACACAAAATGGGGGTTATCACTTCTATTTTCAGAAAAGGTTACTTTATTTCCGATTCCACCCTACATGTAAAATCAAAAATTTTATTTTTAGTTGGGAAAATCACCGAATCAAATACTCAAATTTTCAATTCATTAACTGAAATAATAGGTAAAAATGCAACAATAGATATTTTTGCTTATCAATACAAAACAAAAAACTTCAAAGAAATCATCAATCAGCAGTTAGGTAATTATCATTATTATGTGATTACTCCTCATATGATTGAGGAAGATGAAGAAACTACCAAAGCCCTGAAAAAAATTGCAGGAGATCGTTTAATCTTAATCGATTCAACATTCAAAAATTTACAAAACAATCATTCCAGCATTGTTTATAAAAATAAGTCTGAATTACAAAAAATTTTATTACCTCAACTAAACCTGTTTAAAAAGTACAGTGGTTTTAATTTAGTTCTCAGCGAAGTAGATTACTTCGATGCGAATTTAATCACTGCTTGCAGAGAATTCTGCGAATCCATAACTATGGAATTCCAAGTATTAGATGGTTTGGATGAAGATGACTTCCGATGCGGTGAATTATATTTCACCTTGCAAGACGAAGATCTCGTTCAAGCCATCAAATATGCGGAAAAAAACCAGTTTGAAATCGGAAAAGATGTTGGATTAATCGCCTTCAACGACTCGCCTTTAAAAGAAATTTTGAATGGAGGAATAAGCGTTTTATCCAATCAATCCAATAAAATAGGTGAAATGGTGGCTTCCATTATTTTAGATAATGCCAAAACACATCAAGAAATAAATTTAGAGTTTATTATAAGAAAATCACTTTAGGGTTTAATTTGCCTAAACGAGCCGCGATTTTCGTGGCTCGTTTTTTTTTCTAGCCCCTAACTTTTTTAATATTCCGCCGAATGCCAGCCAACTTTGTTCTTTTAATAGCAGAATATTGAAATAAGTCTTTAAATAATTCCTCCGATAAATTTTCCCAATCATCTGAGCTTAAATCCAAAAAACGCTGATGAGGTTCAAATCTTTTCTCTACATGAGGTACTGAAAAACGATTCCATGGACAAACATCTTGGCAAATATCACAACCAAAAATCCAATCCTTAAAATTCGACTGAATATCTATGGGCATGTTTTCCTTAAGCTCTATGGTAAAATAACTAATGCATTTGGATCCATCAACTTGATATGGAGTGATGGCATCTGTTGGACAAGCATCAATGCACCGCGTGCAAGTTCCACAAAAGTCTTTAATCGGACCGTCTGGTTCAACATTCAAATCGATTAATAATTCAGATATAAAATAAAAACTACCCTTTTGGGGTATTATTAAATTAGCATTTTTTCCAATCCAGCCCAATCCTGATTTCTGTGCCCAAGCTTTTTCTAAAATGGGGGCCGAATCAACAAACATCCTTCCCGTAAATTCGCCTAATTCTTCTTGTAATTGATCCCATAAGACTTGCATTTTATCCTTAACTACTCTGTGATAATCTTCCCCAAATGCATATTTAGAAACCTTAAAACTATCTGATAAGGGTAAATGAGAAGGATCTGGGTAATAATTATACACCAAAGAAATGACAGTCTGACAACCCTCGACCAATAGTCGTGGATCTAAACGTTTATCAAAGTGATTAGCCATGTATGCCATTTCACCATGCATATTCGCATTTAACCATTTTTCCAATCGAGGAGCTTCCGAGGCTAAAAATTCCGCTTTTGAAATTCCACAAAAAGCAAAACCATTTTCCATGGCTCGCTGTTTAATAGTCTGTGAAATTTGGATGGGAGTCATTTTTATGGCTATTCTGACAAATTAATAAAATGTAAATTTAATAGTTTATGTCAAACTGTCAGAAAATAGTTTTTGGCTCTGAATTTGTGTTACAACAAAGCCTTATTAATTTTGCCTTATGAAAAAGAAAGAAAATTCGAATAATAGTGAAGAAGAAGTTCTAAAAGAATCCATCCAGTCCGAAGAATCCACTGAAAATACAGCGGAAGTTGAAACTGAAACACCCGTAGATGAATTAGCAGAAATGAAGGAAAAATACCTTCGTTTATATTCTGATTTTGAGAATTTTAGAAAAAGAACGGCCAAAGAGAAAATCGATTTGATTCAAACGGCTTCGGAAGGTCTGATCAAAGATTTATTACCAGCATTAGATAATTACGAACGTGCATTAGCCAATGCTCCAGAAGGTGAAATTTCAGAAGGAATTCAATTGATATTCTCGCAGATTGCTTCTACTCTTCAAGCTAAAGGTTTAAAAGAATTACAAGCCAAGGGAGAAGTTTTTGATGCAGATTTACATGATTGCATTACGCAATTCCAAGCACCAACAGAAGCAGAAAAAGGTCGAGTAATCGAAGTAATCGAAAAAGGATATAAACTAAATGAAAAAGTAATCCGCTATGCAAAAGTGGTGGTAGGTAATTAATATTAAAATGGCTCAAAAAAGGGATTATTACGAAGTATTAGGAGTATCAAAGTCGGCATCTGAAGATGAAATCAAGAAGGCCTATCGAAAAATGGCCATTAAATACCATCCAGATAAAAATCCAGATGATAAAGGTGCTGAAGACAAGTTCAAGGAAGCAGCAGAAGCTTACGAGGTGTTAAGCAATTCTCAGAAAAAAGCACAATATGACCGTTTCGGTCATGCAGGAATGGGTGGCGCTGCAGGTGGTGGAGGATTTGGTGGACAAAACATGAGTATGGAGGATATCTTCTCAAACTTTGGAGATATTTTTGGTGATGATAGTCCTTTTGGTAATATGTTTGGTGGTGGAGGTCGTTCTGGGGGTGGAAGAAGACAAAGAAAAGGGACGGATTTGCGCATTAAACTTAAATTAAACCTGGAGGAAATCGCCAACGGGGTTGAAAAGAAAATCAAAGTAAAACGCCATGTGGCATGTAAAACCTGTTCAGGAAATGGTTCTAAGAATGGAACTGATCTGAAAACATGTGGAACTTGTCAAGGTTCGGGTCAAGTAAGACGCGTCCAACAAACCATGTTAGGTCAAATGGTTACTTCCTCTACCTGTCCTACTTGTAGTGGTGAAGGTAAAAGCGTAGGAGCTAAATGTGATGTTTGTTTCGGAGAAGGACGAATGCTAGAGGAAGAAATCATTCCAATTAAAATTCCAGCTGGAGTGTCCAACGACATGCAATTATCCATGTCTGGAAAAGGTAATGTACCTCCTAGAGGCGGTATTGCTGGTGATTTGCTCATTGTGATTGAAGAAGAAGATGACGAGTTATTGCACCGAGATGGAAATAATGTCATTTTTGATTTATACATCAGCTTTGTTGATGCTGCCTTAGGTACATCTGTCGAAGTGCCAACCATTGGAGGAAAAGCGAAAATTACCATTGAAGCTGGTACGCAAAGTGGAAAAATATTGCGCCTAAAAGGTAAAGGAATCAAGGAACTAAACGGTTACCATACAGGAGACCAATTGGTTCATGTGAATATTTGGACACCCAAATCGGTCAACAAAGAAGAAATTGAATTACTAGAAAAACTTAGACATTCTGCCAATTTCGCTCCTCAACCAGGAAAATCGGAGAAAGGTTTCTTCCATAAAGTAAGAGATATGTTTAGTTAAATTGAATTAAAAAAGTCCTTCGAATTCGAAGGACTTTTTTATTAGGATATAAAAAATTCTAAAACCAATACACCGATTAATCCCGTAATTGAAACCAAGGTATCCATGGTTGACCATGATTTTAGGGTATCTTTCAGCCCTAATTGGAAATACTCTCTAAACAACCAAAATCCCGTATCATTAACATGGGAAAACATCATACTACCAGCACCCAGCGCCAATACCAATAAATTTGGGTCAGCATGAGAATTCACTAAAAGAACTTTCATAAATCCTGCAGCAGTAATCCCTGCTACTGTAGAAGATCCCACACAAACCCGTATAATGGCAGCCATGCTCCAACCCAATAGATAAATATTCATGGATGATTCATTCAGGGAGTTCGCAATAAATTGACTTACACCACCTATCACTAAAATTTGCTTCAATGCTCCTGCCCCTGCGAAAATTAACATAATACCAGCAACATCTTTGATTGCCACCGTACCGCTCGATAATAATTCATCTGAATGGAACCCTTTTAACTTTAAAACAAGCCAAGTAAAAACAACCGATAGAAATAAAGAATATACAGGATTAGCCAAATAAGAGGCCATAATGGGTGAAATAAAAGCAAAAAACGACCCAAAACTCAATAAAAGAATGGGCATTAAAATCAATAAATAACTCAAGCCAACTGATAATGGATTTTTCTCATGGCTGTCCTCTGTATAGACAAAGGCTTGATTAGGAACAGTTAAAATATTTTTGGTGCTTAATCCAAAAAGCAAACCAGAAAGTAAAATAGCTGGGATTGCAATAATGATTCCATAAAACAAGGTTGTACCAAAATCTGCCCCAAACTCTTGCATAATGGCCAAAGGAGCGGGATGCGGCGGTAAATAACCTTGTGTAACCGTCAAGGAAGCCAACATCGGAATGGCTAAAAATGTCGCGGGCTGTTTCAATCGATTGGAGGCTGTAATAACCAATGGTGCCAACAACATAAAAGCCACTGAATAGAACAAAGGTAATCCTACTAAAAATCCAGCCACCATAAAAGCTATTCTAGCATATTTAGGACCTGAAAAATTCACTAAACTATGGGTTACTTTCTGGGCCGCACCACTAAGTCCTATCCACTTTCCTAAAATAGATCCAAAAGCTAAAATAGCTGCAATAGAACCCATGGTACTCGAAATACCTTCTTGGATCGCTTTAAATAAGTCGACAGAAGATAGTCCGAAAGCGACTCCTGCTAAAATACTAACTCCAATGAACGCGGCAAAAGGCGGTATTTTAAAATAACTCAAAGCTAAAATCAAGAAGAGAATAGCTAGAATGGTGATGAAAATTAACATCAGTTGAATAGATTAGCGATGATCGACAAATCCGCTCCCAACAATTGGATAGCTAACACATTCAATTCCTCAAAAGAGCCTTTGAAATGATACGTTCGTTGTACATGATGAATCGATTCCTGAACTTTTAACTCTTTGGCTGGAGAAGAACTTTCCAATTCGTAAAAATTACCCATCTGAGTACCCAAATCATTCTTGCCATCATTGTAGGCATTCAACACGTCCCCTTTGAAAGGCTCTTGTTGTAATTCCCACATGGAATTAACATAGTCTAAATCACCCGCATAGTCAAATTCCAAAATGGTAAAGATGCCGTTTTCAGCATCAAAGGATGCCGCTCTAGGTATCACAGCTTCTGGTGCAATTCCTATTTTTCCACGATGTTTCGCATCTGCTTTAAAATACAGTAATCCATCTTTCATAATTAAACGGTCCGCAGGTACTTTACCAAAATAGGCATCATTGATAAAGGATTCTTTGCCTTTTTGATAAGGAATAATGATGGTATTTTGATCGGAAGCATTGAGCATTCCTAATAACCATATGGACAATAAACCCGACTTTTTTGACCAATCTTGTAATCCTATGTTCGTTAATATATTTTCACTTTGATAAGCTACCCATTGAAGATTAGCAGAAAATAAACTCAGATGTTGATGAACTTCTGAAGTGGACAATAAAGATATTTTCCGGTCGATTTTAGCCTTAAATACGGTGCCAGAATAATTTGTTATTTTAAACTCTTTCGTAAAATTGGCACTTGTTGAATTGGAATGAATTAAAGGGAAATTTTCAGAATCGATGATACTCGGGGTTTGCCAATTTTCAAAATCAAAGGTCGTATTGGGTTCAAAATACACGCTGAATTGTCCACCTTCAGGACCTAACCAAAAACGTTCCTCTCCCCCATAGGCATTCATGTGCGGTGTTTTTTCACCCGATTTAATCAAATCATGGTTGATCCAACCATAACTAAACCCATTCATCCCATCAGATGAGCTGGTCATTACCCTTCCTTGATAATCGCCAGAAAGTAAAACCAAACGAGCACCATCCTCTAATAGAACGGTGCTCGGGTTATTTTTCAATAATTGATAGTCTTCTGAAAACATCTTTTTAGCTTTTGCTAATTGGTTTTACTGATTTGCTTTTCAAATAAAGATTCTAATTCTTTGTATTTACTTGGATCAACTTTCGATTCTTTTAAACTTGAAACAATCACATTCATTTCATATAAAGCCAATTGAATATCTCTTTCATGCGAACGAATACCGGCAGAGAAATAATAGTCGCAAGCTTTCGAATCCCTTTTGACCATGATATTGGCCATCTCTAAGGCTTTCTTTTCGTCATTAATCGCCAAATACAGACCCACCATACTTGCAGAGAATTGATCGTAAGGAATTACTTTATTTGGCATAACTTTATCAATGCGATCCATTACTTTTTTGGCCAATGGAACATTTCCTTCTCTGATCAATTGATCTGCTAAACGATAGGTATTTAAACGCGCGGTGACACTTGGAATACCTAAATAGAAATCGCCATGGTAATAGATATTTTCATCATCTAAGCCTCTCCAATACATTTTATTCAAGAAATTATCCGCCATGATTTTAGAATTCACAAAACCATCTTTGGCTCCAACAATTTTGAAAGGCATTAAACGATAAGCATAACCTTCCAATTGCATACTTTCTTTCATACCCAAATATTGATCATTGGGTAAAGTAGATGCAAAATAGATCGGACGTTTCCAACCGTCCAAAGCATTGTTTGAAATGATTTCCAGTTGTATCAATTCACCTTTGAAGATATTTTTGGCTGGTAACTTCCAACCTAAACGATCCGATAAAAAAGGTACAAATTCCTGTGGAAACCATTTACTGCTCGCAATTTGAGAAGGATTAATCGGCAATACCAAGGAATCCGATGGAAAGGTATTAATACTTTCTCCCGCTTGAGTTTGAGCTTGAATTCTAGAATCATTGGCACGAACCAATTCCAAATAATCAGGTAAAGACATGGCTTTGATCGCATCATTTCCGTTAAACATGATTTGATCATTCACTCCTTCTAAAAACAACTCTTTATTCAATTTAATTGGAAGTGCTTCAGACAAATAGGTTTTACGTTTCATTTGATCAATGTACCAATCGGTCCCTAAAAGTGACAAATTACATACACGAACATCTGTTCTAAAACCTTCTACTTCTTGTAAATACCACAAAGGGAAAGTATCATTGTCTCCGCCAGTAAACAAAATAGCGTTGGGAGCACAACTATTTAATAAGTTTTTAGCGAAGTCAATTTGGTGATAACGACCACTTCTATCATGATCATCCCAATTTTGTTGAGCCAAAATAGCTGGGGCAGAAAAACCTAAAACGACTAATAAAGCCCATTTCACCGATCCGTTTTTCACAAATTTACTTAACCATTCTGCCAATTGGAAAACTCCCAATCCTGCCCAAATTGCCATAAAGTAAAAGGAACCCACATAAATATAATCCCTTTCACGCGGTTCAACAGGTGGTGAATTCAAGTAAACCACTAAAGCTAAACCCGTTAATAAAAACATTAAAATGGTTACTAAGAAATCTTTTTCATTTTTGTTGTATAACAAATAGAAGCCTAACAATACCAATAAAATAGGTAAGAAGAAATAATTATTTCTCGCTTTATTGGTGGCAATCGCATCCGGTAAATTAGAGGTATCTTCAAAAGTATTTATGGCCCATGCATCTTGGAAATCACTTTCTCTACCGATAAAATTCCACAACAAATAGCGCATGTACATGTGTCCCATTTGATGTGTAAACAAGAATCGTAAATTATCTCCAAAACTCGGTTTTTGTCCAGGAGGAATCCCTAACATTTCTTGATACAAAGCTACGTGCTGCGGGGAATTACTGTAAACACGAGGAAACAACATTTGTTGATCCTTTTGATATACGTATTCTGGCTTATGAGTATATACCTCATATTTTCCATCCTTCATTTTATAGACAGGTTCGCCTTGTTTGAATTCTTCGATTTCAGCTGTATAAACGGGACCATAAAGCAATGAACGCTCACCATATTGCTCTCTTTTTAAATATTTCAAGAAATTCAAAATATTACTTGGATCGTTTTCATTGATAGGTGGATTATAGCCTGAACGCACCAAAGCGACGGTATAAGTAGAATATCCAATCAACAAAAATACCAATGAAAACATGGCTACATTAAGAATTTCATTTCCTTTTTTGATCGAATATCGAATTCCAAAAATAATGGCTCCAATTAATACCAATAAAAAGAATATAGCACCACTTCCGTAACTAAAGCCCATTGAATTAACAAAGAACAATTCAAATTTAAATGCCAATGAAGGAAAACCAGGAATAATACCTGAGTTAATAATCGCTAAGATGACCAAGCCAATGAACATGGCAAAAAATCCACCTTTATAAGTGGGTTTTTTTTCTCTTTTGAAATAATACAATAATGCCAAAGCTGGTAAAGTAACCAAATTCAATAAATGGACACCAATCGATAAACCAATCAAATAAGCAATAAATAAAATCCAACGATTAGCTTCTGCCCTATTTTCAACCAATTCCCAACGGAAAGCAGCCCAAACTACAATTGCCGTAAAAAAAGATGACATGGCATATACCTCTGCCTCAACAGCAGAAAACCAGAAAGTATCCGAAAAAGCATAAACCAATGCACCAATCGCACCTGACAATAACAAGGTAAAACTTTGTTCTTTTGATAATTCATCAAAAGGCTTATTGATCACTTTACGACCAATCATAACAATTGTCCAATGTAAAAATAAGATGGTGAAAGCACTGGTAACAACAGAAAGCATATTTACCCAATACGCCACTTTAGTCACATCACCCAAAGATAAAAGTGAAAATACACGCCCTAGCAAAAGAAACAAAGGTGCCCCTGGAGGGTGTGGAACTTGTAATTTATACGAACAAGCGATGAATTCGCTACAATCCCAAAAAGAAGCCGTAGGTTCAACCGTTAATGTATAAGTGACTAAGGAAATAAGAAAAACAATCCAACCAACGAGGTTGTTCATTTGTTTGAAATTCTGCATATAGGTTATTTTAATAAGATGCAAAGATATTTATTAGCTATAAATTAGCCGACTTCTTTGTGTTAATAAAAGTTAATTGAATTGTTTTAAAAATCGAACGTCATTTTCCGTAAACAAACGAAGATCTTTTATTTGGTATTTCAGCATGGTGATACGTTCAATTCCCATCCCAAAAGCAAAGCCATTGTATTCTTTTGAATCAATGCCCACATTTTCCAACACATTGGGATCCACCATACCTGAACCTGCAATTTCTACCCAACCCGTATGCTTACAAACGTTACATCCATCCCCTTTGCAAATCAAGCAAGTGATATCCATTTCGGCACTAGGCTCCGTAAAAGGAAAATAAGAAGGTCTGAAACGCACTTTGGTATCTTTGCCAAACATTTCTTTGGAAAAATGGTACAAAGAGTCTTTTAAATCCTTAAAACTGACTTTCTTATCCACATACAAACCTTCCACTTGATGAAACAAACAGTGCGCACGCGCTGAAATGGCTTCATTTCGGTAAACACGGCCTGGCATAATGCTTCGGATAGGGGGTTTCGAATGTTGCATTAAACGGATTTGCACATTGGAAGTATGTGTACGTAACAAAACATCATCTTGAATTTCTCCTTGTCCTTTTTCAATAAAAAAAGTATCCTGCATTTCTCTAGCAGGGTGATTGGGTGGAAAGTTCAAGGCCGTAAAATTATAGAAATCCGTTTCAATTTCAGGTCCATCGGAAACCGAAAAACCCATGCGATTGAATATCTCTAAAATACGCGCTCGTACAATGGTTAAAGGATGAAGAGTTCCTTGAGAAATAGGCCCTGAGATGGTTAAATCAGAAGGAATATGGTAATTAATCTGATTGGCAGCGAACTGCTCTTGAAAAGAAGTAAACTTCGCTTCTGCCAAATTTTTCAAGGCATTTAAAGCCTGACCTACATCTCTCCTGTCTTCGGCAGCTACATTTTTTAAACCATCAAAAAGACTAGATAAGCTTCCTTTTCGACCTACAAATTGAATCCTAAATGACTCTAAATCAGCTTCATTTGAAATGACAAAAGCTTCAACTTCCGCTTGAATGTTTACTATTTGTTCCTTCATACTCTCATGGGAAAATCCCCAATTATAAAATTTTAATTCCTAATGTAACTTGAACCAAACTAGGTTTTTGCGACAATGTCACACCCGTTGGCACTTTAATATCTTTTGCGATATCAGTCAAACTTCCTTCGTATTTGACATCCAAAGTCAAACCCAATAAATCTAAACCTGCTCCTACCTGATAAGATATTTGGGATTTTGATAATCCATTAACAATGGATCCACCTAAGTAATTACTTAAACCAGCATCAATCGATTCATCAGCTGATAATTGGTAAGATGCTACAGGGCCACCTAAAAAATGCAAATGGCCCATTTTTATACCTAATAACAAGGGTACATCAATATTGGTATAACTGATATCTACCATTTTCTTATCTCCCGTAATAGAATTGAGCACATTGAAATTTCCACCTTTGGCAGAAATCAAAACCTCAGGTTCAATGAAAAATCCTCGTCCTATTCGAGCATAGGCTCCTCCCACGTAGCCAATCTGATTTTTAGCATTCTCAACATAAAACTGATTTAGACCATTAATTAATAAAGAAGTATTTAAGCTGGATAAATTAACCCCTCCTTTAATGCCGACTCTAAAAAATTCATCTGTAACAGCTTTTACGCCTTTGAATTGTGCTTTCAAATTAAATCCAAATCCAAGGAAGATTAGTAAGAAAAGGGAATGAAATAATTTATTTTTCATCTAAATTTTTGTTCATTTATGAATTAGCTTGTAAAATTATCCTTTTTCAAGCGAAAAAAAAGAAAAAACCAAATCAAAGCGTAATTTTGAGCTCTAAATTTTACTAATGGCTAAAGCTAAAACTTCCTTTTTTTGTCAATCTTGTGGACATTCTGCCCCTAAGTGGTTAGGAAAATGCCCTTCATGTGGTGAATGGAATACATTTGTCGAAGAATTAATTGAAGTTTCTACGCATCCAGCTGAAATTTGGAAAACAAAATCGGGTGTTAAGTCAAGTTCCAAACCAAAATTATTGGAAGAAATCAATTTCGAAAATCATCCTAAAATTCTTTGTCAAGATTCTGAATTTAATCGTGTTTTGGGTGGTGGAATTGTACCCGGAAGCTTGGTACTTATTGGTGGAGAACCGGGAATTGGAAAGTCTACCTTATTACTCCAAGTCGCATTGGCATTAAGAGGCTCAAAAATTCTTTATGTAACGGGTGAAGAATCAGAACAACAAATCAAATTACGTGCCGACCGATTAGGAACCAAATCCGAATCTTTGTATTTATTAACGGAAACAAATACCCAACAAATTTTCAAGCATTTAGTTGAGTTAGAACCTGATTTGGTCATCATTGATTCCATTCAAACACTTTTTTCAGACAAAATTGAATCGGGACCTGGAAGTGTATCACAAGTGAGAGAATGTGCTGTGGAATTGATGCGTTTTGCCAAAGAAAGCGGAACTCCCATATTCCTAGTGGGACATATCACCAAAGAAGGATCCATTGCAGGTCCTAAAGTGTTGGAACATTTAGTAGATACGGTTTTACAATTTGAAGGTGACCGCCATTTGATTTATCGAATTTTACGTACAACCAAAAATAGATTTGGAAGTACTTCCGAATTAGGCATTTATGAAATGCTTGGAACCGGATTAAGGCCTGTAACCAATCCATCCGAAATTTTACTTTCTCAAAGAGATGAAGCATCATCGGGAATAGCCATCGGCACTTTATTGGAAGGAAATAGACCTTTATTGGTTGAAATACAATCTTTGGTAACCAATTCAACTTATGGAACATCGCAACGAACCGCAACAGGTTACGATGCAAAGCGATTAAATATGCTTTTAGCGGTTTTGGAAAAACGGGGTGGGTATAAATTAGGTACACAAGATGTTTTTGTCAATATCACAGGTGGTATTCGAGTGGATGATCCCGCATTGGATTTAGCTACTTGTCTATCCATTGTATCCTCTTATGAAGACAAAGTGATTGACAGTTCCATTTGCTTTGCTGCCGAAGTTGGCTTAGGAGGTGAATTACGATCTGTTACACGAATAGATCAACGAATAGCGGAAGCAGAAAAGTTGGGTTTTAAAGAAATATGGATCAGTAAATACAATCTAAAAGGGGTGAATTATAAACCAAAAGAGATTAAAGTCCAATCAGCAGCCACTTTATTGGATGTGATTATGAACATTTGGCGGAGAAAGTAGAATCCGGAAACTCTACTTCCATCAAATGTAATCCATGGGCAGGTACGGCTCTTCCCGCCATTTTACGATCTTTTGAATTTAAAATTTCTTGTAAATTTTCTTGGGTCCATTTTCCCAAACCAATTTCCAATAGAGTCCCAACGATGGCCCTAACCATCCCACGTAAAAAACGGTTTCCTTGAATGGTGAAAATCAATTCCTCCCCTCTTTGTTCCCAAATGGCTTTATAAATAGTACAATCAAACGTATAAACTTCTGTTTTTACCTTGGAGAAACATTGAAAATCGGTGTGATTCAACAATAATTTGGCGGCATCATTCATCGCTTCTACATCCAAATCTACTTCAAACCAATAAGCTGATTGGGATAAAAATGGATTTTTCTTGGTATAAATGCGGTATTCATATGTTCGTGAAAGTGCTGCAAAACGGGCATAAAAATCATCCGCAACCAAAAAAACACCTTGTACAGACAATGTAGCTGGTAACATCCGGTTCAAGCGATACACCAAATCTGATTTCACTTTACCGTCAAAATCAAAATGTGCAAATTGAACATGGGCATGAACGCCGGCGTCGGTACGTGAGCTACCCACTACCTCTATTTTTTGGCGTAATAAAAGACTTAGGTAACGTTCCAGTTCAGATTGAACTGTAACCGCATTAGGTTGGATTTGAAATCCGTGAAATGAGCCGCCATCGTATGCAAATTGTAACAGATAACGGCTCATAAGAATTTATACTAAAGCTTTTTCCAAAGCTGTAAAATACGAACTAGATGCCTTATCAACACTTGAAATTACTTGGCCATCCGCTACAAAATCAGTTCCTTTCACCGTACCCAAAGAAGAATAAGCAACTGAATGATTATTCAACAATGCTTCAAATGCTGTTTTGTCGGAAGGACTAACCGACACAAGCACTCTACTTTGTGCTTCACCGAACCAAAACGCATCTTGACGGAAATCTGAATCCGACTGAACATCAAAACCTAATTTTTTAGGGAAGGCGGATTCGATCAAAGCTACCATTAATCCCCCATCTGATAAATCATGAGCCGATTGAATTAAATGTTGATCAATCAAACTAGCAATTCCTTTTTGAACTTTTTGTTCAGTTGGCAAATCGAAATGAGGTGCTGGTGATGCTTTCACTTGACGATAGGAATACAAATATTCCGAAGACGCGATATCTTGCACACTTTCACCCACTAGATAAATCAAATCACCTTCGTTTTTAAAATCAAGAGTCATTTTATTTTCTGCTTTTTCCAAAATTCCTAACATTCCAATGGTTGGTGTTGGAAAAACTGGACCTTCATCGGAAGATTGGTTATAAAAACTTACGTTACCACCCGTTACTGGAGTTTCAAATGCTTCACAAGCTTTTTTCATCCCTTTGATCGCACCTACAAACTGCCAATATACTTCCGGTACATATGGATTTCCAAAATTCAGGCAATTGGTAATGGCAACAGGAACACCGCCAGAGCAAACAATATTTCTAGCCGCCTCAGCCACTGCCATAGCACATCCTTCTTCAGGATCAGCATTTACGTATCTTGAATTACAATCTACCGTAATCACGATGGATTTATTGGAACCATGTACCTTCACCACAGCGGCATCAGAAGGTGCATTGGTATTTCGATTGGCACGACCAATCGATGAATCATATTGTTCTGCCACCCATTTTTTAGAAACAATATTAGGGTGATGCATTAAGAAATCAACTACCTTAGGTAATTCAGCACTAGAAACATCAGTAACCGATTGAATATCAAATTTCTTAAACTCTTGAAAATATGCTGGCTCTTTGTATTCACGGTGATAAACTGGAGCACCACCACCTAACACTAAATCATCTGCAGGAACATCAGCCACTAATTGACCATCTTGATAAAATTCAAGACGTTTTGAATCCGTTACTACCCCAATTTGCTCACAATTCAAATCCCATTTATCAAAAATAGACTTAGCGATAGCCTCTTTGCCTTTTTCAACCACTATTAACATACGTTCTTGAGATTCGGATAATAAAATCTCAAAAGGTTTCATATTGGCTTGACGAGTAGGTACTTTAGAAAGATCGATGATCATTCCGTGTTCACCTTTTGCTGACATTTCGGAAGTGGAACAAATAATTCCAGCAGCACCCATATCTTGGATACCAATGACACAACCTGTATCAATAATTTCCAAAGTAGCTTCCAACAATAATTTTTCTTGGAAAGGGTCTCCTACTTGAACTGCCGGTAATTTTTCAGAGGATTTGGATGTAATATCTTCTGAGGCAAAACTTGCACCCCCGATACCATCCTTGCCCGTTGCGGATCCAACGATAAATACTGGATTTCCAACTCCATATGAAATAGCAGAAGCTTGTGTTCCTACTTTTAAAATACCCGCAGAAAATGCGTTAACTAAAGGATTTGTATTATAACAATCGTCAAAGAAAACCTCACCTCCAACAGTAGGAATACCAAAAGCATTACCATAATCGCCAATTCCTTTAACGACACCTTTGACCAACCATTTTGTTTTGGCCAATTCAATATTTCCAAAACGAAGGGAATTTAATTGTGCAATGGGACGAGCACCCATGGTAAAAATATCTCGATTGATACCACCTACACCCGTTGACGCTCCCTGATAAGGTTCCAAAGCAGATGGGTGATTATGCGATTCAATTTTAAAAGCACAACCTAATCCATCCCCTAAATCAACTAATCCAGCATTTTCCTCACCGGCTTTCGCCAACATTCTAGGAGAATCTTTAGGAAGAGTTTTCAGCCAAACTATAGAGTTTTTATAACTACAATGCTCAGACCACATGACAGAAAAAATAGATAACTCAGTAAAATTAGGCTTACGACCTAAAATTTCTTGAATTTTATCATACTCTTCTGGTAATAATCCTAATTTTTTGGCTGTGTCAAGGGTTGGTAAACTTTCGATAGATTCCACAAAAAAATATTTATTTGAACGACAATGAATGCAAAAAGCATGAAAGGACAAAGGTAATAAAAGAAGAGGGAAAAGAGAAGAACGCTAAGAGAAAAGAGGAAAGAGAAAAAAGAAGATCCTATTACCTATTACCTATTGCCTTTTACCTTTTACCTTTTACCTATTACCTTTTACTGACGGTGCCTGAAAAAAGTTGACACATCTTTCTTCTTTTTAAACAAGAAGAAACATGAAAAAAACATCATTTAGAGTTCAGCTGATCTTTTCGGAAGAACTTCGCAAAGAAGTTGTCAATCGCA
>NZ_JBPXKA010000007.1:0-154128 GCF_054558485.1 Aquirufa sp. ROCK2-A2
CGATTGACAACTTCTTTGCGAAGTTCTTCCGAAAAGATCAGCTGAACTCTAAATGATGTTTTTTTCATGTTTCTTCTTGTTTAAAAAGAAGAAAGATGTGTCAACTTTTTTCAGGCACCGTCAGTAATAGGTAATAGGTATTAGGTATTAGGTAAACAATTGTACCATTTCAATAAATAAAAGTCTAATTCCATTCTAATTGAAAATTATTATTCATATTTTTAATATAATCGAAAATAAAATTTTAAATTATTCCTAATCATGCATCTAAAAAATTATATCAATGGCAAATTTCAGTTTTAACAATTATGAAACCGAGGGATTTTTCGATGAAATGTTCACCTCCGAGAATCAAGTTAGAGAAGGCTACAGCCACTTTAAGGACCGAGTAGAACAATTAAGTGTAGAGGAATTTACTCGTAGACAATTATCTGCTGAAAGAGCCCTTATGGCCATGGGCATCACTTTCAATGTATATGCTGAAAATGAAGGGACCGAACGGATTATGCCGGTTGATATTATTCCTAGAATATTAAATTCGAATGAATGGGATAAATTAGAACGAGGGTTGAAGCAACGAATTACTGCACTCAATTTATTTTTATCGGATATTTATTCAGATCAAAAAATCATCAAGGATGGGATAATTCCCAGAGAAGTGATTTATTCTTCCAAAAACTTTCTAGAGCCGTGTATGGGAATTAAACCACCCAAAAATATTTGGATTCACATCACTGGAACTGATTTAATTAGGGGAAATGATGGAGAATACATGGTTTTGGAAGATAATTTACGTTGTCCATCTGGGGTTTCCTATATGTTGGAGAACAGGGAATTATTGAAACAAACCTTCCCTGAAGTTGTGGCCAAAACGCAAATTAGACCCATCTCAGATTATCCACACAAATTGCTTCAAATGTTGCAATTTATTAGTGACCGACCAGATCCAACAGTGGTTGTGTTGACACCCGGTATATATAATTCTGCCTATTTTGAGCATTCCTATTTGGCACAACAAATGGGCGTAGAATTGGTAGATGCACGTGATTTAGTGGTGCATGATGGGTATGTCAAAATGAGAACGACCAAAGGATTTCAAATTGTGGATGTGATTTACCGACGAATTGATGACACATTTTTAGATTCAACGACATTCAATCCGGATTCATTGATTGGAATACCGGGTATTTTTGATGTGTATAAAAATGGAAAAGTGGCTTTGGCGAATGCTCCTGGAACCGGTGTAGCAGATGACAAAGTAATATATGCCTATGTTCCCAGAATTATCAAATATTATTTAGGAGAAGACCCCATCATCCCTAACGTAGAAACGTACATCTGTGGTGAAGAAAAGGATCGCAATTATGTATTGGAAAATATCGAAAAATTAGTGGTCAAAGAGGCTAATGAGGCGGGTGGATATGGCATGCTGATTGGACCAAAATCAACAAAAGAAGAACAAGAGAAATTCAAACAATACATCATTGAAAATCCAAGAAATTACATCGCTCAGCCAACTATTTCACTATCACGAGTTCCATGTTTAATCAATGACCATGCGGAAGGAAGGCACGTGGACTTAAGGCCCTATATTTTATATGGAGATGGTGTTCAAGTAATTCCAGGTGGATTAACTCGGGTAGCTTTAAGAAAAGGATCCTTGGTCGTAAATTCTTCTCAAGGTGGAGGTTCCAAAGATACTTGGGTACTTTATTAAACCTGGTTTCTTAAAATATCATCCATGGTTTCTCTCTTACGAATCAATTTAGCTTTGCCGCCATCGATTAAAACCTCTGCTGGCAAAAAACGGGAATTGTAATGAGAAGCCATGGTGAATCCATAGGCTCCGCCATTTGCAAAAGCAATGACATCTCCTTCTTGAGCTACATTCAACAAGCGTTCATTTTGTTTTCCATCCAGACCAAAAGAAAAGGTGTCGGTTTCACAAATATTACCTACCACTCTATATTCTTCTTTTTGGGATTCATCGGCATTGGACGCATTAAATATATAATGAAAAGAACCGTACATCATTGGACGAATCAAATGATTTAAACCCGTATTCAATCCCAAAAAAGTTTTAATCGGATCATTTTTGACCACGGTCGCAGAAGCTAAGAAGGTTCCCGCTTCAGACACTAGGAATTTTCCTGGCTCTACCCATAATTTCAATGGTTTGCCATATTGCTCACAAAATTTCAAAAAAGCATTTCCCATCCCCTGACCTACTTCCTGCATATTAACTCCGGGATCTTGAGGCGAATATGGTACCTTAAAACCACCTCCCAAATCAATTAATTCCAAGTCTTTGAAATCAATCGCAAATTCAAAAATCGCTTTAGCCGCTTCTTGAAAGGTATAACTATCCTTAATATCCGAACCCGTATGTTGATGTAATCCAATTACTCTTATGCCATATTCTTTCACTAAATCCAAAATTTCCGCTTTTTGATGAATCGAAATTCCAAATTTGGATTCCGGATGAGCCGTCATAATTTTCTCGTTCCCTCCACCAAAAACATGTGGCTTGATTCGAATTAAGCATGGCTGACTAGAACCGTATTTTTTTCCGAATTTTTCTAATACGGAAAGATTATCCAAATTAACAATGGCACCATTTTCAACCGCATATTCTACTTCAGAAAAATCGACGCCACTGGGTGTAAACGTAATTTCAGAACCTTGAAATCCTGCTAATAAACCCAATTCCAATTCCTGAGGCGATACCACATCCAACTCCACGCCCTCTTGCTTCATCAACCTCAAAATTGATAAGTTCGTATTCGCTTTACATGCATACTTGATATGTAATGGAATTTGCGCAAAACTGTCTCTTAAAACTGAGATTTTTTCTCTAATTTTGTCAGCGTCATATACATACAGAGGTGTACCAAATTCTTGTGCTAAATTAACTAAAGGGATTCCTTGGATTGCGTAATATGCCATTTGCTTTGAATTAAGGCACAAAGATAATCTAAACTTTTGATCAATGAATTCAAATTCACTTTTTAAACGAACATTTCAACTTATTTGCGTCGTACTATGGGTCGTTTCTGGTCCGGTTTTCGCACAAGTCAAAAGTGGTCCTATGTTGGGATATTCAGAAATGAAGGAAGTTTTGGTTTGGGTTCAAACAGAAAAATCAGCGAAGGTCGTATTGAAATATTATGAAAAAGGTCAAAATCAAATATTTAGTACTGAACCCATCACAACTGAAAAAAAATCAGCATTTTCTGCCAAATTGATTGCTGATCAGGTAAGCATGGGAAAAAAATACACCTATGAAATATGGGTCGACAATAAAAAAGTAGCATTTGATTATCCTTTGGAGTTTCAAACTCAAACATTGTGGCAGTATAGATCAGATCCTCCTAATTTCTCCTTTGTCTTTGGGTCCTGCAATTACATCAATGAAGCTGAAACGGATAGGCCAGGAAGACCATACGGTGGTGCGGATGAAATTTATCAAGCTATGTACGACAAAAAGCCAGATTTCATGATTTGGGGTGGTGATAATTTCTATTACAGAGAACCAGATTGGAATACTCGGACTGGTATGATGCACCGAAATGATCACACCCGAGGTCAAAAATCGGTTCAAGCATTATTAGCCAACACCCATCATTATGCCATTTGGGATGACCACGATTATGGTCCGAACGATGCCGACAGATCCTTTGCCAACAAACATACCTCTTTGGAATTATTTAAAATGTATTGGGGTAATCCAAATTATATTTTCCCCAATGAAGGCATCACTGGTCAATTTCAATGGTCGGATGTGGAATTTTTCTTAATGGATGATCGTTGGAATAAAGCACCTAACGATTTGGTCGATCCTGCCAAAGATTACTTTGGACAAAAGCAATTAAATTGGTTGTTAGATGCCATGACAACCAGTAAAGCACCTTTTAAAATAGTGGTCAATGGTGGTCAAATTATCAATCCAGCCAAGATTTTTGAAAATATGGCGAATTACGAAAAAGAACGAAATCAATTATTAACCGAAATTCAAAAACGTAAAATTCAAGGCGTAGTCTTTTTATCTGGAGACCGTCATGTTTCCAATTTGTGGAAATTAGATCGTCCAGGTACTTATCCTTTATACGATTTAACGGTTAGTCCATTTACTGCGGGTGGCGCAAAAGCAAATATTTTAGACAAAAATGCGCAATTGGTGGAAGGAACTACGATTGAGGATAGAGCATTTTCGATATTATCCGTTTCGGGTCCAATGAATGATCGCACATTAACGATTACCTTATATTCCTCCACAGGAAAAGAATTTTGGAAAAAAGAGATCAAAGCAAAAGAATTAAAATAACATGGAAGTAGTATTAAATAGATTAGATAAAGATTTTCATTTTGAAGCATTGGGAAGTTCCGCTATCCCTGTTCATATAGATGCCGCAGAAGGTATCGGTGGGCATAACGCAGGTGCTAGACCTATGGAATTATTGTTAATGGGATTAGGCGGGTGTACAGCCATTGATGTCATTTTGATTCTAAAAAAACAGCGACAAATAGTGGAAGATTTTCAAATCCGTGTTTCAGGAACTAGAGAAAAAATTGAAGGTACTGAAAAAACGCCATTTCGTACCATCAATATTCAATTTGAATTAAAAGGTGAAATTGACGCGATCAAGGCCTTAAAAGCCATTGTATTATCCATGGAAAAATACTGCTCAGCGACAGCGCAATTAGAACCAAGTTCAATCATCACACACAGCCTAATGATCAATGGGCAGAAAATCGAAGAATAAAAATGAAAGCATATTTAGATCTACTGCAACATATCAAGGCAAATGGAACGTATAAATCTGATCGTACTGGTACAGGCACTACCAGTGTCTTTGGCTATCAAATGCGATTCAATTTAGAAGAAGGATTTCCGTTGGTGACGACAAAAAAAACCCATTTGAAATCAATCATCTATGAATTACTTTGGTTTTTAAAAGGAGAAACGAATACGGCTTATCTCAAAGAAAACAATGTGAGTATTTGGGATGAATGGGCTGACGAAAATGGAGATCTTGGACCCGTTTACGGAAAGCAATGGAGATCATGGGAGGCGCCAAATGGGCAAGTGATTGACCAAATTAAGGATGTTATTGAAACCCTAAAAAAGAATCCAGATTCAAGACGAATCATTGTTAGCGCGTGGAATGTAGCCGATTTACCTAAAATGGCATTGATGCCTTGTCATGCCTTTTTCCAATTCTATGTGGCAGATGGTAAATTATCTTGTCAATTATACCAAAGATCTGCCGACGTATTTTTAGGTGTTCCTTTCAATATTGCAAGTTATGCTTTATTAACCATGATGGTCGCTCAGGTGTGCGATTTAGGTTTAGGAGATTTTGTATGGACGGGCGGAGACACCCATTTGTATTCGAATCATATGGAGCAAGTTGACTTGCAACTGACTAGAGAACCTCGTAGTTTGCCCATTATGAAAATCAACCCAGCCGTAAAAGATATTTTTGAATTCCAATTCGAAGATTTCACTTTAGAAGGATATGATCCATATCCAGGAATTAAAGCTCCGGTGGCGGTTTAATATCAATGATGAATCAGAGTTTATCATTGATGAGAACTAGTTTTTAAAATGATTATCATTTTAAAAAAATAGAAAATTCATAATTACATAATAATTTCCCCTATCAAATCCTCAGCACTAAAACCTTTAGCCTCGGCTTTATAATTGGGTATAATACGATGTTGGAGAACGGGAATCGCGATAGAACGAAGATCCTCTAAGTTAGGAGAAAATCTACCATGTAGAATGGATCTACATTTAGCTGCTAAAATTAAATTTTGAGATGCTCTAGGTCCAGCGCCCCAAGAAATATACTCTTTACTAATGCTGGCTGCCTTTTCAGATGTAGGTCGAGTGGATTGAACCCATTTAACAGCGGTTTCAATTAAATGATCTGGCACTGGGACTTTTTGAACCAATTCTTGATACTCCAACAACTGATGTATGGTTAAAATCGAATGACTTACATCATGGTCCTCTGAATTATTCATTTTTACTACTTCTAATTCTTCTTGGTAAGAAGGATAATCCAATTTAAGCATGAACAAAAATCGGTCCAACTGTGCCTCTGGAAGCGGATAAGTCCCCTCCTGCTCAATCGGATTTTGAGTTGCTAAAACAAAAAATGGATTAGGTAATTCATGACTAATACCACCAACAGAAACGGTCTGTTCTTGCATGGCTTCCAATAAGGCAGATTGAGTTTTGGGTGGCGTTCGATTTATCTCATCAGCTAAGACAATATTGGTGAAAACAGGACCTTTATTGAAAATAAAGTTTCGTTGATTATCCAACATTTCAGTTCCAATAATGTCAGAAGGCATCAAATCTGGCGTAAATTGAATGCGATGGAAATCTAGATCAATTAGGGAGGATAAGGTTTGAACCAAACGAGTTTTGGCTAAACCAGGAACACCCACCAATAAACAATGCCCTTTACTAAAAAGGGCATTAATTAATAATTCAACGGTTTGATGTTGACCAACAATTCGCTTTGATATTTCTTTTTTAAGTAATTCAAAGTGATTGGATAAGTTTTCGGCTAATTGAACATCATTTCCCATCCTTATTCGCTTCGGGACTCGCCACTTAAAATTTTACAATCTACATAATCCTCGTCAATGTAAATGAACACATCTTTTTTGGCTGTTAAAAACCAATTATCAATCGCATCATTTCTTTTTCGGTTCAATGCTATCACAGATAATTTTTGATAATCGTCGTTTAAATTAGCAAAATGAGGTGGATGTTTTACTTTGTAAAATAAAATCCTCACCGCACTACGGCCATCTTCTGTACGATAAGAAATCGGTGCAGAAACAGTTCCTACTGTCATGGAATCTAAAGAAAAATACAACCCCGGTTCCATGCTGCTATCAAAAGGAATTCGCATGGTTCTAGTACTTGGATCCAATAACATTCCTCCAGCATCCTGTGTCATTTTGTCCTCCGAATGTAAGGCAGCAGCACGATCAAATTTCAAGGAATCTCTTTGAATCAAAACTCGAATACTGTCCAAAAATTTAGTAGGTTCAGTTAAATCCAATTTTTGATAATCAGGACGCAATAAAATATGTCTGGCATGATATTCTTGACCACGCGTTTCCAACAATTGAATTAAGTGAAAACCAAATTCAGATTCGATGATATCTGACATCATATTAGGTTTCAACTTTAAAGCAGCAGCTTCAAAAGGTGCTACCATTTGTCCACGCTTAGAAAATCCTAAATCGCCACCTTTTCTTCCACTACCCAAATCTTCCGAATAAAGTTTGGCCAAATCTTCAAAGGCTTCCCCCTTTTCAATTCGTTTTTTGTAGTCCAAAAGCTTGTTAATTAAATCTTGTTTTTCATTGGCATTCGGTTTCGCTAGGCGAACGATATGACCAACCTCCACTTCCGATGGCAAATAAGGCAAGGAATCTTTGGGAATGGAATTGAAAAATGCTTCTACTTCTTTCGGAGTAATTTTGACATTCTCCGAAATTTTTTCTTGCATTTTTCGGCCAGTCAATTGCTCCTTTAATGAAACTCGTAAATCTTCTTTCAAATTAATGATTGATTTTCCAAAGGCTTCAACAATATTCTTGGAAGATCCATATTGTTGCTCCATTTGTTCCATTCTAGAGTTTAACTCTGCTTCTACCCTTTTATCTTCGACAATAACAGAGTCAATTTCTGCTTTTGCAAGCATCAATTTGTTAATCACCAAACTCTCCAAAATTTGGCATTTTCCCGGAGTATTGGGTTGACCACTTACTTGATACTGTTGATATTGTTGTTCTACTTCCGATTTTAGCACAAAATGGTTATCCACCTTCGCCACAATCTTATCCAACAATTCACCTTTTTTCTCATCTTGAGAATATGCCATTCCACTACTTAAAACCAATCCTAAAAGGCATACCCACTTTGTCAATTTCATCATATAATTTCTATTGCATTAATTTTTGTAGTTCTTCTTGCTTTATTTCTACTGGATGGGACTTTTTCAAATTTTCCATCCACTCTTTTTCAAACTTAACTTGCAAGTTACGAATAATTGTACTTCTAGACTCATCAAAACTCTTAATTCGTTCAGGTTCCGACTTAATTATTTCAACATAGACATTTCTACCATTGTCTTCTATGTTTCTTTTGCCAATTTGGGATTCAGATGCATCCACAAAAACATTATCACCTTTGTAAAAATATAACTCTTTTGCCTCTAAACTATTCGGTTTGATGGAATTAAATCGTTTCACCACATCTTCCATTGATTGCGAATAAAATTTAAAACTAACTCGAGCATTTTTGGCTTTATCGGTTTTCGATATTGGACTTAATTTACCTTCTTCTTTTTCAATAAATCGATGAGAAAGAATACCTTTCTTACTAATTTCCTTCACAATCTTATTTATTCTAGAAGCTATTAAGGTATCCATTTCTGAAGCATCTATATGTCCTGAAACCTCCAAAACATAGTCTTTATTTTTCAACATTACCAATTGCAATTCGGAAATCAACTTTTTAGCGTTATCAGTTAAATCACTCGTACCCAATTTAAAAGTAACATCTGGATACCTTTTATTCATTGGATAAGGCGCATTTTTCAATAAATCCAATGCATCTGCTAATGTTTTTGGACTATCTGCTGAAATAAATTTGGCATATACTCGTGCTGGTAAAATAAACTCAGTTGAATGAGCCTTGTAATAATTAGATTGATTCAATGAATCCAAAGAAGGTTCATAAATCATCTTTTCCGTGATTTTACTATAAAGACTGCCCTCTAAAAACTCCTGCATTTGCTCTTTAAATGCTGGATATTTTTTCTCCAACTGCTGTTCCTCTAATTGTAAGGTATTTTGATCAATGAACTCATCCAACCAATCTGCCTCAGAAATACTAGGTAAAAATCCAAGTTCCTTTAATTTGCGTTTTTGTTGGGCAACTATGAAACTATAAAAATCTTGAATGGAAAAGGATCTATCCGAAATCTGAAATAGATTATATTTCAAAAAAGGTTCATCCCCAACTCGGTCCCGAGTAAAACGATCAATAGCCATTTTTTTATTGATCTCATTGACCACTAAACTATTTTCTTTACGAACCCGTTTCATAAATGCCAATCGAATCAAATTCGCGCGTTCGGGGTCTGTCGTTACCTTTTGACGAAGGTATTCACTCATTTCATCAAAGGTCAACAAAGGCTTTTTATCCAATAACTTAAAAATTTGCCAGCCAAGATTGGTTCGAATAGGTTTCGAAATATCACCCAAACGCTGCAAGCCAAAAAGTTTATCCTGTAATTCCTCACTTAAATCAGAAGAATAATACCATCGGCGAAGCTCTCCTCCCCGACCTGTAGAATATGGATCTTCCGAATAATTCTTACAAACCACTTCAAAGGATTCACCAGCTGCCAAATATGCTTCCACTTGTTCGATTCTCTTTTTGGCTTCTACTTGTAGGTTGGTATTGGCATTGACAGCGACAGACACCAAAATATGGGCTAATCGTATCTTTCCCTGATTCGGTCGTTGATTGATCAATTTAATAATATGATAACCTGTTTTTGTTCGAACAGGTCTAGAAAAAGACCCTAAACCCAATTGATAGACCGTATTTTCAAAGGCATATTGTGTCTGTAAACTAGTTATATAACCTAAATTTCCACCTTTGGCAGCGGTCAAATCATCTTCGGAATATTTTTGTGCAACTGCTGAAAAATCTTCATTTAATTTCAACTTTTTGTAAATATTTTCAATTTTTTGATAAGCAATTAGGGTGTCGCCAGGACTTGGATTGGCAGGTAATTTCACCAAAATATGCGCTACTTGTTTTTCATCTTTTAATCGAGAATAGGCCTCTTTAACGAATTCATCCACTTTTTCATTATCAATTAAATACGGACTTGCCAGTTCCTTTCGAAATCCTTGATATTCTTCTTGAAAACCTACTGATTCAGGAATTTTGGTTAATTCCGCGGATAATATTTTATAATGATAATCGATATAATCTTGTAAAAACTTATCCTTATTTTCAGCACGTACACTATCACTTTCAATTAATCTTCGATAATCGGACAAAAAACGTTCAGAACTGATTTTTTTAGGACCTAATTGAATGATATCTTTTGTTTGAGCAAAAATTGAATTACCCAACAGAGAAAAGAAAAGGAAAATGTAAACTTTAAATATGTTCTTAATTGACATGTTAACTAATTTGCATGAAGGCTATTTCGTTAAAACGAAAAGCAGCCTGTAAAATTACGAATTATACTCAATAAAATATTTTATTTAATTCGCCACTGAAATTATATGATACGAAAATTGATAATCATAGCTATCTAAGGCATTTTTTCCGCCTTTCCAATTTCCTCTTTTGAATCTGTTGACCTTCCCATTTGGTATTTCTTCAAAGTCCCAAATCAATTCAGAAACGCCTAGCAAATCATTTTGATCAAATTTAGATAAAAAATACATCCCCATTCCTCCAGCTCTCGTTCCCCACAAAAACCATCCCAATGGATTACTCACGGCACTCCACTCCGCCAATGCAATCGGCACCTGAAGAATGCCCCCAAATGTATTCACCTGATTCAAGGTCTTCGAAATTTGGTCATAATCATCTATTTCCCACAAGGATAATTGTATCCCTAATTTCTGATTTTTCAACAGTCGCATCGCGGGTAAATGCAATGAATCCAAATTGATTTCATCTCCTTGCTTAATTTTACCCAATTTTTTGATCGCTGCAGAAGTTTGAATAATTTTGTTTCCTTCTATCACAGAAATGGAGTAATTCAATAACAGCTCATCTGAAAAAGTAATATTTTCTTGAATATCATTCGCTTTAAGGCTTTTCAAACTCAAAATAATCTGCTTACTAATTCGCTTAGATGCTTGGGCCTTCACAACCTCATTAACAGGTTTTTGATTCATTGGAAGAGACTTTCGTTGACACGCTCCCAACATCACCGAACAAAACATTAAAATTAAGATGGAGTGTTTCATAGACAAGACTGTGGTTCTTGCTGAGTTAAACAATGAAAACTCCCTTGGCCCCAAATAATTTCCCTAGCCGACAAACCGATTATCTTACGATCAGTGAATAATTTTGATAAGGTTTGAAGGGCAAATTCGTCCTGCGGACAATCAAAAATTGGAACAATGACAGCAGCATTACAGATATAAAAATTGGCATATGAACCCGGCGCTCTAAACTCATCGATGATGACAGGGTCTGGCATTGGAATTTCCACAATATTCAAGGGCTTTCCAGAAATCAACCGCATTTCTTTTAATTCCTTCAGATTTTGAGCCAAAACTGCATGATTATCATCATCTACTTTAGGCTCTACCATAGTGATTACCGTATCTTCATTCACAAATCGTACTGTATCGTCAATATGTCCGTCTGTATCATCACCAACTATTCCGTCCGAAACCCATAAAACTTGTTCTACTCCATAATAATCGCACAAATAGCGTTCTATTTCCGCTTGACTTAAATGTGGATTCCGATTTGGATTTAATAAGCAAGAACGACTCGTCAAGACTGTACCTGCCCCATTGAATTCCACTGAACCACCTTCCATGATGATTCCTGGACTAACAATGGGTAAATCTAACGTTTGTGCAATGGTTCTAGGTAAACGATTATCATCATCAAAAGGGGGATATTTTCCACCCCAAGCATTGTATTCCCAATCCAACATTAAGCGCTCCGAACTATTTTTTTTAACTAAAAAAGAAGGCCCGTGATCTCTGCACCAAGCATCGTTGGTAGGGTTGATATGACATGAAATTCTATTTTCATCGATACCGTAAACGGGCAATTGAGATAAAATAAAGGATTCCAATGTTTCATCATTGACATTTAAATGAACATGTTCACCTTGAGAAATTGCTTTTATCAAAGCAAAATATTCGGGATACATAGAAGCCAATTTACCTTCTTGCCATGAATGATCATTGTGAGGAAAAGTCAACCAAGTAGCAACATGCGGATGCCATTCTGCTGGAAAAAAATACTTTTCCGACTTAGGAGTAGAAATTGTCATGATAATTTTTTTTGCGAAATAATGCGCAAACCTTCAAGAGTGATTAATTTATTTACTTCGTCGAAATACGATTGTAGAGGTGTCAATATTGATGATAAACCTCCAGTAGCAATGACTTTTATATGTTCTCCTTTTTCTTCTTTTACTCGAAAAATCATTTCTTTCACCATACCCACATACCCCCATAAAATACCTGCTTGAATAGCAGAAACGGTATCATAACCCAAAGCAGATTTAGGAACTTCTAAGGGTACTTCTGGCAATTGAGCCGTTTGAGAAAATAAGGATTTTACAGCAGTTTTTAGTCCAGGAGCTATCGAAACGCCTTCCATTTTTCCCTTAGAATTAACCAAAGTAAAGGTCAAAGCTGTACCAAAATCGACAATTAAAACATCTGTTTGATAATTTTCAAAGGCATAAACGGAATTAGCTACCAAATCGGAACCAATTTCATCGGGAGAAATCACTTGCACAGGAAAATAAGGCAAATGATAAATCGGATTGGCCACCACAAGTGCTTGAATTCCTAACCAGGCCTCTAATCCCCTTTGTATTTGAGAAAGGATTCCTGGTACTACACAAGATATCGTTAATTTCTCTGGCTTGATGGAACCAATTTTCTTTTCCATCCATTCTTGCCGAATCCAAGTTTCCATTCGCATGGCAGTCCAAGGTTGATGGGTAGAAGATCGAAGGATTTCTTTCCAATTCCCATTTTCATAAAAACCAAAAACTATATCGGTATTACCTATATCTACGACTAATAACATGCCTAATTGTTAAAATAAATCTTTTTCTAGTCCACCAGATAAAATAGGAAAACGTAACCACGATTTGGGATCTAAACTATAATCGTCCACATGAAATCCTGGTGCATATCGTTCTCTTTTCCATTGGTTTCTAGCCCAAAGTCGGAAATATCTTTGGCAAAATTCCATTAATTTCTCTTCAGAAAACTGATTCCCATACTCTATGACCAAATTTCTGAAACATTCCTTGGGTGAAAGTTTATGATAGAACGCCCATCTTTCAATCGAATTTAAGATGGGATAAGGCATTAAATCCTCTTCATCAATTTGTTTACTTGCCAAAGGCCTCAATTCAGCACTCGGTTCTAATTGATTAACAGATGACAATCCCAATACTTTTAGCTCATTATCCAAACCCGTATATTCCAACCATTTTAACCAGGTACGAATAAAGCTTTTATCGATACCGGCAATCGGGGAAATCGAACCAGACGTGTCACCATCCATCGTAGCATATCCGACACTTGCTTCTGACCGATTGGAAGTAGCTAGTAATAATGCATTTTTAATATTGGCCAACATCCATATACTTGGACTTCTCACACGGGCTTGAACGTTTTGCAAAGTAACATCATCCAACTCCCAAGTTAATTCCCGCTGCAAAACTCCTTCAATTAAGCCTCGATAACCATCAACTAAATCATCTATTTCAATCTCACAATGAGTAGATTGAATAAAATCTGCTAATTTTTTGGCAGAATCTCGGGTATCTTGAGAAGAATTTTTCGTTCCTTGATACATGGTGGTTAATATTTTACTTGTCAATTCAGATACATTAGAAACCTCTGAAATCCATGGAATGAATGATAATTTCTGTTGTATTTGTTCAAAGGACAAATCTTTGGAAGCCAATTGTAGACTCAAATAACACAAACTCGCAATGGCCGAGGAATCGGCACCACCAGAAAGAGAAATTACCCAACCATTGGAATATGATTTTCGCATGTAGTCCCACAATCCTAAGGAAATAGCTCTTGCAAATTCTTCTTCTTTTTTATAGTCAGAAATTTCCCAAGAAGCTAAATCAAAATTTTCAGCAACATTGGTATGTGAGTGATGCACTTTTTCAACGACAAGCACATCTTCTCCATTTGAAATCAGCTTGTCTAATTCCAATTCTGCAAAGATTAATTCAGAATCCCTAAACGAAAAACGTTGGGTTTGCGCAACAATCTTGTCTTGATGAACAATATAAGCATCTCCATCAAAAATAATTCTACCTGATTCATTGCCCAACAAATTGGCAAAAACATAAGCACCCCCAATAATTTTGGAACCCTCAATGGCTAAATGTTGACGAATAACTGACTTTCCAAATGAAAAATGGGAGGCTGTTGGATTACAAATAATCGAAACGCCTCTTTCAGCTAAAGCATGTGCGGGACGATTTACACCCTCCCAAGCATCTTGGCAAATTTCAATTCCCAAACACAATTCACCGAATTGAATTCGATAATCGCCCATTGGAACAGATAAACCATCTTTGACAAAAATTTCTCGTTGATTTTGAGGCCAAGGTTTGAACCATCGTGGTTCATAATGAACTCCATCATTCGCCAAAAATTGTTTAGGAATTAAGGCTTGAATTTGATGATTATACAAACAAGCTGCTACGTTGTAAAGTTGTCCTTGAAATAAAACGGGTAATCCGACCCAAACTAAAGTGTTGGACACGGTTTGGGATAATTTCAATAAAGACTCCCAAGATTTTTCGATGGTAAAATTGGATAAAAATTGATCTTCGCATCCATAACCACATAGGCTTAATTCTGGTAAACAGAGAATATCAATCTTTTTGGAATGTGCATCATTCACCAATTGGGTAATGCGCAATAAATTACCTTTCCAATCCAAGGGTGTTTGATTAATAACCCCAGCTCCTAGTACGATTTTTGTCGTCATTAATTTCGGGGTTTATTCGTCTTTTTTGTAGGCAATATTTTTTTGTACCAAGCTTTTTTTGTTTCTACTTGATTGGGACCAGCACCGGCATAATTAGAAGTTCGAACGTGTTTATAACGTGGCGTATACATCCATGAAAATGCTTGACGAGGTCTATAATACCTGTCGCCATGCCTATGTTCTACCTGCACTCGACAGGTTTCTCTTGGGCATCTGGCTGACCAACAAGCATTTAAACTCAATAATGACACTAGTCCAATTGAACATAATCCAATAAATCTTAGAAGAGATTTTTTTGTCATTAATTTATCAAAGAGTTAGAATACCCATGGAAAGAACGTAACTCTATTAGTTTAATTACAAATCAAAGCTTAATTTTACTAGCTAATTATCAAAAAATGCAATCAGACTTCAAAGATATAAAAAGCGAGTTAAAAAGAAATGATTTTCAATACCCTGTGATGGAATCTTTTTATACGATTCAAGGGGAAGGGAAATATCAAGGACATGCTGCTTATTTTATTCGTTTAGGAGGTTGTGAAGTAGGATGTCATTGGTGTGATGTCAAAGAATCTTGGCCAATTGATTCCCATCCACGCAAATCTGTACAACAATTATTGGATGAAGCCTCGGTATTCCCAGGTCGGATAGTTGTTATTACTGGCGGAGAACCTTTGATGCATGATTTGAATCCTTTGACCAATGCTTTTCAAGAAGCAGGATTTCGGACACATATTGAAACATCGGGTGTTTGCAAAGAAGTGACGGGAAGTTGGGATTGGGTTTGTTTTTCCCCAAAGAAATTCAAAGATGCGAACATTGGAATTTTTGACTTGGTTGATGAATTGAAAGTAGTTGTGTATCATCCTTCAGATATTGCATGGGCAGAAACTTTTATTCCCAAAATTCCTTCCAAAGCCCTTTTATTGTTGCAACCAGAATGGTCAAAACAAATAGAAAATAATCCTTTGATTGTTGATTTTGTTAAATCAAATCCAGCATGGAATATTTCGGTACAAACCCACAAATTTTTACAAATTCCTTAGTATGATAGGCTTTTGTTTGATTTCTTGTTTATCACTATTTACCCAAATAGATAGTTCAAAAATCATTCAAAAAATTCCATTAACCCCACTGAATCAATACAAATCTCAATATTTCCCGAACTATTCGGATGCCCATAAGTCCATCTATTTTACAGCCAGAGAAAGTACACATCGAGATGAAGATTTATTTGTCTCTTCTTTTACGAACAATCAATTTCAAGTTCCTCAAAATATTCAAGAGTTAAATCAAGAAAATAATGAAGGGACACCTAGCCTTTCCACTGATGGTACAAGGATGATTTTCTCTGCCTGCGATTATCCAAATACATACGGAGGATGTGATTTATTCGAAACACTTTGGAATGGAAATAATTGGACAAAGCCAAAGAATTTAGGATATCTCATTAATTCCCATGATTGGGAAGGACACCCCAATCTAAGCAAAGATGGAAACTCTTTGTATTTTTCTTCAGATAGACCAGGTGGAAAAGGCAAAAAAGATATATGGATTTCCCAAAGAAATCAACAAGGCATTTGGCAAATTCCTATAAACCTCGGAAATCACATCAACACCCAATTTGATGAGCAAAGTCCATTTTATCTAGAAGATAAAAAGATTCTCATTTTTTCAAGCGATCAAAAAGGAGGTCTAGGAGGTTTAGATTTTTATCAAAGTTTACTAACTGATAATATATTTGGGCTTTCTCAAAATATCAAACCATTAAACTCGATCAAAGATGATGCGGGAATATGTGTAGGCACGCAGTCAAATGAATATTTCATCAGCAGTTCTTTGAGCGGAAAAGATTTAATCTATTCGGTCAATATTCCTGACGAATTTTGGTTAAAACCACCTCCTATAGTAGAAAAGCCTCTCCAATCGAAAACATTCGAAAGTTTACAATTTGAAGATATCCAATTTGATAGCAATCAATGGGAATTACCCTCTAAAACACCCAATAGTTTAAAGGAATTGGTCCTTTATTTAAAAGAATATACTCAACAAAAAGTAAAAATCAGTGGCCATACCGATGAAAATGGCACAGAAGAATTGAATCAAATTCTATCTGAAAAACGTGCCTTATCTGTCAAACTTTATTTAATTCAGCAAGGAATATCCAATGATCGAATTACATTTCAAGGTTTTGGCTATTCACAATCGTCCTCTAAAAATCAAGCTAAAAAACGCAGGATTGAGATTGAGATTATAGATGATAGATAATAGGTAATAGGTAAAAGGTAATAGGTAATAGGTAATAGGTAATAGGTAATAGGTAATAGGTAATAGGTAATAGGTAATAGGTAATAGGTAATAATAGGAATTAAGGGTTAAAAAACATATCAATCAATCAATCAATCAATCAATCAATCAATCAATCAATCAATCGAAATATTCATTTATGCCAACGCTTAATCCTAACGAAAGATTTGAACGTAGCGGCAAGGCGGAGCTTTGACAATGCGCATGGGCGATGTGCGACAGGGTCAAAGAAAATAGCCGTGAGCGAAGTGAAAATCGGTCAGTCAGCTCTAGCTGACGGATTCGTCTTGGATTAAGCAAAACAAAAAAGTTTTTTTGTTTCTTTTTTTTCAAAAAAAGAAATGCCATAGAAAAAGAATTAGCCCGAAAATTGCATTTCTGTAAAATGAAGAGTGAAAAAGTAAATTTAAAATTGGCTAGTTATCAAATTATTTGAATTTAGCTTACTGAAAATTTTAACACTTAATTCGTATTAATAGGTAAAAGGTAATAGGTAAAAGGTAATAGGTAATAGGTAATAGGTATTCATCATCTTTTACCTATTTACTTTTACCTAACTTCTTCTTCTCTTTCTTTTTCAAAACCGCCAATAAAGAATCTGTTAATTCTTTTTCTCCAAGCAGGCGAACTTTCACAGCAGCGATACCTGTACCAATGATACCTAATTCTTTGGCAGCAATATAAGAAACATCAATTAATCGTGTTTTTTTATGAGGTCCACGATCATTGACACGAACATAGGTTTTCTTTTGTGTTCGTAGGGATGTCACTTCCAACCATGAATTAAACGGATAGGTTCGGTGGGCACAGGTAAATTTATTTGAATTAAACTTTTCTCCAGAAGTGGTTCTGCGTCCATTTAGACGTTTACTGTAAAAGGAAGCTAAACCAGTGGAATCTTCTTGCGCTTTGGTATTGATGCCAATCAATAATAGAATGAAGATGGCTAAGCATTTGATAGGACTATGATGAAGTTGTATTCGCATAAGTCTGGCAAAATTAGGCTTATAAATACGATAAAACAAAAAAGGCTTCTCTTTTGAGAAGCCTTTTTGACTTAAAATATGTTAAAACATTTTAATTATCTCTGAGCAATTTCTACAAAGTCTCTAGAAGTAGCGCCCGTATAAATTTGTCTAGGACGACCTATTGGCTCTTTATTCACTCTCATTTCTTTCCATTGAGCAATCCAACCTGGTAAACGACCAATCGCGAACATAACGGTAAACATATTCGTTGGAATTCCTAATGCACGGTAGATAATACCTGAATAAAAGTCAACATTTGGATATAATTTACGAGCTACAAAATACTCGTCGTTCAAAGCCGCTTCTTCCAATTTTTGAGCGATAGATAAAACTGGATCATTCACACCTAATGCTTTTAACACATCATCAGCTGCTTTTTTAATAATTTTAGCACGAGGATCAAAGTTTTTGTACACTCTATGACCAAATCCCATTAAACGGAAACCTGAATTCTTATCTTTTGCCATCGCGATGTACTTATCAGTATCACCACCATCTGCTTTAATTGCTTCCAACATTTCAATCACCTCTTGATTAGCACCACCATGCAATGGACCCCACAAAGCATTGATACCTGCTGAAATAGATGCGTATAAATTAGCATGAGATGAACCTACCAAACGTACAGTAGATGTAGAACAGTTTTGCTCATGATCAGCATGTAAAATCAATAATTTATTCAAAGCTTTAGCAACAACCGTATCCACTTGATAATCAGCACCTGCTTTCGCAAACATCAATTTCAAAAATCCAGATACATAGTCCAAAGATGCATCAGGTTGGACGATATCTTCACCTAAGGATTTTTTATAAGACCAAGTCGACATGATTGGCAACTGAGCCAATAATTTAAATATACTTTTTTCATCGTCACCCGGAGCATCTGTAGAATTAAAAGCAGACATTGCGCCAACTGCCGCTGAAATAACACACATAGGGTGTGCCTCTACTGGGAAATTATTGGAAATTGAATGAATACCCGTATTTACGCTTGCCTCCGCAGAAATAGCTGCTGAAAATTCGTCCAATTGGACCTGAGTAGGTAATTCACCATAAATAAGTAAATAAGCCACTTCAATAAAAGTAGCTTTGTCAGCTAATTCTTCAATACTGTAACCTCTGTAACGAAGGATACCTTCTTCACCATCCAAATAGGTAATGGCACTTTTAGTAGCTCCTGTATTTTTAAATCCGGGATCATAGGTCACGAAACCTGATAAATCACGTAATTTGGCAATATCAATCGCCTTTTCATTTTCAGAACCTACTAAAGTTGGAAGTTCATACGATTTCCCCTCGAGGTTGATAACAGCAGTTTGAGACATATTTAATTAAGCTTTAACTTGATCTAATCTTTTCAATTTGAAAACAGTATAGCACATTTTACAAATTGAAACCATAAATATAACACGGAATTTTGAAAGGTTGCTTACCTTTACAAATACAAAAAAAATAAATTTAATTATCACAATTTTTTCTTCATATATTTCAAAAAAAACGAGTCTTTATGAGCGATTTATCTCAAAAAATTAAAAAATACTCTTTTACTTCTTTAGAGCGATTTCTTAGATATGTGCAAATTGATACTCAATCAGATCCGAATTCTGCATCCTTCCCTTCTACTGAAAAACAAAAAAATCTATCAATTGTTTTAGTCGATGAATTAAAAAAAATGGGTTTAGATAATGCTCATACCGATGAACATGGCTATGTGTATGCTTTTCTGCCTTCCAATACTTCCATCGACAAACCTACCTTATGTTTTTTGGCTCATATCGATACCTCTCCTGATTGTTCCGGTGAACATGTAAAACCCATTGTCCATCATAATTACCAAGGCCAAGATCTTGTTCTACCAGATGATACTAATCAAGTCTTACGTGCCAAAGATCACCCTGATTTGCTGGAGCAAATGGGCAATGATATTGTGACAGCCAGCGGAACAACCTTACTTGGCGCAGATAACAAAGCTGGAGTAGCAGAAATCATGGATGCCGTCCATTTTTGGCAAAGCCATCCCGAAGTACTACATGGACCTATTTCCATTGTTTTTACGCCAGATGAAGAAGTGGGTAGAGGTACCGAGCAAATAGATTTAAAGAAAATCAATGCCAAATATGGCTACACCTTAGACGGAGAAAAACGTGGACATTTAGAAAACGAAACCTTTTCTGCGGATGGATTTACTTTGACCATTAAAGGAGTTTCTCAACATCCGGGATTTGCCAAAAACCGAATGGAAAGTGCCATCAAAATCGCATCAGAGATTATTACTGCACTGCCCAACAAAGAATTAAGTCCAGAAACAACCGAAGGCAAAGAAGGTTTTATCCACCCAGTTGGTATTCAAGGAACCGTCGAAGAAGCCAAAATAGATTTTATATTAAGGGATTTTGATACAAAAAATTTACCGCTATACGGAGAATTCATCATTTCATTAACCAAGGAAATTTTGAGCACTTACCCAAATTCATCTTTTACATATGAGCAAAAAGAACAATACCGTAACATGAATGAAATCCTGGTTAATCATCGTGAATGCCTTGAATTTGCCTTAAGTGCCATGGAAAGAGCTGGATTAGAACCTACATTAACTTCCATCCGTGGTGGTACAGATGGTTCACGATTAACCTTCATGGGCTTACCTTGTCCCAATATCTTCGCTGGAGAACATGCATTCCATAGCAAACATGAATGGGTATCTGTTCAAGATATGCAAAAGGCCACCGAAACAGTGATTTATTTGGCGGATGAAGCGAGATAGGTATTAAGTAATAGGTATTTAGGTATTTAGGTAATAGGTAATATCTTGTTTTTTCTTTTTTCTCTTTTCTCTTTTCTTTTACCTATTACCTATTACCTATTACCTATTACCTTTTACCTATTACCTATTACCTAAAAAAATGTCTATTCCCACTCTATCGTTGCTGGTGGCTTAGAAGAAATATCATATACCACGCGATTTACACCTTTTACTTTATTAATGATTTCATTGGAAATTTTACCCAAGAATTCATAAGGTAAATGACACCAATCGGCTGTCATGCCATCCAAACTAGTAACAGCACGTAAAGCAACAACTTGCTCATAAGTTCTTTCATCTCCCATCACTCCTACCGAGTGAATTGGCAACAAAATAGCGCCTGCTTGCCAAACTTGATCATAAAGACCGTCTGACTTTAATCCATTAATAAATATGGCATCCACTTTTTGTAATATATCCACTTTCTCAGGAGTAATATCTCCCAAAATACGAATAGCTAATCCAGGACCTGGAAAAGGATGACGACCTAAGATTTCTTGAGGTATCCCTAAAGTCTTACCAACCAAACGAACTTCATCTTTAAACAATGTATTCAATGGCTCAACCACTTTCAACTTCATGAAATCAGGTAATCCACCAACATTATGATGCGATTTTATGGTGGCTGAAGGTCCTTTAACCGAAACCGACTCGATTACATCGGGATAAATGGTTCCTTGACCCAACCAAGCCACTCCTTCAATTAAATGTGATTCATGATCGAATACATCAATAAAGGTTTTTCCGATTGCTTTTCTCTTTTGTTCAGGATCACTTAATCCAGCTAAAGCACCATAAAAACGATCTTTCGAATTAACTCCTTTGACATTTAACCCCAAAGATTTATAAGATTCTAAAACCTCTTCAAATTCATTTTTGCGAAGAAGTCCATTGTCGACAAATATGCAATATAAATTCTTGCCAATAGCATGATGTAACAATACAGCCGCAACTGAACTGTCTACACCACCCGACAAACCTAAAACCACTTTATCATTTCCAAGCTTTTCTTTTAATTGTGCGACGGTTGATTCAACAAAGGAATCAGATGTCCATGTTTGAGCACAAGCACAAACCTTCACCACAAAATTTCCTAGAATGATACCTCCATCGGTACTATGCGTTACTTCTGGATGAAATTGTATACCAAAAATGGATTTCGTTTTATGTGAAAATGCAGCTACTTGAACAGATTCTGTTGAACCTATCACTTCATATTCCGAAGGTAATTCGATGATGGTATCACCATGCGACATCCACACTTGACTATTCGCAGAAACACCATTCCATAAAATATGGTCTTTTACACTGGTTAAATGTGCACGGCCATATTCTCTATGTTGAGATGCTTGAACGCTGCCTCCTCCTATGTGAGCCAATAATTGAGCGCCATAGCAAATACCTAAAATGGGTCTATCTCCTAATTTGGCTAAATCGATACGAGGTGAATCTTCTTCACGAACAGAACATGGGCTACCCGATAAAATGATTCCTTTTACAGAATCATCCATAGATGGAATATTATTGTAGGGGTGAATTTCACAATATACTTTGAGTTCGCGTACACGTCTTGCGATTAATTGAGTTACCTGAGAACCAAAGTCAAGAATTATAATTTTTTCCGTCATTACCTAGAATTGCTTGAAAATAAACAGCAAAGGTCGGAAAATTTTTGAAAAGATTTCAATTAATTTTCAATTGGGATAGATGAGATACTGTTTTCTCATTTTTTTATACTTTGCCAAATCATCTTTCCAAGAATCCCTAATTTCTTGTTCCGTTTTGCCTGTTAGCATTTGAATCCTCAATTGATCTGTCCCGGCTAACTTATCAAAAAAAGAAGCCGATGTAAAAAAGGATTCCGATTTACCGGATTTCTCAAAAAAATAAAATAAATATTGCAAACTAAGTCCCACATTTCGGACATCGATTGTACTTAAATCAAAACCATAACATACTTGATTTTTCAATGGTGGATCCATAGCACCTGGCTTAGGTACAGGCGTAAATTGAAAATCACCCAAACCTGACATATTAGTCCCAACCACTTGAAATTGTTTATCTGTCCCTCTTCCCACACTGACATTAGTTCCTTCAAACAAACATAAAGAAGGATATAAAGCAATTGCTTGGTCATTAGGTAAATTAGGAGAAGGTGCAATGGAAATATGAACGGGATCTGAATGACGATAATTTTTCACAGGAATAACTGTAAGCTGGCAATTCACTCCATTATTTAACCATTTTTCTCCGTTAAACATATTGGCTAGTTCACCTATGGTACAGCCATGCAATAGAGGAATCGGATTAATACCCACAAAAGATATGAATTTTCTATCTAACACAGGACCATCAATAAATTTGCCATTGGGATTTCCTCTGTCCAAAATCATCAAGGGGACATTATTCTCTGCACAGGCTTCTAAAACATATTGAAGCGTAGAAATATAGGTATAAAAACGAGTCCCAACATCTTGAATGTCAAAAATCACCAAATCAATTCCAGCTAAATCCTCCGCCGTTGGTTTTTTATGTTTCCCATACAAAGAGATGATCGGTAGTCCTGTTTTTTGATCCACCTCATTATTGATATGTGCACCCGCATCGGCATTACCTCTAAATCCATGTTCAGGAGCAAAATATTTTTTAATCTGAACTCCCCTACTTAAAAGTGTATCAGCTAAATGTACACCATTAATTACCGAAGTATGATTCACTACCAAGGCAATGTTTTTGCCTGCCAACTTGGGCAAATACAAATTCATTTGGTAAGAACCCGGAAGAATAACTTTTGGCTTATTTGAAAAGGCATTTGTTTCAAAAATCAAAAAAGAGAACAATAAAAAGCTAATTTTGCAGAATAGTTTCATTTGAATTTGGGATGAACAAACAAGAATGTTCAAATATCGAATAAATTATCTAAAAATTTAACCTTGTTTAAGAATGAATTTTCCTCTTTTTGTCGCACGCAGGATTCGAAATACTCAGGATACTTCTTTCTCAAAGACCGTTACGTTGGTCGGCATTGGTACTGTTGCCATTGGGGCGGCAATTATATTAATCTCATTTTCCATTCTATTTGGCTTCAAAGAATCCATCATTCAAAAATTAGTTAATTTTTCTGGCAATGTACGCATCAGTAAAATTAGTGCGAATCATTCCTTGTCGGAGAGCCCCATTGTTCGAAATCTAAATTGGGAAAATCAAATTCGTCAAAATCCGAATGTAGATCATTTACAAGCTCACGTTCAAAATCCAGGTATTTTGGTTGGAGAAATTGGATTGAGTGGTGTAATTGTAAAAGGTATCGGCAATGATATGCCTCCTCAACAATTGAACAAAAATTTAATCGAAGGAAAAGCCAATCTAACAGAGAATCAAACCATTATTATCAGCAAGGCTTTATCAAAACAACTGAAAGCAAAGTTAAACGACAAATTGATTGTCTATTTTTTAAGTAATCCTGAAAGGCCGAGAAAAGTAAAGATTACAGGTATTTATGAAACAGGTCTAGAGGAATTGGATAAAATGTACGTTTTAGCTGATCGAGATTGGGTTCAAAAAATGAATGGTTGGACAAAAGATTCCTTGGGAACTTATGAACTTTTTTACAAGGATGAAGTAGATTTTAATGCAGTTACCACACCTATTGAAAAAAATATGCCTTTGGAATGGAAATTGGATACGATTTATGAAATTTATCCTGCCATGTTTGATTGGATGATGATGTTGGATCGAAATATTGTCATTTTCATCAGTTTATTGCTGATTGTAGCATCCTTTAACTTAATCGCAACGCTTTGGGTTTTGATCATGGAAAGAATACCCATGGTTGGACTTTTAAAGGCTCTTGGTTGTGATCATAAACAAATTCAACGCATATTTTGGTGGAATGGCTTTTTCATACTTATTAGAGGACTCATTCTTGCAAATATTATTGCAGCTGCCTTTTGCTTTATTCAAGATCAATATCAAATCATTCCATTGGATCCAGAAAGTTATTACATGTCTTCCGTACCTATTTATTGGTCATGGGAAACATGGTTGTATGTCAATGTAATTACCTGTTTATTGGTGGCAATCATCATTTCCCTACCAACCCTTTTTATCAAAAAAATTAATCCCCAAGAAGCCTTAAATTATAAAAACTAATGTTGAAGAACCTTACACTTTTATTCTCGATCCTTTCTCTTCCGCTTTGGGCACAAAATGAAGTGGTTTATTCCGTAGATTTAACAAACGTTCAAAACGACCAATTATCTATTGAGGTTTTGGCACCCAAATTTAAGACGTCCAATGTGACTTATTATTTGCCCAAAATTGTTCCAGGAACGTATGCCAACTATGATTTTGGAAGATATGTGAGTGAATTCAAAGCCTTTGATAAAAATGGAAAGGAATTGTCGGTTAAAAAAAATGGTTTGAATGGTTACACTATAAAATCAGCAAATACCCTTTACAAAATAAGTTATTTGGTAGACGATTCATGGGATAGTCCTGAAATAGAAGGTGAATATATTTTCGAGCCTGCGGGTAGCTCTTTTGAAGAAAATAAATTATTTGCTTTGAATACGCATTGCCTTTTTGGTTATTTTGAAGGATTTGAAAAGACAAAAATCAAATTAGAAATTCAAAAACCCAATGGCTTTTATGGTGCAACTTCTTTGAAAAATGTCGCATCACAAAAAAGCAAAAAAGATCAATTCCAAATTGCTTCTTATCAAGAATTAGTGGATTCCCCATTGATGTACTCAAAACCTGACACGGTTCAATTTAAAATAGCCAACGCGGATATTTTGATTTCGGTGTATACGCCTAACAATTTATTGACTGCCGAGCAAGTGGCACAAAAGATTAGACCCTTGTTGGAATTACAAAAAAACTACTTGGGTGGAACATTACCCGTCGATAAATACGCCTATTTAATTATCCTATCGGATCATTTGAAAAATGGTAGCTACGGCGCTTTGGAACATGCACAATCGTCTTTTTATTATTTGCCAGAGGGTAATATTCAGACCCTTGGACAAACCATTTCGGATGTGAGTGCACATGAGTTTTTCCATGTATTGACACCCTTAAATATTCATTCAGAGGAAATTGGTAATTTCAATTTCAATCAACCCAAGATGTCTCAACATTTATGGCTTTATGAAGGATTAACGGAATATGCCGCGCATCATGCCCAATTAAAAGAAAATCAAGATCTTAAACGATTTTTAAATACGATCAAAGAAAAATGGGAAACGATGAATGTCCAATTTGATAATTCGATACCATTTACGGAAATGAGTAAAAATGTCTTGGATAAATATAAATCAGAGTATAGCAATGTGTATCAAAAAGGTGCTTTATTGGGATTTGGATTGGATTTATCGTTAAGAAAATGGAGCAATGGGCAATATGGGACACAAAATATGTTGGAAGATTTAGCCAAAATTTATGGTAAAAATAAATCGTTCAAAGACGATGAATTATTTGAACAAATCGAAAAGCTTACTGGAAAATCAGAAATTAGAACGTTTTTCAATTCCTATATCCAAGGAAATAAACCTCTTCCTTTGAATGAATGGCTCCATTGGATAGGATATGAACTCAAAGCCAAAGAAATGAAAAATACCAAACGTTCGATGGGTTTTGATTTTCAAGGATTAAACGTCAATGCATCGACACACCGATTGGTGATCAATTCTGGCTCAAGTATTGATGAATTTGGTCAAACGATGGGATTATTAGCCAAAGATGAATTGATATCCATTAACTCTTATCCATTGGATATGGAAAATTTCTCGATGAGTGTGGGTAATTTTTTTGCCCAAGTTAAGGTGGGAGATATCATTGAATTACAAATAGCTAGACCCAACAAAGAAAAAGGCTTTGATAATTTTACGCTCAAAGCCCCTTTTAAACTTATTCAAGAAAATCAAATCAATGTCATCAGTGAATTGGTAAGTCCCAACGAATCACAGGTAAAATTGCGAAATGCTTGGATGAAGCCCTCCGCTAAGTAATAGCCTGGGCTTCCACTACCGCAATAGCAACCATATTGACAATTTCTCGGACAGAAGCACCTAACTGAAGAACATGCACTGGCTTTTTCAAACCTAATAGAATGGGCCCCACATATTCGATTTCAGCTGCTTCTTTCAACAAATTATAAGCAATATTAGCTGCCGAAAGATTCGGAAAAATCAAGGTGTTGGCATTTTCATTTCCTAGTTTGGCGAAAGGATAATTCTGTTGACGTAATTCTTTATCAAAAGCCAAATGTGCTTGCATCTCTCCTTCTATAATCCACTGAGGATGTTTTTCCTGTAGAATCTGAGAAGCTTCCCTCATTTTGATGGCATCTTCCCCATCCGCTGACCCAAAATTGGAATAACTCAACATGGCAATACGAGGTGTAATATTGAATCGCTCGATGGCTTCGGCTGTCAATTCTGTGATTTCAACCAAATCATTCACATTCGGCTGGAAATTGATGGTGGTGTCTGAGAAAAACAAAGGCCCTTTTTTGCTTAACAGCAAATACATACCAGCTACTTTATTAACCCCTTTCTTCTTACCAATTATTTGCAAAGCCGGGCGGATCGCTTCTGGGTAATTTTTGGTTAATCCCGAAATCACCCCATCAGCACGTCCTGTTTCCAACATCATGGCAGCAAAATAATTGCTTTTCTTTACTTGCTTGTCCGCTTCCCACTGAGTATATCCTCTGCGTTTTCTTTTTTCATAAAACAGATCGGCAAACTCTTTCAACAAAGGTTTGTTTTCGTTTTCCTTTATATCGATAATTTGAGCACCTGATAAATCAATGTGATGTTCTAAACTAATCGTTTCAATAGCCTTTTGGTTACCCAACAAAATAGGCAAAGCAATTCCTTCATCCAATACTTCCCGAACAGCCTTTAAAACTTGTAGGTTTTCTGCTTCTGCAAATATGATTCGTTTGGGATTCGATTTCGCCCGATTCAAAATGAATTTCATCACTTGATTATCTAGTCCCAATCGTTTCGACAATTGGTTTTCATAATCATCCCAATTCATAATTGGTTTGGTGGCAACTCCAGACTCCATGGCTGCTTTGGCGACTGCCATGGAAATGGAAGTAATCAAACGAGGATCCACAGGTTTTGGGATGATATACTCTGGACCAAAACTCATACTTTTTTCGTTATAGGCTAAATTAACGATGTCGGGTACAGGTTTTTTGGCCAAAGCAGCGAGTGCTTTGGCAGCAGCCAATTTCATTTCATCATTGATGGAGGAGGCCCGCACATCCAAAGCACCACGGAAAATAAAAGGAAATCCTAGTACATTATTGACTTGATTCGGATAATCGGAACGACCAGTGGCCATGATCAAATCATCTCTTACCGATTTGGCCTCTTCGTATCCTATTTCAGGAATTGGATTGGCCATGGCGAAAACGATGGGATTGGGAGCCATGGTCGCTACCATTTCTTTTTTCAAAATATGGCCTACAGACAAACCTAAAAACACATCAGCGCCAATCATGGCTTCGGCAAGTGTAGGTTCCTTGGTAATTTCACAAGCTAAAGGACTCAAATAAGGATTCAAATCATTTCTAGATTGGGATACTAATCCATCTTTATCAAAAATGAAGAAATTTTCAATTTTGGCTCCCAGTTTCAGATAGAGTTTTATGCAGGATATTGCAGCAGCTCCTGCTCCAGACACGACAAATTTTACTTGTGAAATATCTTTGTTCACTATTTCCAATGCGTTAATCAAAGCAGCAGATGATATAATGGCGGTACCATGTTGATCATCATGCATAATCGGAATGGATAAACGCTTTTTGAGCTTTTCCTCAATTTCAAAACATTCGGGAGATTTGATATCCTCTAAATTGATTCCACCAAAGGTTGGTTCTAAACGAACAACGGTTTCCACAAAATCATCTGGATTTGTACAAGCTAATTCTAAATCAAAAACATCGATGTCTGCAAAAATTTTGAATAAAACTCCTTTACCTTCCATGACCGGTTTACTAGCCTCTGGACCAATATTACCCAAGCCCAAAACGGCAGTTCCATTGGAAATCACTCCCACCAAATTCCCTTTAGCGGTGTAATCATATACTTTTTCGATGGAAGATGCGATTTCCAGACAAGGTTCAGCCACTCCTGGAGAATAGGCTAAGGATAAATCTCTTTGTGTAGCGGTTGATTTAGTGGGTTTTACTTCTATTTTGCCCGGTTTACCAGCAGAGTGGTATTCCAAAGCATCTTGTTTTAAGATAGGCGAAATTGACATATATGTAATTTATTGATGAAATTCACTATTCAAGCGGTGGAGTAAATTCTCCCTCATGTTTGGCAATCCAAATGGTCGCCACACCATTTCCAATAAAATTAGTAATGGCTCTAGCCTCCGACATAAAACGATCTACACCTAATAACAAAGCTAAACCCTCCATGGGAATGACTTGAAGGGCAGTAAGTGTGGAGGCTAATACCACAAAACCACTACCTGTTACGCCTGCTGCACCTTTTGATGTAATCATTAAAACGCCAATAATGGTTAATAATTGCTCCCAGCTCAATTGAATCCCATAAACTTGGGCTAAAAACAAGGTAGCCATGGAAAGATAAATACTGGTCCCATCTAAATTAAACGAGTATCCTGCAGGAACCACTAAACCTACTACCGATTTAGAGCAACCCATTTTTTCTAATTTATGCATCAAAGATGGTAAAGCTGCTTCAGAAGAGGAAGTTCCTAAAACGATTAAAAGTTCAGCTTTGATATAACCCAAAAATGACCCGATTTTTTCTCCGCAACTTCTCATGATCAAACCTAAAATAAGGAAGATAAATATAGCCATGGTCAGATAAACAGAAGTCATTAATTTAGCCAAAGGCAATAAAGAATGAATGCCAAATTTACCAATGGTATAAGCCATTCCTCCCAAAGCACCCAGAGGAGCTAAAATCATGATAGCGTGTAAACCTTTGAAAACCCAATGAGAGGCTTGCTGCATACCAGCAATCATTCTCGCCTTTCCTCGTACTTGATTTAAAAATATTCCAAAAAAGATGGAAAAGAATAAAATCTGAATGGTGAAATTTTCCTTAAAAAAAGATAACCAAGAAAATGAAGCGGCTTTTTGAGTGTATTTACTAATATCACCATTGGAAATTCCATCGGTAATTACTCCTAGACCTGGTGTCAATAAATGAGATACAGCTAATCCAATGATTAAAGCAAGTGTGGTGACAATTTCGAAATACAACAAAGCTTTTCCACCTACTCGGCCAACTTTTTTCAAATTCCCCATGTTGACGATTCCTAAGCTGATGGTTAAGAAAATGATGGGATGGATAAATAATTTGACTAAACTGATAAAAAATCCACTTAAAACTTCACTCAGAGAAGGTCCTACACTCAAATCTGCTCCCAAAAAAGAATAGGTCCATTTCTTCTCGAAAACAGGATATAAAGCGATGTCGGGATAAAAATGTCCTATTATAACACCCAATAAAATGGATAAAAGAACCCAAAAAGTTAAGTTAGATGTAATATTCTTTTTATTCATGCGTTTTGTCTAGAGTTATTAAACAAATGTAATAATTAAGACTTAAAAATCATTGTTTGTGATTGTAAGCTTATTTCCCGAATTTTGCTGGCTCGTGAACTATTAAAGGGAATTATTTGTTAGCAATATTATGGCAGAAAAAATTAAATGTTTGATTATAGGTTCTGGTCCTGCGGGATATACAGCCGCAATTTATGCATCTAGAGCAGGTTTACACCCCATTATGTACCAAGGTGGACAACCGGGAGGACAATTAACCACGACAACTGAAGTGGATAATTTCCCAGGATACCCACATGGAGTAGATGGTCCGGCCATGATGCAAGATTTGGAAAATCAAGCCAAAAGATTCGGTACAGATGTTCGTTTTGGTTTAGCAACAAAGGTCGATTTTCATTCAAATCCTAAAAAAGTTTGGATTGATGAAACCACTGAACTGGAAGCAGATGCTGTTATTATTGCGACTGGAGCGTCGGCAAAATGGTTGGGATTAGAAGGAGAAACGACTTTCAATGGATTAGGTGTTTCAGCATGTGCCGTTTGTGATGGCTTCTTTTATCGCAATCAGACTGTAGCGGTGGTTGGTGCAGGAGATACAGCCGCTGAAGAAGCAAGTTATTTAGCTAATTTGTGCGAAAAGGTTCATATGATTGTGAGAAGAGATGAAATGAGAGCCTCATTAATCATGCAAGAAAGAGTTAAGAAAAATCCTAAAATTGAAATTCACTGGAATTCTGAAACAGAAGAGATTTTAGGAGATGCCAATGGAGTAACGGGCATTCGATTGAAAAATAATCAAACAGGAACTACAGAGGAAATAGCCTTAAACGGATTTTTTGTGGCCATTGGACATCAACCTAATACGGGTATTTTCAAAGGACAATTAGAGATGGATGGCCAAGAATATTTGATTACCGAAAAAGGAAGTTCAAGAACAAATATCGAAGGCGTTTTTGCATGCGGAGATGTTCAAGATTCCATTTATCGTCAAGCAGTAACTGCCGCTGGCAGTGGTTGTATGGCGGCCTTAGATGCTGAAAGATGGTTGGCAGCTAAAGGTTTACATTAATACATATGTATGAAATTATCTTTTGTTCTTAGTTCATTATTGGTTTTGTTGATCTCTTTTGTCTCTCAAGGACAAGAGAAATCTTTGTTCAAAAAAAATACCAAAATTGAAATAAAACCCAATTCTACCAAAACCAGTAATAAAGACGATTTAGACGAATTACCTCCTCTACAGTTTAGAGTAGACACTGAGTCAAGTGGTAAAGTAGCTGGTTCTGAAATAGAGGAAAGAAAGTACGAACCCATCAAATTTCAAAACCCAAGTATCAGTAATTTTGATACCACCTCGGTAGACGAAGGCGAGTCATTTGTAGTTGAAATTGAGGAAGAAAATGCACCCGAAGGAAGTGAAGATTTTGTGACAGTCGCTTCGTATTATTCCATTTGGGATACCAAAAATATCGACCCATATGATATAGATGCCAAAGATTTGGATGAGCCCGTTGATATTGAATTATACAATATCCCATCCGGCAGAAACTGGTCAAATCCTTTATCAACTATCAAACAAACAAGTCCATTTGGTCCAAGATGGGGTAGATTACACGCCGGTGTCGATTTAGATTTGGAAACAGGCTACCCCGTTTTATCGGCTTTTGATGGAATTGTGCGAATATCGGGCTTTAACTATGGTGGGTATGGAAATTATGTGGTCGTCCGACATTACAATGGTTTGGAAACCCTTTATGGACACTTATCCAAGCGAAATTTTGAACCTGGACAATTTGTCAAAGCAGGAGATGAAATTGGTTTAGGTGGAAATACAGGAAGAAGTACCGGATCCCACTTGCACTTCGAAACAAGGTACGAGGGGAATCCGTTTAATCCTGTCAATGTCTATGATTTTGGAAAAGCAGAACCCGTTTCTGACCATATTCTCATATCGGCAAGAACATTTGACCGTCGTTTACTTTCCTTGAAAAATGAATATGGTAGTGCTGGTGACAAAATACGTTCTAGAAGAAAAGCTTGGACCAAAGTACGTTCCGGAGATACATTAGGTTCTATTGCCCAAAGAGCTGGAATTTCGGCAAGTAAATTAGCTAGATTAAATGGATTGAGATTGACTTCTACCATTCGAGCAGGAAAAAGATTACGTATACATTAATTCGTTGAAAGATGAAACTAGATATATTGGTGATGGCCGCCCATCCAGATGATGCGGAACTTTCTTGCTCAGGTACCATTGCAGAATACATCCAACGAGGCAAAAAAGTCGGGATAGTCGATTTTACTCGTGGTGAATTAGGTACGAGAGGGACACCAGAAATACGTTTAGCTGAATCAGAAGATTCGACTCAGATTTTGGGCATTCATGTTAGAAAAAATTTAGGTATTCGCGATGGATTTTTTCAAAATGATGAAGCAACGCAACTCCAATTAATTCAGGTCATTAGACGCTATCAACCTGAAATTGTATTAGCCAATGCCTTAGAAGACCGTCATCCAGATCATGGAAAAGGAGCAAAATTAGCGATTGATGCATGTTTTTTATCTGGTTTACGACAAATTAAAACAACAGATACCCAAACGGGATTAGAACAAACGGCTTGGAGGCCAACTCATTTATTCCACTATATTCAAGACAGATACCTAGAACCCGATTTTGTGATTGATATCACTTCACATTGGGCATTGAAAGAAAAAGCTATTCGCGCATTTAAAAGTCAATTTTTTGACCCCAATTCGTCCGAACCTAATTCCTATATTTCCTCTCCAGACTTCCTTAATTTCATTGAAGCGCGTGCCATGGAAATGGGTCATAAAATTGGCAAAAAATACGGTGAAGGTTTTCAGACACAAAAAACCATGGAGGTGAAGAACTTGATATAGGTAAGATAGGTAAAAGGTAATAGGTAATAGGTAATAGGTAATAGGTAATAGGTAATAGGTAATCAAGGGGCCAACCTTCCAATTTCCCAAATCCCATTCACGAGTTCATAGACCACTCGATCATGTAATCTAGATGGGCGACCTTGCCAAAATTCCAAATAATCTGGAATCAATTCATAACCACCCCAATGCGCTGGTTTAGGGATAATTTTTCCTTCATATTGCTCTTTCAATTCCTGAAAACGTTTTTCTAGGATTTCCCTTGAATCAATTTTACTGCTTTGTTCAGAAACCCAAGCGCCTAATTGAGATTCACGTGGTCTTTGTTGGAAATATTCTTCTGAAAGAGACGATTCTAATTTTTGCACATGGCCCTCAATGCGTATCTGTCTTTCTAGTTCGCCCCAAAAAAATGTCAAAGAAGCTTGAGGATGATGATTTAAATCAGCCCCCTTTTTAGAAAAATAGTTGGTAAAAAAGGTGAAACCGTGAGTAGCACTTTTCAACAGAACAATTCGTCCAGATATTCGAGCATTTTGACCTAAAGTACTTAAAAACATGGCATTAGGTTCCGCTATTTTGGCATTGACAGCCTCTTGAAACCAAATCCGAAATTGCTCCATCGGATTGGGATTTACTTGCGATTCCAGTAATTCTCCTTTTTGATAATTCTCACGAAGGGCAGCTAAATTCATAATTAATCTATTTATTCATTATCTTTGAAATTGGGTTCCTACCCTTTCAAAATAAGTCTAAATATATGAAAAAATTATTCCTTTTTGATGCGATGGCATTGATTTATCGCGCACATTTTGCATTTGCCAAAACACCTCGAATTTCATCAAAAGGAATCAATACCAGTGCCGTTTTCGGTTTTGCGAATACGATTTTGGAAGTTATCCAAAAAGAAAAGCCTGATTATTTAGGAGTTGCATTTGATACACATGCTCCTACTTTTCGTCACATTGAATACACTCCCTACAAAGCACAGCGACAAGAACAACCAGAAGATATTACCATTGCTATCCCTTACGTTAAACGTTTGGTAGAAGCCATGGATATTCCTTTGCTTATTTTAGATGGCTATGAGGCGGATGATATTATAGGAACCATTGCTAAAAAGGCCGTTAGAGCGAATCCAGAAATAGAAGTCTATATGATGACTCCCGATAAAGATTATGGTCAATTGGTTGAAGAACGCATCAAAATGTACAAACCTGCCTTTATGGGCAAGGGCGTAGAAATTTTAGGTCCAAAAGAGGTTTGCCAACGTTGGAACATCGAACATGTCGATCAGGTGATAGATATGTTGGGTTTAATGGGTGATGCGGTTGATAATATCCCAGGAATTCCCGGTGTTGGTGAAAAAACGGCCCAAAAACTACTCGAACAATTTGGTTCTTTGGAAAACCTATTGGAAAATACCGATCAGCTGAAAGGTAAACTTCAAGAAAATTTAATCAATTTCAGAGAGCAAGGAATTCTTTCCAAACATTTGGCAAGAATCATGATTGAGGTTCCCATTGAATATGAAGAAGAAAAATTATTGGCTACTCCACCCAATAAAACCTTATTAGAGCCATTATTAGAAGAATTAGAATTCCGAACCTTACGCAAAAGAATTTTGGGAGAACCTACAATTCCTGAACCTAGCAAACCCAAAGTAAGTCCCAAAAAAGACATCAACCAGATGGATATGTTTGCCAATCCGGGAGCAGCTGAAAGTGAGACTTCTGAGGAAGAAATAGCGGAAGAAGAATTCAAAAGCAATTTAAAGAATCTACAAAATACAGCTCATCAATACCATTTGATTCAAGGTGAGAATGCGATCAAATCATTGATTGGCTTTTTAGCTCGACAAACTAGTTTTTGCTTTGATACCGAAACGACTAGTTTACAAGCCGTGGAGGCAGAATTAGTCGGTATGTCCTTTTCCTACCGGAGTGGTGAAGCCTTTTATGTACCTTTTCCAGCGGATCAAGCCGAATCACAACAACAAGTCGATTTATTCAAAGAATTGTTTGAAAACGAGTCGATTCAAAAAGTCGCACAAAACATCAAATATGACATGAGCGTCTTGGCCAATTATGGTATTGAAATCAAAGGTGAAATCTATGATACCATGTTGGCGCATTATTTGATTGAGCCTGAAAAACGACATAACATGGACGCCATGAGTCTATCCTACTTGGGCTATGAACCCATGTCGATAGAAAACTTAATTGGTAAAAAAGGTGCCAAACAAGGAAATATGAGGGAAGTTGAATTGCCTCTTATCAAAGAATACGCGGCGGAAGATGCCGATATTACCTTGCAAATTAAACCACATTTGGATAAACAATTAGCTACGAATCCTAAAACTATACATTTGCTAAAAGAGGTGGAAATGCCTCTTTCCAGGATTTTATCCAGCATTGAACGAGAAGGAGTTAATTTAGATATTCCGTTCTTAAAGGAACTTTCCAAAAATTTGGAAACAGATTCCCAAATTGTTCAAAGGAATATTTTTGAATTGGCCGGTCAAGAATTCAATATTGCTTCTCCCAAGCAATTAGGTGAAATTTTATTTGAAAAATTGAAATTAGATCCCAAAGCCAAAAAGACCAAAACAGGTCAATATATGACGGGAGAAGAGGTCTTATCCAAATTGGAAGCCGAACATAAAATTGCTTCCATGATTTTGGATTTTCGTGAATTACAGAAATTGAAATCGACTTATGTGGATGCCTTACCGCAATTAATTTGTGGAAAAACAGGACGAATTCACACATCATTCATGCAGGCAGTAACTGCTACGGGAAGATTATCTTCCAAAGATCCAAACTTACAAAACATCCCAATTCGAACTGAAAGAGGAAGAGAAATCCGAAAAGCTTTTATTCCTCGAAATGAGCAATACCAAATTCTTTCTGCGGATTATTCGCAAATTGAATTGAGAATCATGGCGGCATTTTCAAAAGATGAATCCATGTGTGAAGCCTTCAATTTAGGACTTGATGTACACAAAGCCACAGCAGCGAAGGTATTTAAAGTGGCTCTAGAAGATGTAAGTTCAGATATGCGTCGAAAAGCGAAAACAGTCAATTTTGGAATCATTTATGGGGTTTCCGCCTTTGGATTAGCCGGGCAAATTGGCATATCAAGAACAGAAGCCAAAGAAATCATTGATCAATATTTCGTAGAATTCCCCAAAGTTAAATCTTACATGGATGATAGCATTGCGAAAGCCAGAGAAGATGGATTTGTCGAAACTATTTTAGGCAGACGAAGATATTTAAAAGATATTCTATCGAGCAACATGAATGAACGAGGTTTTGCCGAAAGAAATGCCATCAATGCGCCTATACAAGGGTCTGCGGCAGATATGATCAAAATGGCGATGATTCAAGTACAAGATTTTTTAGTGAAAGAAAATTTGAAATCCAAAATGATATTGACCGTCCATGATGAATTGGTCTTCGATGCGCATGTGGACGAAATTAATTACCTTCGTGAGAAAATTGATCACATTATGTGTCATGCTTTGGATTTAGGAGTAAAAATAGAAACAGGAATTGGAGTTGGTTCCAATTGGTTAGAGGCACATTAATTACCTGATAAGTGAAAATTTCCATTGCCCTTTGCACCCGAAATGGTGAAAAATTTTTGAGAACGCAACTCGCCAGCTTGGTTGATCAAACTTTAGCAGCTGACGAAATCATCGTGTGCGATGAAGGCTCCACGGATCAGACATTGGATATTTTGGAACAATTCAAAAATAAATTACCTCTTAAAATACATGTTAATCCAGAACGATTAGGTACTTTCCGGAATTTCGAAAAAGCATTTTCCCTTTGTACAGGGGATATCGTTTTTCCAGCCGATCAAGATGATTATTGGGATCCTCAAAAATTAGAACGTATTTCAGAGCATTTCAAAATGAATCCGGAAACAAATGTCGTTTTTTCAGATGCTATTTTAGTTGATGAATTTGGGCGAAAATCCGAAACACGTTTGTGGCAAACCTTTCGTTTCAGAGAAGAACAACAAAAACAATGGAAAGAAGGGAAAGCCTTGGAGATATTATTGGATGGAAATCGAGTGACAGGTTGTACCATGGGGGTTCGGAAAACATTTTTGGATCGAATATTACCATTTCCAAGCAATATTCCTTCGACCATCTTGCACGATGCCTACATTGCGTTTTTAGGAGCTTTGGGTCAAAGCATCGACTTCCTTCCCGCTGCCTATGTGCATTATCGATTGCATTCTCAACAACAAGTAGGAGTTAAAGGCAATCTCGCCAAAGCACCTAGTCTTTTGGACAGAATCAATCGACCGCATTTTGAAAAAACAAAACCCTATATTGAAAAATTAGTCATTCTAGAAGAATTGCAAAGAGTGGCTCATCAATTCAATCCACAAGTCAAATTTGAGCCCCTTGAAACAAAAATACTCTATTATTCCAGAAGAGGATTTTTACCCAAAGCGCGTTGGAAAAGACTTAAAAAAACCTTGGAAAATTTACTTTCTGGTAATTATCACCGCTTTCAAGACATCGATTCCAAAAGCTTTTTACAGCCCTATTTGATGTTTTTGGGGGATCTGATTGAATAGAGAAAGAGGTAATAGGTAATAGGTAATAGGTAATAGGTAATAGGTAATAGGTAAAAGGTAATAGGTAATAGGTAAAAGGTAAAAGGTAATAGGTAATAGGTAATAGGTAACTCTTCTATTTTCTCTCCTCCTTAATCAATAAATCGCTTTGTAATATCTCCATATGAATCAATTCTTCGATCTCTGAAGAATGGCCAAGTACGGCGATAGTATTCAGCAGAATCGACATTCACTTCAATTACGGTGATTTCTTCTTTGTGATGCGGCGCTTGGTAAATAACACGGCCGAAGGCATTACTCACAAAACTTCCACCCCAAAATTGTTGTCCATTTTCTACTCCTACCCGATTAACCGAGACGACTGGAATTCCATTGGCAACGGAATGGCTTCGTTGAATGGTTTGCCATGCCTGGTATTGTTCCCGATTAATTTCTCCATCTTTTTCCTCCATATCCCAACCAATCGCTGTTGGATAAACCAATACTTCTGCTCCTTGTAAGGCTGTTAAACGCGCAGCTTCGGGATACCATTGGTCCCAGCAAATAAGTACCCCAATTTTGGCAAATTTTGTTTCAAATACTTGGTAACCTAAGTCGCCTGGAGTAAAATAATATTTTTCATAATAGCCAGGATCATCCGGAATGTGCATTTTTCGATATTTTCCCAAATACATTCCATCCGCGTCAATCACAGCTGTTGTATTATGGTACAATCCTGCTGCTCTTTTCTCAAACAAAGAAGCAATAATCACCACTCCCAATTCCTTCGCTAATTCACCTAAAAGATCCGTGGATTTACCCGGAATTTCTTCCGCCAATTGGAAAAATTCTTGTTTTTCTTCAAAACAAAAATACACCGATTTGAAAAGCTCTTGTAAACAAATCACTTGCGCACCTTTTTGTGCCGCTTCACGAATGGCTTGAAGCGTTTTAGTCCAGTTTTCTTCAACATTTTCTGAACAAGATAATTGCACTAAAGCAAAGGAAACATTTTTCATAAGGCTTTGGAAGCTTGAATGATGGGTTCTAAGGATAATTGATTCATGCAATTGAAATGATTCAAGGGACAAAAATTAGTCCCCTGCGTCGTGCATGGCCGACAAGTTAATTCTTTATTTTCAATGGAAGTAAATTCCGCTTGGTAAGGATAAAATCCAAAGCCGGCATGTGTACCTCCCCAAATCACAAACATTTTCTTTTGTAATGCGGCAGCAATGTGCATCATAGATGAATCATGTACGATGGCAAATTGCGATTGTTGAATGATGGAAGCCGACTGTGCTAAACTCGTTTGATCACACAAATTCAGCACTTTTTCAGGGAATAGTGTCGACAGACGAAAACCAAAATTTTCATCCCAACGGTCTCCTATCAACACCAATTTTCCTTCCACTTGATCGCACAATTCTATCATTTTGGGATAAGACAAGACCTTCGTCATGTGCTGAGCGCCTATGGCAAAAACAATGTATTTTTCAGGAATACCCCATTCTTGTAAGTCGACTTTCTGATTTTCTGGAATAAAAAAATCCAAACCTTTCCCATCCGAGTGAATATCCAAAGGGGCTAAAGCATCGAAATTCCGATCCACTAAATGTTTCTGGGGCAAACGATTCACTTTTGTTTTCACAAAAGCATTGCGCTCTTGGGTGAATTTATTGATTTGAAAAGGGATCTTTCCTATTAATAGACACAATAAAGTGGAACGAATATTTTTATGCAAATCGACAATGATGTCAAATTTCTGCCTACGAAGTTCAGCTGCTAAATTCCATAGACTTCCGGAATAACAGTGTATTTGATGGACATTTGGATTATTTTCCCAAACCGACACAAAATTCTTTTTGGTAACAACATGAATTTCTGCTTCAGGATATTTCGTTTTTAGGGCTCTGACAATAGGTGTTGTCAGGATTATATCCCCTAAAGATGAAAAGCGAATGCAGAGAATTTTCGTCATTATGTAAAAATAGCGATGCAAAATTAAGAAAATTAACATGTTAAGCCTCAAACTTTCATTCTTTTCGGTAAATTGCGCTCTAATTTTGAAAATTGTTAATGGAAAATAAAAAGCAAGACACTGCTTCCGCGCTTAAGGATATTATATCGCATGCCAAAGAATACGGTTTCGTATTCCCCTCATCCGAAATTTACGATGGATTACAAGCTGTTTATGACTACGGTCAAAACGGTGTTGAATTAAAAAATAATTTAAAAACAGTATGGTACAAAGCCATGACCATGCTGAATGATAATGTAGTGGGTATTGATGCATCCATTTTTATGCATCCCTTGACTTGGAAGGCTTCTGGACACGTAGATTCATTCAATGATCCGATGATAGACAACAAGGATTCGAAGAAAAGATACCGTGCTGACACTCTTTTGGAAGAAAAAGCTGCACAATATGATGCAGAAGGTGATGAAGCAAGAGGAAAAGCCTTGTTACAAAAAATGGCGAAATGTTTGGATGACAGTGATTTAGAAGGCGTTCGACAAATCATTATTGATGAAAACATCAAATGTCCGGTTTCTAATACAGCCAATTGGACCGAAGTACGTCAATTTAACTTGATGTTCTCTACGCAAGTTGGGGCCGTTTCAGAAGATGCTAGTTTAATTTATTTACGTCCAGAGACCGCACAAGGTATATTTGTCAATTTCTTAAATGTGCAAAAAACAGGAAGAATGAAAGTTCCTTTTGGTATTGCTCAAATAGGAAAAGCCTTTAGAAATGAGATTGTCGCTAGAAATTTCATCTTTAGAATGAGGGAATTTGAACAAATGGAAATGCAATTTTTCGTTCGGCCTGGTACGGAGATGGATTGGTATAAGCAGTGGAAAGAAACAAGAATGAAGTTTCACCAAGCGATTGGACTTCCTGCCAATAAATTAAAATTCCATGACCATGAGAAGCTAGCGCATTATGCCAACGCAGCTGTGGACATTGAATATGAATTCCCATTTGGTTTCAAAGAAATGGAAGGCATTCACAGTAGAACGGATTTTGATTTGAAAGCCCATCAAGAACTTTCGAAAAAGAAACAACAATATTTTGATCCAGAAATCAACGAAAGTTACATTCCTTATGTAGTTGAAACATCCGTTGGCGCTGATCGTTTGTTTTTAGCGATACTTTGCAATGCCTATACAGAAGAAACAGTTGGTGAAGGTGATCAAGAAAAACAAAGAACGTATTTAAATTTCCATCCAGCCATTGCCCCTATCAAAGTGGCCGTATTGCCATTGGTGAAAAAAGATGGATTGGCAGAAAAAGCACAAGAATTAACGAATAAATTAAAATTTGCCTTTAACACCACGTATGACGAGAGTGGTGCTATTGGAAAACGTTACACTCGTCATGATTTAATAGGAACTCCATTTTGTGTCGTGGTTGATTACCAAACCATGGAAGACGATACGGTAACGGTTCGTTATCGAAACACAATGGAACAAGAGCGCATTTCTATAGCAGACCTAAAAGAAAAAATTGGGTATGCTGTATCGATGGAGCGTATTTTTGAAAAACTAATTTAGTAAAAACGCAAACAACGATGAGTATGATGACCGAAGAAACTAGCCAAGAAATGGAAAAACCATTGGAAACTTCTGTAGAACAAACAAATGAGAAATCCGAAGAAACTTCAGTAGAAGAAACTTCTGTAGAACCTTCTGATGCAACTTCTGAAATAACATCTGTAGAATCTGCTGAGGAAACTTCAGACGAAATTTCTGCAGAAGTAACTGAAGAACCGTCTGTAGAAAAATCAACTGAAATTCCAGCGGAGGAACCCATCATTGCAGTGGCAGAAACAATCTTTCCTGTGGAAGAAAAACAAGTTGAATTACCAACTTTGGATTTTGCTAGTGCTAGCAAGGATGCATTGTTAGGCTTTTTCGATAAAATCAAAACATTATCCGAAGAAAATCAACAAGCTGGTTTTTTCAAAAAGGTAGATGAAATCATCAAAGAAGGCAAAGCTGCCTATGATGCACACAAGAATAGTGAGCGTTCGGCAGCATTAGCGTCATTTAAAGCATCCAATGAAGATTCTGAAGAGGGATTTAGCTTTAAGTCCGATGAAATTGGTCATCAAATTGAAACGATTCTAGGGAATTTGCGTTCAACCAAACAAAACTTTTTTCAGCAATTAGAAAAGCAAAAAGAAAAAGCTTTGGAAGGCAAAAATCGCTTGATTGTAGAATTAAGAAATTTAGTTGATTCGGATGACCATTCAGATCCTGCGCATGTCAATGCAAGTTTTAAAACATTTAAAAAGATTCAAGAAGAATGGAAAAGCTTAGGAAACGCTGCTGGACCACAAAATCAAACGTTATGGCAAAGTTATCATGCCTTGGTGGATCGTTTTTACAGCAATAGAAGTATCTTTTTTGAGTTATTGGAATTAGATAGAAAGAAAAATCTTCAGGCAAAAGAAATTATAGCCAAAAAATTAGAAGGATTAGCAGCTGAATTAGGAAAAGGTGGCGTTCTTCAAAAATTATTGAAAGAAGCTGAAGAGTTATTTGAAGAATACAAACACATCGGTCCGGCACAAAGAGATGAAAACGAAGCGTTATGGCAACGGGTGAAGAAATCTTTGGATGTTTTATTTGAGCAAAAGCGACAAATCAATGAAGCACAAAAAGCTGTATTTGAGGATAATTTAAAAATCAAAAAAGAATTAGCTGATTTAATGAAGCACCATGCTGGCTTTAGTTCCACTAGTATTTCAGAATGGAATCAAGCTTCCAAGTCGGTTTTAGCCTTGCAAGAGCAATGGGGTAAATTAAAAGGAGGATTACCGAGAGAAGGTGGCAAAGAAGTGAGTAATGCTTTTTGGTCTGATTTGAAATTGTTTTTCAAACATAAGAGTGAATTTTTCACCAAAATTGATGCAGAACGCAAGGCAAATTTAGCTGCCAAGCAACAATTGGTGGATCAGGTGAATGGTATTGTAGAAACGGGAACGGAAACTCCGGAAATCACACAAATGGTGATTGATTTGCAGAAAAAATGGAAAGACATAGGTCATGTTCCAGAAAAGCAAAAAGATCAAATTTATGCGAAATTCAAGGCAGCTTGTGATGCTTATTTCAATTTAAAGAGAGAAAAAGGCAAAGGATCTAAGGATGCAGAGTTTGATGCTAATTTAGTGGCTAAACAAGAATTGTTGGTCGAATTAGAAGCCATGTTGAAAGACCCTAGCTTATTGGCTACTTTGGGTGAAAAGAAAGCGGCTTGGGATGCGATTGGATTTGTGCCTAAAAAAGAGGTAAGAAACATGCAAGAGAAATTCCGCAACACTTGGAATGCCTTGATAGATTTAGCTAGAACCCAACCAAAAGAGCAATTAGCAGCTTGGGGTTTTGAGTTAAAATCGATGTCGACAGAAGAAAAAAATCATTCAGAAGACCGCAAAGCACCTAATGGTGATGCGCGCAAGAAGATTCAAGCATTGGAAAATGATATTGCCGTGTTAACCAATAACTTAGAGTTTTTTGCTAAGTCGAAAAACTCTGAAAAACTGCGTTTAGAGGTAGAGAAAAAGATTGCGAAAGCGCAAGAAGATTTGGACAAATTAAAAAAAGAATAAAAAAAATGGATTTTTTTTGATGCATCATTTGGCATTTAAAGCGATTTAGATTACTTTTGCATCATCAAATAAGCCTCCTTAGCTCAGCTGGTAGAGCAACTGACTTGTAATCAGTAGGTCATTGGTTCGATCCCGATAGGAGGCTCTTGTAAATGCTTGATAATCAATAGATTGTCAAGCATTTTTTGTTTACTCCCACCCTGCCGCAAATTATTTGCAAACAATTTGCAAACATCCTTCAAAATCCAATCGCTCTTTTGCAAATCATTATAATAAATATCTACAAATCGATCCTTTGCAAAACATCCTATTTATACCGTTTAATAAATCAATATTAAGAAAATGAACTTTTTGTCACTAAAATAATTCCAGCGAATAATAACTATTAAACATTTATAAGTATTTTTAATTTGTTAAAAGATTTGAATGTTTTAAAAATAAATAGAACCACTAGTTAACATGAGTAAAACCTTTATACTTGTAGATACTGCAACTATTCACTATTTCTTAAAATTACAAGTTCAAATCCTACACAATGGTTGTTTTATTAACCTCTATTAGTTAATGGCTACAAATAAATTTGCAACAATTCGATATCAAGCTTTAGACCGTTGTTTCTCCAACTTTGGGAGAAATTATGATATCAATGGTCTTGTTGAAAAGTGCAATGAAGCTATTTACGAATATTCAGGTATTGAAGATGGTGTTAAGAAGCGACAAGTATATGAGGATATTAAATTCATGCAAAGCGAACAAGGCTGGTCTGTTCCATTAGAAATAACAAAAAATGGGAAAAGAGCCTTTTATAGATATACAACGAAAGGCTTTTCTATTAGCCAAAAACCATTAAATGAGGACGAAGTAAATCAGTTAAAGGAAACTATTTCCATTTTGGACCGATTTAAAGGTATTGAGCAATTTGCTTGGATGGAGGATATCAAGATAAAAATGGAGACGGCATACAAAGTGAAAACCGAAGATCTGCCAATAGTCAGCTTTGAGCAAAACCCGTATTTAAGAGGTTTGGAACACTTCTCTAAACTATTTTCTGCCATTCAATATAAAACAGTCATAAAAGTAAAATATCAAGGCTATAAGCAATCCGAACCTGTTGAAATGATCATTCACCCCTATCATCTCAAACAATACAACAGTAGGTGGTTTCTATTCGGTTTGAATAATGAAAGAAATGAAATTTCAAATTTAGCTTTAGATAGAATTTTAAATTTTGAAGAAAGTCCTATCCAATTCATTCCAAGTGAAATCGACTTTTTAGAATATTTCGATGATGTAATCGGTGTGACCATAAGAGGTGAGATTCCTACCGAAAAAATCCTACTACAAATTGATAATAATCGATGGGCTTACATTGAAAGTAAACCAATTCATGGTTCACAAAAAGTTAAAGAAAAAAATGATATGGGAGTGACGATTCAATTAGAACTTCAAATAAATAATGAGCTCATAAATATCCTTTTAGGATTTGGCGCAGATATTACTGTCCTAGAACCAGAACATTTAAAACTAACTATCAAAAATAAAGTAAAACTGATGAATGAAAAATATTTCTAAGTGTGCACTTGTAATGCACATATTGAGTAGACCTTTGTTTTATGAAACACGAAAATATTATGTTTATGACTGAAAGTGACGATAGTGTAGCCAAAAATCAAGCTCTAAAAAATAACATTTGGAAGTTATTTGATATTCTTAGAAAAGAAAACTTTTCTTCGGAAGATTATTACTTGTTACTGTTCCTACTAGTCCCCTACAAAGATTATTTGAATGTAAGTGAGGTAACAAGTAAGTCCCAATTGATTGATATCATAGAAAAGCATCAACGTACAAATCCAAACGAAGGGTATTTTTCACAATATATTCGAATGTGTGGCTATTTTGTACCATACATTAAAAAATTAAGCGATAATGGATTTACTGACCTTTTAAGTTTAATCTCAAAAATAGATCGAAAAGATTTAAAAGAAAATTTTAATGATGTCTTGCAACTAATTTCATTATCCCAAGGAAGATTTTCTGATGAAATTTTACAGCCCAATGAATTAACTCGCTTAATTTGGAATTTAGCTGATTTAGAAAATAATGCTAAGATTTTCAATCCCTTTGCAGGATCAGCCTCATTAGCCGTTACTATTGAAAAGGACCAAGATTATTTAGGACAAGAAATAAATCCTAAAAAATGGGCTCAGGGATTTTTAAGGTTTTTGGCCTATGGAAAGAAGAATTTTTCAAACTTCAAAAGAGAAGATTCATTTCAGGCATGGCCAGAGCCCTCTAAAAAATTTGACTTAATCATTTCTAGTCCTCCATTAAATCTAAATATTAGACATTTAAACATCAATGGAAAGTTTATATCAAATTACAAAACGGTTGAACAATTTATAGTAGAAAATTCACTGAATAATTTGACGGAAAAAGGGAAGCTTATTTTGCTAACTGGTTTAGGATTTATTCAGAAAATGAATGGTGAAGAACATATTATTACACATTTGGTTGATAAAGACTTAATTGATTCGATTATTTTATTTCCAAGTGGAATCTTTCCACAAACCAATTTTGCCTGCGCTTTATTAATAATTGATAAGGCAAAAAAATATCCAGGTAAAGTCAAATTTATTGATGCTCAAAAATTCTTGGTATCGAAAAACACCAAGAAAAAAGAAATGAATTTTTCGGCTTTAAATAACTTATTAGGTGGCGAAATAGAGGAAGAGGAAGGCATCTTAAAGGTGGTTCTTAATAATGAAATTCGTAAGAGAGATTATAATTTGAATGTAGCGAGTTATTTACAACAAGAAATTGAAGGTGTAAAGCTGGGTGATTTAGTAGAAATTGTAAAAGGCAAAAAAGATAATTTACCTAATTTGGGTAAAATTGTTCGAATTCGTGATTTGAAAGGCGACAATATTGACTTCTATCTTGATTTAAACGAAGTTGAAGAAACAGAATTGAATAGAACTGATTTTGAAGCTTTGTCCGAATCTAGTCTTTTACTTTCCTTGAGATGGAATTCATTGAAACCTACATTTTTCAATTTTAAAGGTGAGGCAATATATAAAAACCGAGATATATTATCATGTAGCATAAATGAGTCCCTAGTGGATACTGCATATTTAGTGAATGAATTAAATGCCGATTATATTCAAGATCAATTAAAAATAATTCGCAGAGGAATCACTATCCCTTTTATCAAAAAGGACGATTTAATGAAGGTAGTAGTAAAGCTTCCTTCTCTAAATGAACAAAGAGCAAAAGTTCAAGGTGTTCACGAACTATCTGATAAAATTAAAAGTCTTCAAGAAGACCGTAATGCTTTGGTTCATGGCAAGACTTTAAATCAATTCAATGAATTCGCTTCTTTAAAGCATACTTTAGGAAGACCTCGTCAAAATATCCTAGATTGGTCTCGTAATTTATTGGATTTTTTAGCTATGAAAAAGGAAGGTTTTGAATCATTGAATAAATCTTTTTCCGAATTCTATGAAATTGATATTTTCTCGGCTCTTAAAGAAATTAAGCGAGATATAAACTTTATCACTGAAGTACTTGAAAAGGGAGAGAACGGTCTTATCTTATCTGAGCACGAAAAAGAAATAATTCCGATTTCTGATATTAATATCATAATCGACGAACTTTCAAATAATGGGTTTAACTTCAAGATAAAAAAGCAATTGCTAAAAGGTGAAAAACTAAAAGAAAGGGGTATTTATGTTAATAAAACGCTATTAAACACTTTGTTAAATAATATTTTGACAAATGCTAACAAGTATGCATTTGATAAAAAGTCTGAGGGGAATGAAGTAATTATTGAATTGACTGAATTAGAGGATTGCCTTTCCATGGAAATTAGAAATAATGGCAAACCATTTCCAAACAACTTTGATAGGGAGAAATTTATTACTAAATACTCTACTGCCGATTTAAGCACAGGTAGTGGATTAGGAGGTTATGACATTAATCGTATTGCAACCGATTTTAACAATCCAAATTGGAATTTATCATTGAATGAAGACCCCATTTTTCCAGTGAAATTTAGTTTCCAATTTCCAATTTTATTGACTAATTAAATATGGAAAAGTTTTTTTATAATATATTGTGGATAGACGATGAGCATGAAATGCTTACAGGTTTAAAAGGGCGTGCAAAATATAACGGCATTAATCTAGTTCCATTTAAATCATTGAATAGTGGCATGAATGAATTGGAAAGGAATTTTACTTTTTATGACGGTGTATTACTGGACGCTAAATTCTTTGAAAATGAAGACGATGTTAAAGGCTCGGAAGACACATCCAATGTACATAGAGCTAAGGATAGATTGCTCCAACTTAAGAAGAAATTTGAAGTATTTGTTCTTACAGGTCAAGCAGAAGCTTATGAAAATAAAGAATTTCAAAAAGCTTTTACCAAAGTTTATAGTAAAGGAAGTGATCAGGAAATAGAAAGTCTATTTTCAGACATAAAAGTTGCATCAGCAACACAGGAAGATACCCAAATTCGTCATAAATACCATCGTGTATTTGATGTTTGTGTAGAAAAATATATTGGAGAAAATGCTTACCATGATTTACTCTCAATTCTAAAAAAAGAAAATTTCGAATACGCCTTTACAGATCCTAATCTTTATTTCAATCTATTAAGAAAAATAATGGATGACTTATTTATAGCTTTAAATAGATATGGATTAATGCCAGATGTGTTTGTAAAACCTTCAGTTGCATTAAATGAATCAAGTAAGTTTCTTTCGGGTATTGTTGAGAAAGGATATAAATTAGAAGCTCCTATTTTTCCAAAAGTTGTTTCCGATCATGTTCGCAGTATCTTGGCAGTTTGTCAACCTGCTGCTCACCGCTCAGAAATAGATAGTTTTATAACTGAAGTTAATTCACCGTACTTGTTGCTAAGTGTAACATATCAAGTACTTGATGTATTGCTTTGGTTCAAAGGTTTTGTAGATGCAAATAGTGATGTAGAATTAAATAAATCTAAATATAGGACTATAGATTTGGGCATTACTTCTAGCATAGTAACAGGTACTGTTGAGCAGGATGAAAAGGGAAATTTTCATTGTGCAGAATTTATTTTAACATACAAGCATATAAATGAAATGGGATATAAAGTTGGTGATACAATTAGAATTATAAAAGAGGTTAACAATACGAATGAGAAAACAATGCACCTATATCCCAAAAGTGTATTACAAACAGAGAAAATTTAATTAGAATTAAGATGAACCAATCAGTACACAATAAATCAATATCCTTCATTTGGTCAATAGCAGACGATTGTTTGCGTGATGTTTATGTGAGAGGGAAATACCGTGATGTAATTCTACCTATGGTAGTCCTTCGTAGACTCGATGCTTTACTTGAACCAACTAAAGCAGCTGTATTGGAAGAGTTGGTTTTCCAAAGAGATGAAGCAAAATTCACGGAATGGGATGAAAATGGTTTGCGACAAGCTAGTGGTTATGTCTTTTATAACACCAGTGAATGGACATTGCAACGCTTACACGATACAGCAACAAATAATCAGCAAATTCTTCAAGCTAATTTTGAAGATTACTTGAATGGATTTAGCGGTAACGTAAAAGAAATCATTGAGAAGTTTAAGCTCAAAAGTCAGGTTCGCCACATGGCATCAAAAGATGTATTGTTAAATGTGTTGGAAAAATTTACTTCTCCATATATAAACCTCACTCCTTTTGAAAAAAATGATCCAGATGGACGCAAATTGCCGCCTTTGACCAATTTGGGAATGGGCTATGTCTTTGAAGAATTGATCCGTAAGTTTAACGAAGATAATAATGAAGAAGCTGGAGAACACTTCACACCTCGTGAGGTAATTGATTTAATGACCCACATTATTTTTGAACCAATCAAAGATAAACTTCCTCCCGTTATGACCATTTATGATCCTGCCTGTGGTAGTGGTGGTATGTTGACAGAATCACAGAATTTTGTAAAGGATGAAGAAGGCGAAATAAAAGCCAAAGGTGATGTGTATTTGTTTGGCAAGGAAATCAACGATGAAACTTATGCAATTTGCAAATCGGATATGATGATTAAGGGGAACAACCCCGAAAATATCCGAGTGGGCTCAACGCTAAGCACAGACGAATTTGCTGGAAATAACTTTGACTTCATGCTCTCAAATCCACCTTACGGTAAATCTTGGGCAAGTGAACAGAAATACATTAAGGATGGTAAAGAGATCATTGACCCACGTTTTCAAATAACACTAAAAAACTATTGGGGAATTGAGGATGCTGCTGATGCGACACCCCGTTCATCGGATGGGCAATTGCTGTTTTTGATGGAGATGGTAAATAAAATGAAGCCACTATCTCAAAGTCCTTTGGGTTCACGAATTGCTTCAGTACACAACGGAAGTAGTTTATTTACAGGAGATGCGGGTGGTGGTGAAAGCAATATACGCAGATACATCATTGAAAACGATTGGTTGGAAGCCATTGTGCAAATGCCTAATAACTTATTTTACAATACTGGTATCACTACCTATATTTGGATTCTAAGCAACAATAAAGCCGATAACCGAAAAGGTAAAGTACAATTGATAGATGGTGGTTTATTGTTCCGAAAATTGCGTAAAAACCTGGGTAATAAAAACTGTGAATTTGCCCCTGAACAAATTAAGGAAATTGTTTCTGTTTATTCCAAAATGCAAGCAGTTGATCGTGCAATTAACGCAGAAACAAAAGAGGAAGAAGGTATTGCTTCTCAATTGTTTGACAATACAGATTTTGGTTATTACAAAGTTACCATTGAGCGACCTAAGCGATTAAAAGCACAATTTACCCCTGAGCGTATAGCTGAGTTGCGATTTGATAAAACCTTACGTGAACCAATGATTTGGGCTTATGAAACTTTTGGAGAAACAGTTTACTCTGACATTACCAAACACGAAAAAGAAATTACCGAGTGGTGCGAAAAAAATGAGCTTAACCTCAATGCGAAACAAAGCAAAACATTGGTGAGTGAAGCCTTATGGACAAAACAATTGGACTTGCTTAATACAGCAACAGAATTAATGAAAGCCATTGGCAATACTGAATACAACGACTTTAATGTGTTTAAAGAAAAGGTTGAAGAGGTATTGAAGGCGAAGAAATTAAAATTATCTTCTTCCGAAAAAAACACCATTTTAAATGCAGTAAGTTGGTACGATGCAACAGCCGAAAAAGTAGTAAAAGGTATCACCAAATTAACAGGTGATAAACTGGAGCAATTGCTTGAGCATTTGGATTGCAAAGAAAATGAACTGGCAAACCATGGCTATTTTGCTACCGACAAAAAAGGCGAATACCTCGAGTATGAAACCGAAAGCGATTTGCGTGATACAGAAAATGTACCTCTCAAAGAAAACATTTACAACTACTTTTTGCGTGAAGTAAAACCACATGTTGACGAAGCCTGGATAAATCTGGATGCCACCAAAATTGGTTATGAAATTAGCTTCAACAAATACTTCTACCGATACAAACCACTGCGTGCAATTGAAGAAGTAAGCACCGATATTTTGAAACTTGAAGAATTGAGTGATGGTTTAATTCGTGAAATTTTAAATCTGGCTTAATGGAAACGGTAATAGATATTACGATGGTTAAAAAATATCCTGTTTATAAAGATTCAGGGGTAGAGTGGATTGAAGATGTTCCTTCACATTGGGAAGTAAAAAAGTTTAAACGAGTTTTCTATGAAATAAAGAAACGAAGCAATCCTGAATTGAATTGCGGTTCGATAAGTTTTGGGAAAGTAGTTTACAAGGACGATGAAAAAATTCCTGAATCAACAAAGAGATCATATCAAGTTGTACAGGAAGGTGACTTTTTAGTAAACCCGCTGAATCTAAATTATGACTTAATAAGTTTGAGAATTGCTTTATCAGATATTGATGTTGTTGTTAGTTCAGGATATATCGTACTAAGTAATTCTGTCAAACTTGATAAAACATTTTACAAATATTTCCTACATCGGTTTGATGTTGCATTTATGAAATTATTGGGTTCAGGTGTCAGACAAACATTAAACTGGAATGACATTGCGAATTGTGATTTAATTTTTCCACCCCTTCCCGAACAAACCGCCATTGCAAATTTTCTCGACCGAAAAACAGCCTTAATTGACCAAGCAATTGAAATCAAACAAAAGCAAATTGAGCTTCTCAAAGAACGTAGGCAAATACTAATACACAAAGCAGTCACCCGTGGGTTAAATCCTAATGTAAAAATGAAGGACAGTGGTGTGGAATGGATTGGGGAGATACCTGAACATTGGGAAGTGAAGAGATTAAAGTATTTGGCTTCCTATTTCAAAGGAAATGCTTTTAGTTCTACTGTTTTTAGTTCCGAAGGAATACCAATTGTAAAAGCTAGTAATATTAAAAAATGGAGCATTGAAAACATCACAAGTTTTGTTTCACTGGATAACCAAAAACGAGCATTCGAAAACTTTAGACTAATCGAGGGAGACATCATCATTTCAACAGTAGGAAGTAAACCTGAAATAAAAGAATCTTCGGTTGGTCAGTTAGCAATTGTGAATAAAGAATATGATGGTTCTTACCTAAACCAAAATACAGTTTGTATTAGACCTAAAAAAGATGCAATAGACAAATATTATTTAAAATGTGTTTTTACAAGTAATTATCTGAGAGCAAATTTTGATTCAATTTCACTTTGGATTGCAAATCAAGCCTATATCGAAATAGACAATATTCTTCAAATAGCAATCACTGCTCCTCCAAAATATGAACAAATTGCCATATCGGAATACATTGGAATTACATCAACCAAAATCGCCACCGCCATTTCTCTTAAAGAACAAGAAATCGAAAAACTAAAAGAATACAAAGCTACTTTGATAAATAGTGCGGTAACGGGGAAAATAAAATTTTGTTAAATATGACCACATTGAAATCTGATTTAAAAATTGAAGATATTCAGTCCTATCAAGAAGTGATTGCTTATCTCACAAAGAATAATCGCAAAAAACATTTACTCATGGGTAATGGATTTAGCATTGCATATGATCCAAAAATATTCTCGTATAATGCTTTATATGATTTTATTACTGAATTAAACGACCCAATTTTATCTAAACTGTTCGAAGTAATCAACACCAAAAACTTTGAACTAATTATGCAACAACTTGATAATTTCATTGAAATATCAACAGCATTAAGTAGTGATAAAGAACTTACTGTTAAACTTAAGCACGCCAATAAACTCCTTCAAAATAGTCTTATTGATGCCATAAGTAAATTGCATCCTGATCACGTATTTAACATACCAGACGAAAAAAGTGTCTCATGTTTTAGTTTTCTCAGTGAATTTTTGGATAATGAAGGAAAGGTAATATCTACAAATTATGATTTACTTCTTTATTGGGCACTAATGCGAAATGAATCTAAAAAAGCTGTGGATGGTTTTGGCAGAGATTTATTAAATCCAAATGAAGTCAAACTTGGAGCAGACCAAGACTGGTCTGATTTATACTGGGGCAAAAACAAGGAAGATCAAAGTGTTTTTCATCTGCACGGTACGTTACCAATTTTCGACAATGGCGTTGATATTGAAAAAGAAGTTTATAGTGACCAAGCTTATTTGCTAACCAATATAAAAGAAAGACTTAATAAAAAGGAATACCCGATTTTCGTTACGGCAGGCAGTGGTAATGAAAAGCTACAGCACATTATGCACAATAAATACTTGACTTTTTGCTATGACACCCTTTGTGCTATTGAAGGCTCACTAATTTCTTTTGGTTTTAATTTTGGTGAATATGATGAGCATATTATTGATGCTATAAACAAGGCTTCAAAAAATGGTGCTCGAGCAGGAGATAAATTATTGAGTATATATATTGGAGTATTTTCACAGGCGGATTTGGACTACATAAAATCAATTGAAAATAAATTTAAGTGTAAGGTCAATGTATATGATTCAAAAACCGCCAATATTTGGAATAAAATATGACATCAAAAACAAACGAGCAAGCATTAGAAGCTACAATCGAAAAGAGACTTACAGGCACTTGTCTTGAAGAGCTAAAGGAGCAAAATTTTGCTTTAAACATCGTAAACGAACGTAAGGAGCTCTATCGTTCCGGTAGTGGCTATTTCCTTGGAATGCCTGAAGATTTTAATGCTAAATACGCCATTGATGAATATCGTTTCTGGGATTTTCTAGAAACCACTCAAAAGGATGAATTAGCCAAACTCCAAAAACAAAGTGATTGGAAATTAAAAATTCTGGAACGATTAGATAGGATGATTAAAAAATACGGCATCCTGCGTTTGTTTCGAAAAGGCTTAGATGTAGATGATGCACACTTTACTTTGTTATATCCGTTGCCATTAGCCAGCAGTAGTGAAACCGTTAAGGCAAATTTCGAAAGTAATCAGTTCAGTGAAACCCGACAACTTCGCTATTCATTAACCAATACTGGTGAAGAGATTGACATGGTGCTTTTTGTAAATGGTTTGCCATTTGCCACCATGGAGTTGAAGAACCATTGGACAGGGCAAAATGCCAAGGTTCATGGTCAAAGTCAATACAAATTTAAGAGAGACATAACTCAACCTTTATTAAATTTTGGTCGTTGTATTGTTCACTTTGCAGTGGATACCGATGAAGCCTACATGACAACTAAGCTAGATGGAGCAAGTACTTACTTTTTGCCATTTAATTTAGGACAACGTGAGCCATTATTTGGAAAAGGTAATCCTCTGAACCCTTTTGGCCATAAAACATCTTATTTATGGGAAGAAATATTTACCCGAAACAGTGTAGCTAATATTATTCAACATTTTGTTCGCTTTGACGGAAAAGATACTGATCCACTTAACAAAAAGACTTTGTATTTTCCACGTTACCACCAATTAGATGTGGTGCGAAAACTCATTAACGATGCCAGTAAAAAAGGCGTTGGACAAACGTATTTAATTCAGCACTCTGCTGGTTCAGGTAAATCAAATTCAATTACTTGGGCTGCTTATCAGTTAATCGAAACCTATCCAGAAAATGACACATTGCCGGGTAGCAAAGGGATTTCAAATCCACTATTTGATTCTGTAATTGTAGTAACTGACAGGCGTTTATTAGATAAACAACTTCGAGAAAATATCAGAGAGTTTTCTGAGGTAAAAAATATTGTTGCGCCTGCATACTCATCCAAAGAATTAAAAGAAAGTTTGGAGAGTGGCAAAAAAATCATCATTACCACCATTCAGAAGTTTCCGTTCATAGTTGATGGCATTTCGGATTTAAGTGATAAACGATTTGCAGTAATTATTGACGAAGCTCACAGCAGTCAGAGTGGAACTGCGGCAGGTAAAATGAACCAAGCCATGGGCAACACCTCTGAACTGAGCGAAGAGGAAGAGGAACAAGACCCACAAGATAAAATACTAGAAGCTATGCGTTCACGCAAAATGCGAGGCAATGCTTCCTACTTAGCTTTCACTGCAACACCTAAAAATAATACATTAGAACGATTTGGAGTAAAACAAACAGATGGAAAATTCAAACCTTTCCACTTGTATTCTATGAAACAAGCCATAGAAGAAGGGTTCATTCTAGACGTATTAGCTAACTATACTACATATAAAAGCTATTATGAAATTAAAAAATCAATAGAGGAAAATCCATTATTTGATACTACAAAAGCTCAAAAGAAACTAAGAACTTATGTTGAGCAAAACAAACAAACGATTGCCACGAAGGCAGACATAATGCTTGAACACTTTTTGACGAAATTGGTAAATACCAAAAAGTTAAAAGGGAAAGCAAAAGCAATTGTGGCAACACAAAGCATCGAGTCGGCAATAAACTATTACTTTACCTTGAAGCAATTATTAGAAGACAAGGGGAATCCATTTAAGATTGCAATTGCTTTCTCAGGAACAAAAAAAATTAAAGGAATTGAATATACGGAAGACAGTATTAATGATTTTCCCGCAAAATTAGATACAGCCAAACCAACGGACCCTGGGTATATTTCTGATAAAATTGCACGCTATGTTGACATGGATGAATATCGGATACTAGTAGTAGCTGATAAATACTTAACAGGTTATGATCAACCAAAATTAACCGCTATGTATGTTGATAAAAAACTACAAGGGGTTAAAGCAGTTCAAGCCTTATCAAGATTAAACCGTTCATCAGACAGATTAGGAAAGAAAACGGAAGATTTGTTTATACTAGATTTTTACAATGCAACAGAGGATATAAAAAAATCATTTGACCCATTTTATACTTCAACATCATTAAGTCAAGCTACTGACGTTAATATACTTCATGAATTAAAATCAAATTTGGATGATACAGGTGTTTATGAATGGAGTGAAGTAGAGGATTTTGTTGCCAAGTACTTTAAAGGTGTTGATGCACAAGAATTAAGCCCGATCATTGGCATTGCTGAAGAACGATTTAACTCCACTTTGGAATTAGAAGATAAAGCAAAAGCGGATTATAAAATTAAGGCAAAGCACTTCGTTAAAATATATGGTCAAATGGCATCAATCATGCCTTACGAAGTTGCAGCGTGGGAAAAGCTATTTTGGTTCTTGAAATTTTTAATTCCAAAGCTCATAATTGTGGACCTTGAAAAAGATGCGCTAGACGGACTGTTAAATTCGGTTGATCTTTCAACCTACGGTTTAGAACGGGTTAAGTTAAATACAAGTATTGGACTTGATGCCTCTGAAACTGAAGTTGATCCACAGAATCCAAATCCAAGAGGTGCACATGGAGGCGACATTGAAAAAGACGAACTAGATTTAATAATACAAAGTTTCAATGAACGCTGGTTTCAAGGATGGGAAGCAACCCCAGAAGAGCAAAGAGCAAAATTTGTAAACCTAGCTCAAAAGATGAAGGACCATGCCGACTTTAAGGAAAAATATGCGGATAATTCCGATAACCAAAATAGAGAAATTGCTTTCAATAAAATCTTTGATGAAGTAATGGGCAAGCAACGTAAAAACGAACTTGACTTGTACCGATTAGTTTCACAAGACGAAGGATTTAAAATAGCAATGCAAGACACAATTAAAAGAATGTTGAGGATATAAAATACATCCATTGAACTTAAATCAAAAATTAACATGAACGAAGATGAAGAAGATGAGGGTTATTATTCTCACACGCATAATTTTAGCGCATTAGATTATAGAACAACTACAGAACCTACTGCCGAAGAAATCGAAGAAAAGCGTAAAATTAGTGAAGCGGCCGAAAAAATAGCTAAGTATGAGATGTTGTATGATGGGATGTATAAATTAATGTTAGCTGCTGCTTTAAGAAATGAAAATTTAGATGAAACATACGAAGACCTGAAACTTTGGATGACGTTTATGTGAAAAATTAAATTTATGGTTATTGAATAACTTTTTTATTAAAAGTATAAAAAAATGTACCTATTTATTGATACGGAAACAACCGGGTTACCAGATTATAAAATTAATAATTTCTCTAATGTTCGACTTGTCCAAATTGCTTGGATTCTTTATGACAAAAGTCATAAACTAGTGGAGAAGAGAGACTTTATCATTCGTCCGATAGGATATGAAATAACTCAAGAATCATTTAATATTCATAATATTAGCAATAAATTAGCTTTAGATGCAGGAAAAGATATTAACAAAGTCTTAATTGAGTTAAAGAAAATTATTTCTAACACTACTTACATTATCGCTCATAACGTAGAGTTTGATTTAAATGTTCTTAAAAATGAATTTTCCAAGAACAACATTTATATTGATCTACACAATAAAAATTTCATTTGTACAATGACAAAATCCTCAGATTTTGTTGGTATTTATAATTCAAATGGCTTAAAATGGCCTAAACTTTCAGAGTTATATTTTAAAATTTTCAGTAAAGAATTTGATGAATCCCATAATGCAGTAAAAGATATTGAGGCCACTGCTAAATGTTTTTGGTATTTACTAGAAAATAAAATAATTGATATTTCTAAAAACTCTGATAAAAACTTAAACTATTCACCCAAAAAAATAGAAGTAAATAACAACTTAAATTTTATAAATTCATCTAAAAATCATTGTAATATGGAGAATAAAGAATTAGCAATTAGGTTAAAGACATATTGTGAATCATTAAAGGATGCGGACTCCATTTCAAAAAAACAAATGGAAAAACTATTTAATATGGTCGATGAATTAGTTGAAATATTATATTCCGAACTTGATGATGACGATGATGATAATTTCCCTGAGACCATTAAAGTGAATCAAAAAGTCAAAATAAAACCATTTATTTCTTCTTATGAAGAAGATGATTTACCATTTTAGGAATTTATTTACTATTCTATATAATTTATATTTAGGAATTTGTGAAAAACCCGAATTGAAAAAGAAAATTTTTTAATTTTCCTACAAGCTTCACCTAAGTACGGCCAGTAAGATTAGAGTTAATAACAAAAGCTTGTTAAATTTAAATATCATAAAAAAAAGAATATTTGAAATCATATAAGCACAAAAAATACTGAAGCTAACTTACATGCTTATAATTATTCAAAAAATAATGCCGATATTTTATCCAAAAATTAACTATTAAACTAAAATACAAAGACGAAAGTGGGACTACTTATCATACTTTTATAATTGAGAAAAAGATGAAAATAAGCTATTCATATGTTGAATTAGCAATTTGGAATAGAATAATCTTTATTTATGCTGACCCAGTTATGAAATAAGTTATTTTCTACTAAAAAAAATATAATTAAAGGTGACCATTATTAAAATCAACTCATTAATTTTTATTTCTTCTATCATTTTTGTTTTTATTAGCTATTTTCTAATTCAACAAAAAAAGAAGGCTAATCTAAGAAAATTATGGCAAGAAAGATTGGAAAAGGAAAGACTGGAACGAGAACGCCTTCGTTTAGAAGCTGAGGAAGCAAAACGTTTAAAAGACAAGAGAATTATTGAAAATCTATTTCCCGAGGTTATCATTGCAAATAAATCATTTTCTAATTATACACTCTACAAATCTGGCTACTTCAATAACAACAAATTAGTATTCTGGAAACAATCCATTAGTGATTTACGTAAAAAGCTCAATAAGTATAATTTAGAATCACTAGGGCTAGACATTTCAATTATAACAGAAATAAATCAACTGAACAGGTTCTATGAGAACTGTGAATCAATTCGAAAAAAGTATAATAAAGATTTTATTGAATATGAGTTAAACGAAAACGATGCTCTTTTTGCAAACATTGAGGGTCAGTCATTAGACGTTCAACAACGAACAGCAATAGTTAAAGATGAAGATCACAATTTAGTAATTGCTGGTGCGGGTAGTGGTAAAACAACAACTGTAGCAGGTAAAGTTACTTATGTAATTGAGCGTTTCAATACAAATCCAGAAGATATATTACTCATTACATTTACCAAAAAGGCAAGTGATGAAATGAAAGATCGTATAAAGGAGAAAATGAATATTGACATTGAAGTCAATACATTTCACTCATTTGGAAGAAAAGTCATTGGTGAGGTTACACAAAACATGCCCTCTGTAATTGAAGAAACGCAATCTTACAAAGAATTGAAAAATATCTTCGCTTCTTTATTCAAAGATTATAAGTATGCCAACAATGTAATAAGATTCATTACTGAATTCCGAATAGAAACTAAGGATGTAAATGATTTTAAAAGTCACGGTGAATACATCAACTATCTTAAAGATAACAATATTCGAACATATAAGATGTCAGAAGTTGTTATCAATGGCAAAAAAACCATAATGAGGGATTATTGTAAAAGTTTGGAAGAGGTACAAATTGCGAATTATTTATTTCTTAACAGCGTAAACTACAAGTATGAAGATCCATACAAATATAAGACCGCAGACAGTGTTTATGCTCAATATAAACCTGACTTTTATTTACCTGACTATGATATCTATATTGAACATTTTGGGCTAATAGACAGAAATAATAATGTACCACATTGGTTCTCAAGTTCAAACGGTCAATCCGCAAAAGAAAAATACAATGGTGACATTGCGTGGAAACGTGAAACCCACACCAAACATGAAACAACACTCATTGAAACGTTCTCCTACGAAAATAAGGAAGGTATTTTATTAGAAAATCTAAAAGAAAAATTAGAAAATCAAGGAGTTGTTTTTAAGCAAAGAACAAGTGAAGAAATTTGGAAAATTTTAAATTCAACTGCAAAAGAAGAAGTTAGTGCTTTAGACACTTTAATCAGCACATTCTTAAACCTCTTCAAGTCTAACAACTATATCATTAAAAATATTACTGATCAAATTTCATCTTATACAGATGAGAAGATTAAAGCACGATATTACCTATTCTTAGAGATATTTACTCCTGTATTAATCAAATATAATGAATTCCTAAAATCAAAAAATCTAATTGATTTTAGTGATATGATAAATGATGCCACAGCATTCATCGCATCAAACAAATTCAAAAACAAGTTTAAATATATTATTATTGACGAGTTTCAAGACACTTCTATTGGTCGATTTAATTTGATTAATGCTTTACTAAAGAATAATAAAACTTGCAGATTATTTGCGGTTGGGGATGATTGGCAAAGCATTTATCGTTTTGCTGGAAGTGATATTTCTCTTTTTACTCAATTTGAAAAACACTTTGGAGTCACAGAGTTTTCGAAAATTGAAACAACATACAGGTTTGGAAAAAGTATGATAGATATTAGTAGTAAATTCATTTTAACCAATCCTAATCAAACAGTTAAAAAATTAAAATCGATTAAGGATGACAATATTAGCCCAATCGAAATAATACATAGTAACAGTTTTCGAAACGATGACCCATTTCCATTAATTGATGCTTTAAATCAAATTGATATAGAAAATTTTGATAACGATAAGAATCTAACGATTTTAGCATTATCTCGATACAATTTTGTAATAGAGCTTTACAAAGAAAGATCTGATTTATTTTCTGTTTACAAGGATCAAAATGATAACAGTTATACCATCGTATATTTAGAATTACCCCATCTTGAAATTAAATTTCTTTCAGTTCATCGGGCTAAAGGATTACAAGGAGATTATGTTATTTTGTTAAATTGTGTCTCAGGCCAATTTGGCTTCCCATCGGAACAATCGGATGACCCAATATTAAATTTATTACTATCAAAATCTGATCAATTCACAAATGGAGAAGAAAGACGATTGTTCTATGTAGCTCTAACCCGTTCAAAAAGGAAAACATTTATTACTACGAATATAAGCTATAAATCAAAATTCATTAACGAAATTGACCCAAATTATATTGAAGATCCAATTAGTAAATGCCCAATATGTAAATTGGGAGATAGGATAAAAAGAGAAGGTATAAGCAAAACAGGTAGACCTTATATTAAATATTCTTGTTCAAACTGGAAATTCGGTTGCGACTATTTGGCTTGGGGATAATTTAATATAAAATTAGAAAAGTCCCTACGTAAAGAAAGAAGAAACTGATAATCATGCACATTTAAGGGATCATCAAATATCTCCCATATTTTATCTACCAATGCCTCCCTGATTTCAATATCTAGTGCAAAACGCCTGAGCCTAGGAATGACGTTGCTAATAAAATTAATATCCAAAATTTAAAAAGTTAATAAGGTAAAAATAGAGATAAAATTTACAGTGGAAAAATTTCATTATCCTAAGATTTTTTTTCTTTTTGTTTAGGTAAGTTTTCCAAATAATCGTTCATTGAAAGTAGAAATGATATTCGTGAATTTACATAAATGAAAATTCTAAAACTCATCTTTTTCGTTTTTTTGATTTTAGTCTTACATTTCTCTTAAGTGAGAAAAAATATAAATTTTGTAATTCAACACCATCAATAACAATCTTGTCTTTCAGAATTTCAAAAACCTTTGATTTTGACATTCTTAACTTAAACGTTACCCTACGTATTTCATTTTGAATACTCTCTTTGGTGAAATTTTTATCTATTCCCTGAAAAGGCCTTATGATTTGAGATTTACTACCTAATATTTTAACTTCCTCTAATTTAAGAGTTTTATCATTTTCTCCCCAAAAAGGCTTTAATAAAGATCGACTTGAATTAATATCATATTTCATATTAAAAAGCTTAGTGATTTTAATCTATTAGATTATGGTTTAATATCCGAAGTTATATTTTCAATTAAGGTTCTTTAAATTCTCATTTAAATTAATTTTAAATATTATTTCTTTTAAATTGATTGAAATCAAATTTCTATTCTTATAATTTTCATATAAAGTTATAAAGTCAAAATTTGATTTTTCAAATGATATGGTCAAAATTTCATTTGAGTCAAATAATTTAAATTCGTTATTATTTTCTTTATAATAATTAAAATAAGAAATAATAAATTGAAAATATAGAGCCCTTAAATGTACACCATCATTCTCCTTTTTTAATTTCATATAGTCATTTTCAAATTCATCAATTAAACCTTGAACTGTGTATTGTAGGTTATAAATTTTATCAAATATGAAAGGTTTTATATTTTTCAAATAAACAAGCCAAAATATTAATGAGGGATAACAGTAGTGGCATTTATTCATTTGGCCAATAACTAAACTAGAATGAAAATACAATTTATCAATTAGTCGTAAATTAAGGTGATAATCCTTACAAATATAAAAAGCTATCTTCATGAAAATACCTTCATCACCTTCAAATATTGGATAATTTTTACGTTCAGAGTTGATAAAAAATTCATTGAGTTTATAATGAAAAAAAAGAAATTGAGTGTAAGGTTCAATATTGGGTGATGGCAAGGTATATTCAAGATCAATAAACCTTCTAAGGTATTCATTTGAATTAATACTCTCCGATCCATAGTAACCTTTAATAGAATTACATAATTGATTCTTATCTATAGCCAAAACAAATACGATACCAGGTATATTAAAGAAATGTTTAATCTTTTCGAGTACTTGCACCGCATAATCTGGCCGACATCTATCTAATTCGTCTACAAAAAAAACTAAAGGTTTTTTGTCGATTCTTTTAGAAATAGCAATTGATAACTTGTTTTTAAATTCTTTAATTGAATCTTTTCTTTTGGAGTAATCATCAATTTGATTTAATAGGAATTCAGAAGACTTTTCAGTAATTAATTTAAATAACTCATTAGCAGGACCTTCAGAAATAATTTTAGATAATACACCTTTAAGAAAGATAGGTAAAGCTTTGGCAGAAATTTTTCCAGCAGCCAAAATAATATTTTGAAAATCACTATCGTTTAACCCTAGAGTTTTAAAAGCCGCTAAAATTGCAACCATGGGATCAACCTCGAGATCATTTTCCCATGAATTAAAATAGACAGTTTGATATTCTGCGTTTTTCAAATTTTGTTCCCACATTTTGATAAATGTAGTTTTTCCTCCTCCCCATTCATTATCTATTGCCAATACAAATCCATCGCAATGCATTTGAATAATTTGAGTAAGGTTGTCGGCATATAATTTCCGATTAAGCCTACAATTTTTAAAATTATAGTGAGAATCGTCAACTGAAATACTATTATTGGATAAAGACATGTTATTAGTGATTTTAAGTATTTACAAAATTATCGAAAAAACTATGTATAAATATAAAATTGAAAAATATTAAAATTATTTAGTGACAAAATTACTTTAAAAGATCAGAAGATGAATTCAAATTGAGTCTTATACTTTTAAACAAAATATTGTAAAAACTATAAAATTCAACAACTTTTAAGATAACATTTTAACATATACATTATCACTATTTCAATATTCTCAAAGCTGATAGAATGAATAAAAAACATAAAATAAGTCGGTATTATAAAAATCGCTAATTCCTTAAATATTGATAATTTATATTTTAGCACCTCAAAAAGTGCATTTAAATTAACCATAAAGGCTTTAAATTTTTTAAGTAGGTAACTATACTATGAAAAATCTTCCTTTAATTTGCATTGCAACTAAAGAATATTTTATATAATCCTATTATAAATAGCAATCCAGTATATTTAATTATTTCAATATTTAAAATACCAAAAAGTGGTGTACAAAGTGGTGTATAAAGTGGTGTACAAAAACCAAAAAACAAGTAAAATTTGAGTGATTCATAAAGTATAAACAATTGGCTATCAGCAACTTAAACAATATATCATTTTTGAGTCTACTCCCTTGTAATCAGTAGGTCATTGGTTCGATCCCGATAGGAGGCTCTTGATAATTAACCCGTTACGATGTAAAAATTGTAACGGGTTTTTTATTTGCACCCAGAGAATATTTAACCCTATTTAATATTTTCTCTTTAAGTTAAATAATTCTGAATAAATCCTCAAAACTCCTCCCTATTTTTATCATTATTAGATCAACATTTTTTATTGACCAGGCTTATGAATATGAGGTTTTAGTTCTGGAAACTTAGGTTTATTTTCAGGAGTGACCCTTCTCCTTTCGTCAGGTTTGCCATTGGGCTTCATTGGTTTAGGCCCTGGTTTAATTGCATGAATTTGCATCATAATATAAATAATTAAAATTGAAAACAAATGAGTGTAAAGCTCATTAGAGTACACACGTAACTCCATTATAATTAACAATTTAAACTACCAAATAATTCCTCCCATATACGGAATAAATAGCTATAAATTCAAATGATTTTTTTTGGGTAAAATTTTTCATTTGCATTACGCTTTCTGAAGGGTGCCACCTTTTAAAGACCCCTACTCAGTTCGGGGCGGGAACACCCCCCTCTATTTCAATATCATAGAAATAGATTTCATCCAATATCCAAAACAAAATTATTATGGTAACAGTATCAAACTTCTTCGAAATGAAGAATGAAGAAGGGGAATCCTTCGTATCACTTGAATTGAGTGGTGATCTAGAAATGGTCCAAAGTCAAACGACAGGACTCTTCTATGCTACTTCTAGACGTTGTAGAATCAATAGCACCTTCAACGTGGAATTAGCAAAAACGATGGTTGGCAAAACACTTTCAGGTAATCTTGCTAAAATTCAGTGTGAAGAGTATGATTATACAATTCAAGACACAGGCGAAATTGTAAGGCTCGGACATCGATATGTCTATATGCCTGAAGGAGCATTTCCAGATGCATACTTAAATGTAAATGAAACTCCTCAAGCAGAAAAAAAGAAGAGCATTTCATTACTAAATCGTTAAATCTTTAAGGTGTGGGTTAATTCCTACACCTTTTTCGTTTACACCTAAATTATTTAACAAAATGGAATTACAAACAGCAAAACGAAAGAAAGCCAAGATTAAGTTGGCAATTACAGGTGCTTCTGGAAGTGGTAAGACCTATTCATCTTTACTACTTGCACACGGGCTTGCCATGGATTGGGAGAAAGTTGTAGTTATTGATACAGAGAATCATTCAAGTCATTTATATGCCCATCTTGGTGCTTATAAAGTCCTCAATTTGGATGCTCCATATACACCTGAGAGCTACATTGATACAATAGACTTTGTAGTATCTCAGGGAATGGAAGTTGTTATCATTGACAGCCTTAGCCATGAATGGGAATGCTTGCTAGATTATCACAGCAACCTAACAGGTAATAGCTTTGCCAATTGGGCGAAGGTAACGCCGAGGCATCAAGCATTGGTTCAGAAGATGCTTCAAGCTCCTGTACATATAATTGCTACCATGAGAAGTAAGAGTGATTATGTACTCTCTGACAAGAATGGCAAAATGGTTCCTGAAAAGGTAGGACTTAAAGCCATTCAGCGTGATGGGTTAGATTATGAATTTACCCTCGTATTTGATATTGATATCAAACATTTAGCTACAGCTACTAAAGATCGGACAGGATTGTTCTCTTCCAAACCTGAGTTTAAGATAACCTCGTATACAGGTCAACAAATAAGTCAATGGTGCATGGAAGACCTTACACCAAGGATTGAGTATGTTAAGGATAGAATTCAACAAACTAACAGTACGATAGAACTGCTTGGCTTGTACAATCAATATCCTGAGTTTAGAGATCTTCTGCTTCCTTATTTTGAGAAGCGTAAACAAGAGATTCGTTCCCATTTTATAACAAAAAAAGTTAATCCAATAGAAAATGTCTAATCAAATTGATTATTTAGAGGAAGTGGAGATAGTTTCCAGTTCTTCTGCTTTTATAGAAGCGAATACCATTGAAGTTAGCCTTCAAGAAATAGAGCGTCATCATATAGTTCCGAGCTACACAAAGGACTACGAACCCTTTATTTCTGTGGGTGATTTTGTCAACCGTACAAAAGATGTGCTTCATCATTACCTTGATGGTGAAACAATCCTTGCACCCGCTATTCGTGTTTCTCATCCTATCAAAGGAAGAGTTCCTGAAGCCAGGTTTAAACCTACTTCTGAACTACTAGAAAATGAGAAGACCGTTTACTATGAACGAACCATGTTTCTCTTTGAAATACCTTCAATTACAAGCTCAATAGATGGTCAGCCTATGAATCTTATTGTTGGGGGTATTAAAGCCTACAACGAGGATAAAATCAACGGTAAGAAAGGAAGCCTAGAAAGCTTCAAGCTCTTTATTGGATTTCAGGTAAAGGTGTGCAGTAACCTTGCTGTTTGGACAGATGGTGCTGTAGTGAATGTGAAGGTTAGATCCATTGGAGAATTGATGGATCACACGATGCAAATGCTCAATCAATATCATCCAAAAAGACAAATACAAGCCATGGAATCATTACTAAATTATAGCCTTACAGAGAGCCAATTGGCACCAATCATAGGAAGAGCAAGGCTTTACAATTACTTACCGATACAAGAGAGAAAAGGCATCTCCGATCTGTTGTTTACTGACTCTCAAATCAATGCGGTAGCAAAAGATTACTACCAAGATGAAAGCTTCTGTAGAGGGCAGAATGGAGAAATATCTCTCTGGCGATTGTACAACTTACTGACTGGAGCAAACAAATCAAGTTACATTGATCAATTTGCATCACGGGCGCTCAATGCCTCAAATTTTGTGCAACAGCTACAAAACTCGCTTGATGAAGGAACTAGTAACTGGTTCTTAAACTAGAATTGATGAAGAGAAAACAGAATGTCGAATATCTTCATCCCAATGTCTTATTACTAGTAAATTCCAAAGGTATCTTGATTGAACTGTTTACGCCGATCAGAGCACAGGTCACTTCGCAAGTTGGCAAGTTAGCAGAAGGTACACATGTGTACATTGATGCCATCATGCAATCCAAGGAACATAAGATATTGTATTATGTCATGGGAAATTGGCTTCCCTATCATCATTTTAAAGTAGGTAAATATGTAAGTGTCCCTAAATAACAGACAGTTTAGAATTGAAGAAAAAACCTTTAATTTTAAATTGCATATGAAGAAGACCCGATTTACAGAAACGCAGATTGTTTCGATTTTGAACCAGCAGGAAAGCGGCCGAAGTGTCCGTGACATCTGCCGAGAACACGCCATCGCCGAAGGCACTTTCTATAAGTGGAAGAACAAGTATGGCGGAATGGTTGTCAGTGATGTCAAGCGATTAAAAGAGCTTGAGGAGGAGAATTTCAGACTTAAGCGGATGTTTGATGATTTAAGCTTAGATCATTCGGTTTTAAAGGATATAATATCAAAAAAAGGCTGGGGCATAAACCCTTTTTCTTAAAGGGTTTTTAAGGCTATCTCAACTGATTTTTGGCAAGCTGTTTCATCAATTTCAAATTCTAGCAACAAATTTTCAATTATTTGTTCCTTGGTCATTTGATTTTGGAGCCCTAATACAATTTTAGTTAAGGTTTCGTTTGTGCTAAAATATTCATTTGTTTCTACATGAAATAAAACTCCGTCCTCACCTAATTGTGTAAATAATACTTTTTCTGGATTTATGATATGCATAAGCTTTTATGATTTATTGCCAATATCCAAAATGTTTCATCATTTCTTAATTAACTATTTTAATTGATTCTATTTGTTCTTCAGTTAAAAGCGATTTTCCATAATTGATTTCCCCTTTGTTAAAAAAGAATTTAGTCTTACTACTTTTTTCTTTGAATCCATTTTGTTCTTCTTGTTTTCTGAGGTTTTCAAATGAGGTTATCATCAAAGCCTGCCGTATTTGTTCATCTGAATAATCTAATTCCATGAATTTAACTGCATTTTTAAAGGATTCAAAAGAATTTAATTTCATATCCTCATAGCGCAGAAAAAGAACGGGAAATTTAGGGTGGATAAGCCAACTTTTCACATGTTCATTCCAAGTTCCTAGATGTTGATAAAATTGATTTGCCGCTTCACTTATTTTCTTTTTAAGATTGATAAAACAAGCCTCTGACCGATTTATAAATTCAACAGTTTGTTCAATGGAATCACCTGAATGGTTGGCGAGCGAAGGTACAACATCAAATGGGTTTCTTACAAAATAGATGGCTTTATATGTAGCTTCTTCAGGAATGAGTGGCTGATTTTCATTATTTGACAAAAAGTCAAAAGCATCATGAATTTTGACAAATTGCTTATTTTTTGCTTGTAAAGAAATATGAGTCCAAGCCAATCGTTGATATTTTTGAATTTCTTCAGGGTACAGTACATCAGAATCAACATCTAATATGTTTTCAAAATGTTCTTTGCCTGAAAATATACCATCTGTTTTTAGGTCGTTTATATTAAAAACACTTTCATCTGTTTTTAATGCCGTTAAAAATGATCTAAACCATGTATTTCCCGATTTTGGATACGAAGCTAGCCAAATGATTTTATTTACGGATTCCATTCAATTTATAAATAATTTCCTTTTCAATGCTCGATGAAAATTCATCAAAAGTATCCTTCGATTTAGGCCTATTTGCTAAATAGGCTGGAACGCATTGACTGATGGTAGAAATCAATTGGAATTGTGGGATCTGTTTTTTCATTCCTGCAATCCATTGTTTTCGATAAATATTATGCCCTAAATGTAAAAAAACATCCTTCGTTTTTAGACTTTCGATTTTTTAATTCATCTGTTTGGTTATTCAAAAATACTAAGGCGGCAACCTCCATTTTTTTGTAGGTAAACTGATCATTAATTGAAATGCCAAATTTTGACATACCCGGCCTTAATTCATACCCATCCGCTACATTGAATTGCTCACTTTGCTCAATTGTATTTTGCCATGATCGCATGATGGGATAGGAAGGAGTAGCGTAGCATTTGCCATTAATTACTTCTAAGAGGACTGTGTCATCTGAAAAAATGGGATAGCCTAATTTATCTAAAAATAAAGCGGTTGTCGATTTTCCGGTTCTAGATGGTGCGGGAAACAGAATTACTTGTGTATCATTAATTTTAACACCAGAGGCATGAAATGGAATAAGATTTCGCTGATATAAAATAGCAGCTAGGACATTCGAATAAAAGAATAAAAGGATTTCTGTTAAATTTTCTGAAATAGGTTCAATGCAGATTTAATTTCCATTCCGAATGTAGTAGTTAGCAATATTTGGAATCCGGTAAAGGAATTCATTTTCATTAAATGTAGAGAAAGGTTTTTCTTGATTAGAGGCAATCTCTAGCTTTTCAGGTGTTTTACCATAAGAAACATGGATTGAATCTAAATTGAATTTAGGTGCTTCTAAAGTTGGAATCCCAGGAAATTCAATTTCTGAAATAATATGCTGGGAATAAAATTCATAATCGAACATAGAATTTCATAATATTTAAATGATAAGTAATAGTGGAATGTTTTATGAGGTTACAGAATTGGTATCTTCCAATGGCCTTGGGTTAATACCAGAATTTAGAATTAGTGTCGTTAGTTTTGGCTCTTGCCACGATTTCTTTTGAATTTGAAATTCTTCATTTTTAGTTACTTCAGTTGAATTTTTCAGTTGATTTTTCATGAAATTAAAAAAAGATAAATGTGATTACTAATGAAAAGTTTCCAAAAATCAAATATAGTTGAATAAATTATAGTTACAAAAAGAAAAATGTAGATTTGGTTTAAAGTTTTTTTCAAATACCTATATGTATCATTTTTTTGCAAAATTTTCCGCCAATTCACTAGGTACAGTTCAATCAAAAAGGGTAAATAAATATTTCCATAATTTATCTCAAAAAGAAGTTTTCTAATTTAATAATAAAGAATTCCATGCGAAAATTTGGTCACATAAATCATGGGGATCGCCGAATCATATACGTTTTCAACGAGGCCATTTGACATTTATAGAATCGGCTCGATTGGATAACTTGGATGAATTAATATTGGATTTAGGAGATGGAAGGGTTCAGGAAGCTTCTGAAATTATCTTAGCTCTGTTTGAAAAATATCAAGAGGAATGTTTAGAAAGATTATCAGGAGATTTTGGATTTCTTATATATGATGCTGAAAAAAACATGGTGTGGTGCGTAAAAGATCAATTAGGAGTTCGTCCCCTATTTTACCTTCAAAATGAAGATTTCATTTTATTTTCTTCCTCTTTAGCAGCCATTCGCGCCTATGTTGGTCTTGAGAACTTAAGCATCAATAAAAAATACGTTGCTAAGGAATTGAAGAATTATCCGGTTGATGTGGAAGAAACTTTTTTCAATGAAATTCATCGCCTAAAACCCGCTCATTATGCTAAAATAGGTCTTGGAAATTCTCCAATTCAGGAAATAAGGTATTGGACTTTTAAGCCAATGGTGAACTGCTAAGATTTTCCATTGTTATTTAATTGTGAAATTGTTTTAACTAAAATACCAATAAAATAAAATTTAGAAAACATATTTTATGTGAAAACATGTGCGAAAAATTAATCTTGACTTCTTTATGCTGAATATCCTTAAATTATGACAAAATGGGGCTTGACATATCAATTTTTCTGATTACTTTCTTCAATCTTTCGCCCTCAGGTTTATACTCAGATCGGTGAAGGCTAATTATTCTTTTTTAGGACATATAAATGAATTTGCGGTAATCCGACGAAAGAAAAGAAATAAATGATGAGTTATGAATTATGAGTTATGAATTTTTAAAAACGCTCATAATTCATACTTCATAATTAAATTGATTCGTCTTGGATTAACTGGTAGAAAATAAGTTTTTTTGTTTCTTTTTTTCTAAAAAAAGAAATGCCTTAAAAAATGAATTAGCCAATAAATTGCATTGTCAGGTAATAGGTATTAGTGTTTAGATATTAGTGATTAGGGATTAGTGTTTTTAGTATTTTTTGTTATTAGTTATTAGTTATTAGTTTTGTCTTGTCCTGAAATAGGCTGACTAATTATTTTACTAACAACTAATAATTAATCACTAATACCTAAACTATTACCTATTACCTTTTACCTATTACCTATTACAAAAATACGCTCAAACTGCTCAGACCAAAGGTCTTTTAGTTCTTGGTGCATCGAAGCAAGGGATGCTGAATTTTGCTTAAAATTACCCATTAAATGCACGTAAGGTCGTTTGATATCACCATTTGTGAAACTTGTGATGTGGTCATACGCTACCTTAAATGAAGGTTTTATCAGCGTCCGAATGTCAATTTCTTTATTCTTAATCGCTTCGTACAAAATATGCTGCTCCAAAAACAAATAGAAAAAATAAAGTTCCTCTGCATGTTGTTCCAACAAAACACTATTCTCCTCCAACATATTTTTGGCCAACACATAAAAATCTTTAAAAAACGCCAGATTCTTCCCTCCTACAATCCCAACATTTAATGCTACAGCAGGATGTTTCGCTTCCAAAATATAATTGGGTAATTTCAATCCCAATTGAACCGATTTTGTTCTCATATCCGTGTAAACAGGATGATTGATTTCCAAATTTTGTGCAAATATGTCCGAATCTAAGTACTCCTCCGACGGCTTTTCAAATAGAAAAAAATCCGTATCAATATGTACAAAAGGCTCTTTCTGAATGGCATACGCATACAATTTATGAATACTCCAAACAAAATCGCTTAACTCAGTTTCCTCATGCTCAATCATTTGAATTTTATCAAATTTCAATCCCAACTCCTCAGTCATAAACCTCTTCCCATATTCATTACAAACCAAATGAACTCGATTAAAATGCTTCTTCAAAAGAAAATAACTAAGCGAACAACTTACCATTAAATTCTGCTTATTCCCCCAAAACTGCCAACTCGTATCCCCCTCTTTTAACCAAAATGTTTGTACTCCGACCATTTTTTTCTTATTTTCATTCATTAAAACACATCTTGTCAAAAATAGACAAGAATTTCTACATTATACTCAATCATTTATACCAAAATTCCCCAATATTCTTTCGTTATGAATTACATCTTAAACAAAGTCGATTTATCAAAAGAAATTTTTGATAACGAAGCAGTTATCATCAATATTCCTTCTGGTAAATATTACAGCGTAAACAGCGAATCAGGTGTTGTTGTCTTACGTTTATTAGAGAACGCAACGAACAAAGAACAGATTTGCGAATACTTGATGGCTAGATATGATTGCAGTGCAGTCGATTTATCTACCCAAGTAACTGCCTTTCTGGAAAGTTTATTGGTAGAAAAAATTATCATTGAAATATCTGAGAAGGAGCAAGCGACCACCGACATTTCCATCAGCACGCAAGCATTTAAACCTCTATTGCTAGAAATTTATGATGATATGCAAGAACTCATCGAATTGGACCCCGTTCATGATGTAACAGCTTCCAAAGGCTGGCCAAACAAAAAATAATAGGCTTGTGTGGAATTTTGATATAGAAAATCTCCATAATGAGCTAAAAGAAGTCAGCGATTACCAAATAGGACCTGATATCTTAAAGTTGCATTATTCAGAACTCTCAGATTTAACGTATTACCTGCAAAGCATCAATCATTTGTTGCTGGAAATATCTGTGGCCCCCTCCGATTTCCAACTCTATTGTTGGGAAACGGACGTCGTCGACATTCCAATACCTAATCTTTTGCTGAATTGGGAAAACATTGACCCTTATAATGGTCAATTATTGGGATTGCCAAATGGACTGATCGGAGTGAAAAATTCGAATGAAAAAAGTTTCATTTGGATCGATAAAGCGAATAAAAGCATCTTTTATGTCCTTGAAAATATTCGATTCATCACTCACAATGAGCTTGTAGCGCCCTTTCGATCCATTTTTCATCTTTGGTACGAAGATAGTCCCTTTTTTATGTGTCATGCCGCTGGAATCGCTATCAATGACCAAGGCATTTTACTTACTGCCAAAGGAGGTTCCGGGAAATCCACCAGTTCATTGGCGTCCATCCAGCATGGTCTAAACTATGCAGGCGATGATTTCCTTTTGGTTGATACTCAGAATTGCATCGCCTATAGCCTTTACCATGTGCTCAAATTGGACATTCCGCAATTCGAGATGTTTCCCGAACTAAAGCCCTACATTGAAAACATTGAAAGTACCCCAAGGGAAAAAGGACAAGTTTTTTTAAATAAATTATATCCGGGCCAAATGTGCTTAAAATTCCAAATAAAGGCACTTTTGATTCCTGTATTTTCCAAAGGTATAGATACCCATGTTCGCCAATGTTCAAAAAGTGAGGCCATCAAAGCATTGGTTCCTTCTTCCATTTGGATCATGAGGGGCTCACCGGCTTCAGCGACTAAAATGATTGCCTTTATTCAGAAGCTCGACTGCCACATATTATCCACGGGCACCGACTTTAGACAATTATCTGCCAAAATAAAAGAAGTAATCCATGAAAATTAGTGCCGTTGTTACCTGTTATAATTGTGAGGCCTATGTCGCAGAGGCTATTCATTCCATTTTAAACCAAACGGTTAAAGTGCATGAAATTATTGTCGTCAATGATGGATCAACGGATAAATCCTTGGAAATTCTGGAATCATTTGGCGATCAAATTAAAGTTTTTACTCAGGAAAATAAAGGACTTTGCAAATCCCTCAATCTGGGGGTGAGACTTAGTGAAGGCGATTTTGTAGCGTTTTTAGATTCTGACGATTTGTGGGAATTGGACAAAATAGAAAATCAATTAATCGATGTACAAAATAACCCCGATTATTCTGTTTATGCAGGAGCTGTTCGGCAATTTGTTAGTCCTGAAATTGAAAACCACAGTTATTCCTTTACCGAATTTCCAAAAAAATCTTTTTCGAAAACAACCTGTTTGATCAATAAAAAGGTGTTTTTGAATGGTGCGTGGTTTAAGGAAGAAAACAGCTTAATCGATTTCCTTGAGTGGGTTGAATTAGTGAAATCAAACAATGAAAAGATTTATTTTTCTCCAAAAATAGTTTCTCTCCGTAGAATCAGGCCAAATTCTATGTCGCAATCGAAAGATTATTACCCAAACCTTTTGAAATTTTTGAAAAATAGAATTGACCAAAAAAGACAAAATGAGCAAGAATAACTTAAGAGCTAACTACCCAAATCAAAGTCAGGTAGCTTTGCTAAAAGCAGCCTTGTTGACTAACTTACAAGTGGCAGAAAAACACTTTGAATCTTGGTTAATTGACAAATACCTTGACCAATTGGATGTCCAACATCCTGATTTCCTATCCCATTTCATGGATCCTTTAGATACGGGAAGTCAACGACTCATTCCGCTTTTACATCATAATTTGACGGGTTCAAAGCATGCCTATATTCCTTATTTAATCGGGCACACAAAAAAGACTTGGTTCAGAAACAAACAAATAGAATTTTTTGCACAAAAATTGCAAGCTCAATTGGAAGAACACCAAATCCCTTCTATAATTATGAAGGGATTAGACTACGCCAATAATTATTATCCAGCATTTTCCTCCAGACCCATGAACGATGGAGATCTTTTGATTTCCCTCCGTGACAAAGAGAAATTTTTTAAATTGTACTACCAAGGGGTATTTGATTTTACCATCAGTGAAGGAGTCGCGAATATGCTTGATTTCACCCATGCTGCACATTTAGAATACCCATACGATGTTGATATTGACCTACATTGGAATCTTTTTCCAGAATATGCTGAGGATTTGAGTGTAAGCGATCTCGTTTGGAAGCAAACTAAACAGGACGCAAAAGGAAATCTAAGACTTTCTGAAACGATGACCCTCTATGTTGCATTGACACATGGAAGAAATTTTGATCCCATCCCACCCTTTCGATGGGTTTCTGACAGTATGTTGATTTCTAAAAATTCAAATATTGATTGGGAAGTATTTTATGAACTTACCCAACAATTACAATTTAAACCGTTTATCATTCATGCTGTCAATTACTTAAAAGAAGAATTTGGTTTTGAAATACCTGATGATGTATTAATTAAACTGAATCTTATTCAGCCTTCGTATCTAGAAAAGCAATATTACAACACAATTTCAATGGACATAAGGACTTATGGAATATTTTCTTTGTTCTACGTGGGACTAAAAAGAAGAATCGTTTTTTATCAACTTTTTCTAATAGATTATTATAAAAGTATTTGGCATTACTTGTTTAGTTGGTTAGCAAAAAGAATTTGGATAGAAATAGAAAAATATAAAAATTGGAAAAATAAATTATTCAAAAACCAATAAGTAAAAGTGTATTTACCATCTGCATGATGGATTCAAATCATTTTGCCTCATTGAAATTTCACAACTCTTGATTTAGAAAAACTATCAAATTTTCGCCACTCATTTCCAATGAATAATCAAAAGTAGAAAGCGCATTGAAAAATGATCGAGTTGATCCTGCGCGCATTTTATCATGCAATTCAATAATGATTACTTTTGTTTTGGGCAACCATGTTTCAAAATTGCTTTCAAACAATTCTTTTTCGGAACCCTCAATGTCAATTTTAAGAATATCAATTTGATCAATGCCAAATTGCGTCATCAATTGAGCTATAGTATAAGATTTGATCGAATCATTGGTTTGAAGAGATGACTCTTCAATCATAAATCCCCAACTACCTATCCCTTGGTCTTTGATGATTAAATTTGTTTCCTTATTCCAAACTGCCCCTTTTACACAAAACACATCTGAATAACCTCGCGTATTTTGTAGAAGCATATCAAAATTATCTCGATCTGGTTCAATGGAGATGATTTTTGATTGAGGAAAGCGATTTTTGAAATACACCGATGCCAATCCTACATTAGCCCCACAATCCAAAATTACCTTGGGTTCAAAAGCAAAATTAATGGCATATTCATGCTTCAAAAAAATTTGATAAAATACGGAGAAGTCGGATGAATGATTTCTTAGCCACAAAGGGTGAAGTAAATGGGAACTTGAAAATGGTGTAATTGAACTAAAATTCAGATACTTTTTCAACAAAAGCACGAAGCCTCGAATTCCAAATACCTGAAAACAAATAAAAACTTTCTTTAATTGACCGAATATAAACATTGATGATATTTTAACACAATTTCCAATTGTATCGAATTTAGTAGTATAAAGGAGGATTTACAAGGGTAAAAAGTTTAAAGTAGGTGACTTTCACATGTCAACAGACTCAGCAAGCTATCCATGTGTCAATTATCCATTTTTGTCACACTTTATTTCGGTAAGCATTTGTTCAACGTATCGAATTTTCAAAAGAATAAGGATATTTGTGGAAAGAAAATACCTAACCATGTGCGACTTAAATGGCCCCTTCAAGCTTTGTTCCTGTGATTCAACAGTTAACAGATCCAAACCTCATTGGATTTTACATCAAACATTGATCCTTAAAAATGAAGAAAATACCATCATGGGATTATTAATTGGACCCAATCCATTTGAACGATATGTGTCAAAGAACCTTAAAAAACGATTAAATTCAACCCATGTATTTGATTTTGAGTACCAAGCCCAAGAAGGTGATTGCCTAGAATTATTTACAGAAGATATTCCAGAAGAAGATTTTGAAGAGGATGAACTCGAACCTACCCACCGTTTTGTATTCAAAAAAGGAAAATGGCATTGGATCGTTCCTTTTGATGCGACAATTTACCAACATAAGACCGAAAAATCAGGCACAATCATTGGACCTACAACAGAGCTAACAAAAGCCTATGAACAATTTAAAAAGGAAGCAAGCCCAGACAGGTTTGTGAAATTTGAAGGTCGGACATTCTTTTATAACCAAGCACATTTACAAATCTCTAAAAAACATCTATTGGATTTTTTTAAGCAAACAGAATAAAATAAATATCAGTGATTTTAGCCTCTGGATTAGGCAATAAAAACCTCAAGCTTCCGTTATTTTCGTTTATTATAATTATACAACATGAAAAAAATCTTTTCTACCATCATCGTTTTATCGGGACTTTTATTTAGTTCAGCCCTTTTCGCACAAAATGACAAAATAGCCGTGGGGGTACAATACCAGGCTCTTTCGATGGGACTAAGCGTAAAGTATAATGTAGATAGCAAATCGAGTATCCAAGGAACCATAAATCCCATTTCAGTAGGCGATTTAAGTATGAATTTTTTCGGAGGTCGTTATTACTATTATTTTGAGACCAGTGAATTTGGCCAATTAAAGCCATATGCTTTTGGAGGTTTAGGGATTGTGACATACAACTACAAATTTTCCAACATAACGGGCGGAGTGTTAAACGACTACAAAGGGAATTTCTTGGGTTATTCAGCTGGGGCTGGACTTATGGGCAGATTAACCGAAAATCTTGAATTGTCAGGAGATTTAGGATTCGGGCGATTAAATGTTTCATCCGGAATAGGCGTTACGGGATTCAACTTAGGTATTGGTTTACATTATTATGTGAAATAAAAAACCGTCAATTTTAAAATCAGAAACAAATCCTCATTAAATCAATGACCTAAGCTTTAATAATTAGATAAATAATACGTGTGTAATCACTTAATTTTCAATAATCACGGAATTTAATTAACTACTTTTGAACTTTAATTTTGTCTAAACTAAAAATCGTGATCAAAATTTAAGAAGTTACCTCAACAAATATTCAAATCACTCATTCTAAAAAAATGGTAGGATCTAGAAATAGAACTTTTGAATGTCAATGGAAGGCCTAGTCGGAGTGCGCCACAAGAAAGTACCTATAATCGTATAAAATCCTAAATTAAATCATTTATGACATCCCAAAAAGACAATTTGTCGAACCAAGAAAATCAAATTTCTAAAACATCATGGCAAGAGCCTCAGTTGGTTGAATTAAATATTAAGTCAGGCGCTGATCCAAACAATTTTGAAAACAACGAATATACGGTCGATATACCATCTTAAGTAAACTATTTCATTTCAGTAACCGGCTCCTGAATATTGACCATTACTTCCTTTTTTTGTCCATTGGGCAATTGAATGATAGAATGTCCATTGTCATCTAAGTCGTCCGATTTAACTGAAACAATGGATTTATCTGAGTAATGTATACGCAAAATCAAACACCCCTCTATGTCGACAACGATGGATGAATTAGATAATTTACCCTTTTCCAACCATTTCGCACGGTACAACCCATCTTCAAAAATACATCCCGAGGATTCAGAAAAAATTAAAAATATCGAAAGATAAAGCTGTAACAACATCATGCTGATTAATTCGTATTTTATCTTAATTTAGCTATTCAATGCTAATGTATTGAATATTTCGGCATGAATCTACGCAAAATTTATATCATTTTAATTCATTTGACTTTTGTCTTTTCCGTAAAAGCTCAAAAAGAATTGGACATCGAAATAGAAAAAGATGAATTTTGTAGCTATGTAAAATTATCAAGCGCAAATATCGAAAAATTGATCTCATCAAGTGATGAAGACTTCCAACTATTCATGGAGAAAAAAGGCTTTCGAAAGGCTGAATTGGGAAAAAAAAACGAATACATCGCTTCTAGTAGTAAATTAAACCATGCTCGCCTTTTGAATAAAGAGCTCACACACCTCCAATTTACATTTTCTCCAAGCCCTTTAGCATTAATTCCACAGTTCTTAGACGACCTAAAAAAACACGCTCAGGTCATCAAAACCACTCAAAAAAACTCAAAAACCACCTTGATTGTAAAATTTCCTACTTTATCACCAATTAACCAATACCAAATAATCTGGGAAGAAAAAACCGATACCGAAGAATATGTAGGAAGAACCGTAAAGGTTAAAACGGTGCTGGTGGAAGTATTTATTTATTAGTTATTAGTTATTAATGCGAATTAAGGGTTAAAACTTCTAATTAATTTTTTCGTGCTGCTCTTTGTGACAATCATAATAAACATGGCTTCGATACTTCGGTAAGCTCATTAACCATACTTTGACAGGGTTAGCAACCGCGTACTTTCACTGTTCTTAATCACAAAAACCTTTGTTCCTAAAGCTAATTATATCTCGATACTAACGGTTAATCCGACGAAAGATTTGAACGAAGCGGTAGGCGGAGCTTTGACAACGCGCATGGGCCATGTGCGTCAGGGTCAAAGAAAATAGCCGAAAGCGTAGTGAAAATCGTGCCGCTTGCGGATTCGTCTTGGATTAACTGGCAGAATTTAAGTTTTTTTGTTTCTTTTTTTCTAAAAAAAAGAAATACCATGGAAAATGAATTAGCCAATAAATGGCAATGCTATATCGAATATTGAGATAATTATGAATATTTCAACTCTTAATTCGCATTATTAGTTGTTAGTTATTAGTTATCAGTGTTTAGTTATCAGTGTTTAGTTATTAGTTATTAATGCGAATTAAGGGTTAAAATTTCTAATTAATTTTTTCGTGCTGCTCTTTGTGACAATCATAATAAACATGGCTTCGATACTTCGGTAAGCTCATTAACCATACTTTGACAGGGTTAGCAACCGCGTACTTTCACTGTTCTTAATCACAAAAACCTTTGTTCCTAAAGCTAATTATATCTCGATACTAACGGTTAATCCGACGAAAGATTTGAACGAAGCGGTAGGCGGAGCTTTGACAACGCGCATGGGCCATGTGCGTCAGGGTCAAAGAAAATAGCCGAAAGCGTAGTGAAAATCGTGCCGCTTGCGGATTCGTCTTGGATAAACTGGCAGAATTTAAGTTTTTTTGTTTCTTTTTTTCTAAAAAAAAGAAATACCATGGAAAATGAATTAGCCAATAAATGGCAATGCTATATCGAATATTGAGATAATTATGAATATTTCAACTCTTAATTCGCATTAATAACTAAAAAGAATATACCAACAAATCAAACACTTTACATTCATGAATAGCACTTGGATTTTTGAGTTTCAACTTCACTTGATGCTTTTTCTGAGGAATTAAATACTTCCAAGTAAATTCATGCCTGCGTGTGGTAAAAGAAACCGGTAATTTGGCTACTTCCATCAATTTGCCATCCAAATACACTTCCATTTCGAAGATATAAGGATCTAAAGATGCCCATTTGGAAGCCTCTCCAGTCAATACAAATCCATTTCCTTCAAATTCAAATTCCATTTCATCCTTTAAAGTTTTACCAATTCCTCTACGCTCGATAGGCCTCATTCCAGTAAAACTTTGTTCCAATTTAACAGGCTTAGGTGCCTCAAATGGAATTTCAACGATGTTGTTCTCCACCTTGCCTCCATGATTTTGAATATTTTCCAAGGCATGTTTGAAACCCAAGCCATAAACATCATTCAATGAGGTACTTGTATATTTAAAATCAATACCCTCCGCCTCTTTTAAACCTAATTTCCAAAAAGCCGGAATTTTATCATAACCCAACATCGTACCCAAAATTCCCCCTGCAGAAGAAGGATTACAATCGGCATCTTGTCCACAGCGAGTCGTGATGTCCATTGTTTTAGTATAGTCACCATTTCCATACAACAAACCAATCACCACATAAGCAGAATTTACGGTTGCATCAATATTAAATGGCTTAAATACACCATCTGGACAACCAATATCCTGTGCCCATTTTTTTTGAACTTCAAACCAAGTCGCTTTCCAATCGTTGGGATATTTTTTATGCCAAGCAATCACATCCGACAAGCATTTATAATAATTGCTTTGTTTAGGTATGGTTTTCAAAGCTTCATTGATAATCGTTGAAACATCATTATTTACAAAAGCCAAGGAATAACAAGCACCAATGAAAACTCCCCCATAATAACCATCACCATAGTTCATGATATGGCCAATTTTGTCGGAAATTTCAGAAGCTACATTGGGCATTCCTGGCGACATAAGTCCTGCGAAATCGCTTTCAATTTGATAGTCAATACAATCAGCATGTGGATTATTCATCCAATGTCCCGAATCAGGCGCTTTCATTCCATTCAAAATATTATTTCTACCTGCTTGATTTGCATGCCATAAAGCATAACCCGCATTGGCATACGCATTGGCATGAGAACTTATAGGAGCATTTAATCCTTCCTTTTCAAAAACTTCCACAAAAGTGATGTCCATGTATAAATCATCATATAATCCTGGACTTTCCAACATCGTTTTCTTTAAATATCCATCGTACCATATAATGGGTTGATAAGCGTCAATGATTGTACCATTGTACCGAAATTCCATAGGCCCACCATAGGTCACACCGATGGTTTGACCAGCCCAACCACCTTTGATTTTATCCAATAATACGTCTTTGGAAATCGTTTTGATCCTTTTTTGAGCAATGAGTGTTTGACCAATTGAAAGAAGCAATAGAATAAAAATAGCTTGGAAAGATTTTTTCATAAAATTAAATTAAGGAATATGGAAAGCAATTTGAAAAAATCTGTTCGAAAAACATAATTTTGAGAAAAAATGGGATAATCCATTGAAAAAAAAGCTTTACATGAAAATAGAAAGACGAAATTTCATTAAAAATTCCAGTATTTCTTTTCTTGGTTTTCAAATACTTGGCCACCATTTGAATTTCGAGAAAAATCATTTGGAAGAATTCCAGAAAGTTCAATTCAATCCAATCACTCGGGATGAGCGTTTAAATCGAATTTCAAAGGCACAAAAGCTCATGCAAGAAAATCAAATCCAAGCCTTGATATTGGATGCAGGAACCAGTTTGGAATATTTCACAGGCTTGAAATGGTACCCTAGCGAGCGAAGTATGTTATGTATCATCCCTCAAAAAGGTGAGATCCAATATATTTGTCCAGCATTTGAAGAAGATCGCTTTCTGGAATTAGAAAAAATCGGTGATCAAATTACTACCTGGGAAGAACACGAGAATCCGTTTTCACTTTGCATTGCTCTTCTTAAAAATGGGGGCTTTTCAAAAGGAAATTTAGCAGTTGAAGAAAATACGCGGTTTTTTATTACAGATGGACTAAAAAAATCAGATCAAAATTTCGAAATCATCAGTGGAGATCCCATAACAATACCTTGTAGATTGATCAAATCCTCCCATGAAATTGCTTTGATGCAATTGGCCAACGATATTACGTTAAAGGCCATTGATTATGCCTATTCCTTTCTTAACGAAGGAGTTAGCGCTAAATTGATTGCAGACAAAATCGCCTATGCACATGCTCAAATGGGTGCCGTACATGATTTTGCTTCAGTAACCTTCGGATTAGCCACATCTTTCCCTCATGGAAGCAATAAAAAATCGCCACTCAAAAATGGCGATGTGGTGATGTTAGATGTAGGTTGTCGACTAGGTGGATACAGTTCAGATATTACTCGGACGATTATTTTTGGTAAGCCCACCGATAAACAAAAATTCATTTGGGAATTAGAGCAAAAAGCACAATTAGCTGGATTTAAAGCTGCCCAATTGGGCGTTGCTTGCGAGGAAGTGGATTTTGCTGCTCGAAAAGTCATCACAGATGCAGGATTTGGGCCGAATTATCAATTACCTGGACTTCCGCATCGAACCGGTCATGGGATTGGCATGAATGGACATGAATGGGGAAATATGGTAAAAGGCAATAAATTACCGCTACAAGTTGGCATGTGCTTTAGCATTGAACCTACCATCGCCATTCCTGGTGAATTTGGAGTGCGACATGAGGATTGTGTTTACATGACCGAAAATGGACCTAAATGGTTTAGCCAGCCGAGCGAGCGAATGAGTTTGGAGGTATCAAGAGAGAAAAGAGAAAACGGGAAAAGAGAAAAGTGAAAACGGGAAAAGAGAAAAGAGAAAAAAAACAGAATTCAAAATAATCCCGCAGGGATGATAAATTTTGTAGCCTTGGACTTTAGTCCAGGGTGAAGATAAAAGAGAGAAAAATCATAATTCAAACCTATTTTCCACACAACTTGGAATATCCGAATCATAATGCGATACATAAATCAAGGTCATATCTGAATTTTCAGCTAGGTAATCAATGACTTGTTTGATATGTTCAATTTGATATTGGTCTAATCCCTGACAAGGTTCATCCAAAATCAATAAGGGTGGATTTTTAACAAAAGCCCTTGCCAATAGTACCAAACGCTGTTCTCCGGTCGATATACGCTGAAAATAATGATTTTTAAGGTGGACAATTCCAAGTATTTGCATCCAATCCAAAACCCTTTTCTCTTGTTGCTCAGTTAATTTTTTGAATAAACCAATGGTATCAAATAATCCAGACCCAATGACCGAAAAACAGGTTTCAGCAGATTTAAAGTATAAATGCAATTCTGGACTCACAAAACCAATCCGTTTTTTGATGTCCCAAATACTTTCACCGGTGCCCCTTTTTCGATCAAACAACCACAATTTTTGAGAATAACTTTGAGGATTATCTGCTGTTATCATACTGATCAAAGTCGACTTACCAGCTCCATTGGGACCCCGCAAAGCCCATTGGCTACCTTTGGATACTTCCCAATTCACATTTTGCAAAATCACTTTTTCTTGATACTTAATCGTTGCTGATTCCATCTGAACCGCCTTTTCAAAAGTCGGAAATTGAACAGCTGTGCGGATTAATTCATCCAAAAGTCTTTTCCAATCGGTTTGAACATGAAAGGATTGGTTCAAATTTAAATATTCAGCCCTTGATCCTTGGAACTTCACTTTTCCTTGATCCAAAAATAAAACTTGATCGACCAATTCAGGTAAATCAATGGGACTATTAATCAGGATAAATGGAATTTGCTGATTTTTTAATTTTTCCAAAGATTGGGTCAATAGCGCTCGACCCGATTTATCTAAGCCTAAATACGGGTTGTCAAAAATCAAATAATCAGGTTCTTTCAAAATTGCCTTGATGATTTGCAAACGCTTATTTTCACCATTGGACAATTGCAATAAAGGTATATCAAAGTGTTCTGTCAGTTGAAACATCTCCAACAAGTGCATTACTTTGGAAAGATCCTCTCCTTCCAATTCCTCTTTTATGGTGTAAGAATCTTGTGAATCAGCTGAATTGAAACGTTGTTGTAAATAAAACTCATTGACATTGCTTCGATTTTTAAACTGATGTTGCTGATCAACCAAAAGCACAAATGGATTCTTCCGATCACCCAAAGCCTTAAATTGCACCTCCCCTGTTCGAAATAACCGACCGGTTAATGCTTTGGCTAGACTTGTTTTTCCAGCTCCCACTCCACCCACAATTGCCCAAACCTCCTTTTCTTTCATGGTGAAATGGATATTGGACAAAATCACTTGATTACCATAGGCAACACCCAAATCCTTAACTTGTAATAAAACTTCGCCCATGATGAATCTTTTGAGATTAATTGGTAAATTAAAATCAAATTTCGTGTAAACCTGTTAATTATGAAAAAAATCCAACAACTAAGTCTGGGATTCATCCTGATTTTATTTGTCTACTCATCAATTTTCGCACAATCATTACCTAGAAGTACCCCCGAGCGAGAAGGTGTTTCCTCCGAATCCATCGAACAATTTATTCAATCATTTGATCCATCCAAACATGAATTGCATTCCATTATGATTGTCAGACATGGTAAAGTCATTGCCGAGTCGTGGTGGAATCCTTATAGTTCAGACAAAAAACACAGCATGTATTCGGTCAGCAAAAGTTGGACCTCTACAGCCGTAGGATTTGCAATTGATGAAAAAATTTTTGGATTGGATGATAAAGTCATCGATTTTTTTCCGGAATACAAAGAATTAAGTCAAAAGCCTTTTATCAGCGATTTAACAGTTAGAAACCTATTGACGATGTCGGCAGGACACAAAGTTGAACCCTTGAGAGGCGTAGTACCGGCGACAGATGATTGGATTAAAGGATTTTTATCTGCCCCTATTGAAAACAAGCCGGGATCAAAATTTCTTTACAACACCTTAGCCACATATATGCTTTCAGCGATTGTTCAAAAAACCAGCGGCAAAACAGTCATTGATTTTTTGCAAAGTAGATTATTAACTCCCTTAAGGATAAAAGATATCGATTTTGAAACTGACCCGAAGGGTATCAATACTGGCGGTTGGGGCATTCGAATTCATACGGAAGACATGGCTAAATTAGGCCAATTGTATTTACAAAAAGGAAATTGGAACGGGAAACAAATATTATCCAAAAATTGGGTCAATATGGCAACTTCGAAGCAAATCGATCAAGATCCAACGGCGAGTCAAGCCAAAAAAGATTCTTCCGACTGGTTACAAGGTTATGGATTTCAATTTTGGAGATGCCGCAACAATGGTTTTAGAGCGGATGGGGCATTTGGACAATACATTGTTGTTCTACCAGAAAAAGATGCGGTAGTTGTCATCACATCTGAATCCTTGGATTTACAAGATGATTTAAACATGATATGGAAACATCTTTTACCTGCCTTTGAGGAAAAACCAATAGCAAAAAATGAAAAAGCCTTAGCACATTTAAACCAATTACTTAAAAACAACAAAATAAAATTTCCGACTTCCCATTTAAATCATGGAGAATTAAATCCATTTCTTCATCGATTTGAGTTCAATAAAAATAGCTTCAATTTTAAAGAAATTTCTTTCGAAAAATCTGCTGAAAACATTCGAATGAATATCCAATTGGAAGATAAATCAATACACTCTATTATATTGACAGAAAATTCATTAGAATCGGGTGAAACTACTTTACCAGGACCCTATTTACTGCGAGCAGCTAGAAATGCCCAAGCCAATTTAGCACCCTTCAAAACAGCGGCTTCTTATCATTGGAATCCCAATCAGGAATTGAATTTAACTATTCGATATACTGAAAATCCTCATCATTGGAATTGGAAGGTATCCAGACAAGGAAATGCTTTACTTATTCATTTGCTAAATTCATTTGATACCAAAAATATATTGACGCTGAAAGCCAATTTAATGCCTTAAATTAGGCATTTGGTCGCAAAAGAAATTTTTCGGGATAATTTATTGAAAAATATTTACAACATTGCTTACTCATTTTTTAAAACCTATTACAAACATGTTAAACGAAGAACAATCAATCAATAGTCAATCGAGACGTAATTTTCTATTAAAAGGCTCATTGGCATCTTTGGGGATTTTCATGGCAAGTAAAACAGCCTTTGCACAAGGAAATCTTTTTTTAGGACCTAATTCGAAATTCGCTGGAGTGCAAATAGGTGCAATAACTTATTCATTCCGTTCTTTACCTGGAAGTATTCAAGAAACCTTACAATACTGTGTAGATTCAGGAGTAAGTGCAATTGAGTTAATGGGAGAAGCTGTTGAGGAATACATCGGCAAACCGAAAAATCCAGTTGCAATGCCAAGATGGCAACCTGGCCAACCAAGACCTACTTTGACGGATGAGCAAAAAGCAGCCATGGCACAATATAACAAAGATGTGGCTACTTGGAGAGAAACGGTAAGTATGGATAAGGTAAAAGTAGTAAAAAATATGTTTGATAAAGCGGGTGTAAGCATTTATGCGTTCAAACCTAATGCTTTGAATCCTAATAATACTGATGGTGAAATTGAATATGCATTGAAAGTAGCTAAAACATTAGGTGCTAATTCAGTAACCATCGAATTACCTACTAATCCAGCTCACTCGCAACGATTAGGCGATTTAGCAAGCAAACACAAAGTTTATATCGGTTACCATGCTCACTTACAAGCAACAGATACAGCTTGGGATGTAGCATTGGCACAATCACCTTATAATTCATTGAATTTAGACTGTGGCCATTACATCGCGGCAGGTGGACCTAATACAACAGAAACCTTATTGAAATTAATCGAGAACAAGCATGATCGTATCACTTCGATGCACATTAAGGATAGAAAAAATAAAGAAAACGGTGGACAAAATATGCCATGGGGACAAGGAAATACTCCATTGAAAGAAATCTTAACCCTTTTGAAAGAGAAAAAATACAAATTCCCTGCTACCATCGAATTAGAATACGATGTACCAGCGGATTCTAATCCTGTGGCGGAGGTGAAAAAATGCGTTGAATACGCAAAAGCGATACTTTTATAGTTTTTAGTTATTAGTTATTAGTTATTAGTGTTAAATGTTAGGGAATAGAAACACTAATAACTAATAACTAATAACTAATAATGCGAATTAAGAGTTAAAATATTCATTAATATCTAAACATTCCATATCGCATTGCCATTTATTGGCTAATTCATTTTCCATGGCATTTCTTTTTTTTAGAAAAAAAGAAACTAAAAAACTTATTTACTGCCAGTTAATCCAAGACGAATCAGTCAGCTGACTGACCGATTTTCACTACGCTTTCGGCTATTTTCTTTGACCCTGACGCACATCTCCCATGCTCATTGTCAAAGCTCCGCCTTCCGCTTCGCTCAAATCTTTCGTCGGATTAACCGCAAGTTCAATTATAAGTCCTGAAAAGAATAAATAGTGTTAACTGAGCTCGCTTAGTTAGCTTTCCGAAGTATCGAAGCCAAAAGCGGTAAAGGAAGAGATTAATAATTGGAAATTTCAACCCTTAATTCGCATTAATAACTAATCACTAAAAACTAATTTCAATGCCTCCACGATATCACTAGCTATTAAACTTGCTTCACTTTGATGATTGGTTGCTAAATCTCCTGCTAAACCATGCATATAAACTCCCATGCATGCGGCGATTTTTGGAGAATAGCCTTGAGCACATAAAGAAGCTATAATTCCTGTTAACACATCCCCACTCCCTGCAGTAGCCATACCCGAATTACCAGTTGTATTTTCAAAAACTTGACCATCAAAAGTAACTATCCGAGAATTCTTCCCTTTCAAAACGAGATTAACACCATGGTCAATGGCAAATATATTTGCTTGTTCCAAAATTTTAGTTGAATCAAAACGGTCACCCATTAATCGAGCAAATTCACCCACATGGGGAGTTAGGATATGATTTTGATTCAAAAGAGAATATGTATCCGGGTTCTGAGCAAGTATATTTAATCCATCAGCATCGATCACCATAGGTTTTGATGGATAGGTTTCCAAAAGTTGCAAAAGTAAATCGCGTACTTCTAAATCAGTCCCCATACCAGGACCAAAGGCAATTGCCTCCACATTATTAATATCGATGGTCAAAAACGGGTGATTATCATGCGAAACAGTCATGATTTCAGGAGCAAAAGATAATAATGCTTGAACAGCAGCTTGAGGAACATAAGCTGTCACTAATCCACAGCCTGCTCTCATCGCTGCTTTTGATGTTAGCATAGGTGCCCCACATTTACCATCGCTCCCACCCATCACCAACACATGGCCAAAGGTTTTTTTATGTCCGTCTACTTTTCTAGTACGTACATTTTTTTGATACCATTCGGCATTTAATAATTCCATTGTGGGTAATTTAAATAATTAAAATCCAACTTCAATTTAATTATAGGCTGAAATTACCTCAATTTTACCTTTGGCATCATGCTTTAATTCTGTCATTTTGATATTTCGTAAATGCGTTTTGCCTGAAAGCTCCACATCATGGTAATACAAGTACCATTTACCTCCAAACTCTACAATGGAATGATGATTCGTCCAACCATTTACGGGCTTTAAAACTTCTCCTTGATAAACAAATGGTCCATAAGGAGAATCAGATGTCGCATAAGCAATGTGATGTGTATCTCCTGTTGAATAACTAAGGTAATATTTTCCTTGGTACACATGCACCCAAGCAGCCTCAAAAAATCTTCTATCATGATCAGATGAAAGTAAAAGTTGGCCTTTTTCATCTAATATTTTGACGTCTTTTAAAGGTTCAGCCAATTCAATCATGTTTCCTTTCAACTTGGCAATTTTAGGCATCAAAGCTGGAGAATTATCAGATGGTTGCGAATCATCCATTTGGTATTTACCCGACTTCCATCTTTGTAATTGACCACCCCAAATACCACCAACATATAAATAATATTCGCCATTTTTGTCTTTAAACACACAAGGATCAATACTAAATGAACCAATTATGGCTTCTTTTTCAGCTATGAAAGGCCCTTCCGGCTTATTTCCTTTGGCTACACCTATTCGAAAAATACCCTCTTTATCTTTAGCAGGAAAATATAAATAATATTGTCCAGCTTTCTCCGCCGCATCCGGTGCCCAAAGCATTTTAGATGCCCAAGGTATATTTCCCAAGGCCAAAGCCACACCATTATCCTTTGCCTCAGAACTTGGATCTTTCTGCGAAAAGACATGATAATCATTCATCGCAAAATGGCTACCCATATCATCTTCTTTAACACCCGCATCGATATCATGCGAAGGATAAATATAAATTTGACCATTAAAAACGTGGGCAGAAGGATCAGCGGTATAAATATGGCTGATTAATGGATGTTGTTTAGGTTGGGAAAACTTGTTTTGAGAATAAGTCGCAAATGCAATGAAACTTAGTGCAATCGTTAATTGGTTTTTCATTCAGTTAAAATTTTACTTTTTAAAAGGTTTAATTTCTTTATTTTTACCCTTCAATTTAACAAAATAATTTGATTATGAGTCATCAACTGAAATCAATAAACACCGCTTTATTGTCATTTGGGATGTCGGGCAGAGTTTTTCACGCACCTTTCATTCATTTGCACCCAGAATTTACCCTTGTGGGGAGTTGGGAAAGGAGCAAAAAAGTGATTCAAGATTATTATTCTGATGTGAAATCTTATGAAAATTTAGATGAAATTCTGAATAATGACCAAATCGAATTAGTGATTGTCAACACCCCTATTTACAGTCATTTTGAATATGCAGAAAAAGCATTAAAAGCAGGAAAACATATCGTAGTAGAAAAGGCTTTTATGTGTAATACAGAAGAGGCAATTAAAATTCATGAATTGGCTCTATCAGTCAATAAACAGGTTTTTGTTTACCAAAATAGACGTTGGGATTCCGATTTTTTAACGGTAAAAAAAGTGAAAGATAGTGGAGTACTTGGAGAAGTTGTTGAGGCTGAATTTCATTTTGACCGATTTAATCCGAATTTATCCCCTAAGCTTCACAAGGAATTAGAAGGTCCTGGGGCAGGAATTGTCAAAGATTTAGGTGCACATATCATTGATCAAGCATTGTCCCTTTTTGGAATGCCCGATAAAGTATATGCAGATTTAAGAAAATTAAGAGAAAATACCCAAGCAGAAGACTACTTCGAAATATTACTTTTTTATCCACATACTCGAGTACGTTTAAAAGGAGGATATTTTATCAAAGAGGCCATAGCTTCCTATCAATTGCATGGACGTTTAGGAAGTTTTGTTAAATCTAGAGCCGACAAACAGGAAGCAGATTTACAAAGTGGTAAAATTCCATTTGGAGAGAATTGGGGAACTGAAACGGATAATGAATTTGGGATTTTGAATACGGAAAAAGAACGAGTAAAAATCCCATCTGAACAAGGAGTATATATGGCTTTTTATGAAAACGTATACCAAACGTTACGAAAAAATAGCTCGCCTATCGTTTCTTCGCAAGATGGTATCAATTGTTTAACAATCATTGATGCTGCATTTTTAAGTAATCATGAGCAAAGAGTAGTTAATCTGTAGGAAGAGAGAAGAGAGAAGAGAGAAAAGAGAAAAGAGAAAAGAGAAGAGAGAAAAGAGAAAAGAGAAAAGAGAAAAGAGAGAAGAGAAAAGAGAAAAGAGAGAAGAGAAGAGAAAAGAGAAAAGAGAAAAGAGAAAAATAGCGGTGGTCGAGGTTCTAGAAGCCAAAACAAAATACTAGTTAAAATATACGATGTCAAACAAAACAGAAACACTTTTCAAACAATTTGAACCTGAATTAATGAAAAAAATCCAACAAGTTGGATTGGTCCGAAAATTCAAATCAGATGAATACTTGATGAAAACCGGGCAAAGTATTCGTTCGGCGGTATTGGTATTGAATGGAATCATCAAGGTTTTTAGGGAAGATGATGAAGGCAATGAGGTATTTATGTACAATATTCATCCAGGAGAGGCATGCGCCATTTCAATGACTTGTGCAGCTAGAAATTTATCGAGTCAAATTATGGCAAAGGCTCTAGTAGATACGGAGGTTTTAGCCATTCCTGTAGAACTTATGGACGAATGGTCTAGTAAATATAAATCTTGGTATCAATTTGTGTTGGAAACGTATCGTTCACGTTTTGAAGAATTATTGGACACCTTAGATCAAATTGCTTTCAGAAATTTGGATGAGCGATTACTTTGGTATTTGAAACAACATCAAAAAAGCCTTAAAACGAATATCATAAAAGTTTCCTTCACTGATATTGCTCAAGAATTGAATTCTTCTCGGGAAGTCATATCAAGATTAATGAAAAAATTAGCCGAAAAAGGGCATATTAGATTAAATAAACAACATATTGAGATCTTGAATTTAGACCTTTAGAAAAAAAAATGGTTTAAATAATAGACAGCTATGAATACCAAATCGATCTATGTGATGTTTATCACGCTTAATGTTTGGGCTTTGTTTCAATTTGCAAGAAAAAACCAATGCTCATTAACAAAATTTCGATCGTATTAATTTTACTCTTTCTCATAAACCATCTTGCATTTGCTCAAGAAACAAAGGTAAAAGAAGATACGAGCAAAATTTCATATGCTTTCAAGCACCCAAAAATTCATGGTAGCATGCGCTATTTCATGATGGCTACAGAAAACCATAATTCGACAATCAACTCTAATGCCAATGCATTGAGTATAGGTCTTTCCTTCGAAACTAGAAAATTTCATGGATTTCAATTTGGAATAGGTCAATATACTATTTTTAATTTAGCATCCTCCGATATGACCTTGGTAGACCCAAAAACCAATCAAACTAATAGGTATGAAATAGGTTTATTTGATCAGGAACATATTGAAAAAAGAAGTGATATTAATCGACTAGAAAATTTATACCTCAAATACCAATACAAGAATATAATTTCGACACTTGGAAAACAATCTATTAATTCGCCATTCATCAATTTGCAAGATGGAAGGATGCGCCCTACTCAAGTAGGGGGAATTTGGACTGAGGTAAGATTTAAAAAAAAATCCCAAATAGAAGCTGGCGTATTATGGGAAATTTTGCCTAGAGGAACGACTCAATGGCATTCCATCGGCCAATCGTTTGGAATTTATCCTACGGGAATTAATGTAGATGGAAGTAAGTCCATTTATGCAACTAATATTTCATCCAATTTCATCGGACTTCTCGGAATAAATCATCAACTCAATCAAATGATCAATTTGAAATTTTGGAATGTGTATGTCGACAATGTTTTCAACACCTCATTATTTCAAGTTGATTTTAAAAAGAAAAATTGGGTGGCTGGTTTCCAATACATCGAACAACATGTGGTTAATCATGGTGGAAATGATTTGTTAAGTAAAACCTATTTTTCTCCCAATCAAAAATCAAGGATATTCGGAGGAAAAATAGGCTGGGAAAAATCCGCATGGAAAACGTCCCTGAATTTCACTAGAATTTCGGCAGATGGTAGATATTTAATGCCAAGAGAATGGGGAAAAGATCCATTTTACACCTTTTTGCCTCGGGAACGAAATGAAGGTTTTGGTGATTTAACTGCCTATGTTTCCAAAACCTCCTACACCTTCAAAAATTCAAAATTATTATTTCAATCTGGCCTAGGATATTTTCAGTTACCCGATGTGAAAAATGTGGCATTAAATAAATATGGAATGCCTTCCTATTGGCAATGGAACTTTGAAGTAAGCAGTCCTCTGAAAAAAGTACTTAATGGATTGGAAATTCAATTTTTATATGTGTACAAAAAACAAGAAGGAAATAGTTATTCGAATGAAAAATACATCATCAATAAAGTAAATATGAGTAATTTCAATGTCGTTTTAAATTATCAATTTTTTTAGAAAAATAAATGAGCAATTGTGATATTAATCACGAATTTGACAAAAAAAAGGCTCGAAATTTGTACTACAAAATTTAAAATTAGACATGGAAATAATTGGATACTTTGCCTCGCTTCTCATTGGAATTTCTTTAGGCCTTATTGGGGGTGGTGGATCGATTCTCACAGTTCCAGTTTTAGTTTATTTATTTGGAGTGAATCCCATTTTAGCTACAGCCTATTCCTTATTTATCGTAGGGGCAAGTTCTTTAGTGGGTGCATTTCCCAAATACAGACAAGGATTAATCAATGTAAAAACGGCCGTTATATTTGGACTACCTTCTATCGCTGCAGTTTATGCCACACGAAAATTCATTGTTCCTTTGATTCCCAATGAAGTATTTATGGTAGGAGATTTCATGGTAACCAAATCAATATTAATGATGGTCTTATTTGCCATTTTGATGGTAGCCGCATCCATCTCCATGATTCAAGGTAAATGTGAACAATGTGAAAAAGAGAAATCAGGAACTTTTATTCCTGAAGAACAGGTTTTCAACTATCCAATGATATTGTTAGAGGGCACAGTGGTGGGTGTATTAACAGGATTGGTAGGCGCTGGAGGAGGATTTTTAATCATACCAGCCTTAGTAATGCTTTCCAAATTATCTATGAAGCAAGCCATTGGAACATCGCTTATGATAATTGCAGCAAAATCATTGATTGGATTTACAGGTGATCTCGGACATCAAATCATTGATTGGAAATTATTATTAACGGTAACTGGATTGGCCATTGTAGGGATATTTATGGGTGATCTTATTAGTAAAAAAGTAGACGGAAATAAACTTAAAGTAGGTTTTGGATGGTTTGTATTGGTAATGGGAATGTATATTCTTATTCAACAACTAGCCTTCCCAATGAAATAAATTAGACAACAGAATTAGAAAAATAATACCATGAAAGTAGAACAAATTTACACAGGATGTTTAGCGCAAGGGGCCTATTACATCGAAAGCAAGGGAGAGGCGGCGATTATCGATCCATTGCGTGAGGTTCAACCCTATATTGAAAAGGCTCAACGAAATAACGCAACTATAAAATATGTCTTTGAAACACATTTTCATGCGGATTTCGTTTCAGGTCACATTGACTTGTCGAACAAAACCGGTGCACCCATTGTCTATGGACCTAATGCAGCTTGTGGATTTGAATGTATATCTGCTGAAGACGGACAAGAATTTTTATTAGGAGATGTTAAAATCCGTGTCATTCATACACCGGGGCACACTATGGAGTCGACTTGCTTTTTGTTATTAGATGAAAACGGCAAAGAAACTGCCTTATTTTCTGGTGATACTTTATTCATAGGAGATGTTGGCCGCCCAGATTTGGCACAAAAAGTGAAAGCAGATTTAACAGAAGATATTTTAGCGGGCCATTTATTTGACTCCTTAAGAAACAAAATCATGCCATTGCCAGATGATATCATTGTTTATCCAGCGCATGGTGCGGGTTCTGCATGTGGAAAAAACATGAGCAAAGAAACAACAGATACTTTGGGAAATCAAAAGAAAAGCAACTATGCCTTAAATCCAGCTTTATCAAAAGTACAGTTTAAAAAAGAGGTATTAACGGGTTTAGTAGCACCTCCTGCTTATTTTCCTTTGAACGTTTTAATGAATATTCAGGGATATGATTCTATCGACAAGGTTTTAGAAAGAGGCCAGCATGCCTTAAGTCCAGAAGGATTCGAAGCAGCTGCCAATGAAACGAGTGCTTTAATTTTAGATACGAGAAATGCACAAACTTTTGCCAAAGGATTTGTTCCTAATTCCATTAACATTGGCATTGACGGCTCATTTGCACCATGGGTAGGTTCAATGATTCCAGACATTAAACAAGAAATCTTATTAGTCACAGATGAAGGCCGCGAGGAAGAAGTAATCACTCGTTTAGCACGTGTCGGTTATGATTTCACCATTGGATATTTAAAAGGTGGTTTTACGAGCTGGAAGAACTCAGGAAAAGAGTATGATCAAATAGAATCCATCGATACGGATGAACTAATCAATCGTGTCAATGCCAACGAAGGAATCATCTTAGATGTTCGAAAAAACAGTGAATATTTATCGGAGCATATTGTTGATATTGAAAATGCACCTTTGGATTTTATCAATGAAAGTATGGTGAAGATCAATAGAGATAAAACTTATTTCGTTCATTGTGCGAGCGGATATCGATCGATGATTTTCATTTCAACTTTGAGAGCAAGAGGTTTTGCCAATTTAATTGATGTAAAAGGCGGATTCAAGGCAATAAAAGAATCTGAAAAATTTAAATTAACGGAATACGTGTGTCCTTCAACTTTATTATAACATGGAAGATCTATTAAAAGACCCAACGACAACTGTGGTTGATGTGAGAGAAACGGGAGAATTTGCAAGTGGACATTTTACAGGATCACTTAATATTCCTTTGGGAATTATTCCTCTGCGTTTGGATGAATTTAAATCGATGAGTGGGCCCATCGTGGTTTACTGTAGAAGTGGTAACCGTTCTGGCATGGCTATGAATTTATTAAAACAGGCGGGAATACAAAATGTTTACAATGGTGGAGGATTAAATGATATGTTAGTTTATCAATCATAAAATGGTCAAAAATATCATGCAAAATTGGGGTTTAATGCGCATCATCCGCCTGGTAATCGGCGGATATGCGCTTTATGAAGCTCTTAGGGCCCAAGATACCATCATGGGTATTTTAGGATTTGTATTAATAACTATGGCTATTCTAAATGCGGGCTGTGGTGCACAAGGGTGCGGAATTCCACCAAGCATAAAGAAAACTGATCATAACAAGGAAGAAATACATTATGAAGAAGTTCAATCCAAATAATTTTTTACGAATTTCTGGAATTATGCTAGGAGGCATCGTAGGATATTATTATTGGAAAGAAATCGGTTGTTCGACAGGTACATGCCCCATAACAGCAAAACCTCTGAACAGTATATTATATTTTTCTATATTAGGCTTTATATTTACAGGATTATTAACAAAAGAAAAATCAAATAATGATTGAATTTTTAACACAGCCTTGGCCTTGGTATACAGCCGGCTTAATCATAGGACTTATCGTCCCTACCCTTTTAATTTTAGGAAATAAACACTTTGGTATATCCGCCAATTTACGTCATGCTTGTGCGGCTTGTTTTCCGAGTAATATTTCATTTTTCAAATACGATTGGAAAAAAGAGAGCTGGAATATGTTTTTTGTAGGTGGAATTTTCATTGGTGGTGCCATTTCGGCTATTTATTTAAAATCAGATGCTCCTATCATCATTCATCCTGATTTAGCCAAAGAGTTGGCAAATTATGGAATTACCAATTTTTCAGGCTTGGTTCCTGACCAATTATTTTCTTTTGAAAATTTGTTTACGCTAAAAGGATTTATCATGATGGTCGGTGGAGGATTTTTAGTAGGATTTGGTACTAGATACGCAGGAGGCTGTACTTCTGGACATGCTATTATGGGCCTAAGCGACTTGCAATGGCCTTCATTAATTGCAACCATCTGTTTTATGATAGGTGGATTTATCATGGCCAATTTAATTTTACCATTCATTTTAAGCTTATAAATATGAAAACGAAACAAGAAGAAACTGATTTTGAAGTACGATCATTGGATACAATGTGTGTCAATGAATCAGAATTAAAACATCCCTGGTATTATAATTTAAAATATTCAGTCGTTGGCATCGTATTTGGTATCGTTTTCGTGAAAGCGGAAATTATATCTTGGTTTAGAATTCAAGAAATGTTCCGATTACAAAGTTTCCATATGTATGGTGTTATTGGAACAGCTGTTGTGGTAGGTGCCATTTCCGTATTTTTAATCAAAAAATTCAAGGTTAAAACGATTCATGGAGAAGAAATCACCTTCACTCCTAAAAAATTCAACAAAGGTCAAATATATGGCGGATTGATTTTCGGTTTAGGTTGGGCTGTTACTGGAGCTTGTCCAGGACCATTATTTGCACAAGTTGGTACAGGAGCATTTGCCATTTTAATTGTGATACTTAGCGCGGTAGTTGGAACCTGGGTTTATGGAAAATTCAGAGATCAATTACCCCATTAAGAAAAGAAAAGAGAGAAAAGAGAAAAGAGAAAAGAGAAAAGAGAAAAGAGAAAAGAGAAAAGAGAAGAGAGAAGAGAGAAAAGAGAAAAGAGAAAAACAGATTTCAATATAATCCTGCAGGGATCATAAATTTGTAGTCATGGACTTTAGTCCAAGGGAAAGAAAAAAATATCATGCCTATCGACAATTCCATGGAAAATAAGATAGAAATAATTGACTTTACCATCGATTTACAAGATCATATTCGGCTACTCAATTATGAATGGTTGGAAAAATATTTTAAAATTGAGGAAGGTGATTACATCACATTATCCAACCCTCAAAAATATATCATTGAAAAAGGTGGATATATTTATTATGCAAAATTCGACGAGAAAATTGTTGGAACTGCCTCTCTTATCAAAAAAAGTGAATTCATTTTTGAATTAGGTAAAATGGCGGTTACAAAAGAAATGCAAGGTTTAGGAATTGGGAAATTATTAATTGAACATTGTTTAAGAATTGCCCATAATTTATCTATCCAAACGCTTATTTTATATTCCAATACGAAGTTAGAAAAGGCTATTCATCTCTATCAAAAATTTGGATTTCAAGAAATAGAATTAGAAAATGGAATATACGAAAGAGCTAATATTAAAATGAAAAAGGTACTTATTGAGTATTAATAGCCCCCATTATTATTATTTTTCACCCTTCAAAAACTCTCTTGTACATTCATGGACTTATTCGGTTTAAAGATTAATACTTCCAATAAAATACCCTTTCAAATTCCAAATTTGGAAGGGTATTCTTATTCATGGAATAAGGATTGGAATGGTTTTGACATACAGATTCCACAAGGGGAATTGTTTTATTCTGAAGGGTTTTTAGATGAAAAAAGGAGCAATAAGTATTGGGAATATTTGTTTGAAACAGAAAACAACGACTTCAATATGGTCGATTGGCGAACAAAGAAACTAAATGAAGTCATTTTTAAGCATATTGAATGGAGTCAGGACGAACTAAAAATGTTCGGAAAGTCCATTCTCGCACCTAGATATTCAGCCTGGTATGGGGATGAGGGTAAGAAATATTCCTATTCTGGATTACAATTAAGCCCAAAACCATGGAATGAAGGCCTACTTTATTTGAAACAACAAGTGAATAAACAAGCTCAAACGGAATTTAATTCGGTTCTTTTGAATTGGTACCGTGACGGTGATGATTACATGGGTTGGCATTGTGATGATGAAAAGGAATTAGGTAAAAATCCCACCATCGCATCCTTAAATTTAGGTGCCACTCGACGATTTTTTTTAAGAAGAAAAATGAATCATGCTGAAAAAATCGAATTTCATTTAAAACACGGATCTTTATTGATCATGAAAGGAGAAGTACAACACTTTTGGCAACATTCTGCCCCGAAAGAGAAAGCGGTAAAGCAAGCAAGGATCAACCTAACATTTAGGATAATCAAATAAGTAATTCTTTAATTTTTTAAGGTAATTCCATAATTTCGCATCTTCATTTATTTTTTCATTTCTAATTCAAATAGAACAAACCGCTAAAATATGTACAAATACATTTCCATTCTCTTCGTTTCATTATTCATCTCGTGTACATCCCAAAATGATGAAAATTCAATCATCCAATCCAAAATTACGAGTATTTATTCCAATCACTCTTCCATTTACGAACGACAATTGGATACCAATTTATTTTCAAAAAAATTAATCAATGCCATATCCATTTGTAGAATTAGCACACAACAAGATATCAATCGTATAAAAAATAGTAATAGTCCATCCGATAAACCAAATCAAATAGAAGGCGAGGTATTGGCAAGTTTACCTGATGGATTCACTAAATATGACCTCAAAAAGATTATTTTAAAGGATAATCAGGCAATATCCATCGTTGAATTCCGAAATGAACATACAGCTCCCCAAGTTATTTGGATCGATACTATTGTCTTCATAAAAGAACATTCCTGGAAAATGGATAATGTGATTTATGATCCCAAATTGAATTTTAACCAAGATCTTCAACACTTATTGAAACAATTTCATCCATAATACGTTTAATAGACAAATTGTTGTAACATGAAATATATCACTGTTTGTATTTTGTTAACTTTTGGATTTCAAGCCTGTAGTCAATCGAATACGGAACAACAAAACAATTCAATTCGCCTAAGTAAAATGGATAAATTACCCCAAACGGAAACCGAGTGGAAAGCAAAATTAAGTGAAGAAGAATACTATATTTTGCGTCAAAAAGGTACCGAAAGACCTTACACCGGAAAATTCCTCATGCACAATGAAAAAGGAGTTTACACTTGTAGAGGTTGTGGAGCTCCCCTATTTACATCTGATTCCAAATTTGATTCTCATTGTGGATGGCCAAGTTTTGATAAAGAAATCAAAAAAGGTGTGATCAAAGAAACCGTTGACAACACCTTAGGAATGCGTAGAATAGAGATTACCTGTGGAAAATGTGGTGGACACCTAGGTCATGTTTTCGATGATGGACCTACAGAAACAGGATTACGTTATTGTGTTAATTCTGTTTCTATAGGATTTGAAAAAGTAGGGAGTAAGTAGGTAAAAGGTAATAGGTAATAGGTAAAAGGTAATAGGAACTCCTTTTCTCTTTTCTCTTTTCTCTCTTCTCTCTTCTTCTTCTCTCTTCTCTAGTATTTCAAATAAGCCCAACCTGCTTCTTGCTTCAACACAACTTCAGCTACTCCAGAGGGAACAAAACCGGATTGTGGCAATAAAGAGGATTTATCGATTTTACGTTCACGAATCGTATTTTCGCACGCTTTAAATAACACGCCAGCTGCAGCTAATTCAGCGATTTTCAACTTTTGTGTGGTTTTCGAATCAATCAAAATAGCAATTCCGCTTCCGTGAGCAACAACTTCAACCTGCGTATTTGGACCTAGAGCAGTTTGTAAATTTGAGATGTTCTTCAAAGCACCATGCCATACCAAGGTATCGCTTGTGTTTAATTGAATGACTACCTTGTGCTGCGAGTTTTGAGCATTCGCGAAATAGGATGCGACAACTAATAATGTTATTGTAAATAATGTTTTCATAGATGTTTTTATTTTTAACGAAACTACAAAATATCTTATTAAATCAATACCCGGCAAAAATCACAAAGAGACATTAGTCACGTTTTCAGCTTTTAAAGAGGATTATATTTGCATGATAAACAGAAAAAATCATGTTAACATTATTGAAAAAAATATTTGGAATTGGCCCTAAGGTAGATTTTCGAGAATTAATTAAAAATGGGGCAAAAGTTGTGGATGTAAGAACTCCAGCTGAATTTAATCAAGGTCACCTGTCTGGCGCGATGAACTTACCTTTACAAACCTTAACTTCGCAACTAGGCAAATTAAAAAAGGATCAAATCATTATCACGTGTTGTGCATCTGGAATGCGAAGTGCTGCTGCTAAAAGTTTATTAAAAGGCCAAGGATTTGAAAATGTACACAACGGTGGTACTTGGATGTCACTTAGATAATGCAATATAAATAATACAGATATGAGCAATTTTGCAGAATTATTAAAAACCACAGAACCCGTATTGGTTGATTTTTCAGCTGAATGGTGCGGACCATGTAAACAACTAAAACCCATTTTGGAACAAGTCAAAAAGAAAGTGGGAAATTCCGCCAAAATCATCAAAATAGATGTGGACAAGAATAGAAGCACGGCAGAGAAATTTCAAATTAGATCCGTACCAACTTTAATTCTATTCAAAGACGGAAAATCTGTTTGGCGACAATCGGGTGTTATCCCTGCTAAAACTTTGGAAGAAATTATTTCCAAATATCAATAATCAGATCACTATATCGAACAAAAATTTTCTATGAAAAAATTACTTTTTATTTTATCGGTCGCTTTCATTATTTCTTGTGATAAAGATCCCCAAAAAGGGATTACCGAGCTTAATCCAAAAGATTATCAATCTCAAATTACTTCCGAAGAAAAAAGTCAACTTATTGATGTCAGAACACCTGCCGAATTTCAGTCTGGACATATCGATGGAGCTCAAAACTTGGATATTCAAGCATTAGACTTTTTAGAAAAAGCAGCTAGTTTAGATAAAGAAAAAACGGTTTTCGTTTATTGTTTATCAGGTGGTCGTTCTACAGCTGCTGCCCAGCAATTAGCCACTTTAGGATTTCAATCTGTAGTGAATCTAAAAGGCGGAATATTAGCATGGAACAATGCTCAACTTCCCTTAAGTACCGAAAATAGCAAAATGGAAAGCAAAGGGATGAATTTAGTCGCTTATAAAAAAATGCTTTCTGGAAAAAAATCCGTTATTGTTGATTTTCATGCAGAATGGTGTGGACCATGCAAACAATTAAGTCCTATTTTAGAACAATATGTAAAAGATCAAAAAGGAGCAGTTGAACTAATAAAAATAGATGTAGATCAAAACCAGGAATTAGCCAAAGAATTGCAAATTGAGGCCATTCCTTATGTTGAACGCTATGAAAATGGGAAGTTGGCTTGGAATAAAACGGGATTGTTTGATATTAATACTTTAAAATAAGAAATCATATCAATTCCAAGGCAAGAATTTGGGTGTATTCGTATCCAAAATTTGTGGGTTCACTTGATTTAAATTTTCACCATTCAATACCTTTTCATACATGGAAAGGTATTTTTTTGCCATGGTTTTTGAATCATACAACTCCTGAGCAATGGCATGGCAAGTGGATTGTTTGTATTGATTTGATTGCAAAATTGCCTCAGCTAAATCTGTGGAATTATTTGACAAAAATCCAATTTCATCATTGACCAATTCAGGTAAAGAGCCATAAGGTGTTGCGAAAATGGGACAACCGTAAAATAGACTCTCGGTAATAGCTAAACCGAAGGGTTCATGCCAAAGTACTGGAAAAATAAGTCCTTTGGAAGCCTTCAATAATTCAAATTTTTGTTGCCCGCCAACCATTCCGTGAAAATGCATTCGTGGACTAAACGTAAAGCGCATACCCATTTTGAAATTAAAACGCTTCCCTCCCAATACATCTAATTGCTCCTTAGGCGTTTTTCGAATCACTTTAATCGCTCCTTTTACATTTTTGATTCGCCAAGCAGCATTACCCAAAAAATGAAAACGTTGCCTTTCTGAATGTAAATTAGGCTTCGCATATGCACTCCAATCTAAACCATTGTGAACAAATGATTCAGATCCATGCCGGTTTGCATGATTTTGAGACACAAAAACAGCATTAATGTTTAACAATCGGTCTTTATTACCATTCCCATGAATGGTCACAATATGAGGTATAAAAATAGGCTCATCTGGCTCTTTTTGAAGATGAACAATATCGGTTTCTTTCGGTATTTGATCATTTAAGGATTTTAAGGGATTCCAAACCAGACAAGTAGCGAAATCACATTTTGAACCAGCTGGTAACAAAAACGTTACCTGATGGCCCAAAAGATGTAATTCTTTGGCCAATCCCCAAATAACACGCTCCGTTCCCCCATAAGTGAAAACAGGCAGTTTTTGGTCATGAACAAGTAGGATATTCAAAATCGATAAATTATAAATTCAATCCCAAAATTAAGGTATTTAAGGAGAATTTAAACATGAGATGAATTTTTCAATTTAGTAGCCTTGAATTGGATAACCTCAGCAATTCCCTGATGCAGTGGGCCTTCGTTTAAAATACGCTGTTTTTCTGTATTTTCCAAAATCAATAAAGGATCAAAATCATTCCTTAAAATCACTGAATCAAATAACCAATCTTTATTTTTTGGACCGCCTGATGAAAGCGCTAATTGTCTGTAATTAAAACCTTCCAAAATTACTACACCATTGTTCTTTAACCATTTAGTAGATATTTGATGAAATACACATCTAATTTCAGGTGGTAAATGAAAATAAATGAAAGCAATTGCATCGAAAGATTCCAATGGATATCTGATTTTTAAAGCGTCCTCAACAGTGTAATAGATTGAAACCTTTTCATTTTTTGCTAATTGAATGGCTTTATCCCTGCCGCGTTCGCTAGAATCAAAGGCATAGACCTCCCAACCCAATTTTGCTGCGTAAACGGCATCTCTGCCTTCGCCAGCTGCGGGAATCAATATTCTACCGACGGGTAATTGATCAATTTGAGCCTTAAAATAATCATTAGGCTCTGTTCCGTATTGAAAAGCATCTTGCTTATATCGATCATTCCAACTATCTATCATATTCATATTACATTCGTCCTGGTAAAATTTGATTCCAATATAAGTAAGGTAAAAGATATTTTTTCATTTGATACATTGACCATCTTTCTTTTGATTGATCGATTGGAAATGTCTCTGTAGGTACATTGTTGTAATCAAATTCTGCCAAAACTAATTTATTATAACCGGTGATAATGGGACAAGAAGAATATCCATTATAAAATGAATCGATTGGTTCATTCTTCATAGTAGCTAATAAATTAGCCACAAGAACCGGAGCTTGTTTACGAATAGCAGCACCGGTTCTAGAAACTGGTAAATTAGCGGCATCACCACAGGCAAAAATATTTTTAAACCTATTGTGTTGCAATGTATGCTTTTCCACATCAATCCAGCCTGCTTCATTAGCAATGGGACTATTTCGAACAAAATCTGGAGCCGATTGTGGAGGAGTTACGTGAATCATATCATAATCAATCCAATAAACTTGGTCTTTATTTGCTTCACCTAAACCAATAAATTTGGCTTTTTTATTTTCACCATCAATTTCATCCAATCTAACAAAAAATTGAGTGGTAATTCCGTATCGCTGAATGACCTTTTTTAATGTGTTTTCATATTTTTCCACACCAAAAACTCTTGTTCCACCACTCCAAAATTGAACTTGTGTGGAAATATGATGCTTCTTAAAATAATCCGCAGCTAAATACATGATTTTCTGAGGTGCTCCACCGCATTTTATTGGAGTGTGCGGATTAGTAAAAATAGCATTCCCTCCCCGGGTATTTTGCATGCATTCCCAAGTATAGGGAGCCGTTTCAAAGCTGTAATTACTGCAAACTCCATTTTTTCCTATATTTTCTTTCAATCCCTTGATCGCATCCCAATTCACTTGTATTCCTGGCGCGACAATTAAATACTCATACTCTACTTCGGTGTTATCCTCCAATACAACTTTATTCTCATTTGGAATAAAACTTTTAGCCATCTGTTGAATCCAACTGACCTTCTCTGGCATAACAGATGATTCTTCTCGAACCGTATCTTTGATATCAAACTCGCCACCCCCTACTAAAGTCCAGTCGGGTTGGTAATAATGTTTTTTACTTCCTTCAACAATAGCAATATCTAATGTTTGATCTTGTCTAAGTAACTGTGACGCTACGGAAATTCCAGCATTTCCTCCTCCAATAATAAGTATTTGATGTTTCATGGCTTTTAATAGTTTCGTTTTTAGGGGCAATTTGAATTTGATTGAGTAATATTATAGGAATAAACTTGAATTCATTGTGACTATTATCACGACGAATGAAATTTGAAAATGTGAATTTTGATTTTTTTATGGCAACCATCTTATGTTTACTAGCAACTCTCCAAAATCAAAGTTCCAAAGCTTAAATAGCCTCTTGTATAGCTTATTTGTTTCTTTGCTTGTGATACTATTCTATTTAGCTTATCAACAAGTAAATCGATATCCAAGCACCCAAAGCGATTCAACCCAAGTATTTGTTGAACCGGATTCTAACTTTACTCGTTTATGGACGGCTCCTTCCGATTGGCGAATGATGTATTTGTCGAAAGAAGAAAAAGAATTGGTTTTGTATGGAAGAGAATTAATTGCGCATACTTCCGACTATTTAGGCCCCAAAGGTTCCGTAAAAGCAATTTCCAATGGCATGAATTGCCAAAATTGCCATTTAAATGCAGGAACTCAGCCTTGGGGTAATAATTATTTCGCAGTTCAATCGACCTACCCTAAATTCAGAGCCCGTTCTGGCACTAAAGAAGATCAAGTTAAGCGGGTAAATGATTGCTTCGAAAGGAGTTTAAATGGTCAAGCATTAAACAAAGAAAGCAAGGAGATGCGTGGAATTTTAGCTTATATCAAATGGTTGGGGTCAGATATTGAAAAAGGAAAAGTTCCGAAAGGGGCAGGAATTTTTAAATTAAAAAAGTTAAAAAGAGCTGCCGACCCTCAAAAAGGGCAATTGATTTACGAGTCTAAATGTCAATCTTGTCATCAAGCTGATGGTGCTGGTCTATTGGCCGAAAATGGAAAATCCTACACCTATCCACCACTTTGGGGACCACATAGTTATAACCAAGGCGCTGGTTTGTATCGTATTTCAAATTTTGCGGGCTTTGTTAAATACAATATGCCCTTAGGTGCAACTTATGAAAAACCTCAATTAAGTACGGAGGAAGCATGGGACATAGCTGCTTTTGTGAATTCGATGCCAAGACCTAGCAAAGATTTAAGCCAGGATTGGCCCGATATTTCCAAAAAACCTTTTGATCATCCTTTTGGTCCATATACCGATGGAAAATCTGAAATTCAACATAAATTTGGCCCCTATTCGAAATAACTTAACCCATGTACCTCGGATCCACTTTCCAAGCAAGTTTACGTAAATAAGTAACTCGCAAAGAACGATGCCCATGTTCTTCCATCACCATTCCTTCCAATACGTACACCCCTGAACCTTGAAAAGAATATTTTTTCAAGTCGCTAGGAAAATGTACAGTATCAAAAAATTCGCCCTGCTGATCTACAAAATACCCGAAATACATCCGATCACCCTTTTTTGTCCGAGTTGGTTTTAAGGTAACCAAATACCCCAATATACTTCCTCGATCAGCGATTAGTTGAGCATTCAAATTACTTTCAGGCAAATCATTGACCAATAAAAATGGATCACATAAGGGAAATCCTAATAATTCCCATTGATCAAAAGCATCTTCCAAAGGATCATGCAATAATTCGGGCAAGACGCCAATATCGGCCGTTTCCTCGGTAAACATTTCCATCGAAACTACTTGAGGGGCTTTCCCATGAAAACGAGCATGCGCTTCCCACAACAAAGGTTTTTTGGCGATTCCCAAATTCCGAAATGCCCCCACCCGAATCAAAATCATGGCTTGTTCCAAGCCCACTGAAACCCGACGAGCAAAATCATCCCATGATCGAAATAAGCCACCCTGTTCTCTCTGAAATAGCAAATCGGAAATAACCCTTTTCTCTAAGCCTTTTACATGCACCCAACCCAAATAAACCGTTTCTCCATCTATCCGAGTTGTAAAATCGCTTTCATTAATATCAGGCGCTTCCACCCAAGCACCTGATCGCCTGGCTTCATGCACGTAAAACTCGGTCCGATAAAAACCCCCAAAATTATTAATCACCGCCACCATGAACTCCCTCGGAAAATACGTCTTCAAATACAAACTCTGATAACTCTCCACAGCATAACTCGCCGAATGAGCCTTACTAAACGAATACCCACTGAAACTTTCCATTTGTCGCCAAACCTCTTTCGCCACACCTAACTCATAACCTTTCTCGGCACAATTCATAAAAAATGCGGCCTTGATTCGGTCAAATTCATTTTTAGACCGACTTTTACCCGACATACCTCTGCGCAATACATCCGCTTCGGCTAAACTCAAGCCTGCAAAATAATGCGCAACTTTAATGACATCTTCTTGGTAAACCATGACCCCATACGTTTCCGACATTAATTCACCCATCAAAGGATGTACTGGCTCATAACTATTGGGCGCATGGTGCCGATCAATGTAGGCCTTCATCATCCCTGAGCTAGCCACACCCGGACGAATAATCGAACTCGCCGCCACCAGTGTTAGATAATTGTTACAATTTAGTTTCTTAATCAATTGCCGCATGGCTGGCGATTCAATATAAAAACAGCCCATCGTTTCATGCATTTCCAATTGCAAACGAATATTTTCATCTCGCATAAAATCCTGCACCCGATGTATATCCACATCCACACCTCGATTGGTCCGAATAATATCCACCGCTTCTTTGATGTGCCCTAAACCCCTTTGAGATAAAATATCAAACTTGGCAAAACCTATCTCTTCCGCCACATGCATATCAAATTGGCAAATCGGAAAACCTTTGGGCATTGGCTCCAATGCCGTATAATGACTTAATGTTTCATCGGATATCAAAATCCCACCCGCATGTATGCTCAAATAATTAGGAAAATCGAGCAACAAATGGCCGTATTTAACAATCAACCGATGCAGTTGATCGCCACCCTCTCGCCGAATCAAAGAATCAGGCTCCAACCAAGCATCCACTTCCGCCTTGGGTAAACCAAAAACCTTGGCTAATTCTCGGTAAATCGACTTATCCCGAAAAGTCACATAAGTAGCCAACAAGCAAACATGTTTGGCGCCATAACGTTTGAAAATATAATCAATGATCTCATTTCGCTCATCCCAAGAAAAATCAATGTCAAAATCAGGCGGACTCGTACGATGAGGATTGATGAATCGCTCGAAATACAAATCCAATTCGATGGGGTCAACGTCCGTAATGCCCAAACAATAAGCAACAATCGAATTAGCGCCACTTCCTCTACCCACATGAAAATAACCTCTGGAGCGCGCATAACGTATAATGTCCCAGGTGATCAAAAAATACGCATCAAATTGCAATTCATGAATAACTTTCAACTCTTTTAACACACGTTCCTTCGCCTGTTTATCCGAACGAGGATAGCGATATGTCATTCCTTCCAAAGCCAATTTGCGCAATAGATCTCGATCATCCTCTTGGCTAGAGCCAAATCGTTTCCTGTTTTTCGACAAATGAAATTCAAAACTAAATTCACAGGAAGCTAAAATCCGTTCCGCTTCTTCCAATATTTCAGGAAAATCCACACAAAAATCAGCCAATTCATTTGGCCGATACCAACGTTCATGTTCCTTCGCCTGCGCGCTTAAAGGTAATTTACTCAACAACACATTTTTATCAATCGCACGCAATAAACGATGCATGGAAAAACCTTTTTTATCGATAAATGTGGCGGCTTGACACCAGACAAAATCCTTTTTATTGGCTTCTTTCCATAGAAAATTACGATCTCCAGCATTGATCCCCCAACGCTCTTGATAACCTAATTTTAAATTTTCTTTTCGTCTTTTTAAGGGAAAAATGGTCCAAACATCTTCCCATTCCGGCGGCCGAATCGGCCAAGACTCATTGGCCAATAAATAGGTACTCGCAAAAGCATTGATCTTCTCCAGTCCACGCGGATTCTTCGCCAAACAAATAAAATGTACGTCATCTCCTTGTCGAAACTCCATTCCAAGCACCGGCTTAACCCCATGCAAATGGCAAGCTTGTAAAAAATCATAGATCCCAGACACCCGATGGATGTCCGTCAAAACAACCACCTTAAAGCCATACGCTACCGCCACCTCCACCAATTGCTCCGGTGAAAGTGTCCCATAACGTAAACTGTAATATGAATGATTGTTGAGCATTATTTTTTTGAAGAGAGAAGAGAGAAGAGAGAAGAGAGAAGAGAGAAGAGAAGACTTTTACCTGTTACCTATTACCTATTACCTTTTACCTATTACCTTTTACCTATTACCTTTTACCTATTACCTTTTACCTATTACCTTTTACCTATTACCTATTACCTACTTCCCACTTGCTCTCGCTAAAGAAAAAATTCCATATCGAGTTCTTATTTTATCCATCGCATCGTATAATGGAGCTAGTTTAGCGCCTTCATCAAACAAATTCAATTGCTCTTGTCCTTGTAAAAGTTTAGAGAATCGAATGCCAATTAGGCGAATCAATAAACGCCTATCGTATAGCTTTTGGAACAATTCCAGCACAACGGGAATCAAACGATGATCACTGGCGGTCGCTGGCAAAGCAAGCTGCCGAGTATGTGTATCAAAATTGGAATACCTCAGCTTAATGGTCACACAAGAGGTACAATTACCCAATTTGCGTAAATCAAATGATAATTGCTCCGTCAATTGAATCAAGACCCTTTGCAAAAAATCCACATCCGTGGTGTCTTTTTGGAAGGTGATTTCTTTGGATAAAGATTTTTGCTCATGATAAGGAACAACAGGCCGCAAATCAATGCCGTTGGCCCTTTCCCAAAGCATTACGCCTGATTTTCCAAAGGTTTTTTCCAATAGTTGAAGTGGCATTTGACTCAAAGTTCCTACCTGAGAAATACCCATATTTCGCAAGGTTTGAGCGGTAACAGCCCCAATCATTGGAATTTTAGCCACCGACATAGGTGCCAAAAAGGCCTTTTCTTCCCCAGCAGGAACCATGAATTGCCCAGCAGGTTTCACATGATTCGTAGCTACTTTGGAAACCGTTTTATTCACCGATAAACCAAAAGATATTTGCAAACCAATTTGTTTTTGAATCCTTTGCCGCAAATCAGCCGTGAACTGAAAAGCACCAAAAAAACGCTCCATACCTGTCATATCCAAATAAAATTCATCAATAGAAGCCTTTTCAACCAAAGGTGCTCGTTCGGTTATTAACTGAGTCACCATATCAGAATGCTGCGAATAGGCCTCATAATCGCCACGCAAAACAATGGCATCGGGACAAAGCTTCAGCGCAACCCGCATGGGCATAGCAGACCGCACTCCAAATGTCCGAGTCTCATAACTACAAGCAGCGACTACTCCACGATCCGACATCCCTCCTACAATGACCGGCTTACCCATGAGTCGATCATCCCGTAAACGCTCAACCGAAACAAAAAAACTATCTAAGTCCATATGGACAATGGTACGATTTTGCATATTTTTTTTACATATTTGGCAATTTTGAATACATTTTGTAATTTCGAATACTTGTCAATCAATTTTTGAATACCAATTTTATTCAAAAGTATAAAATATTCCAACAACATGAGCACATTTTTTAGTCAAAATTTACGTTTTTTACGCAGCAAGATGACGGAAAAAACTTCCCAAGAAAAAATGGCAGAATTGTTACAAATCAAGAAACCTACACTAGGATCATATGAATCGGGCAGAGCAGAACCCAAATATGCCGATTTAATAGCCATTACTCAGTTTTTCAATGTGGAAATCGATGAAATGCTTACGCAAGATTTATCCACTAAAACGCCAGGAAGCAAAGCCAATAAACTACGAATTTTAGCCACAACGGTTTCTCCAGACAACGAGGAAAACATCGAATTTGTGCCCATCAAAGCGGTAGCTGGTTATGCCAATGCCTATGACGATTTAGATTTCATCAAAGAACTTCCTACATTCCAAGTACCATTTCTATCCAGAGACAGAAAATACCGTGTTTTTCCCATCAAAGGTGATTCCATGCTACCTCTTCAGTCGGGCTCATTGGTTTTTGCGGAATATGTAGAAGATTGGACAGACATAAAAGATGGCACGATTTGTATCGTCGTGACGAAAGAAGATGGCGTAGTATTGAAAAAAGTCATTAATCACTTGAATGAAAAAAATGTCCTCATTCTGAAATCAACCAATAAAATCTTTGACCCATACCCAATCTTAGGCACCGAAATCCAAGAAATCTGGAAATTCGCCGGGTATTTTTACAATGAATTCCCTGAAGAAGAGCAATTTAGGTAATAGGTAAAAGGTAATAGGTAATAGATTGAGTGATTAGTTATTAGTGCCTCATGTCAGTAAAACCCTATTACCTTTATCTATTACCTTTTACCTATTACCTTTTACCTATTATTTTACCTATTACCTTTTAAATCACCCCATGCTTCTTCCCTATAAAAAATTCGCCGATAGCTTACAAATAAGTGAAAATCAAGTTCGTAAAACCATTACTCTATTGGAAGAAGGAGCAACTATCCCTTTTATTTCCCGATACAGAAAAGAAATGACAGGTAGTTTAGATGAAGTCCAAATCGCACAAATACGCGACATGATGGAGTCTTTTATTGAGCTTGAAAAACGCAGAGAAGCCATCCTAAAATCCCTAAAGGAAATGGAAAAACTAAGTCCAGAGCTAGAAAAACAAATTTTAGCCGCTGAGTCATTAGCCAAACTTGAAGACTTATACCTACCCTATAAACCTAAACGAAAAACCAAAGCGACCATTGCAAGAGAAAAAGGACTGCAAGAATTAGCCCATCTGATTTTTCAACAAAGAATGGTAGATATCAATGAAATCGCTAAACCATTTGTGCAAGTGGATAAAGGTGTAAACAATATTGATGAGGCATTAGCGGGTGCACGCGACATTTTAGCAGAGGAAATGATGGAACAGGCCCCAGCAAGAGAAGATGCTCGCGAATTATTTGCCAGACATACCCAGGTTAAATCCAGCGTTCAAAAAGATAAAAAAGAAAGTGGTATCAAGTACAAAGACTATTTCGATTGGTCGGAATCCCTTTCTAATGCCCCTTCGCATCGAATACTAGCTTTATTAAGAGGAGAAAATGAAGGCGTATTGAATCTAAATCTCATCGGACCCGATGAAGAAGTGATTAACCGTTTGGAAAACCGTTACATTACAGGCCGCAATGCCTCCTGCGCTCAAGTGGAATTAGCTATCAAAGATGGTTACAAACGACTCCTTCAGCCTGCTATGGAAACTGAAATGAGAGCAGCAGCCAAGAAAAAAGCAGACGAAGAAGCTATTCGAGTTTTTGCCGAAAACATGAGGCAATTACTTTTAGCCGCTCCATTAGGACAAAAAAGGGTCATAGCACTCGATCCTGGTTTTCGAACAGGTTGTAAACTTGTTTACTTGAATGAACAAGGTAATCTGATGGAAAATACCACAATTTACCCGCATACAGGTCCAGGGCAAGCTCAAGAAGCAGCACAAACCCTAAAACACTGGGTAAAAACGTACCAAGTTGAAGCCATTGCCATTGGAAATGGAACGGCAGGAAGAGAAACCGAAAGCTTTGTAAAAATACTTAATCTACCGAACCTTCAAATCATCATGGTTAATGAAAGCGGTGCTTCTATTTATTCTGCCTCAGCGGTTGCAAGAGAAGAATTTCCAGACAAAGATGTTACCGTTAGAGGTGCGGTTTCCATTGGCAGAAGACTCATGGATCCTTTGGCAGAATTAGTTAAAATTGATCCTAAATCGATTGGCGTAGGACAATACCAACATGATGTCGATCAAAAGAAATTACAAGCATCTCTAGACGATACTGTCATCTCTTGCGTCAATTCCGTTGGTGTAGAAATCAATACCGCTTCTAAACAAATTCTATCCTATATTTCTGGCCTAGGACCTCAATTAGCTCAAAATATCGTAGATTATCGTAGTAAAAATGGCCCATTCAAAAAAAGGTCTGAATTGAAAAAAATACCAAGATTAGGCGAAAAAGCATTTGAACAAGCTGCTGCCTTTTTAAGAATTCGAAATGCCTCTAATCCTCTGGATGCAAGCGCTGTTCACCCTGAGCGATATGATTTGGTAGAAAAAATGGCCAAAGATGTAGGTTGCAAAGTCGGCGATTTACTGAATTCTGACACCTACCGCAAACAAATTAAATTAAGTCAATATGTGAGTCAAGAAGTAGGATTACCTACCTTAAATGATATCATGGATGAATTAGCTAAACCAGGGCGCGACCCAAGAGAACAATTCGAAACATTTTCTTTTACCGAAGGTGTTAATGAAATCAAAGATTTACGAATTGGTATGAAACTACCAGGAATTGTTACCAACATTACCAATTTTGGTGCATTTGTTGACATTGGCGTCCATCAAGACGGGCTCGTTCACGTAAGCCAACTAGCCAATAAATTCGTCAAAGACCCCAACGAGGTAGTAAAAGTCTCCCAAAAAGTGATCGTAACGGTCACCGAAATAGATGAAGCCAGAAAAAGAATTGCGCTATCAATGAAAATGTGAAAATCAGTTATTAGGTATTAGTTTGTCCATGCCTAATAATTAATAACTAAAATCACTTCTTTTTACAGCAATCTGATAACTTATCATATCCAGCTTTTTCTGCAGGCATATCATCCGCATCATATCCCACCTCAGCAATTGCCTTGCGAATGGCTAAGGCATTGGTTTTCTCTGAATTATATTCAACTGTAACCACTTTATCATCTAAATTCAAATTAGCACTTTTCACTCCTTTAGTCAAAGCCAAATTCTTTTCAATCTTCGATTTACACATTTCGCAAATCGCTGAAGTCTTTACCTTTAAAATCTCCTTAGGACCAGCCACTAATATGGTAGGCATTGACAACAATGTGAATAAAATCAACTTCTTCATTTTGTATTCCGTTTAAATTATTTCTTTGCTACTACTAATTTTAAGTCCATTGTACATGCTGGACACTTCCCTTTTTTGGCATAGGTTTTTTCACCCTCACATTTCATTGGACACTGATAAGCCTCTTTTTTATCTGATTTACCAGCCTTTTTCTCTTGCTTTACTTTCGCGTGATCATGTTGAGCATTTGCTACAAAAGATCCCAAAATAATCGCTGACATTAACATGAACTTTTTCATAAGCATCTATTTTAAATTAATTATTGAATTTTATAACGCATACCAATATAAATCATCCTTCCTACAATCGGCCCCCAAACCATGGATGCATCAAAATTGACCGAAAATGGATCATTGGCATGGTGTATTGGATTTTCCTGCGTAAAATTAAACAGATTTTCTCCACCTACATACATTTCCCATTTTTTAAATTGTTTACTAACCTGGGCATAAACCGTTGAAAATGGAGGAGCATAAACTTGCGCCAATGTATTCGTGGCAGCATGCACATGCCCATCACTGGCATCTGGAATTCTCCTATCTCCATTCCATTGCCAAGTTAAATCAAACTTCCAAATGTCAAATGGTGTCGCATATGCCAAATTAAGCAATACTCGATCACTATTGACAAATGCCTTACTTAATCGACTTAATTTACCATCCACAGTTCGATAATCGGCTTGCACATCTTGGTACCGATATGCAGCTTTAATTTCAAACCTTTTGAATGGACTGTAATTCAATTCGGATTGAAAGCTAGTGGCATATGAAATTCCAGGACTCGAATACATCCAAATACTAGCAGCATTTTCCATGTCAACCATCCATTGATTTTGAAAATTGGTTTGAAAAGCATCAAAAACCAAATTAGCCGGACGACCTAAAAGCATAAATGTATGCGTTAAAGTCATACCAAAATTATCAGCTTTTTCCACGGGGTCAGCTCTAGAATCAATTTGCAATCTTCTTTGATTCACTAAATAACCCATATTTTCAGCCAAATAATTTACCCTCCGCCAACCTTTACCAAAGGAAGCTCTTGCAATCCACTGAGTATTTATATCCCATTTAGCATGAACACGCGGTATAAATTGAACACCATATAAATTATGCCAATCGAGCCGATTACCCAAAATTAGAATCAATTTATTTGGCATCGTATACGTATATTCAGCAAAAACACCAGGCACTAATTCCGACCTAGCAAATCCATTTTCCAAATAGTTTTCCTGATAGGAATCGTATAAAAAGCTGGATCCTGCCTTCCAGGTATGGTTGGTTGTACCAATGATCGACTGATAAATTAAATTTCCATAGAAGCTCTGCTCTCTTCCCTGATAAGCTTTTAAGCCAAAATAAGAATCATTGGAATGATTTGCACTTGATAAAATCAAGCCCAATCCCTTATAGGGTTTATCAGGGAAAAGTCGGGCCATTTTTGAAAATAATTCGATCCGGGAAGTATTACTTCCGAAACCATATACGGCATATCTTTTGCTTGATGAAGGATCAAAATTGGATTGACCTCCTACCCGATTCTCATACAAATAATTACCTCCAAATTGAACCATCCAATGATCTGAGGAATATTTCCATCGATTCAATACATTCACCAATTGAAACAAAGGCAAATCCAAAAATCCATCACCATTTCCATCAATTCGACTAGCTTGTTGAGAGTAATGAGTGAAAATTCCCATCGATAAGTTCGAATTAAATCGATGTGCCCCTTGTTGATTGAGTTCAAATCGCCCTTGTGAATTTGCATAGGCGTTTAAAAAGTAGGCTTCAGACGTATCTGGTTTGGCCAATTCCACATTTATGGCACCTGTCATGGATTCATAGCCATTGACAACTGAACTCTGTCCTTTGGCTAAATCGATGGATTTCACCCATGTTCCAGGTAAATAATTCAAACCATATGTCGATTTCAATCCACGAACAGAAGGCATATTTTCCACATTCGTTTGAACATAAGTACCCGCTAATCCCAACAATTGAATTTGTTTGGCGCCCGTCACCGCATCCGAGAAATTAACCGATACAGAGGCATTGGTTTCAAAACTCTCCGACAAATTACAACAAGCCGCTTTTGCCAAAGTTTTCATGCTTAAAATTTCCGTATGAATCGTCGAGAACTCATCCTGTCCTCCCGGTTTAGCAAAAACCTTAATATCTTTCAATTCCTCATTACGCAATCTCAAATGAATGTGTAAAAATTTGTTGGAATCTACAAAAACGGAATCCGAATTATAGCCTTGATAACTAATCAGTAACCATCCTGTTTTCCCTTGAGTATCCAATTGAAATGCACCTTTGGCATCTGTCAAAACCCCTATCTTCAGGGGCTTAAAGAATACAGAAGAGCCCACGAGATCTTCCATATTTCCCGCATCATCCAAACTCATCACCCGTCCAGAAATGGTTTGACCTAACGATTCAAAAACGAGGAAAAAGAAGGCTAAAAAAATAAAATAATTGATTGATTTCATATCTAATTGATTAAAGTGAAAATACATTTTCTCTTTAATATCAAATTAAATACGATTGTAAAACAGCCAATCGGACCGAATGGCTAGGAGGATGAACAAAATATCCAAAAAAAACTTTTGAGATTACCTGAATACCAAATTGCCTACCATATGAAAATGCCGAATTCAAAATACCGGGAGAAATCAAAAACAAAGCAAATGATTTCAGCTTTTCAACAGAGAAATTAAACTTTACAACATATTGATTATAGGCACAACATGACGATTTGGATAAGATAGTAGATTTATTGGAATTGATGGAAACATTTCGCTTGCAACATGATTGATTGTTGGCAATCATCCATTTTTTGCTTCCTGTAACTAAACACTTCTTTGATTGAAATGCGAATCCTACTTGACCCATCAATAGCCAAAATGCAAACAAAATCAAAAAAACACGTTGAAATGCTTTCATTATTACATAGAATACGTACAAAAATACACAATAATTGTATTGCTAGTCATTCTTAATTAATTTACATCTTAAATATTTGTTCGGTGTTGAGAAAAATCATTTTAGTTTATTTCTTATTTAGTTTAGGCTTCATTTCAAAAGGGCAAATTGGCACCTATCGATACTTGATCCAATTCAAAGACAAAAATAATTCCACTTTTACTACTCAAAATCCTTCCGCTTTTGTCACACAAAAATCCATTGACCGCAGAAAAAAAAACAATATCACTTTTACGGAACAAGATTTGCCTGTTAATAATTCCTTTTTAAAAGAAATTTCTGCTTTGGGTATCAAAATAATTTACCCTTTGAAATGGATTAATTCGGTTCTTATTCAAACCAGTCCCGATAAAATCAAAGCGGTTTTAACCAATAAAAATGTAAAAGGAATGTATTTTCCTTTTGCCTTGGATTCCTTGGCAACCAAATCAGGAAATACAAATGTCAGCCCTCCAAATCCCGTTTTGAATAGTAGGCTAGCTGACATTTCATATGGGAATTCTCTGACTCAAAATACCCAATTAGGGACAGATAAAATGCATGCGAGCGGTATTACTGGAAAAAATGTACTGATAACATTATTGGATGAAGGATATTTAAATGCCGATGTTGTTACGTACTTACAACAAGTAAGAGATCAAAAAAGAATCATCGCAACCCTTTGCACAAGTCCCAACAGAACCAGCGTTTACAATGAAGGCAAACATGGAACGAATGTCATGAGTACGATAGCGGCTTATGTACCTGATAAATTAATTGGAACTGCGTTCAATGCTAATTTTGCCTTGGCACAAACCGAAGAAGGTTTAACTGAATTTCCAGTAGAAGAAGTCAATTGGCTAAGGGGGGCAGAATGGGCGGATAGTTTAGGAACTGACATCATTAGCTCTTCTTTGGGTTATTCCACCTTTGATAATAGTTTTTATAATCATGCGTACAATAACTTAGATGGTAAAACGGTACTTAGTACATTAGCAGCTAATTGGGCATCGGAAAGAGGTATTATTTGTGTCATAAGCGCAGGCAATGAGGGTGATAAAGCATGGAAATACATTAGTTCTCCTGCTGATGCTTTGGACATATTAGCTGTGGGCGCTGTTGATGGAAAAGCTCTTAAAGCGAGTTTCAGTTCCTTTGGCCCAAGCTATGACCAGCGAATTAAACCTGATGTTTCAGCGATGGGGCAAGCAACGGTTTTAGGATCGATTACAAGTACAATCGGGACTGGAAATGGAACCTCCTTTTCTGCTCCCTTAATTGCAGGATTAGCAGCAGGTTTAATTGAAAAATTTCCAAAAAAAACCGCTAAACAAATCATGAATGGCATTCGAAAATCTGCTTCTCAGAGTAGCAATCCCGACAATAATCTAGGCTATGGCATTCCCAATTATGAAAAAGCCTTACCACTCATTGACCCCATTTTAAGTATTGAACCTACCCATTTTCAAGAAATAAGCGTTTATCCAAATCCAGCTATGCTTGGACAAAAAATTAGTTTGAAACGAGAATTGGAAACCCCTTTACAAGTAGAAATTTTGTCGCCTTTTGGACAAGAAATAATTCAATTTGAATGGAAAACTAATTTCAAAGAAATTTATTTAGGCCCGATACAAATTGGGAAATATTATGTTAGATTCACTTCCGAATTTGATCAAAAAGTAATTCCGATCATCATTAGTCATTAAACCTATTATGAAAACTCGATTTTTATCTCTAGACATTCTGCGTGGCATAACCCTTGCGGCCATGATATTAGTTAACACTTCCGGCAATGGCGAATTTACCTATGCTCCTTTAAAACATGCCCAATGGCATGGATTTACCCCCACTGACTTAGTATTTCCAACCTTTCTTTTCATGGTGGGAGTTGCCATGCGCTTTTCGTTCAAATCATTCAATTATACCTTGACACCCATTTTGAGAAATAAAATCATCAAAAGAACCTTGATGTTGTTTTTGATCAATTACATCATATTTTATTTTCCTTTTCTGGATTTTGATATTTCAAAACTTCGATTTCTCAATGTTCTGCCTCGAATAGCGCTATCTTATTGTGCCATTTCATTTCTTGTTTTACAAGTTTCAGAAAAGTGGCTAACCAGAGTTAATATAGTTATTTTACTAACCTTTTGGGCCATCATGGGATTTTTTGGTGAGCCCGGTGCCGCCTATGAATTAGCCACAAATGCAGTAAGAAAATTGGATTTATTCTTGTTTGGCGCAGATCATTTATACCATGGAAATGGATTAGCATTTGACCCTGAGGGACTTTTAAGTACGCTACCTGCTTTTTCAACTTGCCTATTTGGCTACCAAACCAGTTTGTATTTGGAAAAACAAAGAGCCAAAAATGCTCCGATAGTACCGACACTTATTGCCTTTGGAATTGGATTAATAATCCTGGCATTACTTTGGGATGTAGCCTTTCCGATTAATAAGAAATTATGGACCAGCTCATTTGTTTTAATATGTGCTGGAATTGATTTTATCTTGATTAGTTTAACGTATTGGTGGATTGAGGTCAAAGAGAAACATTTTGCCAACACATTTTTCTTGGTTTTCGGTACAAATTCAATTTTAGCTTATGCCATTTCAGAAGTACTTGCCATCCAATTGGATAAATTCAAAATTGCGGAAGGAGATGGTTTAACATCCGCAAATACATGGATTTATTGGCATATTTTTGAACCCATATTTGGAAAATACAATGGTTCATTGGCCTATGCAATTGCCTTCGTACTTGTTTGTTGGAGTATTTGCTATGTATTTTATAAAAAGAAGATATTTTTGAAAGTATAAAATGCTTTTTTTTAACACGGAGATCACAAAGAATATTAAATTAAAACTTTGTGCCTTCGTGGTAAAATTCATTCCCTCCCCAATTCTTTACGGAGGCGCTCATTTTCCTCTTCTAATTTCTTCACATATTTAATCAAATATTCGTCAGAGTGGTAATGAACAGAACTAGCTTTGGTACCAATACCTTGAATCACATTATTATTGTTGACATTGAAAATTTGGGTAGCATCAAAGTTCATTAATTGAGAAAGTTCTACTCCCAAAATACCTGCAATTTGTTGAATTCTATTTAATGAGACATCAATTTCACCTCTTTCCAACTTAGAATACCCACTCAATGAAAGATCCAAATCCGATGCCATTTGCTGACGTGAAATGTTTTTCATTTCACGAATTCGCTTGATATTCTCGTAGATTTTAGGTTCAGTTTCGAAGGTATTTTCCATAGTCATAACACTTTGAGTTCAAAAAAAGTAGTTTGAGAGGTAAATTAGTAAGATAATTTGACAATTAAAACTAAGGGTGAAAAATTTGCCAAGCGATTTTATCTAAAAAAAATAACAACTTCAAGGGTAAGTTATAAAGTCAAATGGGACTTTCCTATCAATTCTCTATATTTAACAGCAACATTTGACATTTCAGCAAAATCATTCCAATTGCCAACGTTATCGCTAATCTGTTGAATAATGGCATTCGCATTTTTCAAATTCATGGCTTTGGCAACAATCAATAGATCCTCTTTGGTAATATTTTTTCTTTTACCATTAACACTTAAATTGTGTTGACTTACCCAACTACTATCAGGACGATAAGCAAAACAAATATCATAAGCTGGAGCTAATTCCCAAACGCCATTTTTTTTCAGCATAAAGGCGAAATTTTTTGTGTGGTCATCACAATTTCTAGCGATGACATTAAAAACCATCCTTCTAAACATTTGTTCTGCTTGAGAATACGGTAGCTTTAACAATCGCATCGTTTGAAATACTTGTTCATAACTAAAACTTGCTATTTGATTGAAATCATAATGCTGTAGGGCACAAAGTGTCTGAATATGGTGTTTTTGTTCACCTCCATCTCGGTCAAATCGTTTAGTCATAAAATGAGATCGCCCATTTTCTTCCAATAGTCGACTCTCCATCATCTCAATTCCACAAGCACGCGCCATCAAATAATAAGCCATTTCAATTCTCCCATAGCCTTTCTTTTCACCGAATTGCACATCACTAACAGTGTCCAATTTTATCAACCAGTGTTCAAACCCTTTGGGAGCAATCGTTTGACCTGATTTCACTTGTCCCGTTTTTTCATTATAAGCAATGATCGCTTTCGGACGAGCTCCTCCGGCAGACGTTCCAATTTTAAGAATATCCATCATCGCTTTTTCATCATCCTCCTTCAAGTTTGTTTCGAAACTTTCTCTTTTGGATAACATATTTTGAGAAATATTTATCAAGGAATCTACCTCAATATCAAAAGCTCTTTTATTTGTTTTCAAGTGAGAAGGTTCAAATTCCAACGCTCCCATCCCTCTGGTACCTATAAAACATAAAAGTTCTACTGGATTCATACTATTTTCGGGACGACCATTTTGCACCAGCCAATGATTAATTAATTGATTACCATAATCGTCTGGCAACACATCTGCCAACAAACCAGGTAAACCTTTAAACGTATTCGTATTACTAAGATCTGGGAATGAAAAAATTTGTCTATGGCTATTGGCTAATGGCATTTTTAAGGGTGCTAAATCAAAACTAGTACCAATAAAAGAAGCAGTATATTCAAAACTAGCCATTCCAGTCGCATCATTCCATACAACTGCGCCAACTGTTTCTCCCCAAATTTTCACAAATGCTGTTGTTATCATGATTACCAGCTTGAAGGATTATCATTTTCTTTACTTGAACCTCTAGACCTTTTTCGTTTTTTCAAAGCCTGTTTAGCCAACAACAAAGGGCTAATTTCCTCTTGAATGGCAAAAATTTTCATGACATAGAGTAAATCCAAAACCCTTAAAACTTGTATGAGTGTTGGGACAGTAATGGACTCCCCTTTTTCAAGTAAACTCAAAGTAGATCGACTAATATTAGCAGCTGCAGAAACATCCTCTTGTGTCTTATTTTGAAACAAACGGTGATGTTTCACAAATGCACCAATGGTCTTCGCGAGTGAATAATCACTCATTTCAACCCAATTATTGTATTGATTATCATTCATAAAATAACATTTAAATACTTAATGACTGATTTATAATACAAAATTAGTGATAAAATATAAGTATTTCAAAAATAGTTTATTTATATACCCCAATTATCTACAAAGACTCAAAATCCAACTTCTTTCATCACCAAGAATCTAAAATTTTTAAAATCCTTCAAAGTAGCAAAAATCGATTCCTAAATCACATGTATTTTAAACGAGATAATTCTTACTAAAAAAGCCCCAGAAGGAGCTTTTTAATAACCAAAATATTGAACGTAATTTAAACTTTGCCTCCGCCCTACACAAACAACATCGCCGCACCAAATACCCCAGCGCTGTCACCTAGTTTGGGTTTGACTATTTGAGTATGCACCTCGCCGGAATTAAAAATGTATTTCTTGATGCGTTCATAGCCTTCTGTATAAAGTAAGTCAATATTGCCTACGCCTCCTCCAATCACAATCACTTCTGGATCTATCACATTAATCAAGGTAGAAATTGCTCTACCAAAATATTCCAACAACCTATCAATGGTCTCCTCCGCGATCTTATCTTCTTTTGCCTCCGCCAATCGTAAAATTTCTTTTAACTTTAATTTTCGGCCTGATTTCTTCTCATAAAATTGCTCCAAGGCTGGGCCTGAAATGACATTTTCTACACAACCAGCTTTGCCGCAATAACATGGGGTTCCACCCTCTTCCAAAATATTATGTCCCCACTCGCCTCCTATGCCATGCAATCCATTCACAATTTTACCATGCACGACCAAACCTCCTCCTACTCCTGTGCCCATGATTACTCCAAAAGCCGACTCCGCATTGGGATTAATGTCTTTCACTGCCCCTAACAAAGTTTCTGCCAATGCAAAGGAATTGGCATCGTTGGCTAATTTCACTTCTACTCCCAATATTTCCTCCAAATCCCTCGCCAAATACTTTCCATTCAAACAGGTGGTATTGCAATTTTTCATAGTCAAGGTCCTTGGATTCATCACTCCTGGCGTAGCAAATCCAATTTGAGTTGGCTGAATGGCTATTTTTTCAATTACCCTGTCAACTAAGGATTTTATTTGATGCAATATGTGCTCATATCCCTTTGCCGATTCGGTATCAATGCGCTCCCGAATGACCACTTTTGTGGGATCTTTTTTGTCTAAAACCGCACATTCAATTTTTGTTCCTCCTAAATCAATACCCCAAAGTAAATTTTCCATAGTTTATAAAAGGTTTATCTTCGATTATCATCATTTTCCAACATACTCAAATAACTCATATACCTTGTAACAGCTATTTCTCCTTCGTCCACCGCTGCACGTACCACACAACCTGGTTCACTCAAATGCATGCAATTATTGAATTTACAGTCGCCCAATAAGGCCCGCATCTCCGGAAAATAATGCGCTAATTCATCTTTTTCAATTTCCAAAATGCCTAATTCCTTAATTCCCGGACTATCGATCAAATAGGTCTTTTCGCCCAATTCCCACATGGTTGCATAAGTCGTTGTATGCACACCTTTTTGAGCAAAATCAGAAATGGCTTTGGTTTTTATGTTCAAATCTGGCGCAACAATATTCAATAAGCTGGATTTCCCTACCCCTGAATGTCCCGACATCAATGATACTTTACCTTGAAACATTTCTTTGAATTCATCAATACCTTCATTGTTAGGAATAGAAGTAAATAAAATACCATACCCCAATTCTTGATACAATCCAGCCCATTCAAAAACCTGATCTTTTTCTTCTTCCGTTAGCAAATCCATTTTATTGAATACAATTTGAACTGGAATTCGGAAAGCCTCTGCTGTTACTAAAAAACGATCTAAAAAACCCAAAGATGTTTTCGGAAATTTATAGGTCATGATAAAAATGGCTTGATCCACATTGGCCGCCAATAATTGACCTTGACCTGTTTTATGTACTGATTTCCGAATTAAATAATTGGTTCGTGGTAAAATTTCTTCAATTACAACCGTTTGATTAGCTTCATCCTCAATAAAAAACATCACCCAATCTCCTACCGCTATTGGATTAGAAGTCTTGGGACCATTTAATTTAAACTTACCTTTCAATCTACCAGAAAACACTTTTCCCGATTCCGAACGAATCTCATACCAAGAACCGGTCGATCGAATAATTAATCCCTTGATTAATTCATTACTCATATTTTCGTTTGAATAAAGTTCATAATTTGATCCTTAGCACCAATATTCGTTGAAATATAGGCCTTTGATTTCTTTTTAATCTCCTCTAAATGCATGGGATTTTGAAAAAAATTATCCATTTTTAAAATAAATTCTTCCGAATTTGCTACCGGAAATGCAATTCCCAAATCTATTAAATCGCAAGCTTCTTTGAATTTTCTAAAATTCTTATTTCCAAAAAACAAAGCCAGACCAAAAACGGCGGCCTCCAATGTATTATGTAATCCTTTCCCAAAAGAACCGCCAATATAAGCAAATGAAGCTCCTTTGTACAAGGTAGAAAGTCGGCCAATTTCATTAACAATTAATACCTCTTTATCGAAAATTTCATCCGAGATATTCCCTACAGAAAACAGGGCAGGACGATTAATCTGATTCTTCCACGAATTCAACTCGTCTTGATGTATTTCATGAGGAACTATAATCCACTTCAAAGGCCATTTATATGAATTAATGATGGGAATAAGCATTTGCATATCTGCTTCCCAAACAGAGCCTAAAACGATAAACTCAGAACCATTTAAAAATGCCTCAGCTAAATCCCAGGATTCTACTACCTTAGACATTTGATCTACCCGATCAAATCGAGTATCACCTGCAACTTGAACTTGCTCCACTTGAATGGATTCTAACAGCACTTTTGATGCCAGATCTTGGACAAAAATTTGACTAAATGATTTGACAATATTTCGATAAAAGCCACCATACCATTGAAAAAACACAGAATTTTCTCGAAAAATGGCGGATACCAATAGACTAGGAATATTTCTTTTTTGGATTTCCATTAAATAAAAATACCAATATTCATATTTGACAAAAATGACCATTTGAGGTTTTACAAGATCCAAGAACCTGACTGAAGACCTTTTACTATCCAAAGGCAAATAACTGACCCAATCAACCAAAGGATAATTTTTTCGAATTTCATATCCAGAAGGCGAAAAAAAAGTAAGTAAGATAAAATATTTCGGATATTTTTCTTTCAGTGCATCTATGATAGGTCTTCCTTGTTCAAATTCTCCAAGAGATGCAGCATGTACCCAAATAAGGGGTTTAGAGTTATTTTTCAACTTTTCTTCCAAACTTTCCCATACGTGATCTTGTCCTTCGGACCATAATTTCGCCTTGACATGGAACTTTGAAACAAGCCTCAAGGTTTGCCGATATAAAAACAAGCTAAAAGAATAAAGCCAAACTCTCAAGTTTTTCTTAAATTTGATGTTGAATCGTTAAAATTACGAAATTAGACTTATATCCGCATCATGCATATGAACTGGAATGATTTAACTGAAGAAGTACAATTGGATGAAATCATCACTCATTCACATCAAAAGCCCATTCTTATTTTCAAGCATAGTACGAGATGCTCCATTTCTTCTACGGCACTTAATCGATTAGAGAGAGCTTGGAATGCAGAAGAAAGTCCAGCTTACCTATTGGATTTAATTTCTTTCAGACCTATTTCACAAAAAATTGCTGATATATTTGCGGTGGAACACCAATCACCACAAGTTTTGGTTATTTCCAATGGAAAATGCACCTACTCTGCTACACATTGGGACATTTCCATGGACGAAATTAAACCACATTTAAATTAATAATGAAAAAGCTTCTACTCGCAACATTGATTCTTCTGACATCCCCTTTATTTTTATGGGGCCAAAGAAAGACCATACAAGTAGAAGCACCTAGTACAACAAAAAAGAATTCCAATACAACAATCAGCAAAAACAGAGTTAATCCTCCTTCAAAAAGTTCGACAATAGCGCCAAAAAAAGAATCCGATGAATTACATACGTGGGCCATTGGATTAAGTACATCTACCAATTCAGGAGTTATCGGTGGAGTAAATTTTAGAAATGTTTGGGGCAAAAAAAATAAGTCATTAAATGTCATCAATGTAGATTTAGCCCATATAAAAGATTACCGTGAATTCACTTCACCCTATTCCTACAATGGTCAAACCTACATAGAAGGTAAATTAAATTATTTATACACTATTCGGCCAGAATACGGCAAAGAAATAACTTTGCTTAAAAAAGCGAGTCAAGGTGGCCCAGCACTAAAAGGTATTTTCACCACAGGCCCAACCATTGGATTGCAAGCTCCTTATATGGTGGATATTGCCTATAGCTCCAACAATCCTATTGGTAATAATACCATTTCAGTATCCATGAAAGATTTATTGGATAACAAATACCCAAGCGCGGGAATCGTTAGAGAATCCGGAATGTTTTCCAGTGTGGGAAAAAGCATCTTGGTTCCTGGTTGGCACCTTAAATCAGCTTTAAACATAGAATTTAACTCAGAAAAAAGCAGCTATATGGCCATTGAAGTAGGATTTATCATTGATGTATTCAATAATCCCATCGAAATGTTAAACCAAAGCACCCAAAGACCGGTTTATACCACTGGTTACCTTACTTTTTTACTGGGTAGAACGAAATAGAATTTACTTCGCAAAAACATGATTGAATTACCTCAAATAAATCCAGCAGCAAACACGAATCGTAAACCCGATTGGTTAAGAGTAAAATTACCCATCGGAGAGAAATATACAAACGTTCGTAAAATTGTGGATGAATATAAATTACATACCATTTGCCAATCAGGTAATTGCCCCAATATGGGCGAATGCTGGGGAGAAGGTACAGCCACATTCATGATTTTAGGAAATGTTTGTACGCGATCTTGCACCTTTTGTGCGGTAGCGACAGGTAGACCTCAAGAATATGATGAAGATGAACCTCGAAGAGTAGCTGAAGCCATCCGATTAATGAAAGTAAAACATGCGGTTATCACTTCTGTTAATCGAGATGAATTAAAAGATAAAGGGGCTGAAATTTGGTACCAAACTGTAAGAGCGGTAAAAGAAGAAACGCCACAAACAACTATTGAAACCTTAATTCCGGATGTCAAAGCAAACTGGGATGCTCTCATTCGTATGATTGAAGGTGGGCAAGAAGTTGTTTCTCACAACATGGAAACAGTAGCTAGATTGTACCGTTATGTTCGTCCTCAAGCAAAATATGAAAGAAGTTTGGAACAAATAAAGCGAACCAAAGAATTTGGAAAGCGAAATAAATCGGGCATTATGTTAGGTTTAGGTGAAACAAAAGACGAGGTCTTACAAGCCATGGATGATTTGGTGAATAATGGCTTAGACGTTTTAACGCTTGGTCAATATTTGCAACCAACCAAAATGCACCATGAAGTTATTGAATGGATCCACCCTGATACCTTTGCCATGTACAAAGAAGAAGGTTTAAAAAGAGGATTAGCCTATGTGGAATCAGGCGCCTTGGTTCGATCTAGTTATCATGCAGAAAGACACATTTAATTAAGTTAGCTATGCGATTACCATCACCCAATCAAACTGAATATTCGTATATTATCGCCGGTGGAGGACTAGCAGGACTATCTTTAGCCTATTATTTAAGTAAAAGTACATTGGCCAAAGAAACGGTTTTAATCATTGACGAGCATCAAAAAGGTTCTAATGATAAAACTTGGTGTTATTGGTCCAAAGAAAAAGAAGAATTCGATTCAATAGCTGAAAAAGAATGGTCAAAAATTACCATTTCCCCCAAATTAGCTCCCAGCGATTTATTCGATATTACACCCTACAAATACAAAAAAATCAAAAGTGAAGATTGGTATAATCTGATCAAAAATCAATTAGTTAAACATCCCAATTTTCAATTCCTACAAGCTAAAATTCAACAAATTCATTACGCAGGTGTGGGTGTGAATGTGGAAACGAGTAAGGGAAATTACCTGGCTACCAAAAAAGTATTCGATAGCATTTCCCCCTTTCCCATCGATATGAATAATCCTTTACATGTTAAACAGCATTTTTTAGGATGGAATATAGAGAGTAACTTCCCCGCCTTCAAATCGGAAAGTGCCCATTTATTTGATTTTAGAGTATCAACTGGAAGGGATTGCGAATTCATGTATGTATTGCCCATTAATTCACATACAGCCCTATTTGAACATACCTTTTTTTCGGGAACATTGCGAGAAAAAGAATATTACAAACATAAAATCAAGGCCTATTTAGCTGCATATTACGATCTGAAAGAGGATGATTATCAAATAAAAGAAGAAGAATATGGGGTAATTCCTATGGTAGAATTAGAAAACACGAACCAATTTCTTCATCAAAAATGGATTAAAATCGGGACACCCGCTGGATTTGTTAAATCAACCTCAGGTTATAGTTTTTTACGCACTCAACATATTTGTCAAGAATTAGTCAATAATTTGGCAGATGGGAATTTTGAAGCAAAATTGATTCAAAAAAGTATTTTTAAGCGTTTTATTGATCGGGTTTTCCTTCGAGTTTTGAGTGAATCAGACTTGAGCGGTCATGAAATTTTTGAAGCACTTTTTAAAAATAATTCGCCCATATTGATTCTAAAATTTTTGGAAGAGGATACAAATATCTTCGAAGATTTGAAAATCATGTCAAGCGTACCTACTACCCCATTTTTCAAAGCTGCAATTACAGAGCTTTTCAAAAAGTAGATAAAGATTAATTTCTTTTTGCTCCTTGCTATTATTAATTGTAAATTTGAACGTTTTTTAATTAAAAAATTATTCGCTAATGGCATATTTATTTACCTCTGAATCGGTTTCAGAAGGTCATCCAGACAAAGTAGCAGATCAAATCTCAGACGCATTAATTGATCATTTCATGGCCTTTGATCCAAGTTCGAAAGTAGCTTGTGAAACATTGGTTACGACAGGACAAGTTATTTTAGCGGGTGAGGTTAAAACCAATGTTAATTTAGATGTTCAATCCATTGCCCGTCAGGTAATTGATAAAATCGGTTATAATAAATCAGAATACATGTTTGATGCCAGATCTTGCGGTATTCTTTCAGCCATTCATGAGCAATCAGCTGATATTAATCAAGGAGTTGATCGTTCCAATCCAGAAGAACAAGGTGCTGGAGACCAAGGGATGATGTTTGGTTATGCTACAACTGAAACGGAAAACTACATGCCATTAGCCTTGGATTTGGCTCATAAAATTTTACAAGAATTATCCTTGATTAGAAATACAGAACCAAATGTAATTGGCTATTTACGTCCAGATGCTAAATCTCAAGTAACCATAGAATACAGTGACAATCATGTTCCTCAACGAATCGATACGATTGTCGTTTCAACTCAACACGATGATTTTGATTCTGATGAAGTAATGTTGGCTAAAATTAGAAAAGACATCATCGAAATTGCGATCCCTAGAGTCAAGTCGAAATTAAAGCCTGAAATTCAAGCTTTATTTAATGATAAAATCACCTATCACATCAATCCAACTGGAAAATTTGTCATTGGAGGTCCTCACGGAGATACCGGCCTAACAGGTCGTAAAATCATTGTAGATACCTATGGTGGAAAAGGTGCACATGGAGGAGGAGCATTCTCGGGTAAAGATCCTTCAAAAGTAGATAGATCGGCAGCCTATGCAACGCGTCATATTGCCAAAAATTTGGTAGCCGCTGGATTATGCGATCAAGTATTGGTTCAAGTGTCGTATGCCATTGGTGTTGCTAAACCTTGCGGATTATTTATTGATACATATGGTACAGCTAAGGTGAATTTAACGGACGGCGAAATTGCCAAAGCTGTTGAAGGTATTTTTGATATGCGCCCGTACTTTATCGAGCAAAGATTAAAATTAAGAAACCCTATTTATTCCGAAACAGCTGCTTATGGTCACATGGGCAGAAAAAATGAAATTGTTACCAAATCTTTTCAAGGTAATAATGGACAAACGATAGTAAAAGAAGTGGAATTATTCACTTGGGAAAAATTAGATTATGTGGATCAAGTGAAAAAGGTATTTGACATATAATTCATCTATTTTTACATAAAAAAAGGCCACTTGTTAATCCAAGTGGCCTTTTTTATGTGTAATTTTTATTATTCTAGATCGATAGAAATGTTCTTCTGATGGATCTGATTTGATTTAGATTTAAACCTTTTTATTTGTTCTGCTATGGCATCAAGGGCTAAATCAAGCGCTTCTTCAAAAGATTTGGCTTTTTCCTTGACAAATAAAACAGCACCCGGAACAGAAATTTTAATTTCCAATAATTTCTCTTTAACCTTTCCTAATCCTTGTTCGATTTTTAAGTATACTTCTCCACTCGTTATTCGATCGTAAAAAGTATCTAATTTATTCAACTTGGATTGAATGCTTTCCAATAATTTACGGTCCGCATTGAAGTGAATGGCATGTACTTGCACTTTCATAATCATAAAATTTATAGGGTGAAAAAATGCTTTTGGAATCTAAAAAGCAACAAAATATAAGAACGTGGCAGATTCATTTGAAATGTATAGTTAATTTTAAAATAAGTCAAGCAGAAAGAGAAATATTTTTACTTGGGAACCAAGAGTTATGAAATTAAATCCCAAAAATGAAACCAAATTATTAACTCATCAACACTAATTCATAATCCTTCAGTCATAATGCGACTCGTGGGTTAAAATCTTGAAAAAACAGGAATTTTCAACCCATGATTCGCATTCATAATTATTTGTCAGACCATTCCACTCGAATCAATTTGAATTCAATACCCACTTGTTTGAAGAAATCATGCCAATAGTATTGTATGGCAGAAAGATGATCGTTGGGAGATTTCACCTCAATAAATACATACTCCTCTCCTTTCTGAACAAATAAATCGGGAAATCCTTTGGAATGAGTAGATAAATTCATCCAAATTTGATTAATAACTGCCAAAATAGCTTCACTAGGTAAAGCATAAACAACTTTCGCTATTAACTCCATGTCTAAATTCACCCAATCGACCAAAGGATTAATTTTAGTATGATATTTTTTCGACTGAATGTTCAAATGGGAGATCAATTCATTCTTATTTTCAATCATCGATAATAAATCTAAAAATTCTACTTTTTTTGTTACCAAAAAGTCCTCTTTGGCATAATGACTCGGTGCCGTTTGAAAGGGATGATGATAGGCCAAATCTTTTGAATCAAAAATAATATCCCAAAACCAAAGACCCACCAAGCTTTTCCAAACCCTATTTTCACTAAATGCCGCATAATAGCCTTGATTTTGAAAATATTCAATCACACCTAACTCTACATTAGATTTCCACTCGCTTGGAATGGTAATTTTTTCAGCTTCTTTTAACGATTGGGTCACCTTTTTGACCGATTTTCTGGTTTCCAACTTGGCTAAAAAATCAGTAAAAAAATGAATTTCTTTGGGATTGAGGCTTAATTCCAATCCAATTCTTGCCCAATAAATTGATTGATCCCAATTTTTGAGTTTTTGATAAATCCGGACAATTCTTTCAATAACGTTGGATTGTAAACTATGTTGGTAAATTTCCAAAGCCATTTCTAATTCATTTTTTCTTTCTAAATACCTACCCACCTCAAAAAGGGTTTTCTCAAAAGAAAATGATGCTAATTCTGTCAGCTCATCCTTCAATGGCAAAATCTCATTTTTCCAAGAAATAAATATCACTTCAGATACCTGCTCTTGAGGCATGATCTCATAAAACCATTGTCGCCAAATACTGATATTCCATTTTTCAACGGCTTCTTTTCTGCTTTGGAAATAAGGCACAAAATTTTCTTCCTTCGTTTCTACAAAAGACCGATGACCTAAATCGCGAACTACAAAATCGCTTAGATCCCTGTGTCGGCTACCAAAAAACAAAAATTGAAAAAATGAAAAATAGGTTAATGCAAGAGGCCGGACAATTTGGGATGAAAAAGATTGAATAAGATCAAAAACATAAGTTAAATCTTCCGCTTTCAACAATTCCAGTACAAGATCATTCTTTTTTAATTGCTGAATTCCTTTTGAATGGGGTATGATTTTTTTTGCTATTTGGGTACATTCCTGCTTAGAGAAAACAGACAACACCTCCTGAAAGCTTTCTACATTTTCGATTGAAAATTTGGTCATGAAACCTTTCGAAATTAGTTCTTCTACACATCCAGAAATGTTTGGAATTTCAGCATAAACCAGATTTTCTGTTCTAAACCAAGAAATTCGACGAGAGGCTAAGCGTAAGTAAAGACATTGACTCTCAAAGGTAAGCCCTTGAAAAGACACTTTGAATTCCATCTCAGCGTCCGATAACAAATTAGAGTAATGTTTTTCAATGTATTTAATGATATAATCAAAATAATCCCAATAATAGGTGGGTGATAATTCAACCGGATTCATTTGATTCATCATCTAAATTTTTGTTTTTATTTTTAAAATTGTATTATTCGAATATTTTTTTCCATATTTTAAACAGAAAATTAGATTATTTCAACATATTCAGAAACTTAGGTATATTTGTATGCCTTAATAATGGCCATGCTTGTCATTCTCTAAAACGAAACAAAAATAGTATGCAAACGGTTTCCAATTACAATTTTTCTGGCAAAAAAGCCTTAGTTCGTGTTGATTTCAATGTACCATTGAATGATCGATTCGAAATTACTGATGATACACGTATCAAAGCTACCATTCCAACCATTCAAAAAATCTTGAAAGATGGTGGCTCTGTTATTTTAATGTCACATTTGGGTCGTCCGAAAGATGGACCCATAGAAAAATACTCGTTAAAACATTTGGTAACTCCCTTATCCATTGTATTTGGTGTAAAAGTACAATTTGCTTCGGATTGTATTGGAGAGGAAGCTGTTGAATTAGCGAATAATTTACAAGCGGGAGAAATTCTTTTATTGGAAAATTTACGTTTCTACAAGGAAGAGGAAAAAGGTGATGAGGCTTTTGCTCAAAAATTGGCTCGTTTAGGTAATGTTTGGGTAAATGATGCATTTGGTACCGCACACAGAGCCCACGCTTCAACTGCTGTCATCGGAAAATTCTTTACTGAAAAAGTAAGTGGCTTTGTAATGCAAGCAGAGATTGATAATGCTCAAAAAATATTGGAATATGCCGATCGTCCATTCACAGCAATTATGGGAGGTTCTAAAATTTCAGATAAAATTTTAATTATCGAAAAATTATTAGACAAAGTTGACAATTTGATCATTGGTGGTGGCATGACTTATACATTCACTTTGGCTGAGGGTGGTAAAATTGGAAAATCAATTTGTGAACCTGATAAAGTAGAATTAGCAAAAAGTTTAATTGAAAAAGCCAAAGCTAAAGGAGTAAATATATACATGCCTTTGGACAATGTTTGTGCTGATGATTTCAATAATAATGCCAATAGACAAACGGTAGAAACTGGTTTCATTCCAGATGGTTGGGAAGGTTTAGATATTGGCCCAAAATCCATTGAATTATTTCAAAAGATTGTTTCTGAATCAAAAACTATTTTGTGGAATGGTCCAATGGGCGTTTTTGAATTCCCAAATTTTGCCATAGGAACCAATGCAATTGCCGATGCAGTAGTAAAAGCTACTGAGGAAAATGGGGCATTTTCATTGATTGGCGGCGGAGATTCCGCATCTGCTGTCAATAACGCAGGTTACGGAGATCGTGTATCCTATGTATCAACAGGTGGTGGTGCATTATTGGAATATATGGAAGGTAAGGTTTTACCTGGCGTTGCCGCATTAGAAAACTAATTCGAAAAATATTACAAGATATCATTCAAGGCGAGGAAAGAATTCCTCGCCTTTTTGTATTTTAGCTCTTCAAAGAGTTCGATATTATCATATGATCCATTATTCTAATCCAAACAAATTAACATCTACCCAAATTAGTTTGGATAGCAGACAGATAAGTGATCCAATCAATACTGCTTTTTTTGCTATTAAAGGCGTTCATCATGATGGACATCAACAAATTGAAGCCTTGTATCTTAAAGGAGTTAGAGAATTTGTTGTTGAAAAAAATAGCTGGAGCAATCAACTCATTGAAAAATCAAAAAAATGGACTGATGCAGATTTTTACATCGTCGATAATACGATTCAAACATTACAAAACATTGCCATTCATCACAGAGAACGATTTCAAATTCCAGTCATTGCCATAACAGGATCAAATGGAAAAACGAGCGTCAAAGAATGGCTTTCAAGTATATTACAAACGAAATTCCAAGTAGTAAAAAGTCCCAAAAGCTTTAATTCACAAATAGGAGTCCCTCTTTCAATTTTAAAAATGAATGAGACCCATAATTTGGGGATTTTTGAGGCAGGTATTTCTAAAATGAATGAAATGGCCAAATTGGAGAAAATCATTCAACCTAAAATTGGAATACTAACCCATTTTGGAGAAGCACATGCCCAAAATTTCGAATCGGACGAACAAAAATTAAAGGAAAAACTCCTCATGTTCAAACAGGTTGAAAAACTTATTTTTCGAGATTCTTCTAGCTATGGACAATTGATCAAAAACATGATGAAAGAATTAAATCCAAATTGCGATTTAATTCCATGGTCAACGGTGGATACTAACAGTGGAATTCTAGCATTTTGGCAAAAAAATGAGCAATCCTATCACATAAAGTTAAAAAAAGCAGCTCAAAGTGAAACATTTCTAGATATTCAGACTGACCTATCTGATGAAGCGTCCTTAGAAAATCTAACACACTGTCTCATATTAGCTCATTATTTACATGTAGAGCCACTCGAAATTCAAAAGAGGACCAAATTGCTTCGACCTATATCGATGCGCTTAGAGATCAAAGAAGGAGTTAGAAATAATCAAATCATAGATGATTCATATAATAATGATATTGATGGTTTAAAATTAGCTTTACCTATTCTGAAAAATAGCTCAAAAAAACGTAAAGTCATCATTTTTAGCGACTTGCTAGAAACTAGAATTGCTGAGGAGAAACTTTACACCGAAATTTCAAAATTACTTCAACAACAATCGATCGATCAAATTATTGGAGTCGGAGAACATATATCACGTAATTCAAGTAAATTCAATCATATAACTACCTTCTTTTCTACAACTGAATTAATTGAATCCGGTATATTAAACCAAATAGATCATTCTTCAATATTGTTAAAAGGTGCAAGAAAGTACAATTTCGAACATCTGGTACAACAACTTGAAACGAAAACGCATTGTACCCAATTAGAAATCAATTTAAATGCAATTCAACATAATTTAACTTATTATAAACAACAAATTGGAACACAAACCAAGCTGATGGGAATGGTGAAAGCTTTTGCCTATGGGGCAGGTGCAATTGAAGTCGCTACTGTACTTCAAAGTCAAGGAATTGATTACTTAACAGTTGCCTATACAGATGAAGGAGTACAATTGCGGAAAAATGGAATTTATGTTCCTATAATGGTCATGAATCCTCAAATACAAGAATTTGATTTATTAACAGAATATGCCTTAGAACCAGAAGTATACAATTTTGAATTATTACAAGCTCTTGAGGAATACAGCACAAACAATAGCTTAACCATAAAAATTCATCTAAAATTAGATACAGGAATGAAGCGTTTAGGGTTTGAACCCGATCAAATCGCTCAATTAAAAGAAAATTTATCTGAAATGCCACAATTATGGGTGGTAAGTATTCTAAGTCATTTAGCGGCTTCCGAAAGTGAAAGACATTTAAATTTTACGAAAAAACAGATAATGATATTCCAAAAAATGTGTGGTGAAATACAAAACACGCTGGGATACAAACCATTATTACACATAGCCAACTCTGCAGCTATTCAAAAACATCCAAAGTCAAGATTTGACATGGTTAGACTTGGAATTAGCTTATATGGAATAAGTTATAATCTTGATGAAAAAAAGTCCTTGGAAAGTGTTTTAAAGTTAAAAACCTATATATCACAAATTAAAACAATCAAAAAAGGAGAAACAATAGGTTATGGCAGAAAAGGAAAACTAAAATCTGAAGGCAAAATTGCCACGCTAGCCTTAGGATATGCAGATGGTTATGCTCGTAAATTAGGAATGGGTAATGGAACATTTGAAATTAAGGGACAACTTTGTCCTACTGTTGGATCCATTTGTATGGACATGTGTATGGTAGATATTAGTCATTTAAAGAATGTGAAAATTGGAGATGAAGCCATCGCATTTGGCGGAAAAGTACAAATTGAGGAGATTGCCAAAAAAGCAGAAACTATCCCTTACGAACTAATGACAAACATTAGTGAACGTGTCAAAAGGGTCTATGTTAGAGATTAAATTCAAGTCAATTTAAAAGTGGAATTTTTATCCAAAATTTCATTTTTAAAGATCTACATAAGAAAAAAATAAATTCATATCGGCACTTAAAAATCAACATTTCCATGATTGATAAATTTCACATGGTCTAAAATAATTCCAGTTAGATATGTATTGGCAAACATTAAATTTAGCTATTTGACTAATCGATAAATAATCAACCTGTATATTAATTAGCATTAAAGCTAATAAAATTTAGTTCAATTGCTAATTAATTGTTTGAGTCGCTAAATAACCAAAAAAATGATTCTTAATGGATAATCAATGCATATGTTGGAAATTGCCTATTTAATTATTAAATTAGCTAAATAGATAATTAATAAAATGATTGAATTAATTGCTAAGGCCATTGGTGATGAATCCAGAAAGAAAATTATCGAATTATTATTGCCTGGAGAATTAGCCGCCAGTGCCATATTTGAACAATTCAACTATGCTGCACCTACTATTTCAAGGCACCTTTCGGTACTAAAAGAGGTTGGAATTGTTGAGACGAGACGTGATGGCGTATTCATTTATTACTCCTTAAATAAGGCCGCATTTATGGAATTAAATGTTTGGCTGGCACCTTTCCTACCGGAAACTGAGAAGCCTAAAATCAAGGTTCGTGAAAAAACAACGGAACCTAAAATTAGCAAAAAGGATAATCCGTTTGATAAATTCCAAAGCGAATTCTAATATTAAAAAAATACAATTTTATGAAACGTTATGTTTTCATTATTCGAGGTCCAATAAGTGGAATTTCTAAGGAAGAAATTCTAGCCTCTGAACAAGAATTAGAGCAAATTAAAAACTGGTTAAGAGGTTTAAAAACTTCTTACGAAGATATGCTTTTTCAAAAATTAGGTCCTAATCAAATGGTCATCAATTTGAATGGCGAAATTGAAAATAGAATTTTAAATCAAATTGATGGTGGAGAAATTAGCCAAATTGTTACTTTAATTTTGAGCAACATGGAAGAAGCACAAAAAATTGCTAAATCCTTCCCTTTTCCCAACACTTTTTACTCACTGGAACTCAGAGAGCTCATTTAAACTAAAAAAGGCCTTAAATCGTGAAATTTAAGGCCTTTTTTGTTAATCGACTGAGAATCAAATATTTCGCACCTAATTACAGATTGATTTCTCCTACCATATTCTCAGGCCTTACCCATTGGTCAAATTCTTCAGCTGTTAAATAACCCAAAGCAATGGCTGTTTCTTTTAAGGTTGAACCATTTTTATGGGCTGTCTGTGCAATTTCAGCAGCTTTGTAATAGCCAATCTTTGTATTTAAGGCGGTAACTAACATCAAAGAGTTATTTACGTGCTTGGCGATATTATCATATAAAGGAGCAATGCCTACTGCACATTTATCATTAAATGCCACACAAACATCTCCAATCAATCGAGCAGAATGTAAAAAATTATAAATCATTACTGGCTTGAACACATTTAACTCAAAATGTCCGTTGGAACCTCCTATACCTATTGTTACGTCATTTCCCATTACTTGAGCTGCAACCATTGTCATAGCTTCACATTGAGTAGGATTCACCTTACCTGGCATAATAGAAGAACCTGGCTCATTATCGGGTATAAATATTTCGCCAATTCCCGAACGTGGACCCGAAGAAAGCATTCTTATATCATTACCAATCTTCATTAAACTAACAGCAACGGTTTTTAAAGCCCCGTGAGCCTCTACAATGGCATCGTGTGCAGCCAATGCCTCAAACTTGTTTTCAGCGGTTCTAAATGGCAAACCTGTTAATTCTGCAATGTGTTTAGCTACATTATCCGCATAACCTTTTGGAGTATTGATTCCTGTTCCTACCGCAGTTCCTCCTAAAGCTAATTCAGATAAATGATCCAATGTATTTTCAATTGCTTTCAATCCATGATTCAATTGTGATACATAACCGGAAAACTCTTGACCAAGTGTCAATGGAGTCGCATCCATAAAGTGCGTACGACCAATTTTAACAACATTTTTAAACTCTTTTGATTTGGCAGCAAGTGTATCTCTTAATTTCTTAATTCCAGGTAAGGTTGTTTCCATCAATATTTGATAGGCAGCTATGTGCATAGCCGTCGGAAAAGTATCATTGGACGATTGTGATTTGTTAACATCATCATTTGGATGAACAAATTTTTGTTCGTCCATTAAGTTTCCGCCTTGAATGACATGCGCTCGATAAGCAATCACCTCATTGCAATTCATATTGGATTGTGTTCCCGAACCCGTTTGCCAAACAACTAGTGGAAATTGATCAGCCCATAGTCCTTCTAAAATCTCATCACAAACTTGACCAATCAAATTTTTCTTGTTTTCCTCTAAAACCCCCGCCTCAAAATTGGTTATTGCAGCCGCTTTTTTCAAAAATGCAAAAGCCCTAATAATTTCTTTTGGCATTTTATTAATATCTTGAGCGATTGGAAAGTTCTCAATTGATCTCTGCGTTTGAGCTCCCCAATATACATGAGCAGGAACTTGCACCTTTCCCATTGTATCTTTTTCAATTCTGTACTCCATAAGGTAGGTTTTGTGTTAAATTTGTAAAGAAAACACAAAAATACGACCAAAATTCAAGAATTTGAACTTTACAACTAAAATTAAAATATGATTACTATATACGGAATACCCAATTGCAATACCATGAAAAAAACCTTTGATTGGTTAAAAGAAAACAACATTGAATTTCAATTTCATGATTACAAAAAAAAAGGAATAGATAGAGCTACCTTGGGCAAATTCTTGTCAATTTTAGGCCAACAAGTTGTGTTGAATAAACAAGGAGCTACTTACAAACAATTAAATGATCAAGAAAAAGCTGCCCTGAATGATCAAGTGCAGCTTTTAGAATTTTTAACAAACAAAACTTCTGCCATTAAAAGGCCGATTTTAGAAAAAAATGGTCAATTATTGGCCGGATTTGACGAAGCTAAAATGGCAGAATTTATCAACTAAATTTTATAAAATATCCACTTACCAATCTCTTTCCAAGTCATCTTTTTGCCATACATAAGTATACCCACTCGATAAATTCGAGAAGAAACCCAAGAGGTCCCCAAAAAGCCTAGTATTAATAATACCATGGATAGAATCAATTCCCAAGTAGGAACCCCATAAGGTAGACGAACCATCATATTGATAGGTGAAGTAAATGGAATAATGGATGCCCAAAATGCGATGGTACTGTCAGGATCTTGAATAGTAAATTGTGCAAAAAGAAAGGATACAATGATAGGCAATGTCACTGGCAATGTAAATTGCTGGGCTTCTGCAGCGGTTTCTACAGCAGATCCGATAGCAGCAAATAATGAGCTATATAATAAATACCCAAACAAATAGAAAAATAAGAAGGAGCCTAAAATCAATGGAATGTTGGTCGATTGGACTACCTCATTCACAACTTTCATTGGCTCAAAATCAGCATTTTCTTGGGCGTTATTGACTTCTTTTTGCGCATCTGTACTTAATTTACTTTTCGCATTTTGCTCAATTTTATCCTTGAATTTGTCGCCATATATCGTTGTGGCAATGCCACTGAAAGCAAAAGTTAATGCAATCCATAAAGCAAACTGAGTCAAACCAACCAATCCAACTCCGATAATTTTACCCAACATTAATTGATAAGGTTTTACGGAGGAAACGATTACTTCAATGATTCGGCTACTTTTTTCTTCTATTACTCCATTCATCACTTGGCTACCATAAATCAATACAGTAAAATACAGCAGAAAGCCTAAAATTCCAGCTAATATCATCACTCCTCCACTATTGGAGTTCGTTTCTCCGCCGTTGGTTGAAAGGGTCAAGGTGTCACTTTGCACATTAACTTGCGTACTTTCATAGATCTTCCCTTCTATACCAGCATTTTTCATCAATACCTGACGAATTTTATCCTGTATTTTATTTTCTATATCGCTTTGCAATGTAATACTCAATGTCTTTTCAGAATACATCCTTAATCCTTTTGGATTGGTAAGTATATCAGAAGGAATAATAACCAAGGCATCATAATCGCTTGAACTAAGCTTTGCTTTTAATTGATTAACGTCCCCCTTTTGTAATAAATCAAACTGTATGGAATTCGCTTGCAAATCTTCCTTTTGAAAATAGGTACTTTGATCCAAAATTTGAATCTTTTTCATTTCGGCATCTCTTGTTGACAACCAAATGGGAATTGCATATATGGCAGTTATCAACAAAGGAGTTAAGATCGAGGCAATCCAAAACGATTTTTTTTGAATCCGAGTAAGGTATTCTCTAGAAATAATTAATACTATTTTGTTCATGGCTAGTCGGTTATTGATTTTCTACAACTTGAATAAATATGTCATTGAATGACGGAATGATTTCTTTAAAAGATAATACCTGGGTATTTTGAATTAATTCAGCAAGTGCTTCATTGGTATTGATACCTTCATGTAATTTTATAGTAGCAACATTTTGCTCCATTTTTAAGGGATCAAAATTCATCCAATTTTCTTTCCATTCGCCCATAAATTCAACTTGAAATTCGTTCTTTTTAAATTGATTCTGAATTTCATTTTTTTCACCCGTTAAAACCACTTCAGCATGATTGATCAGAGCAATTCCATCACATAACTCTTCGACAGACTCCATGCGATGCGTAGAAAAAAGAATGCTTGTGCCATTGGCTTTTAAATGAAGTATTTCATCCTTCAACATATTAGCATTGATTGGATCAAAACCAGAAAATGGCTCATCTAATATCAATAATTTAGGTTGATGTACCACTGTTGATATAAATTGAGTTTTTTGCTGCATTCCTTTGGAAAGGTCTTCTACAGGTTTATTCCACCAATCTTTTATATCCAATTTAATAAACCATTCCTTTAATCTAGAAATGGCTTCTTTCTTTGAAAGTCCTTTTAATCGAGCCAAATAAACCAACTGCTCCCCTACCTTCATTTTCTTATATAATCCCCTCTCTTCCGGCAAATAACCAATTTGTTCAATATGCTTTTGCGATAATGGCTCACCATTAAAAAGCACTTCTCCTTCATCCGGAGCAGTTATTTGATTTATTATACGAATTAATGAAGTTTTACCAGCACCATTTGGGCCTAACAAACCGAAAATTTGACCTTCCGGAATATCTAAATTGATTTTGTTTAAAGCTACGTGATTTTCATAGCTTTTACTGACATTTTGTATTGAAAGTATCATATAGGTTGGTTATTGATTTTGCTAAAATAAACAAAAGATAAATAACCAAAATAATTTAATGGATGAACGGAAGAAAATAGTTTTTAATGAAGAGAGGAAAGAGGAAAGAGGAAAGACACCTATTACCTTTTACCTATTACCTATTACCTATTACCTATTACCTTTTACCTATTACCTATCTTAGAAATATAATCCCAAATAATAATCCCCATACTAACAGAAACGTTTAAAGAATGCTTAGTGCCAAATTGAGGAATTTCAACACATATTTGAGCATTTTGAATATAATCTTCTGTAACACCAAAAACTTCATTGCCAAATACAAAAGCATATTTCTGGTCTGGTTGAGGCTGAAAATCCAACAAAGAAGTTGAATTTTCAACTTGCTCAATAACAATAATCTGGTAATTCTGGGAACGCAAATCGTCTATACAAGCTTTGGGATTGTCAAAATAAACCCATTCAACAGATTCATCAGCACCAAGAGCTGTTTTAGAAATTTCTCGATGAGGTGGTTGAGCGGTTATTCCACACAAATAAATTTTTTCGCAACGAAAGGCGTCTCCCGTTCTAAAGGCTGAACCAACGTTATTCATACTTCGAATATCATCCAACACAATCACAAACGGGAATTTAGTGGCAGACTTATACCCCTCCAAATCGAGCCTATTCAGCTCGTCCATTGATAATTTTTTAATCATTCTTTATGCAATCCAAGTAAATGGATAAGCCAATTCTGGCACTTTGACACGGTCTGCCAATTTTTCTAATCGAGCTGGTAAATTCGCAACATAATCTCTTGCTTTTTCTGCAGCTTCATTTAAACCACCCATTTTTTCAATTTCCCATTCTTTAATCAAACTCTGCATGATGGAAACATAATCCATGGTCGTATAAACTCCAAGTCGTTGTGCCGCGTCTGAAAAATGCTCAAACAATGAACTCTTTTGACCATTTATTTCTCTTAAAAAATGCGCTGGCATCACAATCTTTTTCTTCATCATATCCGCAAATGCTAACATCATTTCAGAAGGATCTAACTTAAATATCTCAGCCACAAATCGACGATATGCCCTTGCATGACGAAGTTCATCTGCAGCAATTAAAGCACACATTTTAGACAAATTTGAATTACCATATTGCTTCGCCAATGTAGCTGTTCTTCGATGAGAAACATTGGTAGCTTGCTCTTGAAAGGAGGTGTATACAAAATTACGATAAGGATCAGCTGTAGTGCCTATATCAAAACCATCTGCTATTAAATATTGTGTTGAGATAGCTACTGCCCGCATATCTACTTTACCAGAAAGGTACAAATAGGTACCCAACAAATTTCCATGCCTATTTTCTTCGGCAGTCCAGCTTCTGATCCATTTTGCCCAACCATTTTCTTGGTCCAAATGGTTAACAGTTTCCATTCCAAGTAACCAGGATTCATAGGTAGGCAAGGCTTCTTCCGTAATGGTGTCACCTACTAATACTGCCCAATAATCATACGGCAACTCATTAGCAGCCTCTTGCAAAGATTTAACTTCTTGAAAAAAATTGTCTTTAGTAGAATCAGGTAACATATCGGAAGGCTGCCAATTGCTATCTATTGGATTCAAATATTCTTTCATATAGTCGTCCATATTCTTTCCGAGTTCATTCATGACTTCAAGGCGACTTGTCGATAGTGACATAAGATAGTATTTTAGATTAGTATAAAAATTGAGAACCTACTTGAGTTCCCAAATTCGAATTTGCTTAATTTCAGTTTCACCATTATCTGTAAATAATTCTACATTCTCTGTATTCCCTTTTGGAAATCTCAAAGAAGAAATGGCAACGGTTCCTTCTTGAGCCAATACCTCGATGATGGACTTATCGACAAAAATACGGATGTTTTTCTGCATACCACCAATACTTGGCGCTTTATCATTCGAAATAAAGTTATTTCCTAAATCAAGCCCAGATTGAGTACGATCAATAAACCAATTTAAATCCTTTTCGTCAAAGCCAATTGAAGTTTTTTCATTTTTAGTAGAGGTTAAATTTAAGCCCCATTTCGTCGATTTTGAATTAGATATTACTAAATCAATCACATAGGTTCTGTTGGATAAAAATTGAATTCCATTCAATTTTTTACTTTTAGAAACCTTCAAATCTTGAGCCTGAAAATCAGGTGCTTTGCGATCCAAATCTGGTAAAAATTTCTGTTTTAATCGAATTCCTTCAGCGGTATTTACTAAACTCAATTTTCTAACAGAAGACATTTGACCTTTCCATGGGAAAGTAGGTTGCTCTTTGGCATATTGCCAAGAAAGTGCCCACCCCAACCAAATATTTTCATTTTTGGGTGCATTGTAAAATGGAATTGCCGCATAAAAATCTTTCCCATAATCCACATACAGTTTAACATCTTTTGGATTTTCATTTTGAAAATGTGTACCATCAAAACGACCAATAAAATATTGCATACCAACGAATTTTTTAATAGGACCTTGAGAGCTTAAACTTAAAACCCATTTCTTTTGTCCAATTTGATCTTCCATCGGCAACTCCATCAATGCTGGACATTCCCATATCATATCGATATCACCTTGCATACCAAAATCACTTAAATGATTCCAATTTTTTAAATTTTTAGATCCATAAAATTGAACTGTAAATTCTTTAGGTTTAGAAACAACCATGATAAATTGATTCGATTTTTCATGCCAAATAATATTGGGATCCCTAAAGTCTTTGTAATCAATATTTAAAACCGGATTTTGATCAAATTTTGTCCAAGTTAAGCCTTCATCGTTTGAAAAAGCTAAATGTTGTTCCTCTCTGGTATTGGGAAAATCAGCTGTATAGATGGCTATCAATAGGGTTTTATTGGGATCACCTAAGCCAGAAACATGATTTTTATCTAAGACCACACAACCCGAAAATATATATTCCTTCGCGTTCGAGATAGCTACAGGTAATTCTTCCCAATGTAATAAATCTTTGGACCGTGCATGCCCCCATGACATATTTCCCCATTCATTTCCTTTTGGATTGTGTTGAAAAAACACATGATAATAACCGTTTAAATAGATTAAACCATTGGGGTCATTTGTCCAATTTTTCTTGGGAGAAAAATGAACTTGGGGTCTCCAAAATTCAGTAGATTGATTAGAAATAGCAGTGTTTTGTGCAAATAAATCACACATGATAAGTGATAAAAATAGGGTAATTGATAAACTAAGATTTTTGATACTTAGAAAGTTTAGTTTCATTTTCAGAAATAGTTAAATAAAATGCATTTTTATAATTAGGACTAAACCAATCCCCTAGATTATAATAATGTGAGGATGTATTTAATTTAAAAACAATAGGGTGATGACGATGGCCAAAGATATAAGAATTGATGACAATATTGTCTTTCGAGTGCTCATTTATTCTTTGTCTCACAAAAGAAAGTATGTAATCCGTCTTTTCGTCAAACGGGACTTCTCCTTCCACGATTGAATTCGACTTGCGGGTATTTGACCATAAGTGAGCTAATTTTATCCCAAAATCTGGATGCAAACATCGGAATGCCCATTGAGCAATAGGATTGGTAAATACCTTTTTTAATAATTTATACCCATAGTCACCAGGTCCTAGTCCATCACCATGACCCACATAAATGGATTGGGTATGTTTTTCGAAAATTAAATCTATTTGACAAGGTTCACGATAAATGATCGCAGAAATCTCTTTTTCAAAATAATCCCACATCCATAAATCATGATTGCCCACAAAAATATGAATTTCAATTCCCGAGTCCGAAAGCTCTGCTAATTTCCCTAAAAATCTAACAAAACCTTTGGGAATCGTTTGACGGTATTCAAACCAAAAATCAAACAAATCACCGACCAAAAACAACGCTTGAGCATCAGGTTTAATGCCATCTAACCATTTAACTAATTCCTTTTCGCGCAAAAGACTTTCATCTACATTGGGAAATCCCAAATGGAAATCAGAAGCGAAATACACTTTTTTACCCGATAAAATTTCAATTTGTTTGGCCATCACAAAAAAATGGGTGAGAAAGCTCACCCATACAAAATTACAAATTTAGGATAATGTATCCTCGGTTGGAGGAGCATCCGATTCATCGGATTTTGCTTTTACTTTTCTTTTAGGTTTCACCTTTAATGCTTCTTCTTTCTCAGCTAAATCTCTAACATCTTTTGCATCTTTGCGTTTCTTTTCAGTTTCACCTTTAATAAACTCTTGATAAGAAGTTAATTGCTCAAAAGGTCTAGGCCCTACTAAAGCTTCTAAATCACTTTGAAACAGTACTTCTTTCTGCAACAATTGCTCAGCTAAAATCGTTAGTTTATCTTTTTTATCTGACAATAATTTTTTCGTTCTTTTGTAGGCTTCAGCTATAATTTTTCGAACTTCTTCATCTATTTCACGAGCTGTTTGTTCAGAATATGGCTTGTTAAATTGATATTCTGAGCCTTTTGAATCATAATATGAAATATTACCTAACTTATCATTCATACCATAAATGGTAACCATGGAATAGGCTAATTTAGTTATACGCTCCAAATCATTTTGAGCACCTGTTGTGATTTTTCCAAATACAATTTCTTCCGCAGCACGACCACCCAAGGTAACACACATTTCGTCCATTAGTTGCTCTGTACGATACAAAAATTGTTCTTTAGGCAAATATTGAGCATAACCTAAAGCGGCAACCCCACGAGGAACGATAGACACCTTAACCAGTGGATTCGCATGTTCCAAAAACCAACCTGCGATGGCATGACCAGCCTCATGGAAAGCAACTATTTTCTTTTCTTCCGGAGAAATTAACTTATTTTTCTTTTCTAAGCCCCCAATGACACGATCCATTGCTTCTTGAAAGTCAGACATGTCAACGGCCGTTTTATTACGCCTAGCAGCGATTAATGCAGCCTCATTACAAACATTAGCGATTTCAGCACCAGCAAAACCTGGAGTCTGTGCTGATAATTCTTTAGGATCAACATCATCAGACAATTTGATCGGCTTCAAATGCACTTTAAAAATAGCTTCGCGACCAATAATATCAGGCTTATCAATTGAAATTTGACGATCAAAACGACCTGGTCTCAACAAAGCAGGATCCAATACATCCGGACGGTTGGTTGCAGCCATGATGATAATACCAGAATCTGTGGCAAAACCATCCATTTCAACTAATAAAGAGTTTAATGTATTTTCACGTTCATCATTTCCACCTGGCATTGACCCTCGACCTCTTGATCGTCCTACCGCATCAATTTCGTCTATAAAAATGATACAAGGTGCCTTTTCTTTGGCTTGCTTGAATAAATCACGAACACGAGCAGCTCCCACCCCTACAAACATTTCAACAAAATCGGAACCAGATAACGAGAAAAAAGGAACACCAGCTTCTCCAGCTACGGCTTTTGCCAACAATGTTTTACCAGTTCCCGGAGGGCCTACCAATAAGGCACCCTTAGGAATTTTACCTCCTAAGTCCGTAAATTTCTTTGGAAATTTTAAAAACTCGACAATTTCTTGAATTTCTTCCTTAGCTTCATCTAAACCTGCTACATCATTAAAAGTTACACGAACCTTTGATTCTCCTTCTATCAATGTTGCACGGCTCCGACCAATATTGAAAATTTGTCCTCCTGCTCCTCCTCCAGCTCCTCCCATTCGGAAAAACAAGAAATAAAAACTTAAGCCCATTAAGATAAGGAATCCCCAAGTACCTAGCCAATCCAAAGGACCCGTTCTAGTTTCAGGATTTGCCATGATTTGTTCGTTCCTTGGAAATGCCTTCTGGCGATCTTCCAGAAATCGTTCAAATCCTTCTTTGGAAATCACTTGAAATTCAAAGTGTGGGCCTTTTCCTACAGCTGTGGGTGCTTGAGGCGTGTTTTTGAAATATTTAGGAATATAGGCAGATTTCAAACTAACCTCTACTTCTTTATCGTTTACGATTGTCACAGATGCTACTTCTTTTTGAAGCAACATAGTTTCAAATTGTTTTTGAGAAATGGTTTGCAAAGTGGTTTGCTTTGTCAAAAAAAACATACTAAGTAAAACAATCAACAAACCAACTACCATCCAACTTTGCATACCATTAACTGGCTTTTTGGGTAATCTTGGAGGTAAAGATGGTCGTTTAGGTCCTTTTGAATTATTAATTTTTGCCATTGAATGAGTAATTTGGACTTAGAACGTTTTTTACAAACGATTTAGTTTCGTCTTAGATAAATATTTTTTTAATAATCTTATTCTGGTATGATGGTAAATTTTGCGTCCCCCCAAAGTTCTTCCAATTTGAAAAAAGAACGTTTATCTTTTAAGAAAACGTGAACAATAACGTCATAGTAATCCATTAAAATCCATTCTCGATTAGCCTTTCCTTCAACTGAATGGGCATGAATTTTACCTGATTCCCAAACTTCTTTATCGACTGATTCCGCGATGGCGTCAATTTGTGTATCAGACGTTCCTGAACAAATAACAAAGAAATCTGTAAAGGCATTATTTACTTCACGTAAATCTAAAACCATGATTTCCTGCGCCTTCTTGTCTTGCATTCCTTTTACTACCCAATCCACAATTTCTTCTGATATCTCTACTTTGGTAGCTTTTTTTGGACTTTTCCCCATAAATTATTTTAATCTAAATTTCGTTTAATTAAATCCTTAACGAATAAAAATTTATTTTTGTTCTAATAAATCTAAAATTACAAATAAATATTGAACAAATATCACGCAAACACGCAGTTCGTAGGCAAAAAATCAAAATATCTACAAACTTGTAGTTCAACTAATTTGGTTGCTTTTGAGGAAAGTTCAGAAAACACTCTTGAAGAGGGTTTTGCATGGATTGCAGGGCATCAAACCTCCGGCAGAGGCCAAAGGGGAAATACTTGGGAAGCAAAACCAGGTGAAAATTTATTGGTTTCTTATTTGTTAAAACCAAAAGCCCATTTATTAGAAAATCAATTTTATCTGAGTAAAGCAGTGGCTTTGGGAATCATTTATGGTTTACAGGAATGGGCAAAATCATCGCTTGGAGAAACTATTCCATTACAAATAAAATGGCCAAATGATATCTATTTGGATAATCATAAAATTGGTGGGGTATTAATCGAAAATAATTTTCAAGCGGGAAAATGGACTTTTTCAATCGTTGGAATTGGCTTGAATATAAATCAAATGGAGTTCCCCGATTTACGTGCCAATTCCCTTAAAAAATGGATTCAGAATCCATTTTTAATAAATATTGAGGAAATTTATCAATCTATTTCAATTGGAATTGAAAAATATTATTCACTTTTTTTAGCACAATCATTCGAAATAATTGATCTAGAATATCATCGAAATTTATTGCGTTATCAAGAATGGAGCACATTTGAGGAGAAAAACATACCATTTCTTGGTAAAATAGTACAAGTAAATCATCAAGGATTACTATTAATGCAAAAAGAAAGTGGAATTCAAACCTATGATTTAAAAGAAATTATCTTTATTTTTCAGGAGTAAAATAGCATGTCATTCGATGATTAAAGAATACAAGAGTCAATTAGAGAATTTTTTATTTTGGGCAAAAAATACCCCCAATTCCATTTATCTAAAACAACCCATCGGTGACAAATTCATCGATTTCACTTATAGTGAATCCGAAAATCAAGTAAAAAAAATAGGGAATTTTCTTCAAAAACATTTCAAGGAAGGACCTAAACATGTTGGTATTTTATCTAAAAATTGTGCGCATTGGATATTATCTGATTTGGCTATTTTCATGTCAGGTGGAATTTCGGTCCCATTTTATCCTACTTTATCTGGAGAACAATTACATCAAGTATTAGTTCATTCAGATTGTCAAATATTATTTGTTGGAAAAATCGATAATTGGAAAGAAATTAAAGATTCTATCCCAAAAGATATTTTAATAATTTCTACAGGTGAAATTGCTGAAGAAAATATCATTCAATGGAATGATATTTTACTATCAGAAAATAATCACATCGAATTACCTAATTACAATGATTCCGACATAATTACAATTGTTTATACATCTGGAACTACTGGGACTCCGAAAGGCGTTATGATACCTTCCAAATCAGTTCCTTTAGCGATTAATGCCGCAAAAGATGTGGCTTTCTTAGACACACCCAACACTCGTTTTATTTCTTATTTACCATTATGTCACATTGCAGAACGTAATTTTGTCGAATTTGCTGCTACTGCTGCTGGAGGAACCATTTATTTTGTTGAAAGTTTAAGTAGTTTTAGAGAAAACTTATTGGCGGCAAGACCAACCCATTTTCTGGCTGTACCTAGGATATGGGCCAAATTCAAAGAAGGTATTATCAGTAAAATGGGTAGTGACAAATTGATTCAAGTTGTTTTGTCTATTCCATTGATCAATAAAATGTTCATTCAATTAATAAAAAAATCATTAGGTTTAGATCAAACGATATTAATGATCACCGGAGCAGCTCCGATGCCTAGCGATTTACTTCTTTGGTATCAAAAACTTGGAATGAGAATACAAGAAGCGTATGGAATGACTGAAAACCTAGGTATCAATTCATTAATGCCTCAAAAGCAAATTAAATTAGGTACAGTAGGTAAGCCATGGGGTATTTGTGAGGTTCGAATCAACAAAGAAGATAATGAAATTCAAATGTTTGGAGATCACCTCACATCAGGGTATTACAAGGAAACCAAACTAACGGAGGATTTATTTGATGGAAAATGGTTGAAAACAGGAGATATGGGTGAAATTGACGAGGATGGATACATCAAAATAATAGGAAGAGTGAAGGATATTTTTAAAACTGCGAAGGGAAGTTATGTATCACCTGCACCTATTGAAAATCACTATAGTCAACATCCATGGGTGGAACAAGTTTGTGTTTTAGGCATGAATTTACCACAACCCATTGCATTAATTATTTTAAACAACCAGGGAAAAGAAAATAGTCAAGAAGACATTATTTCTGAAATGAATAAATTAAGAAACGAGATTAATCCAAATTTTAAAAAATATGAATCAATAGCCAAAATAATTATACTTTCAGAAGAATGGACTATTGAAAATAATTGCTTAACTCCAACGCTAAAAATTAGGCGACCTAGTGTAGAAAGAAGATATCAAGAAAATTTAGAAAGTTGGTATAAACAAAAGGAAATCATACTATTCAATTAATCTTTTCAATAAAATATTTTCATTACCTTGTAAGTAATGATCAAATTTAGTTCAACACAATTTCTTACATATCTACTATTTACGCTTGCTATTTCCTTTTATGGCTTTAGCAGCCATGCACAATACATTCAAATTGAATCCATTCATTTTAAAGGTAATGAAAAGACCAAAGAATCCATTTTAACAAGAGAACTAGATATACTCCCTTTAGATTCACTGGCAATTGATGACATCGAAAAAAGGTTAGAATTCAATCGGAGAAAATTAATGAATACAAACCTATTTATATGGGTTAAAGTTGATTATCACCAAACAAATAATGGCAATTTAGATATCACTTTTGAATTCTTGGAACAATGGTATATTTTGGGTTATCCAGTAATTCAACTAGCAGAAAGAAATTTAACAGATTGGTGGACAAGAGGACGAAATCTAGATAGAATTATTTACGGCTTACATTTCACGCACAATAATTTTCGGGGAATGTCAGAGAAAATTCAATTTAGAGCCGAATCCGGTTTCACAGATCGATTGGATTTTAGCTATACTAATCCATATATAGACATAAAAAAAACATTAGGAATAACGTTTAATATCAATTATCAAACCACAAAAAATTTAGCCTATAAATCAAATAATGATACACTACAATATATAAATTCGAATACAATATTGCGAGAAAAATGGACAACAGGTATAAGTTTCAAAAAGCGATTTAAATTTTACGATTTTCAAATGTTAGAAATTAAATATAACCATTACATCATAGCAGATACTATTTTAAAACTCAACCCAACCTACTTACAAGGAAAAAGCAACGAGCAAAATTACTTACAAATGGGCTATACATTTTCCTATGATTATCGTGATTATGTAGCTTACCCACTCAGAGGAAAGAAAATTGATTTTTCAATCCAAAAATTAGGCTTACTTTCTCAAGATGCTATTAATTATTGGGAAACCTATGCATCTATAGCTTATTTCTTTGACTTAAAATCCAATTTTTTTGTAACCAACCAAGTAAAAATAAAATACACACAAGAGAATAAAAATATACCATATGCTAACGCAAAAGGTTTAGGTTATGGAAATGAACTAGTAAGAGGCTATGAATTAAATGTAATTGATGGAGACAGTTATTTTTTATCAAGAAATACATTTAAGTATCAATTATTTTCAAAAATTCTGCCTTTACATTTTATACCTTGGAAGCAATTCAATCAGATACCAATAGCTATTTATCCGACAGCCTTTTTCGATTTTGCTTATGTAAATCAACCTAAGACGATGGAGTACAATAGCCGTTTAACCAATAAATGGATTTACGGTTATGGACTTGGTTTTGATATTGTAACCTACTATAACATTGTTTGCAAAATAAGTATTCCAGTAATTAATGGAAATAAATCTGGCTTTGTGATCAATTTAGGAAGAGAATTTTGAATTAAGAGTTAATGATTAGGAGTGTATCTTTTATATCATGTGTGCTCATTTGCAAAATAATCAAATAAACATTCAGATAATACTAACATGATTAGGCGTAAAAAGAGGTGAGCAATAGAAATTAATAATAACCATAATTTTAGCGTATATTCTCTTTTGGTCTTCTTTCTCCTATCTTCCCATTTTCCAACTTCTCTTTTCCACAACAAAAAAGCCAACCCATTACTGGATTGGCTTGATGTTAATAACTTGGAGCTTACTTACTTTCCCGGGTTTGATCCCAGTATCATCAGCGGTGCGGGGCTTAACTTCTCTGTTCGAGATGGGAAGAGGTGAACACCCGTCCTATCGGCTCCATAAATCTTGCAAGGCTTAGCCTTTTTCCATATTGTGAGTAAAAATAAATAGTAGTAGCATTTCAATTAATTAAAAAATAGTAAGCTTTCGGGTAATTAGTACTACTCGACTTTGACATTACTGCCTTTACATCTGTAGCCTATCAACCGTGTCGTCTACACGGACCCTTCATGGAATACTCATCTTCAGGTCAGTTTCGCACTTAGATGCTTTCAGCGCTTATCTGGTCCCGACGTGGCTACTCAGCTATGCCCTTGGCAGAACAACTGATTTACCAGCGGTCAGTCCAACTCGGTCCTCTCGTACTAAAGTCAGAACCTGTCAATATTCCTACGCCCACAACAGATAGGGACCGAACTGTCTCACGACGTTCTGAACCCAGCTCGCGTGCCACTTTAATCGGCGAACAGCCGAACCCTTGGGACCTTCTCCAGCCCCAGGATGTGACGAGCCGACATCGAGGTGCCAAACCTCCCCGTCGATGTGAGCTCTTGGGGGAGATCAGCCTGTTATCCCCAGAGTACCTTTTATCCTTTGAGCGATGGCTGTTCCATACTAAACCACCGGATCACTATATCCTACTTTCGTACCTGATCGACTTGTCGGTCTCACAGTCAAGCTCCCTTTTGCTATTGCACTCTACGCACGGTTACCAAGCGTGCTGAGGGAACCTTTGAAAGCCTCCGTTACTCTTTTGGAGGCGACCACCCCAGTCAAACTACCCACCAAGCAATGTCTCCGTTTAACGGATTAGAATTCCAGTACAAGAAGGGTGGTATTTCAACGTTGGCTCCCCGATGCCTAGCGACACCGGCTCACAGCCTCCCACCTATCCTACACATCCAGTACCAAAACTCAATGCTAAGCTATAGTAAAGGTTCATGGGGTCTTTCCGTCCCGTTGCGGGTAAACGGCATCTTCACCGTTACTACAATTTCACCGAGCTCACGGCTGAGACAGTGCCCAGATCGTTACACCATTCGTGCAGGTCGGAACTTACCCGACAAGGAATTTCGCTACCTTAGGACCGTTATAGTTACGGCCGCCGTTTACTGGGGCTTCAGTTCAATGCTTCGCCTTGCAGCTAACATCCCCCCTTAACCTTCCAGCACCGGGCAGGTGTCAGGCCTTATACGTCATCTTTCGATTTTGCAAAGCCATGTGTTTTTGTTAAACAGTCGCCTGGGCCATTTCTCTGCGGCCACGATTGCTCGTGGCTCCCTTTATCCCGAAGTTACAGGGTTAATTTGCCGAGTTCCTTAGCCGTGATTCACTCGAGCGCCTTAGAATATTCTTCTCGACCACCTGTGTCGGTTTACGGTACGGGTTACTTAACAGTTATGCGCATAAACTTTTCTTGGAAGATTACTCGCTACACTCGGTTTGGCATTGCTGCCGCCTCTCTAAGACACTATTCCGTCAGTATCTGGTAACCCATTCTCTCCGTCATCTAATTGCCCATTAAGTAAGTACAGGAATATTAACCTGTTGTGCATTAGGCTGTCGCTCTCGCTAGGCCCTTAGCCCCCGACTAACCCTCAGTTGATTAGCATAGCTGAGGAATCCTTAGTCTTTCGGCGTGAGGGTTTCTCGCCCTCATTATCGTTACTCATGCCTACATTTGCTTTTCTGAACGCTCCAGCAAAGCTTGTCGCTTCACCTTCTCCGCAGATCAGAATGCTCCCCTACCAGTATATAAATATAATCCAAAGCTTCGGTATTTTACTTGATGCCCGTTTATTATCGATGCCCGCCTCGCTCGACCAGTGAGCTGTTACGCACTCTTTAAATGAATAGCTGCTTCCAAGCTAACATCCTGGCTGTCACTGCAATCAGACTTCCTTAGTTCAACTTAGTAAAAATTTTGGGACCTTAGCTGTTGGTCTGGGTTCTTTCCCTCTCGGATTGGGACCTTAGCACCCCAACCCTCACTCCCGGGTATATTTTAAGCCATTCAGAGTTCGTCAGGATTTGGTAGGATTTGACTCCCCCTAGTCCTATCGGTAGCTTTACCTGCTTAAAACTTGACCCCGAGGCTGTTCCTAAAAACATTTCGGGGAGTACGAGCTATTTCTCAGTTTGATTGGCCTTTCACCCCTACCCACAAGTCATCCAAATACTTTTCAACGTAAACTGGTTCGGTCCTCCACTCCGTTTTACCGGAGCTTCAACCTGCTCATGGGTAGATCACAAAGTTTCGCGTCTACTCCCACTGACTAAGCGCCCTATTCAGACTCGCTTTCGCTCCGGCTGCTCACGTCTACGTGATTAACCTCGCCAGTGAAAGTAACTCGTAGGCTCATTATGCAAAAGGCACGCCGTCACCCCACGAAAGGGCTCCGACCGCTTGTAAGCGTATGGTTTCAGGGTCTTTTCACCCCCTTACTCAGGGTACTTTTCACCTTTCCTTCACAGTACTAGTTCACTATCGGTCTCTTGGTAGTATTTAGCCTTACCGGATGGTGCCGGCAGATTCAAAGGGGATTTCTCCAGTCCCCCCCTACTCAGGATACTCCTACAATTAAATAAACTTACCATTACAGGGCTCTCACCTCCTACGGCCCGCCTTCCCAGACAGTTCATGTTCATTTATAAAATCGATAT
>NZ_JBPXKA010000031.1:0-256 GCF_054558485.1 Aquirufa sp. ROCK2-A2
AATCTGGCAGCACGGAAAACAGCGAGATTATTGTATCCAATCGCCAGCAATGGATTGGTTTAGACGGAGCACCTAAAACCTTAGGAGTAACGGCTAATGTGAAATGGAAATACAACAAAGGAGTAGGCGTGATTGCCTACCAAGATCAAGCGGGACCCATGACGGTAACGAATATAGCCACAGACTTTGCTTATCACATCCGATTGGATCAGAAATGGACGATGAGTGGAGGGATCCGAGCAGGTCTTTTGAACTT
>NZ_JBPXKA010000032.1:0-255 GCF_054558485.1 Aquirufa sp. ROCK2-A2
CTAATAACTAAACACTAATACCTATTACCTTTTACCTATTACCTATCAATGCAATTTTCTGGCTAATTCTTTTTCCATGGTATTTCTTTTTTTTAGAAAAAAAGAAACAAAAAAACTTAAAATCTCCCAGTTAATCCAAGACGAATCCGCAAGCGGCGCGATTTTCACTACGCTATCGGCTATTTTCTTTGACCCTGACGCACATCGCCCATGCGCATTGTCAAAGCTCCGCCTACCGCTTCGCTCAAATCTTTC
>NZ_JBPXKA010000033.1:0-255 GCF_054558485.1 Aquirufa sp. ROCK2-A2
ATTTCCAATGATTAATCTCTTCCTTTACCGCTTTTGACTTCGATACTTTGGCAATGCGATATCGGAAGTTGAGATAATAAGGAAGGAGGTAATTGGCACCTTTGAGTTAAAGAAGGGATTTGTTTTTAACACAAAAGACACAAAGATTATTCAACCCGACTATTAAGGATGTTTCATTTTAAGAGCGCACAGCCATCGTTAGTAATCACGAAAACATTTTTCAGAAATTAAATAATCTCGAGATGTACGGTTAAT
>NZ_JBPXKA010000034.1:0-255 GCF_054558485.1 Aquirufa sp. ROCK2-A2
ATGGATACACAAGGTTCTTTGACATATTGTGAGAAAAAAGTAAAGAGTAAGAGCAAATTAAGTATAGAGATATACAATAGTAAGTGAATTAAGGGCGTATGGGGGATGCCTAGGCTCTTGGAGGCGACGAAGGACGTGTTAAGCTGCGATAAGCTTCGGGGAAGTGCACAAGACTTTCGATCCGAAGATTTCCGAATGGGGCAACCCACTAGATTGAAGATCTAGTACCCGTCTAATGACGAGGAGCAAACCTGC
>NZ_JBPXKA010000035.1:0-255 GCF_054558485.1 Aquirufa sp. ROCK2-A2
GCTGAACTGAAACATCTAAGTAAGCAGAGGAAGAGAAAACAAAAGTGATTCCGTAAGTAGTGGCGAGCGAACGCGGATTAGCCCAAACCAGTGTTGTTGCGGCAAGACTGGGGTTGTAGGACTTCGATATCGATTTTATAAATGAACATGAACTGTCTGGGAAGGCGGGCCGTAGGAGGTGAGAGCCCTGTAATGGTAAGTTTATTTAATTGTAGGAGTATCCTGAGTAGGGGGGGACTGGAGAAATCCCCTTTG
>NZ_JBPXKA010000036.1:0-252 GCF_054558485.1 Aquirufa sp. ROCK2-A2
TTCCGCCCGTTGCATCGCTGTACCAATTCAATGTCGCTCCGCTTACCGCTTCTGCCTGAAGTGGCGCAGATGCTGCTCCAACGCAGTAGCTAATACTATCTCCTGCTATGCCTGGTAGTGGCGCAGGCAAGGTAGAATGCATGCCTAAAGGAACTAAATATGAATTAGAGAAAAAGTCGGTATTAATCACTAAACCACTTTGAATAACAGCCTTTTTAGGAGCTGACTCCCAATAAGCAGGACACCAAGGTG
>NZ_JBPXKA010000037.1:0-252 GCF_054558485.1 Aquirufa sp. ROCK2-A2
CATGTACACCAACAGATACGGATGGCGATGGTACACCAAACTATTTAGACTTAGATTCTGACGGTGATGGTATCCCAGATTCAATTGAGAAAGGTTCTAACGGAGCTACTCCAGTTGATACAGACGGTGATGGTACACCAGATTATTTAGATACAGATTCGGATGGTGATGGTATTCCAGATTCTATCGAAGATGCGGGATGTACAGGTACTGCACCATGTACACCAACAGATACGGATGGCGATGGTACAC
>NZ_JBPXKA010000038.1:0-216 GCF_054558485.1 Aquirufa sp. ROCK2-A2
AAGATGCGGGATGTACAGGTACTGCACCATGTACACCAACAGATACGGATGGCGATGGTACACCAAACTATTTAGACTTAGATTCTGACGGTGATGGTATCCCAGATTCAATTGAGAAAGGTTCTAATGGAGCTACTCCAGTTGATACAGATGGTGATGGTACACCAGATTATTTAGATACAGATTCGGATGGTGATGGTATTCCAGATTCTATCG
>NZ_JBPXKA010000008.1:0-145328 GCF_054558485.1 Aquirufa sp. ROCK2-A2
ATAGGTAATAGGTAATAGGTAATAGGTAATAGGTAATAGGTAATAGGTAATAGGTAATAGGTAATAGGTAATAGGTAATAGGTAATAGGTAATAGGTAATAGGTAATAGGTAATAGGTAATAGGTAAGTTAAAAATTAAATACCAAACACTAATAACCAAACACTAATAATGCGATTTAAGGGTTGAATTTTCCAATGATTAATCTCTTAATTACCGCTTTTGGCTTCGATACTTCGTCAAGCTCAGTAACCAGAATCGACAGGCTCGGTAAACGAGATCAGCGAACGTTATTTATTTTTAGATCTTATAAAGGAATTTGCGGTTAATCCGACGAAAGATTTGAGCGAAGCGGTAGGCGGAGCTTTGACAATGCACATGAGCGATGTGCGTCAGGGTGAAAGAAAATAGCCGAAAGCGTAGTGAAAATCGGTCAGTCAGCTGACTGAATCGTCTTGGATTAACTGGAAGAAAATAGGTTTCTTTTTTTCTAAAAAAAGAAATGCCATGGAAAATAAATTATCCAATAAATGGCATTTTTAGGTAATAGGTAATAGGTATTCCTCTATTCTCCCTTCAACTACAGCAACTGATCCAATGTAGTTTTTTCTAGCACCGATAAATTGGCGTCTCTCCATTGTGCCAAAACGGTCCGCAGTTTACATGTTTCCTCGTCCACACAATCGTCACATTTCCCATAAAAATGCAAGGAAACACACAATGCAGGCGCAATGGGGCCATCAACAATTCGAATAATCTTAGCAAACGTCACTTGATCGGGTGGAATTCGTAAATAATATCCACCGCCTTTGCCTTTTTGACTCTGCAAAATTCCGTGATTACGTAATTCGAGTAATATAGCTTCTAAAAATTTTTTGGGAATATTTTCCGATTCAGCGATATGTGAGATCAATAAAGGTCCTTTATCATACGCTTGCGCCAATACCTTCAATGCTTTTAAAGCATATTTAGCCTTTTTGGAAATCATATTTATTCAATTTGTTAGAAATGCCTTCAAAGCTAAACAATTTAACAAGAATAGTCAAATCTATAGAGAAAGTAGAGAGGTAAGGTAGTAGGTAGTAGGTAAATTTAAGAGGTAAGTAAAAAAACTAATAACTAAAAACTAATAACAAATAACTAAAAAAAGGCTTCATTTCTGAAGCCTTTTTTACTATAATCAAGAATTGATTCAAACTAGAAACGGAAGTGAGAGAACGCTTTGTTCGCCTCCGCCATACGGTGAGTATCATCTTTTTTCTTAACTGCTGCTCCTTCACCTTTCGCCGCTGCAATGATTTCGTTCGCTAGGCGATCCATCATTGTTTTGTCTCCACGCTTTCTAGCATATAAAATTAACCACTTCATTCCTAACGCTACTTTGCGTTCAGCTCGCACTTCGGTTGGAACCTGAAAGTTAGCGCCACCTACACGGCGACTCTTTACTTCTACAGATGGCATTACATTGTTTAATGCTTTTTTCCAAGTCTCTAAGCCATTTTCCTTTGTACGCTCCTCTACTTTATCTAACGCATCATAAAAAATCGTGAAAGCCACTGATTTTTTTCCGTCGTACATTAAGTTATTGACAAACTTGGTTACTAATACATCCCTGAATTTAGGATCTGGTAAAATATAGCGTTTTTTTGGTTTCGCCTTTCTCATTTTGTTAATTTTTTAAATTCAACCCAACTTCTGCCCTAACTAGGCATACTGGATCTTTCAGTTAATAATAATTAATTACTTTTTCTTTCCTTTAGTAGGAGCAGCTACTTGACCTGGTTTTGGACGCTTAGCACCATACTTCGAACGAGATTGTAAACGACCGCTAACACCGGCTGTATCCAAGGCTCCACGAATGATGTGATAACGTACACCTGGTAAATCCTTCACACGACCACCACGAATCAAAACGATTGAGTGCTCTTGCAAGTTGTGACCCTCACCTGGAATGTAAGCATTAACTTCTTTTTGGTTCGTTAAACGAACACGGGCTACTTTACGCATAGCCGAGTTGGGTTTCTTTGGAGTTGTCGTGTATACACGAGTACAAACTCCTCTTCTTTGTGGACAAGAATCCAAAGCTGGTGACTTAGATTTCCAAGTCATTTGCTCACGGCCCTTGCGCACTAATTGCTGAATAGTTGGCATTTTAAATAATTACCGTTTAAATTTTAAATTTCTTTTATCCCTTTCATGCTGATAATCAGACCTAAATCGACAATCACATAAGAACGGGGGTGCAAAGTTAAAAAGATTTTTGGAACAAACAAAGAAATTTCCTAAAATGATATTACCTGAAATATTATCAAACACTTGAACTTTTTAACCCGTAAATTGCAGGGGGTAAGGGGACCCATGTCCCCCTAAAAAAAGAAAATCAGATTAACTAATTAGAAACTGATATTTCAAATCAATTAATGCGAATTAAGACTTAACATATTCATTATATATCTCAACATTCCATATAACATTGCCATTTATTGGCTAATTCTTTTTCTTTGGCATTTTTTTTCAGAAAAAAAGAAACAAAAAAACTCATTTTCTGCCAGTTAATCCAAGACGAATCAGTCGGCTGACTGATCGATTTTCACTGCGTTATCGGCTATTTTCTTTGACTCTGACGCACATACCCCATGCGCATTGTCAAAGCTCCGCCTACCACTTCGTTCAAATCTTTCGTCGGATTAACCATTAAAGACAAGATTATTTAACCTTCAAAACAATTTTTTTGTGATTGCCAAAGGTGGCTGAGCGCGGTTACTGAGCTTGTCGCAGTAGGGGGTTATTGAGCCTATCGATTTATAGCGGCTATGTTTATCATGTTTTTTACAACCAGCAGCACGAAAAAATTCAATTAGAAGTTTTACCCCATAATCCACATTATTAACTATTGTTTTCTAAACGAACTGGATTACTCCTGCGTTCGGCATAAACAGGACCCTGCCTGAAGCACATATATCAAGTCTCTAAAATTCCGTTTTAAAAACCCTCATGTTTGGCGGTGGGATCAAAAGCATTTTATCAAACAACTGAAATTATTAACCCGTAAATTGCAGGGGGTAAGGGGACCCATGTCCCCCTAAAAAAAGAAAATCAGATTAACTAATTAGAAACTGATATTTCAAATCAACTATTGCGAATTAAGAGTTAACATATTCATTAATATCTCAACAATCCATATAACATTGCCATTTAATGGCTAATTCTTTTTCTTTGGCATTTCTTTTTTTTAGAAAAAAAGAAACAAAAAAACTCATTTTCTGCCAGTTAATCCAAGACGAATCAGTCGGCTGACTGATCGATTTTCACTGCGTTATCGGCTATTTTCTTTGACTCTGACGCACATACCCCATGCGCATTGTCAAAGCTCCGCCTACCACTTCGTTCAAATCTTTCGTCGGATTAACCATTAAAGACAAGATTAGTTAACTTTCAAAACAATTTTTTTGTGATTGCCAAAGGTGGCTGTGCGCGGTTACTGAGCTTGTCGCAGTAGGGTTATTGAGCCTGTCGATTTATAGCGGCTATGTTTATCATGTTTTTTACAACCAGCAGCACGAAAAAATTCAATTAGAGGTTTTACCCCATAATCCGCATTATTAACTATTGTTTTCTAAACGAACTGGATTACTCCTTCGTTCGGCATTAACAGGACCCGGCCTGAAGCACTTATGTCTAATCTCTAAAATTCCGTTTTAAAAACCCACTATGTTTGGCGGTGGGATCAAAAGCATTTTATCAAACAACTGAAATTATTAACCCGTAAATTGCAGGGGGTAAGGGGAAGGTATTCTCCCATAAAAAAACATGATAAATTGAATTATGAGTTATGAAATATGATTGTAAAAAATTGACTTAATAGTTTACAATATATTCATGCCTTATAATCCATAACTCATAATTCATCACGCATCACTCATAATTACAACATCCCCCTTATCCCCATTTCCAAACCGCGTAATTCTGCCAAGCCACGCAAACGACCAATCGCGGTATAACCTGGATTTGTTTTTTTGCCTTCTTGTAAATCATCCAACATTCGATGTCCGTGGTCAGGTCTAAATGGCATACTTAAATCAGCTCTACCCTCCTGCTCCCTTTTTTTCTGTTGCATGACCAAGGCTTTCATCACTCCAAACATATCCACATCTCCATCCAAATGATCTGCTTCATGAAAATTACCAAACTCATCTCGTCTAGTAGCTCTTAAATGAATAAAATTAATTCGATCACCTAAGCGTTCCACCATGCCCACTAAATCATTGTCTTCCCGAACACCATAGCTGCCCGTGCAAAAACACAAACCATTCACAGGACTTTCGTATGCCGCCAACAATTGTTGCGCATCCGATTCCGTACTGACCACACGAGGTAAACCCAAAATAGGATAAGGTGGATCATCCGGATGAATGGATAAATTAACACCCTCCTCCTCAGCAACAGGACTAATTTCCCGAATAAATTCATACAAATGCTGTCTCAATTCAGCATCTCCGATTTCTTTATATGTATCCAAAGCTTTTTGGAAAGAAACTAAGGTAAAACTTTCTTCGCTACCTGGAAGGCCAGCAATCACATTTCGGATCAACTTCTCTTGTTGTGCAGTAGACGATTGTTCAAACCATTTTTGGGCTCTACCTTTTTGCTCAGCAGAATAATGCTCCTCTGCGCCTGGCCTCTTCAATAAAAATAATTCAAATGCAGCAAATTCGGCGGCATCAAATCGCAATCCTGTGGAACCGTCTGGAAATCTAAAATCCAAATCTGTTCTTGTCCAATCCAATATCGGCATGAAATTATAACAAACGGTTTTCAATCCTGCCTTGCCTACATTTCGAATGGATTGCTTATAATTCTCTATATAAGTCTTATAATTACCCGTTTTTGTTTTGATATCTTCATGAATTGGAATACTTTCAATCACTGACCATGTTAAACCAGCAGCTTCAATGATGCTTTTTCTTTCCAATATATCGGCTAGTTCCCAAACTTGACCGTTCGGAATTTGATGCAAGGCACTAACAATTCCTGTAGCACCTGCTTGACGCACATCACTTAATTTGACAGGATCGTTGGGGCCAAACCAACGCCATGTTTGCTCTAATGCCATAAATTTCATTTTTATACAAAGAAAAGAAAAAACAGCCGCTTATTTACTCAAATTTGATGAATGAACGTCTAATACAAAAACAGTTGATAATTGTTGAATTCTTCGTTGAGCTTTCAGGTTAGAATTTAATTGTGAAAATGCCATCATGACTGCAATGCTTAAACTCAAATGAAAGGTGTCAAACACAAAAAAACGCATATCTATTAAAGGCTTGTGCTCATTCACAAAGGATGGAATGACATTCAAAAGAAATATAATTGTCAATAAGTTAGTTGGACGAGGTGAATACTTTTGTACCTCCTCATCCATGAGAATATCGACATAATTTGTTCCCTCCTTAATTTCAATCTGAAAGGTTTCCCTTTTCTTTTTAAAACCACCTAAATAAGAAGTAAGAATGATATTTGTAGGTCCTTGTGGTAGAATAGTCCATTCCTCAAATTGCGGAGCTAAATGTATTTCCCTATTATCAATATTTAGATTAATCTGCTGCGTGGTATAATTTTGAAAATAGACTTTTTCCATGGTTTGGCAATTAGGTAGAGGATGTTGAATTTATTGAATCAATTATTTTGTGGCTTCGAGAGCCTCAGTCACCGTTTCAGAAATTGAGGAAGCATTCGCTTCAAGTTTAAATAAGGTAGGCATTTCTTTCAGCATTTTATACATCCGCATGGCCTGAAAACAATGAAAACCAAAAAAGGAAATAAAAAAAGTCCAGTAGATGTAATAGAAATCGATGGTCAGAAAACCTAAATGAAAGGTCCAATGAGGAGGATGGATGAACGAATTTATCAAAAAGAATAAACCCCAAACCAAAGAAATGATGGTGTGTTTTTTTTCAAAAATCTTATCTGTTCGAATATTCACGTGGTTATCCCCCTCTCCTACAAAAATTTTATGACTTTCTCTTCTCCTCGTATAGCCATCCATTGTGGCGTCAATAAGAATGTCAGATGTACCAACAGGTAGCCTAAACCAATCCTCTGAGTAAGGACTAATGGCTATTTCTTTGGTAGTGCCTGAATAGATTTGGATTGGCAATTTAGTGTGGTTTTGGAAGTAGACTTTTTCCATGTTTTAGGTTAAGTTGAAATTGTTATTAAAGGTATCGTTTCTACGTATTGTTAAATAAATATACTAAAAGTTCAATTCTTCGTTCGCGCTAGGTACAGCCAAACGCGAGTTACTCACTACAAAAATATGGGCCAATTTCTTATATCTGTGGTAATCCCGAAAACTTAAATAAAGGTAGGATGAGGTAAAAAATACCAAAGAAAAGAAACCTATTAAAAACAGTAAATCTTTGAAATAATAGGAAAGATTGGTAAAATTAAATGCTATTTTCTTAGAATTTATCGTGGATTGTAGAAGTAGAATTCCACACCAAATAGCTCCTATTTGATGACCATATACCTTATCTAAAATTTCATCTAATTGAATAGATACATTATTAACCCCCTCCTTTATGTCGATGATATGCTTTTCCTTTACGAGTTTGATACCCAAAATTCGAGTACTTATGGTCATTTCAATAGTACCGGAAGGAAGAAAAACTGAGTCTTCGAATTGTGGCAAAATAGACACCAAATTTGCATTATTCAAATTGAGCTCTATCGGCAAGTTGGCATTGTTATTTTGAAAATAGACTTTTTCCATTAGTTGAAATAGTAGAGGTTAGGTTCACTTGGTTTCTCAAAATTAATTTTATTTTTGAAACATTTAAATTTTTACGGATTTTTTATTGAACATGTTTTCGTTCCATCAATTTATCTCCTTTATCTTACCTTTCCTCACTGCCAACAAACAAAAAACCTTGTCTGGAGTCCAAACAAGGTTTGAGTAATCAAGCATTTATATACTTTACTCTAATTTCTTAAAGTCCACAAAAATAGTGCTTTTTTTATAAAGCCAAAAACCTATTTAGTTTTGGTGCGAATCTCTCAGCAAATCATTGACCGTTTTCACTGGATTAAATGTTTCCAAGGGAACTTCCACAAAAATCGTATTCCAATAAGCCATCGCGCCATTCCACAAACCTGGCAATTCTTGTGCTTTTAATTTTCTGCCATCTTTGGTTTTTTCGGTAATAAAACCTGTCGACATATCTCTATAACGCAATAAATCAAATTTTTCGCCATGAATATCTCTAGACGAACACACCAAATCAACGGGATTAAAATGCGTTGATCCGGTGAAAATTGACATTTGACTTGCATCCGAAGCATCCACTTGCGCCGATTCAACCAACTGCAGAGTGCTGTTTCCTTCGATATCTTTGCACCAAAATGGCCCACCTCCGGGTTCTCCCGTATTCTTCACCACCCCACAAATCCGGGTAGGCCGATTCAATACCGAGGATAACAAATCTATTTTTTCTGATAAGGTTTTGGATTCAAAATTATCTGCCAATTCCATTCCTAAAAATTGTGCCGCAAACGATTTTGCCTCCTCAATGGAAGCGTCGGTTGGAATTGTACGTAAACGCGAAATCAATTCAATGATTTTACTCAAAATTTCAATCAATAAGCCCCCTAGCACCTTTTTATAGACAATGGTTGGCTCCTTCAAATGATCTGGAACGACGTTATCGATATTTTTGATAAAAATGATGTCAGCATCTAAGTCGTTCAAATTTTCCAACAAGGCACCATGGCCCGCGGGTCTAAACAATAAAGCACCATCCGATTCTCTGAATAAATCATTGTTCAAATCAACCGCAACGGTATCTGTGGAAGGTTTTTGTTCAGAGAAGGAAATATTAAATTGTATGCCAAATTTTTCTTGCATTGCTGGCACCACTTGAGCGACCAAGGTCTCAAAACGGGACCGATGTTCCGGAGAAACGGTAAAATGCAATTTAGCGGTTTTACTATCGGAAGCATAAGCAGCCGCCTCCACCAAATGTTCCTCTAAAGGAGTTCTAGGCCCTTCTGGATAAAAATGAAAAGCCAACAATCCTTTGGGTAAAGAACCGTAATCAAGTCCATAAGAAAGCAAAAGAGTTTCCAAAATTTCTTTTTCCGTAGACCATTCAGGCAACAACTTCTTCAATGCGGGAGCAAAAGCAAATTCACTAATACGCTCGAAAAACACTTTGGATTCCTTGTTCTCTTTATCTTCTGTTAAATGCTCAAACAAGGATTTAAACATCCTCGTGGCAGCGCCCGAAGCAGGCACCATTTTCAAAATAGAGAGTTCTGATTTCTTTTGATCAAATAATTGTTGATACTTTTCAATCTCTGCTGAGGATAATTGCAAGACACCATCATTGGGAGTGGCTGCTTTACCTAAATTCATCCATGGAAACCCATTTCTAAAAAAATCAATTTGCTGATTTATTTCAGCTTGACTAATACCTTTTTGAGCGAGTTGAATTTTGTCGTTTTCTGTCAGCATAATTATTGAGATTGAGCATAAAAATAGTTTTTTAAGACCATATACACCAAATTTTATTTAGAAAAGATTATCAGTTTATTTATTTCTATTTTTTTTACCTACTAGTCAATTAGTTTTTTTGGTAGCTTTGAATATTCATGGAGAGCATACATCAGATTTTAAAAAACAATTGGGGTTATTCTCAATTCCGCCCAATGCAGGAAGAAATCATTCTTTCTGTGATCGATAACCATGATACCTTAGCCCTATTGCCAACCGGAGGGGGAAAATCCATTTGCTTTCAAGTGCCCGCTTTGGCTAAAGAAGGAATTTGCATCGTTATTTCGCCTTTAATTGCTTTGATGCAAGACCAAGTGGAACAATTAAATAAACGAGGTATTTCGGCAGTAGCCATTTACTCTGGAATGCATGCCCGTCAAATTGATATCCTTTTAGACAATTGCATCTACGGAAAAACGAAATTCCTGTATGTTTCTCCAGAAAGACTAAAAACGGAATTATTCATTGAACGAGCCAAATTGATGAAAATCGGACTTTTGGTAATCGATGAAGCACATTGCATTTCACAATGGGGTTACGACTTCCGTCCTCCATACCTAGAAATTAGTTCGTTTAAAAATTTATTTCCGCTCGTTCCGTGTATTGCTTTAACTGCCTCCGCCAATGAAGAAGTTAAGATGGACATCATTCAAAAACTAGAACTAAAAAAACCTCAAATTTTTCAGAAAAGTTTTAGTCGGGCCAACCTATCCTATTCCGTCATTTGGGAGGAAAATAAAGACCAAAAAGTACTAAAAATGCTTCAAAGTGTCCCTGGATCTTCCATTGTTTACGCTAGAAACAGAAGAAAAACCCAAGAAATAGCAGAACATTTGAGCAAAAATGGCATCAATGCCCATTTTTATCATGCTGGATTGGACACTAAAACAAGAAGTCAAAGACAAAGCGACTGGATTCAAGGAAAAATTGACTGTATCGTGGCTACCAATGCTTTTGGAATGGGTATCGATAAACCGAATGTACGTTTGGTGGTACACATGGATTTACCCGATTCCTTGGAAGCCTATTATCAAGAAGCTGGTAGAGCGGGAAGAGATGAAAAAAAAGCTTACGCAGCCGTATTATTGGAAGAAAAAGATCTGATCGAATTAAAAGCACAATGGGAAAAATCCTTCCCCGATGCTGATATTTTAAAAAGAACCTATCAAGCCATTTGTAATTACCTACAAGTCGCAGAAGGAAGTGCGGAATTTGCAACCTATGATTTCAATTGGCAAGAACTCGCCAAACGCTTTCAACTTCCAAGTTCTGAAACATTTTATGCATTGAAAGTATTGGAAAGTGAAGGACTCATATTATTAAATGAAGCATCGAATCAATCTTCCAAAATCAAAATCAATATTAACGCCACCGAATTATATGATTTTCAAATTCGGAACAAAAAATTTGAATCTATTTTAAAGGCTCTTTTGCGATTATATGGAGGTAACCTATATACCGATTTTGCCAATATATCTGAATTTCAAATTTCTCAACAGGTGAAAATGCCCATTGCGGAGGTGGAAAAATCCTTGTCATTATTGGAAAAATTTGAGGTATTGGATTACGACAAACAAAATGGATTACCCAAAATTTCCTTCCTAACACCTCGAGCTAGCATTCAACACTTACCGATCAATTGGTCGAATTATTTGACCAAAAAGAATAAAAGCTTATTGAAAATAGAGGCTGTTGAACATTTCGTTCGCCAAAAAAATAGTTGCCGAACCAGGCAAATCGTGGCCTATTTTGGAGAAAATTTGGATCAAAATTGTGGCATTTGCGATGTCTGCATCCAACGAAAAAAAGAAAGTACCGGGAAGGCATTTCCAGAAGGAAATGAAGAAGAAAGAATATTATTGTTGAATTATCTTAAAAATGGATCATTATCCATACAAATGATTGTCGACTGCCTGCGTCCAATGGCCGAAAAAGAAGTGATCAAACTAGTTCAATATTGCCTAGATCAAGGCGAGGTGATTTATACGAGTTTTGACGAAATTGGATTGACAGGGAAATAGTTATTAGATTTTAGAGAAGAGAGAAGAGAGAAGAGAGAAGAGAGAAAACGGGAAGATATATTTTTACAAGTAAGTTGGATAATTTTATCAAGAAAATATTTCTGGAATAAATTCCGAATTATCAATTTTGAGGAAAAATAACCCGATATGAAACGAGAAAATATTCTTCAAAAAAAGGCATTTATTTTCGCCATAAATTGTTTTACTATTTGCAGAATTATCAGTAAAAGAGATAATGAGTATATTCTTACAAAACAGTTAATTAGGGCCTCTACTTCCATTGGAGCAAATCTAGAAGAGGCAATTGGCGGATTTTCGAAAAATGATTTTAATTTCAAATTATCAATTGTTCACAAAGTAGCTCTTGAATCTCGTTATTGGATTCGACTTCTTAAGGAATTAAATTTTTTGGATCAATTTCAATCGGATAATTTATTGAATGAAATTGAAGAAATGCTGAATATAATTGTAGCAAGCATTCATACATTGAAAAGAAATAACAACAAGTAAAATCCCATTTTCTCTCTTCCCATTTTTTCTCTTCTCTCTTCCCATTTTTTCTCTTCTCTCTTCCAGTTTTCTCTCTTCTTTTACCTATTTCGCTTTTTCCTCCTGAAAAACAAAGTTAACCGGATTACTTACTTTCTCTTCCAACAGAGCAATTTTTAATACTTCATTGGCATTTTCCACATAATGGAACGTCAAGTCAGAGATATAATTGGGTTCAATTTCTTCCACATCCTTGCGGTTTTTGTAGCACATGATGATTTCCTTGATTCCCGCGCGTTTGGCCGCTAAGATTTTTTCTTTGATTCCTCCTACCGGTAAGACCTTTCCTCGCAACGTAATCTCGCCTGTCATGGCCAAATTGGATTTTACTCTTCTTTGTGTCAAGGCAGAAGCAATGGCTGTCAACATAGTAATACCTGCCGAAGGACCATCTTTGGGTACCGCTCCTGCTGGAACGTGAATATGTAAATTGTATTGATCAAACACTCGATAATCGATTCCTAAATCATCAGAATGAGCCTTTAAGAAACTCAAAGCCGCCATAGCAGATTCCTTCATCACATCCCCTAATTGACCCGAAAGCGTCAATTGACCCTTTCCTTTGTTCAACAAGGTTTCAATGAAAAGTATATCCCCTCCCACCGGTGTCCATGCCAAACCCGTTACAACTCCAGCATATTCATTGCTTTCATAGGTATCCTTGTCAAAAATTTCTTGTCCCAATAAGCGGACCACATCTGCTGGCTGCACTTTCGAAGGGAAAGATTCATCCATCGCAATGGATTTGGTGATTTTTCTAACCAAGCGACCAATTTCTTGTTCCAATTTACGTACACCCGATTCACGGGTATAACCTTCCACCAATTTTTGAATAGCTGCATCACTTAAATTAAAAACCGCTTTTTCTACACCATGCTCTTTCTTTTGTTTAGGCAACAAGTGCTTTTTGGCAATTTGGACCTTCTCCTCAATGGTATAACCACTCACTTCTATGATTTCCATACGGTCTCTCAAAGCAGGATGAATGGTATCTAAATTATTGGCAGTAGCAATGAACATAACTTTCGACAAATCATATTCAACCTCCAAATAATTATCCATGAAGCTATTGTTTTGTTCTGGATCCAATACTTCCAATAAAGCAGAAGAAGGATCACCTCGGTGGTCAGAACCTACTTTATCAATTTCATCTAAAATAAATACCGGATTGGAAGAACCTGATTTTTTAATATTTTGAATGACTTTCCCCGGCATAGCACCGATATAGGTTTTACGATGTCCCCTGATTTCAGCTTCATCTCGCAAGCCTCCTAAAGCCATCCGAACATATTTACGGCCAATCGCTTTGGCAATGGAACGCCCCAAAGATGTCTTACCAACCCCCGGAGGGCCATAAAGACATAAAATAGGGGCCTTCATATCGCCTTTCATTTTCAAAACAGCCAAATATTCGATGATTCTTTCCTTGACTTTCTCTAATCCAGCATGATCAGCATCTAAAATTCGTTTCGCTTTCTGAAGATCAAAATTGTCTTTGGTATATTCTGCCCAAGGCAAATCCACCAATAATTCGACAAAATTCATCAACATCGGGTATTCTGCCGACATGGAGTTGGTTCGTTGAAGCTTAGCTAATTCTTTGTTGAAAAAGTCATTCACCTCTTTACTCCATTTCTTTTTTGCCCCTTTGGAACGTAGTCCATCCAATTCTTGCTCTGGACTTTCAACTCCCAATTCTTCTTGCAACACTTTGATTTGCTGACGGATGTAATAATCCCTTTGTTGTTGATCAATATCGCTAGAGGCTTTACTCTGAATTTCTCTTTTCAATTCTAAATGTTGGATGTCTTTCAACATAAATTCCAACAAATGAGTAGCTTGTTCGATACCATCTTTCGTTTCCAACAAAGCTTGTTTATCCTTCAATTCAGCATTGATATTGGAAGATAAAAAGTGAACCAAAAAGGCAGAGGTTTCGATATTATCGATCGCAATTTGAGCTTCTCTTGGAATTTCCGGATTCAGATTTAAAATCTTTAATGCGGATTCTTTCAAAGTGGATACCAAAGCTTTGTTTTCCTTGTTCAATTTTTTAGGGAAATTATCTTCCCAATATTCTACTTTGGCAACTAAATTTGGTTCTGTTTTGACGTATTCTTTCACTTCAAAACGCTTTCTGCCTTGAACGATAATTGTGGTATTTCCACCCGGCAAAACAAACATTTTAACGATATGTGCCACCGTTCCCACTTTATATAAGTCGTCTGGTTTGGGTTCATCTTTGGAATTATTGGATTGCGTAATAACTCCAATCGTACGGTCACCCTTGTAGGCTTTTTTTACAAGACGAACAGATTTTTGGCGACTAACCGTTATGGGAATCACCATTCCAGGAAATAAAACAATATTTCGAATGGGTAGAATGGAAAGTTCATCTGACAAAACGCTCATTTTGTCATCTTGATTAACTCCTTCAGAACCGATGGGTATTAATTCAATATTTTCAAAATCCGACATATCGGATAAATTCAAATGCTTAAAAATGTCATTTGGGTTATTCATAGACACATATATTAAAATTTCTCTGCACGTTTGCTTTAACGGAACCACTTATTGGCAAAAAGTATGCCACAAGACAAGTTGTCATACCTATTTACCAAGATAGTGGATGAACAACTTGATTTTTTTGAAATAAATAAGACCGTTTCTGCTCTTTTTTGGCAACATGTAATAAATTAGTTTGGTCAGAAAAGGTTTCACAAAGCAGACTATTTTGAAAATAGACTCCTGAAAAATCACTTTCCGTAGGTATTTCTATATAGATCCAAACAGCATCCCCCTGGGTTTCCCAACCAATCCAACGATATGGGGTTTGCAATTTTTTATTCACTTGAAAGCCTACATTTTTTCGAATGTAAGCTTCCAACAAGGCATCTGCCTCTGAAGCGAATTGAAATTGAAATTTTTTGGATTGAAATGCACTCAAGGCTTGCTCAAAATCATCTTGAAACAAGCGAATGCTAAGATCCCAAACTTTCTCTTTTTCATTGTAAACACATTCACTTACAGAAGTATGAAAAGGGTGTATTTCTGAATTTGAAGTAGCAAGAACTTCAAATGAACAGATGCACAAAAAACCGATGAATAATCCTTTTCGAATAATGGTATTAAAAAAAAGATGATTCATCGATGAATTTAAAAGAAAGCTTTGAATAAATCGTTACCAAAAGTATAGGCCATCAAAGCCAACAAAATCATCATTCCAATTTGTTGCGCGCGTTCTAACACTTTAATAGACGCAGGCTTACCCGTAATCATTTCGTATAATAAAAATATAGCATGTCCACCATCTAAAGCTGGAATTGGCAGAATATTCATGAAAGCCAATGCCATTGATAATAATCCGGTCAACATCCAAAAACGATTCCAATCCCAAACACCACCAAACATTTGTGCGATACCAATCGGGCCACTTAATGCCTTCGAAGCAGATACATCACCTGTGGCTATTTTCTTAAATCCACGGATATTATCCGAAATCACAGAAAAGGCGCGAGAAGTACCAATACCAGCGGCTTCAGAAAAGGTATAATCTTCATGGGTAGGCTTCAATAACATCTCTGCTAAGAATCCAATTTGACCAGAATTCGCCACCACCATGCTCAAAGTATCCGCTTTGCCATTTCGCAAGATTCCTAATTTAATAGGCTTTCCAGCTTCTTGAGCTAATTTCTCCTTTGCTTCGTGATAAAATTGAATAGGTTGATTATTGACCGAAGTAATAAAATCTCCAGCTTTTAAGCCTGCCGCTAAAGCAGGAAGCATTTCTTCCGATTTACTACCAAAAAGCTTGTCCAATAATGAAGGAGGATTCGGTGCTGCAACTTCCGCAACACGGAATTTCGACATAGGCTCAATAAAGGCCGCCTTTTTATCACTCAATTTCTCAATGAAATTAGAAGGAATCTTTACAACAATTTCTTGATTTCCACGCAAAACAGTGTAGGAAGAATTGTCTCCTAAAAGCACATCGGATGCTCTTAAATCAGCAGCGCTTTTAAAGTCGGCCCCATTTATTTTCAATATTTTATCTCCCGTTTTTAATCCAATTTGCTTCCCTAATTCCAGCGCAACGATCCCATTTTTATTCAAATCATTTTTAGAAATGTAGTTATTCCCGTTCGAATAGGTTAAACAAACAAAAATCACAACACCTGTAATGACATTCACGATCACACCACCCAACATAACGATTAAGCGTTGCCAAGCGGGTTTTGCACGGAATTCCCAAGGCTCTGGTTCCTTAGATAACGTTTCCGCATCTTGCGTTTCATCAATCATACCTGAAATAGAAACATAACCTCCTAAAGGAAACCAACCTAAACCATATTCCGTATCTCCTACTTTCTTTTTAAACAAAGCAAAATTCAATACGGTAGGAATAGGAAATAAAAAATCGAAAAAAAGATAAAACTTTTCTACCCGCATTTTAAACCATTTGGCAGTAATAAAATGCCCAAATTCGTGTAGTGTAACCAATATTGACAATCCTAAAATCAATTGCCCAGCCATAATCAAACCTTCCATGCGATCTTTCTATTTATTAATTCTTGTTATTTTTTACCCAGGCTTTCGCCAATTCTCTACTTAATTTATCCGTTTGAATATAGTCATCTAAGCTTGGAGAGCTCAAAAAAGTTCCCTCCGACATGCAATATTCGTTTAAATCTGACATTTCTAAAAATCCAATTTCATTTTTCAAAAATGATTCAACAGCAATTTCATTCGCTGCATTTAGCATGCAAGCCATATTTCCACCCTTATCCAATGCTTGAAAAGCCAAACCCAAATTCCTAAATGTATCTGTATCCGCTTCCTCAAATGTTAAATTAGCGTAATTTTTGAAATCAAATCTTGGAAAATTAGCCAAAATTCGATTCGGATAAGCCAACGCAAATTGAATCGGCAGTTTCATATCTGGTAATCCTAATTGAGCTTTAATGGAGCTGTCTTCAAATTGAACCAAAGAATGAACGATGGATTGCGGGTGAACCACCACATCAATCTGACTAGCTTTTAAATCAAATAACCAAGCTGCCTCAATGACCTCCAAACCTTTATTCATCAAACTAGCTGAATCGATGGTAATTTTGGCCCCCATCGACCAATTTGGGTGCTTAAGCGCTTGTTCACGACTCACTTTTGCCAAATCCGACTTTTTAAATCCTCTAAATGGGCCACCGGAGGCAGTTAAAATAATTTTCTCAATCGGATTATGCTGTTCTCCCATCAAACACTGGAAAATGGCAGAATGCTCTGAATCGACTGGTAAAATAGAAACTCCTTTTTGGGCAGCCAAAGGCATTATTAAAGCGCCCGCTACCACCAAAGTTTCTTTGTTGGCTAAGGCAATGGTTTTCTTCGCTTGAATGGCTTTGATAGTCGGTAATAATCCTGCATAACCCACGAGCGCTGTTAAAACGACATCCACCGAATCTAATTGCACGAGATCCTCTAAACTTTTGGCACCTGTATGAACTTCTATAGTAGTAGAGGCTAAGGCGTTCTTTACTTTGCTGTATTGATCTTCATTCCCGATCACCACATGGGCAGGATTCCACTTCAAAGCTTGTTCAATCAGTAAATCTGTACTATTTTGAGCAGTTAAAACCTCCACTTGAAAAAGAGAAGGATGCTGTTCAATGACTTCCAAAGTTTGAGTACCGATGGAACCTGTCGAACCAAGAATCGCAATTTTTTTCATTCCGCCTACCATATCATCGTTTTAATTTGTTGAAAAAACGTAATCCAAGCAGATGGATACAAAATAGTCATAAAAGCCAATCCAAAAAGTCCCCCATACAAATGTGCTGAATGATTCACAAAACCACCTCCACGCTTATCCATGGCAATGGAATACCAAGTAAATAAACCTGCATAGATAAAACCCGGAATTCCAATCACTCCAAAAAGGTAAATTTTCTCCACTGGGAAAAACAATATTCCAGCAAAAATCACAGCAGAAACCGCACCAGAAGCTCCTAATGAATTATAATAAGGATTTTTAATTTGTTTGAAATAAGTAGGCAAATCAGCTACAACAATGGCTAATAGATAGAAAAAAACGTATAACACATTCCCGACGTTGGGAAATAAAATCATGAAAATTTGTTCCAACTGCAGTCCAAAGAAAAAGAAGGAAAACATGTTAAAGAACAAATGCGTAAAATCAGCATGGATGAATCCGGAGGTTATAAATCGCCAGTATTCTTTCTTATTGGCAATTCGGTACGGATTCATGGTCATTTTAGACATCCAATCGTCGCTTCTAAAAGCAATAAATGAGATGGCAATACTGACAAGAATAATAAAAAAACTGATGGAGTTCCACATAAAACAAAAAGCTTCTATTCGAAGCTCGTTAATAGTCACAAATCTACATTAAACTTCTCGATCAACCAACCCCGACATAAAGTTCAGCAGACTTAATTTTCTATCTTCTGAGATATCCAGAGCTGTCATTCGTTCAAATGCTTGATCAAAATAAGATTGAATTTCCTCAGAGGTTTGTTGATGGATGGACAAGGAATTATAAATCTGTGTGATGGCGGCCACTTTTGCTTGCGGATCAGGTTGCGTTTGAGATAACCAATCTTGCAATTCAACTGACTGTTTCCCTTGAGCTTTTTCTAATGCATTTATCAACAAATAGGTTTTTTTGTTCGCTAAAATATCCCCACCAACCTGTTTGCCAAATTTGACAGGGTCACCGTAAACATCCAACAAATCATCTTTGAGCTGAAAACCTAAACCAACTAATTCACCAATTTGATAAAGCTGAGTAGACAACTCCCTAGAAGCCCCTGCCAACAATGCACCTAATTCCATGGAAAATCCAACCAAAACAGAGGTTTTTAATCGAATCATCTCAATGTATTCAGGCAAAGTAACTTGTTCCCTGGTTTCAAAATTCATATCCAATTGCTGACCTTCACAAACCTCCGCTGCGGTCTTATTGAAACGTTGTAAGATATACTGAAAATCGGCAAGAGAAATATTTTTGGCATCATTCAGATAATCATAAGCCTTCACCAGCATCACATCCCCGGAAAGAATGGCAATATTATCGTTCCATTTTTCATGTACGGTTTGTTTCCCTCTTCGAATCGGCGCCTTGTCCATGATATCATCATGCATCAACGTGAAATTGTGAAAAATCTCAATGGACAAAGAAGGACGAATGGCATTTTGCCAATTGTTTTTGAATAAAGAATAGGCCAATAAACTCAACACAGGTCGCATTCTTTTGCCACCGAGTGCCATTAGATAACGGATTGGCTCATACAATTCAATGGGGTTTTCTCCCAAATCCAATTGTTTAACTTCGTCTTCCAGAGCAGGTAAAAATTGTTTTATCATGATATAATGTTATCGATCCACTTCTCCCATGACCAAATCCATAGAACCAATGATAGCGACTAAATCAGCTAAATAAGCCCCTTTTGCTAAGGTTGGAATCACGGATAAATGATGGAAAGAGCAAGCACGTACTTTTAAGCGTTGAGGAATATCCGACCTACCATCCGTTCTAAAGAAGAAACCTAATTCGCCTTTCGGATTTTCTGCACGGACATACAAATCTTTGGCAGCAGGCCGTATTTTTTTGGGGACAAATTCTTGGGGATTAAACGTTCTGGTTCTTCGATGGTCACCCGTTAATTGTACCAAACAAGCCTCAATGATTTTAATTGATTCCTCACATTCTTTAATACGAACGTGATTTCTATCCCAACAGTCGCCCAATGACCCCATTTTTCCTTTTCCGACAGGTACAGAAAATTCAATTTCTGGATATACGGAATAGGCATCCACTTTTCGCAAATCATATTCCAACCCAGAACCTCTCAAAACGGGTCCGGTACATCCATAATTGATGGCTAAATCCATCGGCAATACCCCAATGTTAGCTGTTCTTTTAATAAAAATGGTATTATCTTCCACCAAAGCAATGACTTCCTTGATGGTATTTTTCAAAATGGGCACTAATTCAGCTGTTTTTTCTTCAAAGCCTACAGGCAAATCATAAAACAAACCTCCGACCCAAATATAATTATACAACATTCTTGCACCCGAAAGCCATTCCAACAAGCGTTGAATATGTTCTCGATCACGCATTAACCACAAAAAAGGCGTGTAAGCACCTATATCTAATCCATAAGTTCCAATGGCCACAAAATGGGAAGCAATTCGATTCAACTCGGCAACCAACACTCGGATATATTCAATTCTTTTGGGCAATTGGCCTTCTAAATTCAACAATTTTTCCACTCCCATGACATAGGCATGTTCGGAATTCATGGCAGCCATATAATCCAATCGATCCACATAAGGTATGATTTGATTGAATGGCAAAGCTTCAGCATGCTTTTCAAAACAACGGTGTAAATAACCTAAATGAGGAACAACATCGACGACCAATTCACCATCAGAAACCACTTCTAAACGCAAAACACCGTGTGTGGAAGGGTGTTGTGGTCCAATGGAAATTATCATTTCCTCCGATTTCAGACCTTCCACTTGGTATTTGTTGGGATCTGAATTGGCAAAATTTTCAGGAAGAAAATGGTATTGTTGGGACTTCATTAAACAAAAATGCTAAATTTAATCATGATAAAAAAAGGGAATTGCGAATTAGCTTTAATTTAATAAATTATTTTAGGATAAATATTTGTAGCAAAAAATAATTCTTATATCTTTGCATTCCGTTTCAAAAAGAGACGTTAAAAGATTTATCTATTATGGCAAAGAAAGGAAATCGCATTCAAGTAATTTTAGAATGCACGGAGCACAAAGAGTCAGGCGTACCGGGAATGTCTCGTTACATCACGACAAAAAATCGTAAGAATACAACGGCTCGTATTGAGTTAAAAAAATACAATCCAGTATTGAAAAAAGTTACTTTACATAAAGAAATTAAATAGGTTTAATACCAAGGAATCATGGCAAAGAAAGTAGTTGCAACACTAAAGAAAGAAGGTGGCGTTAAGTACGCTAAAATCATTAAGGCGGTTAAAAATCCAAACACAGGAGCATATACCTTCAAAGAAGAAATCATTCTTCAAGATGATGTGAATGCAGCATTGAAAAACTAGTATTTTTCAATCCCATTTTTTGGTTTTTGCTTACATATTGAAGTCCCTTCTTGAAGGGACTTTTTTTATTAAATCATTTTCTACAAATATATTCATCCTTCATTATGGGATTATTCGACTTTTTCAAAAAGAAACCTGAGCCCCAAGAGCAAGCCGAGCTAGAAGCATTGGAGAAAGGATTGGAAAAAACCAAGGACGGTTTTTTAAGTAAAATGGGTCGGGCTGTCTTAGGAAAATCTAAGGTAGATGATGAAATATTGGACAATTTGGAAGAAATTCTACTCAGTTCAGATGTAGGCGTACCAACCACTTTAAAAATTATTGAGCGTATTGAAAGACGTGTTGAGCGGGATAAATTCGTTTCTACGGAGGAGCTAGATGTGGTTTTGAGGGAGGAAATTGCCGCCCTTCTAGAGGAAAATCATTCGACAGATTTGGATAATGCTTTTGCTGAACCGAAGCAAAAACCCTATGTGATCATGGTAGTTGGAGTAAATGGCGTAGGCAAAACAACAACTATCGGCAAATTGGCTTCTCAGTTTCACCAAAATGGATTAAAAGTGGTTTTAGGCGCAGCTGACACCTTTCGTGCAGCGGCCGTAGATCAATTGAAACTTTGGGGTGAACGGGTAGGAATTCCAGTAATAGACCATGGAATGAATACAGATCCAGCGGCGGTAGCCTTTGATACGGTAAAAAAAGCCGTTGAAATGGAGGCTGATATTGTTATCATTGATACAGCGGGCCGTCTTCATACAAAGGTTAATTTAATGACTGAATTAACCAAAATCAAACGAGTAATTCAGAAATTCATACCAGAAGCACCACACGAAGTTCTATTGGTTTTGGATGGATCAACCGGCCAAAATGCCTTTATTCAAGCACAAGAATTTACCAAAGCCACTGAAGTAAGTTCTTTGGCCATTACCAAACTAGATGGAACTGCCAAAGGAGGTGTGGTTATTGGAATTTCAGAACAATTCAAAATCCCTGTTAAATACATTGGCGTTGGAGAAAAAATCGCGGATTTACAGGTATTCAACAAGAAAACCTTTGTGGAATCCTTGTTTAAGAAATAGCTATGAGGTAATAGATAAAAGGTAATAGGTAATAGGTTTTCTCTCTTCTCTTTTCTCTCTCCTCTTTTCTCTTTCCTCTTTTCTTCCTTCTCTACATCAATGATTATTCTTCGCCCAGGTGTCTTTTAAAGTCACTGTACGATTAAACACTAATTTTTCTGGGCTTGAGTCTGTATCCAAGCAATAATATCCTTTGCGAATAAATTGCAAGGCTTGTCCAATTTCGACATTTTTCAGAGCCGGTTCAATGTAAATTTTCTCTAAAATTTGAAGCGATTCAGGATTGATGAATTTCATAAAATCATCCCCTAATTCTGATGCATCCTCAACGATCAACAAACGATCAAATAATCGAGCTTCTGCTTCCAGGGCATCAGGAATCGACACCCAGTGAATCGTTCCTTTGACATTAATTCCGGAAGTATCTTGTCCGGATTTACTTTCTGGGAAATATTTGGCATGTACTTCTTTCACCGAACCATCTTCGTTCAAAATATAATCTTCTACCTGAACAATGTAGGCGCCCTTCAAACGAGCCATTAATCCTGGTCCAAGCCGGAAAAATTTCTTAGGCGGATCAATCATAAAATCCTCCGCTTCGATATACAATTCCTTGGAAAATGGAACGATACGTTTTCCTGATTCGGGATCCTCTGGATTATTTTCCACCAAAAGGTCTTCAGTTTTACCTTCAGGGTAATTGGTAATCACCAATTTGATTGGATCCAAAACGGCCATGTATCTATGTGCCGACTTATTCAAATCCTCACGAATACAAAATTCCAATAAACTCAGATCAATCATATTGTCTCTTTTTGCAACACCAATGCGTTCGCAAAAATTACGAATAGAAACCGGAGTAAAACCTCTTCTTCTCAAAGCAGAGATAGTTGGCATACGAGGATCGTCCCAACCATTTACCACTTTTTCATTTACTAATTGCAACAATTTTCGTTTACTCATAACCGTATGAGACAAATTCAAACGGGCGAATTCATATTGATGAGAAGGGAAAATATCTAATTTTTCTAAAAACCAATCATATAATGGGCGGTGCACATCAAATTCCAAGGTACAAATGGAATGGGTGATTTTTTCAATGGAATCACTTTGACCATGCGCAAAATCATACATAGGATAAATGCACCATGCATTTCCAGTTCGATGATGCTCCACATGACGAATACGGTACAACAAAGGATCCCGAAGATGCATATTGGGATGCGCCATATCTATTTTGGCACGTAAGACTTTAGCTCCATCTGGAAATTCACCAGCTCTCATTTGAGTAAAAAGCTGCATATTCTCCGCTATGGTCCGATTGCGAAAAGGACTATTTTCTCCCGGCACTGTGGGAGAACCTTTTTGTGCGGCAATTTCTTCCGAACTTGAATCATCCACATAGGCCAATCCTTTTTCAATTAAAACCAAGGCAAATTGATACAATTGTTCAAAATAGTCAGAAGTATAAAGTTCCTCTGCCCATTGAAATCCTAACCAAGAAACATCTTTTCGAATAGATTCCACATATTCTGTTTCCTCCGTAATGGGATTTGTATCATCAAAACGTAAATTAGTAGCCCCACCAAACTTTTGTGCTAAACCAAAATTTAGGCAGATACTTTTGGCATGACCAATATGAAGGTAACCATTGGGTTCCGGTGGAAAACGGGTAAGTATTCCTTCTTTGAACTTGCCTTCGGCCAAATCCTCTTGAATAATTTCTTCTAAAAAGTTAAGCGACTTAGGTTTTAATTCTTCCATGAAAGATGAAACTAATTTTACTTTGAATTTGATGAATATAAATGTAAAAATACTGAATAATTAAACTATTAAAACATTTTATGCCGAATAATAACAAAATTGATAATTATTCGTTGATTAGTCGACAATCCAAAAAAACATATTGTTTCTTTCATAATATCTTTCTAATTTAGTACTCAAATTATTGATTAACAATTATTGTACAATCATCTACTCAAATAAGTCACACAATGATGAACAAATTACTAAAAATACTTTTCATTCAAGGTATTCTTTCTGCTAGCTTTTTAGCGGTGGCTAATGATAATACAAACATTCCCGGACCTGTGCAGCTTTTGATAAATGGCTCTGCCAATTCAACTGTTATTGGGCCTGAAGACAAAGGTCAATTATTTGCCATCTCAGGTTGTCCAGCTGGCAGCAGTCCAATGTGGTATTGGAATCAAGAAAAATTGGATGGTTCAATCACAGGTGATGTGCTTTTAGGTTCAGGTCCTACAAGAGATCTATTAGCTGATTCACTTGGAAATAGCTATTATACACAACCTATAGGAGGAGAAGGTGGTAATGCTAGAAAATGGGTAGAATACTCCTACAAATGCAATGATTCATTGAATCTTGGAACCCCATTATCTACTCATCTTGCTGGTAAAATAAAGATTTACATCCAAAGAACAAACCCTACTTATAAATATCCTGTCGGCAATCCGAATTTTGCAATAGGAGAATATACTAATTGCAATGCAGGTCAAGATTTAATTGTTCGCTTATCGACCATGGGATGCCCTACGAATGAAATATTTTGGGTACATCCAAACTCGACATCAAACACTTCAAGTGTTGGAGCAGATAGCTATTGGGAATCAATTAACAATAATTCAATCAAAAATGTTTCAGGGGGTAATGTTATACCCGGGGCCACTTATTTGGCTAAATGTAAAATTCAATATTATGATGAGGTATCGCATTCAACAGTTGTAGGTTTAACACCAGGGGTAAATGCTAAAATCCCAGATAATTTCGTTATTCCAGCCCCAGCGCCAAACAATTTAACTACTTATGCTTATTTCAAAGACAGACCTAATTTATCTGCAGCGGAATTGTGCGAAGACGAGTCTATTACTTTAACCCATGGATTATTGAATGGCAATTATGATTTAAGAGGTTATGATTGGTATTGGGGTATTGATACGGGTAATGGACCAGCCTATAACTTGGGCAAAGGAAATAAAAACATCCAAGTAAATACACCTGGCAGATATTCGTTAAAATTATCTAATGGAATTCCAGCATGTGAAAGAAATTATGATTTTTCAAGCAATATTTCAACCAATAGAGAACTAAAACCTGCCATCAAAATTGAAAAGCCAAGTATTGCTGGAAACAAAGATATTTGTCCAGGTGGAAATAGTTCGGTTGCGATTGCCAATGTGTCTGACTTAACTCAACCAAATACTTATACTTGGTATATAAATGGAGTTCAAAATAGTGAGACTAGTTCAACTCTGAATATTGCAGATGATGTCAGAACTATCAAAGCAACTTATGTTTCCTTAAAGCAAAGTAGCTTGGGCACAAATTGTGTGGCGCCAGTATCTGATGAATTCACCATCAGCCCTTTCAGCAGACCTGCACAACCCGTTATTAGCAAAGTTTCAGGTTCTAATGGCTATTGCGATTACAACTTGCCAGCTGTTGATTTAACATTAGAGGCTAGCAATACAAGTTTAGCTGGGGATGCCGTTTATGCTTGGAAATTTGGAAACAATAGCATTGGAGGTAACACCCAACAATTACAAGGATCCAATGTAACAATGACAGAAGGAGAATATTCCGTTATATTAACAGATGGTAACGGATGTGTTTCATTACCGTCAGATAAGTTTGTGTTAACGAAATTCATCAGCCCAAGCAAACCTACCATTACCAATACAAACGGCAAAGATGCTTATTGTGATTATAACATTCCATTCCAAGCCATCGCATTAGAGTCTAGTAATACTACATTTGGAACAGCGAAATACTTATGGAGCACAGGATCTACTGATAATTTAGCTAACATTACTACAGAAGGGACTTACACGGTTAAACTAACAGATGAAAATGGTTGTGTATCTCCTGAAGCATCTTATCAAATCGTTAAATATACTAGACCAGAAAAACCAACCATCACCAATGTAAATGGTAAGAATGCATATTGTGATTATACCATCCCATTTGCAAGCGTGACATTACAATCTAGTAACACAAGTTTAGTGGGTTCTCCAATTTACGCTTGGAGCAATGGATCGACTGATGCAACTTCAACCGTTACAACGGAAGGCACATACAGTGTAACAGTTACAGATGAGAATTCGTGTGTATCTCTACCAGCTACCTATGAGATTGCAAAATATACAAGACCAGAAAAACCAGTAGTGACCAGAAAAACTGGTGCGGATGCTTATTGTGATTACAAATTCCCTGTGTCTGATTTGACATTAGAATCATCCAACACAAGTTTGGTAGGAGATGCTGTTTACACATGGAACAATGTCGTAAAAACCAAAGTTATCCCAGTAACAACAGAAGGAACGTATTCAGTGGTTGTTACGGACGGAAATGGATGTGAGTCTGTAAGTTCTGATGCATACACCATTTCGAAATGGACTAGTCCTGTTGCACCTAGTATTGCCATCACTGGAAACAAAGTGAACTGTGCATTAGATGAAACCGATAAACAAATTACCGTAGCATTCTCAGTGAGTAACGCATCTGATAAATATGCTTACGAATGGTTCAAAAATGAATCATCGTCTGTTTTATCAAAAACAGCTAATTTAGCTGCTATATCAAGTAATGGAACTTATTATTCTATCCAAACGGATAAGAACGGATGTTATTCACCAAAATCAGAGGGCATCAAAGTAAGCTTTGTTCCAAATCCAAATTTTGCAGGTGCTAAAATTAGCAAATTAGGTGCTTACGGTTTACTATCAGAAGGATTAAGCGACTGGACAAACGGAACACCAGGTGATTTCCAATGGAAAGCAGGTTCATCCCTACAAACTAGTGTTGCTAACAACATTAAGGTTTCTGCTACTAACAATGGTAATGGAGATTATTCAGTACGCAGAAAATATTCCTTTACAGTAGATAACACACCCATTGTATGTTTCTCTAATACCGTTAAATATACCTTTGTAAGTGATCCTGATTTTACTGGAGTTGCAGTTTATCCAAACCCAACAAGCGGAACAGTTAACATTGACTTATTGGATGAATGGAAAAATGCAAGTGTTACCGTATATGATTTAGTAGGAAGAGCGGTTTATACAGGTACAATGAACTCTGAAACAGCCAATGGAAAAAGCTTACCAATTGACTTAAGTTCATTAGGTTCAGGTATTTATATTTTAAATATTAAATCTAGCACTGGAGATAGATCATATCAAGGTAAGATTTTAGTTAATAAATAATAAGTAAGAATTTAATTGAAAGCCACTCTACAAATAGAGTGGCTTTTTTTATGATGAAAAAGATAATCACATTAATACTTATTGTAATTCCTATCTGCCTAAATGCACAATGGAAAAAAATTGATATTCAAGAAAAAGTATCTTTTAGAGGATTGAAAAAATACAACAACCATCTATGGGCATCTGGTACAGGAGGTACCATCATTCACTCCAAAGACCAAGGTAAAACCTGGGAGATTAAAAAAATTAACAAGGCAGAAAAATTAGATTTCAGGGATATTTGTTTAATAGATTCAACCATCATATTAGCAATGAGTGCTGGATCATCTGAAACAGGACAAGCAAAAATATTCAGAAGTGGTAATGGTGGCAAAGATTGGGAAATTGTATTTGAACAAAATGGCAACGGCTACTTTTTTGATGCTATTCAATTTGATCAAAAAAGTAAAAAAGGTCTATTGGTTTCAGATCCCGTTGGTGGACAATTTCAATTTTATTCTTTCGACCTGAAGGGTGAAAATTTCCAACCAATTTCATTAAATGAATTTCCGTCCTTATTACCCAGAGAAGCTGCCTTTGCGGCTAGTGGAAGTAGTTTACATTACAATAATGAAATCGCTACCTTGATTACTGGAGGTTCCCAATATGCCCGAATAATTCAAAGTCAAAAAGGTGATTTGCAAAATTGGAAAATAAAATCACAAGAAGTTGAAGCAGACTCTTCGAGTGGGTTCTTTAGCATGGGAGAAAAAAACCGCAAAGAACTAGTTGTTGCAGGAGGAAATTATTTAAAAATGACCGAGAATAAAATTCCTCTACTTGAAACAAATGATGGAGGAAAATCTTGGAATAGAATCAAATCACAACCCAATTTTTATATCGAAAAAGTAATTTGGTCTAAACCCTTTTGGATTATGACAGGACCTAGTGAAACTGCCATTTATAATCCGAAAACTAATACTTGGAAAAGTTTAGGGGAAAATGGTTATCATAATATTATTGAAATCAATGGATATTTAATTGGCGTAGGATCTAAAGGAGAGATTGGGCGGCTAAAATTACCCTAAAGCTGTAAAATTTAAGTGTTAACCTATAAAATCAAAAGAAAACATTGATGCATATTTATTGAAAACCTTTTAACACAAAGAGTCAAAGAATTAACTAAACCATTCATAAAAAAAGGTCTTTCTTTAGCGGGGACCAGACTCGAAAGACGTCCGTCAGCTGACGGATATGAGCCCAAAGTGCATCCCCAAAATTATAAATACCTTAAAAAAAAAGAACAAATTCAAACGTTGAAGGTATTAATAAAATTTTATAATTTTTTTTCTCTCGACAACAATGCAATTTGTTGGTTCTTTTTTTTCTATGGCATTTCTTTTTCTAGAAAAAAAAGAAACAAAAAAAATTAAATTCTGCCAGTTAATCCAAGACGAATCCGCAAGCGGCGCGATTTTCACTACGCTTTCGGCTATTTTCTTTGACCCTGACGCACATTGCCTCATGCGCATTGTCAAAGCTCCGCCTACCGCTTCGCTCAAATCTTTCGTCGGATTAACCGCAAATGATAGGTTAATTTTGATAGTGAGAGAAACAAAATAAAGTACTTGAAGAGTTCTTTTACCTCAAAAAAAGACCTTCGTAAAATGGTCTTTCTTTAGCGGGGGCCAGACTCGAAAGACGTCCGTCAGCTGACGGATATGAGCCAAACATGCATCCCCAAAATTATAAATACCTTAAAAAAAAAAGAACAAATTCAAACGTTGAAGGTATTAATAATATTTTATAATTTTTTTTCTCTCGACAACAATGCAATTTGTTGGTTCTTTTTTTTCTATGGCATTTCTTTTTTTTAGAAAAAAAGAAACAAAAAAATTTAAATTCTGCCAGTTAATCCAAGACGAATCAGTCTAGCGACTGACCGATTTTCACTACGCTTTCGGCTATTTTCTTTGACCCTGACGCACATTGCCTCATGCGCATTGTCAAAGCTCCGCCTACCGCTTCGCTCAAATCTTTCGTCGGATTAACCGCAAATGATAGGTTAATTTTGATAGTGAGAGAAACAAAATAAAGTGCTTTAAGAGTTTCTGTTACCTCAAAAAAAGACCTTCGTAAAAAGGTCTTTCTTTAGCGGGGGCCAGACTCGAAAGACGTCCGTCAGCTGACAGATATGAGCCGAAGGTGCTAGAAAACCTTTAAACAAAAAAAGACCTTCGTAAAAAGGTCTTTCTAGTAGCGGGGGCCAGACTCGAACTGACGACCTTTGGGTTATGAGCCCAACGAGCTACCAACTGCTCCACCCCGCGATATAAATCGGAGTGCAAATATGCAGGAATGTTTCGGGAAAAACAAGTATCTTTGTAAATAATTCCAAAAACTAATAGTTGTTGAAGAATTAGGAAGACATGAACCAAGAACATAAAGCCGGATTTATTAGCATAATTGGCAAGCCCAACGTAGGTAAAAGTACTTTGATGAATGCATTGGTTGGCGAGCGCCTATCCATTGTAAGCTCAAAGGCTCAAACAACACGCCATCGAATTATGGGCATGTTGAATGGAGAACACGAAGGAACACCTTATCAAATTGTATATTCGGATACGCCTGGCGTTCTTCTTCCTAAATATGAATTACATAAGTCGATGATGGCTTTTGTGAAAAATTCATTGGAAGACGCGGATGTCGTTTTATATGTGACAGACGTATTTGACACCTATGAAGATTTGGATTTTTTGACAAGTTGGAAAGACCATACTCAAACTCCAATCATTGTCTTATTAAACAAAATCGATTTAGTTTCTGCTGAAAAGCTAAAGGAATGCGTTGAATATTGGGAATTAATATTTCCAAACAAGCCAGTCCTGCCAATTTCAGCATTAGAACAAGTTCATTTGGATCAAATTTTTCATTATTTGATCGATTACTTACCGGTTCATCCTCCATTTTTTGATAAGGATGAATTAACCGATAAATCTGAACGATTCTTTGCAGCGGAAATTATTCGAGAAAAGATTTTTCTGAACTACAAAAAAGAGATCCCCTACTCTTGTGAGGTTGTAGTAACATCTTTTAAAGAAAGCCCAGATATCATTCGCATCGCATCAGAAATTTATGTGGAGCGTGTTTCTCAAAGAGCCATTATCATTGGCCATAAAGGAGAAAACCTGAAAAAGGTGGGTATTCAAGCAAGAGAAGATTTGGAAAAATTCTTTTGTAAAAAAATATTTTTAGAGCAGTTTGTCAAAGTGGAGCCAGATTGGCGTGCAAAGTCAGACAAATTGCGTTCATTCGGGTATTCACTCGATTAATTTTTAAGAAATGTCAACAAATATCATTGCTATTGTCGGTCGTCCCAATGTAGGTAAATCTACCTTGTTTAACCGTTTAATTGAGCAAAAGAAAGCCATCATGGACAACATGTCTGGCGTTACGAGAGATCGCCATTATGGTTACGGTCAGTGGACAGGTAAATTTTTTACTGTAATTGATACAGGTGGTTATGTGCACGGTTCAGATGATATATTTGAAGGTGCCATTCGTGAACAAGTGGAAATGGCTATGGAAGAAGCAGCCGTTTTACTTTTTGTGGTAGATTGTTCTACTGGCCTTACAGATTTAGATAAGGACTTTGCGAAAGTATTGCGTCGTTCTAAAAAACCCGTGCTTTTGGTTGCAAATAAAGCAGATACACATGAAAAAGCCTTTGCTGCTGCCGAATTTTATGAATTAGGCTTAGGTGATCCTTTCCCCATAGCGGCAGAAAGCGGTAGTGGTACGGGGGATATGTTGGATGTCATGGTATCTCACTTTAAAGAAGAAGGGATCGAAAACCCAGAAGCTGGCGTACCTAGAGTAGCCATCTTAGGACGTCCCAATGTAGGTAAATCGTCATTTTTGAATGCTCTATTGGGTAATGATCGTTCGATTGTTACAGATATTGCAGGTACTACCAGAGATGCCATCCAAAACCATTATACCTTGTATGGAAAAGATTTCATCATAACTGATACAGCAGGTATTCGTCGGAAAGCAAAAATTGATGATAATATCGAATATTACTCTGTTCTACGATCCATAAAAGCCTTAGAAGAATGTGATGTAGCTATTATTTTAATAGACGCGACAACCATTGACTTCAATACAGGCTTGGAAGCACAAGACATGAATATTGTCAGCATGGCTGATAAAGCTAAGAAGGGCATTGTTTTAATGATTAATAAATGGGATTTAGTAGCTAAAGACACCAATACTGCAATTCGTCTTGAAAAGGCAATCAAAGATCGTATGGCTCCTTTGAATTATATGCCTGTCATTTTTACTTCAGTAATGGAGAAAAAACGTATTTTTCAGGTCATTGAATTAATGTTAGAGGTATATCAAAATAGATCTCAGAAAATTACAACTTCGAAATTAAACGATGTCATGCTGGATGTCATTCAAAGTTACCCGCCTCCAGCTTGGAAAGGAAAATACATTAAAATCAAATATTGCACGCAGGTTTCAACACCTTATCCAACATTTATCTTTTTCTGTAATTTACCTCAGTATATCAAAGAAAGCTATGAACGTTATTTAGAAAATCAAATGCGAAAAGCTTTCAAATTGGACGGTACACCGATTTCATTATTTTTTAGAAAAAAATAGATTAAAAAAATGCTATCTCAAAAGACCTTCCAAAGAAGGTCTTTTTTGTTTTTTTAGGTCATTTTAGTATTTTACGAATAATTTTTAGAACTATTTGCTAAACAACTTAATTTAATCTATTTCTACCTATGGCACAGTCGAGAAAAATCCTGTTAAATGAATCTGAAATACCTACTCATTGGTATAACATCGTGGCAGATATGCCCAACAAACCGCTTCCACCTTTACATCCCGGAACCCAACAACCCATAGGTCCAGAAGCTTTGGCTCCATTGTTTCCGATGGAATTAATCAAACAAGAAGTAAGTCAAGAAAGATGGGTAGAAATACCAGATGAAGTACGAAATTTATATTCCATTTGGAGACCTACTCCGATGTTTCGTGCATTGGAATTAGAAAAAGCCTTAAAAACCAATTGCAAAATTTATTATAAATATGAAGGAGTAAGTCCTGCTGGATCACATAAACCTAATACTGCCATTCCTCAAGCTTACTATAATGCCAAAGAGGGGGTAAAGAAAATTTCAACCGAAACAGGTGCTGGCCAATGGGGTTCGGCGTTGAGTTTTGCCTGTAAATTATTCGATATCGAATGCGAGGTTTTTATGGTGAAAGTAAGCTACGAAGGAAAGCCATACCGAAAAATTATGATGAATACTTGGGGTTCAAAAGTACATGCATCTCCCACCAATTTAACGGAGGCTGGCAGAAAAATATTAGCTCAAGATCCGAATTCTCCTGGCAGTCTTGGTATTGCTATTTCAGAAGCAGTGGAAATTGCTGCCATGAATGAAGATACAAAATATGCCTTAGGTTCCGTATTAAACCATGTATTGATGCACCAAACCATCATCGGATTGGAATCAATGAAACAATTGGAAAAAGCAGGCGATTATCCTGACATCATCGTTGCACCATTTGGCGGTGGCTCGAATTTCGCTGGAATTGCTTTTCCTTTCTTACAAAATAACCTAAACGGTGGCCCTAAAACACGTGCCATTGCGGTTGAACCTACCTCTTGTCCAAAGCTGACTCGTGGAGTATTTCGCTATGATTTTGGAGATACGGTCGGCATGACTCCCTTGATTCCGATGTATACATTGGGTCATAATTTTGTTCCCTCTCCTATTCACGCGGGTGGATTACGTTACCATGGTGCCGGTGCTATTGTAAGTCAATTATTAAAAGATGGCTTGATTGAGGCCGATGCCATCAACCAAAATGAGTGTTTTGAGGCAGGAATATTATTCTCTAGAACAGAAGGTATCATCCCTGCTCCAGAAGCTACACATGGAATTGCGGAGGTTATTCGTCAAGTGAAACAAGCAGAGGCAGAAGGAGTTTCCAAAACAATTTTATTCAACTTGTGTGGCCATGGTAATTTCGACCTTGGTTCTTACGAACAATATTTAAATGGCAAATTGGTGGATTTTGAAGTAACTCAAGATCAAATTGATTCCTCTTTGGCGGAATTAAATACTCCTGCTATCTAAATTATATTTGATAACTGGGGTTCTCGAAGCCAAATGTATTTTCTTATAGCATTATTAGATATCAGTTATTAGTGAATGGTGTAAGATGTACGAGGTAAAAAACTAAAGACTAATAATTACTAATGCTAATCAAGGATTAAAATAAGTACTTTAAATTCAGTGGCAAAATTTTGAATGATGAATGATGAGTTATTTTTTAATTTCATCATTCATCATTTGTTAATTTTCTGTCGTCGAATTAACCGCAAATTCATTTATTAGTTCTAAAAAAGAATAAATAGCCTTGGCTGAGCTCGGTTTTACTGAGCCTGTCGAAATATCGAAGCCACGTTTGTAAAGGCTGTTACGAATCGAAGAGCTGCATTACAAAGACATTTTAATTAGAAGTTTCAACCCTTGATTCGCATTACTAACTAAACACTAATAACTAATCACTAATACCTAAATTTGATTTGCATCTAGCCCATAATTTAAGCCACTTGCTTATTCCACATCTCAAAATACAATCCCCTCCTGTTGATCAATTCTTGATGATTCCCAGCTTCCATCACTTGGCCTTCTTTCATCACCAAAATATGGTCAGCTAAGACAATGGTAGACAATCGATGTGCAATAGTAATCACTGTTTTATTTTGAGTTTTGAAATTATGGATCACCTCATGTATCATAGCCTCTGCATTCGAATCCAATGATGATGTTGCTTCATCCAATAACAATACCTCTGGATTTTTGTACAATGCTCTAGCGATCGCAATGCGTTGTTTTTGGCCTCCCGATAACATAGCTCCATTTTCACCTAAAGGGGTTTGATAATTGGCAGGTAATTTTTCAATAAATTCAGAAATGCCCAGCTCTTGACATAATCCTAACACCCTTTTAATATCAGGAAAGGAATCTCCCAATGCTATGTTTTCGATCACATTTCCCGAAAACAGACTTACTTGTTGAGGTACAACTCCAATCAAATTTCGTAAGCTTTGGTAATGAATGCTATCCAAGGAATATTCGCCAAAATGGATTTTTCCATCGTTAAGAGGGTATAAATTTTGTAGAATGGCAAATAAGGATGTTTTCCCACTTCCACTTTCCCCTACAATTGCCGTCATTTCGTTCTTTTTGAAGCAGGCACTAAAATTCTTGAAAACCTGTACTCGATTACCATAAGAAAATGATACACGATCCAATTTGATATCTCCCAAATCATATTTATGAAGTGTAAACTTATCTTCGGTAGACTCCCTCTCCAAATCCATGATTTCAAATAATCGATCTGCTGCAATCAATGCATTTTGAATGGATTTATTGGCTCCAATTAAAGAAGCAACAGGCGAAGTAAAATAGCCAATCAGAGCATAAAATGAAAATAATTCACCAGGGGTAATTTGTCTTTCTAAGACAAAACCTGCTCCTAGCCACATCAATATAATGGTAAAAAGGGATGAAATAAAGGAAGTGGATGTTCCCGCAAAAACAGCATTATATCCCGATTGCATGGCAGAAAATAAGAGTTTAACAAATCTATTTTCTGTCTTTAAATTGGAAAAATCCTCCACTCCAAACTCCTTGATGGTCCGAATATGATTAACGGACTCCACCAACTGCGTTTCTAAGTCGGCAGCATTTTCCATGATGGTTCTTTCCACTTTCTTATTAAGGTGATTCATGATGACATAAATCGTTGTGTAAAAGGGTATCAAAATCAGCATGACCAAGGCAAGTTTCCAATAATAGGTAAACATCAATGCGAAGGAAAAAATCACAACAAAGACATTCACAACCATTTCTATGGCTACTTCATTGATGAAATTTCGGATTTTAATGGCATCATTGATTCTTGAGGTAATTTCACCAATGCGCATGGTGTCAAAAAACCGTTGGGGTAAATGAAGTAGATGTTTGTAGTAACCCAAAATCAATTGAGCATCCATTAGTTGCCCCGTTTTCATCATTAAAATACTTTTCTTGCTTCCAATAAAAGCTTGTAAGCCAACCACTATCAACATCCCAATACTCATTAAATTCAACAAGTTTTTATTGCCATCCACCAATACGTAATCGGTGATTTTTTGAATATAAATGGACATGGCAAGTCCCAACACCGTAAAGAGCATCGCACCAAAAATGGATTGCAACAATATACTTTTGTGTGGTTGAACCAAATCCCAAAAGCGCTTAAAGGGCGAAACCGTTGCATTGTATTTTTGAAAGTCTTCGCTAGGCGCAAACAATATCAATACGCCTGTCCAAATTTCCTTAAAATCATCCCAGCTGTGTTTTTCCATTTTCCCAAAAGCGGGATCCATTACCTCTATGTATTTTTTCGAGACTTTATAGATCACCACAAAATGATGTAGTTGATTTTTTAATACCACATGAGCAATGGCGGGAAGAGGAATTTTGGGAATAGACTCCAACGTCCCTTTTACTCCTTTGGCGGAGAAACCCATTTTCTCTGCCGCCTGAACAATTCCCAATACATTGGTCCCTCGTAAATCGGTTTGAGCCAATAAACGAATTTTAGCAATGGGCAAATTAACTTGGTAATGATTTCCGATGGAAGCCAAGCAAGCAGCACCACAATCCTTGATATCGTGCTGTTTAATTTTCACAGAAGCCATATTAATTGGATGCTTGTTGGTTTGGATTTAACCAATTGTCAATTTTATCGAACAACAATTGATACAAGTTTCTGCGGTTGAGAATAAAACGACCGGTGAGCGTCATGCCTTTTCCCACTTTGGCTTTATAGCCATTTTTCAACTTTAAATGCGTTTCGTTCAACAGACACCGGACTTTAAAAAACACTTCTTTATCTTGGATACTCACATTTTGATCCATCTCCATCACTTCTCCATCAATGAAGCCCCATTGGTTATAATTAAAGGCATCTAATTCAAAACGGACTCGCTGGCCATGCCGAATGAGTCCAATATCTTTGGGTTGGACTTGGCATTCCACCAATAAGCCATGATTGGGTGAAATGTCTGCAATAGTAGAAGCTCCACCTATAAACGAATTGGCCTGGAATCCTTTAAAATTGACAATTGTACCACTAATTGGAGCGGTCAGCACGTAATTCTTTTTTTCTAGGCGCAATTTTTCTAAGGTGTTTTGATAATTTTTTAAGGCGTCTGTTAATTCTTTTTTCTGCTTTTCCCAAGCGAATTTTTGCTGTTGTAAAAAGCTATTTAATGCATCTTTGGCAAAGGTCAGATCATAGACAAAACGCTCATAATCCGAGGTGGAAATCACGTGATCATCATAGAGTTTCTTGTTTCTTTGAAAGTTGATGTCCGCCAAAGAAAGTTTACTTTCCAATTCCGTTTTTTGCTGGATAAATTTTTGATAATCCTCTTTGATGTTTTGTTGGGTAAACACAGGTTGAGGCGACTGATTGATTTGATCTAAATCTTGAATGGATTGAATGGTTTGGGTTTTGAAATCTTGATTAAGTCCTTCTTGCGACTGAATCACTTCTGGATTAATCATTAAAAGCGTGTCTCCCTTTTTAACCGTTTGGTTATTGTGGATATTGAGGTAGGTGATTTTCCCATTAACCAATGAAATAAGGGGTACATTTTCATCAGCAGAGCGAATGATCCCCCGACTTTGGGAACTGATATCTACCCAGATATAAGGCAGTGAAAAAAGAAGGCCAGCAATAGCCAAGATAAAAACTAAATAAATGGAAAGTGTATTTTCCCGATTTTTGGCAATGAGATTCTCAACCGAGTTTTCAATGTCGTCTCCAATGTGGTACATAGTATTTTGATTAGGTATTGAGTGTAAATTTAAAAGAGGGATTTGAGAAAAAAAATAGGCGAAAGTAGATTATCAGGTTGTTGGTAAAATTATACAGATAGAATAGCTTCAAAAATAATTCACGAATCCATGCATGATAACCCCACTCCAAAAGCCATATTGACACCTTAAGTAACCAAATAAACAAGCACTTATAAAATGACTAAAAACAATAATTATGTATTCAAAGCTCAAATTTAATTCAAGAGGTAGGTAATTAATCAAGTGCATAAGGGCGAAAAGTATAGAAAAAAAGTAAAATATAACATAATTGGAAACACTAATTCGCCAATTATATAAAAAAGTTATATGAATCCAAGAAAAAACATAAAACAATACACTGTAAACAAAAACGAATTCTAGAAGAGCTAAGACTTGAAATTCGTCATAAAAAAGTGGAATATGTAATGACCACATAAGCAAATTTCCTAAAAAAATAGCGAGACCCATACAAATTGAACTCTTCTTCAAATCCATCGGCAAACGAAATTGGATTTCTTCCAAAATTGGAGCAATGATTACCAAATACATCGGATGAACATAATTTTCACCTGTAAAAGTCGATTTAAGTAAATCAAAAGTTCGATCAAAAAGATTTCCATCGATTAACTTAAGAAGTAGAAAAAAAGTACCTTGAATTAAATAATAGAAAAATAAAATAGTGAAAATCATTTTCAAATGTTTCCAAGTGAAAACACCATCATCTTTGGAAACCCCAGGTTTTAAAAAAAACATATCGATATATATAAAATTTCCCAATGAGGAATCTCAATCACCCCATTGGGAAAATAAAAGTTAATGCTTAAAACCAAGGGCTGTAGAGAGAATATCCATACACGCAGCACCCAAAGCCAGAGTTTGACCTATTGCATACCCAACGTTGTAGGTCGTACCTTTATGACCACCAACAATTTCAATCATTTCACAATCAGACATTATTTTAAAATCCATGATAATTAATTTTTATATGTTCAACTTTTTTTACCACTTTTTAGCTTTTTTGTAATCATTAAGTCCATTTGTTAGTCCTTCGTGTATACCTTGAAAGAAATCTAAAACATAATCTGCAGAAGCCGCAGCAATGGAAAGCACTGTTGAATTACCATATCCACCTGCTGGCCTTAAGAAATAGCCTCCTGATTCATTTATTTGTTCTGTTATGCCAAGTTCGTTAAAACCTAGATTTTCAAAATTTTTCATTTTATTAAAAATAGAAATTAATCACCTACTCTATTAATGGTTTTTCGGTATTCACCAGTGCTTGCAAGTACATGGCAAAACTAAAAGGAAATTTACTTGTAAAAATCCTACCTAAGTAGGATTTTAGTAGGATATTTTTATAATATTTTATGTTAAGGGGGGGGGTAAATTTAACAAGTACCGTGTCATTTCGGCTTTGCCGGTGATACCCAACTTTTGCATGATATTTTTACGATGCGTTTTTACTGTGGTGATGGCCACGACTAATTTGGCTGCAATGATTTTATTGGAATAACCTAAACGGGCAAGGTTTAACACCTCTAGTTCTTTTCGGGTAAGGTGGTTGCTTGGATTCATTTATTTAGCGGTAAGGTAATTTATTTAAGATATGCTAAGTAAAATAAATATTATGACAAAACTGCCTATTTATATGAATTTTTTTTAGTTCTATTTGACATATATTTACAACTTGTTAATTTTCAATCAATAGCATTTCATCATAAAGGCCATTAATTGTTCAATGACATTGGAAGAAATAATGACGATAGCATCTGTTGAAATTTGTCTGATGTATTTTTTCAATTGTGCTAGCGATGAAAGCTACATTTTACAAAACTCTTACCACTTTTGGCTCCGATGCTTCGAGAGGCTCAGCAACCGCGCTCAACCAACGATATTTATTCTTTTTTAAAACTTATAAATGAACTAATGATTAATCAGACGAAAGAAACATAGAAAGTGTGAATGATGAGTTATGAATTATATAGAATACCACATAATTCATAACTCATAATTCATCATTTATTAAGTTTCTTTAATCTCATCTGATAAGATTGTAAATAATTTCTTTGGATACTTTCTTTTAAAAATGACGCATCAATTAATTTCTTAACATCATCCGTTCTAGAAACCATCAATGCCAAAATGGAAGTTATTTGTTTTTCGGGAATTCCTGCTTGGTTGGCAAGCATTCGAAATTGTGTTGCAACATTTCCCTGTCCCAATGCAGCTTGGATTAAACCCTCATCCAACGCAAAATCTTTATCATCAATGTGGATGCGACTGTTCAATAGGTCATAAGCTGGACTCAATTTGAAATCACCAAGCGGTGTTTCAATCACTGAAAAATTCTTTAAATGAGCATCTCCATTGGAAAACAAATAATTGAAAACCAACAGTTTGAATAATTTGAGCGATTCAACTTTATAACTTGGTAAATTTTTTCGCATCAGTTCAAAAAAGTCCCAATAGCTACCTTGGTATTTATAATCTGTTCCATGAGTTTGTGGACTCTTACCCGCAAGCGAGGCAAAATCTTCTTGGGCCCATTTGCGTCCATCGGGTAACACATCAAAACGCTTGGTGATGTAGGCAGGGTCCCCATTTCCAAAAAAGATAATGGCATTCTCCGCCGTTTCAATTCCAAAAACTTGACGGGCTATTTGCATCGTCAAATGCTCGTTGGCAGGCATTTGATCCGCATTTTTAGAACCATTTGGAATAGGTTTCAAGATATGAGTGCCATTTTCGCCTTCTTTCGTTAATCGTATTTTATTTTTTAATTGAATGAGTGAAAACTTTTCTTGCACGCCTGAAATAGATATCCGACTTGCATTCTCTTCAAATGACCCATCACTATTCAGATTAGACAGCAAGGAATTATATGGCAACACATGATTTACCTTACTGCCATTAAAAACACGTTTTATGCAGGTTCGGCTATAAGTTGTAAACCCCAAGGATAGCGTTCCAGGACACCGGTTAATTTCCAATTTACTCATATCAACTTTTTTTGATCACCCTAACTGCGCCAATGGTATCGCCACCAGCAATCTCCAGTAAAATACCAAAATAATCATCCTGATCGATACGCTTTTTACTACAAAGCAAACGCTTGTTTACCCCTTCTGGAATCAGATTAAAAAAAAAGGGGAATAATGTTGCCGATTGGAATTCCACTTTTGATTTTGGCAAGGTCAAACTTATGGAAGGCTTATTGCTATCCTTCAACCACTGTAGAGCATAGCTAAAAATAAAGCTTCCATCATCCTGTTGACTCAGCTCTCCAGCCAACTCATTTTTATAATAAACCTGTCCCGATCTCATAAACCATTTAGCTTTTTAACCTGTAAAACCAGTTCCATTCCAAGCACATCTGTAATTTCTTGTAAAGTTTTGTAGGTTGGATTGGCTTTACCAGCTTCCAATAGCTTAATGGTTCGAAGTCCAACCCCGGATAGATCAGCCAAACTTTCTTGGGTAATCTTCAGCATTTCTCTTCTTTCTTTTATTTGCGTAATAAGTAATGAAAAGTGCGACATAATGCTCTATTTTACACAAATTTATCGAATTTATTTAATACAACAATAATATGTGCTATTTAATGCCCCTTCAATAGTATTATTTTATTAAGCTATTCAAAAAAACAAAGGGTAAAATCTATTTCTATAGTGTAAAATGGGTAAAGAAAACCAATTACATAGAAATCAAAAATTGAAATGAATAATGAGTAAATTTTCAATGTGGTCTCCAATGTGGTACATAGTTGTTTGGTTAGGTATTGAGTGTAAATTTAAAAGAGGGATTTGAGAAAAGAAATAGGTGAAAGTAGATTATCAGGTTGTTGGTAAAAGATATCATTTAAATAATAAATCAAATTTATCCAATAAGCCATAATTCGTAATTGAAACAATTAAATTATATAAGGAATGTAAAGAAGATATGTAAAAGAAATATTTCCATTTACTCCATGTATCCTTCTCCCTTATATACCAATAAAACAATGCCATGAGTAACAATGAAATGGTATAAACAACATTATAATAATGCCAATAAGCCCAAATGATAGAAAAGAGAAAATAGATTAAAAAACGATATGAGGTGCTTATGTATTTTTTGAACAATAATATAGGACCCATCCAAAATATGTAGGTTTCTACAAAAGGAGCAATAAAAACTGCACTATAAAACCTAAGTTTAGTTAATTCATATTCACCAGTTTGCCCAGCTATATTTCCATAGATATAGTAATTGATAAGATCAAAAAACCAACCTATGAAAACAAGGACAAATAGTCTAAAAATATAAATTAAGACAGAATTATACGATTTCATTTCTTCACTTTCATCTTTACCGTATCCGACTTTATCTTGACTTTCTTCTCAAAATAGTTAGTTTAAACATGATGGTGCCCTCCAATTTGTACATTGTGTTGTTCATACTGAACACAACTAACAAAAAGGCCACTGCATGTGACAGAAATGATAAAGGGTGAAAATTTATTGTATAATTTTTTAAAAAATAATGGATTCATTCTTGTAATGATTTTAACGAAAAATATATAAAAAATTAAATAATATATGTAACAAAACTCCACACCAAAATCCGTAATGACACCTTAGATAGCCTAGTGCAATGGCGCCAACAAAATAGAGGCAAACAAGATTCAAATATTCGAATGATAAGTTCGTATCTAAAGGGACATAATTGAATAAATGCATGATGGCGAACAGAATGGATAAAAAATAAAATACCAGATAATTGGGGATATCCATTCGCCAATTATCTAAGTAAGTTTTATGAATCCAAGTAAAAACAAAAAACAAAACACCATAAGTAAAAAGGAATTCTAAAAACGTTAAGACCTGAAAATCGTCATAAAAAAGTGGGATATTTAAAAAATACAAAATAAAATTCCCTAAAAAAATAGCGAGTCCCAAACAAATTGAATTCCTTTTCAAATCCATTGGTAACCGAAATTGCAACTCTTCCAAAATAGGTGCTACAATAACTATATACACAGGATGAACATAGTTTTCTCCTGAAAAAGTAGATCTAAGCAAAACCAACGTACTTTTTAACAGATCGCCATTTATTAAACGGATAATTACACAAAGTATGGCCGTAATTACAAGGCGGACAAAGTAAACAAGGAAAATCGCTTTCAAATGTTTCCAAGTAAAAACACCGTCATTCTCTTTTATTTCAGGATGAATTAAAAATTGAAAAAATGATTTGAGCATATTGGTGGTTAGGTATTGAGTTAAAAGTTAATACAAGTAGATTAGACGATCTACTACTTACTTCGCTCTTTTTTTGCTGAATTCCAACCTTCCCTAAAACCGCTTACAAGGTCGGGGAAAACAACTTTGTAACAATAGATGCCGATGGCAACTCCTAAAATAAATCCGATGATGGTTTTTGTGTTCTTTTTCATTTGAAAAATTAGTTAATGGTTAAAAATTAATTGTTAAATACAGGCTCAACTGTATAGCCCTGTTTTCTTAAAAGCAAAATGACACCATTTTTACCTACTAAATGGCCTGCGCCAACACCAAAAAAAGTAGGCTTTAGCGCAATTTCCTTTTCTATTTTGGGAATCCAATTATGATTTCGATTGTCTACTAATTGATCATTGTATTTTGCCACCATTGCATTTTCCGATTTCTCAAAAACTTGCATAATTCCATTTAAATCTTCTTTTTCATACACGTTAAGAGCTTCGATGAGTTCCTTTTTATCATTGACTAATTTATTTCTTACTGATTTGATGAGCTCATTCATTTGTTCTTGATAAGGAATCACATCAAAAAGACCCATTTGCTCCTCAACAGTCTCTAATCCAATAATTTCCTTTTTTTGTTCTTGGCTACTCTTCATCAATTCCCCCTCATACGACTGCATTTTACAATCTATTAGTTTTGGATAAAACATTGCACTTACAATAAATGGCTTGAAACCATTTAACATGTTTAATGAATAACCCATTTGTTCTTTTAGGTAAGCATCCACCAACTCAAAGTCTTCTTTACTAGCTAGTTTGCTCATTGACATTCCATTCTTCATCATCATAGCGCTCATCATTTCTGATTGCATCTTGGGATTATCCATATCCATTTCTAGGCATAATTGATCCGTATTTTTCAGGGCGTTCATGACTTTTGGACTTAACTTCGCATCGCATGTGATGTGGATAGTTCCAAAAATGTAAGATGGTTTTTCAATTCCTTTTCCAGAAATTTTCCACAATAATGATTTTTGTAATTCTTGTGCTTGAACCGAAAATAGAGATAAAAGGAAGGCGATGCTTAGTAGTTTTTTCATTTTTTTAAGTTTTTTAGAGTGATTTCATTAATTCAAAAAATTCTATTAGAAGTGATAAAGTACAGCGTTTCGGTCAAAATGAGTGGCCAAAAGCAAAAACTGACAAGCATTTAGGAGGAAATTTTTCCGTGAAAACATTAAATAGCAGTTAGGTTTATCATTTCAGTTTTCTAAATAAAAAAAATTACCAACTATTTCCAAGAAATTATCAGTTTACTTTATCCATACATCAAAAAAAATCAATAGATTTGAGTCTTGTAAAATAGTATGCTAATCACACTATTTTGATATGTATTTATCTATGTCAATATGATCACCCTTATTTCCCAAATAGCGTTTATTGCATTGCTTGGAGGTATGTCTTACCTAATTATTCAGCGATTTAAACAAATTGCTGCCAGTATTCATCTTACGCAACGCGTGCAATTAAACGATCAATCATCGGAGCGATGGAAGCGTGTTTTTTTATTGGCTTTTGGCCAAAAAAAGATGTTCCAAAAACCATTGGTTGGCGTTTTTCATTTTCTTATCTATATAGGGTTTGTTTTAATCAATCTTGAAATTTTGGAAATCATCATAGATGGATTAGCGGGAACACATCGGATTTTCGCTCCAATTTTGGGAACATTTTACCCCCTAATGTTGAATTTTTTCGAATTACTTTCCTTCGGTGTATTTGTCGCTTGCCTCGTCTTTTTTGCTCGAAGAGCCATTTTATCTTTACCTCGTTTACAAGCCAATCAACATCGAGAACTTAAAGGTTTTCCCATTCAAGATGCCTATACTATTTTATTGATTGAAGTAATCTTAATGATGGCTTTGTGGACCATGAATGCCAGTGATGCAGTTTTACAAAGTAGACAAGTAGAACATTATTCGCCGGTTGGAGCGTTTGTTATTTCGCAAAACTTTCTTCCATTGTTTGAAAACCTTTCGACTGGAACTTTGATTGTATTGGAAAGATTTGCTTGGTGGTTTCATATGGCAGGGATTTTGAGTTTTGCCTTGTATGTTACCCACTCCAAACATTTACACATTTTTTTAGCTTTCCCTGCTACTTATTTTTCCAATTTGAAACCAACAGCAGAAATGGCCAACATGCCTGCTATCACCAATGAGGTGAATAGTATGTTAGGATTGCCCACTGACCCACATGTTCAAGTCAATGAAAACATGAAGTTTGGAGCAAAAGATGTAAAAGATTTAAATTGGAAACATGCTTTGGATGCATACAGTTGCACAGAATGTGGCCGATGTACGGAACAATGTCCTGCCAACCAATCAGGCAGAGCGCTATCTCCTAGAAAAATCATGATGGATACTCGAGATCGCTTGGAGGAAGTTGGGAAAAGTTTAACTTCCAATAAAGGGGCATGGATAGAAGATGGCAAAAGTCTTTTGGGAGATTATATACAGCCGGAAGAATTACGCGCTTGTACTTCTTGCATGGCTTGTGTAGAAGCTTGTCCCATGGAGCTCTCGCCACTTAATATTATTTTAGAATTAAGAAGGTATCAAATCATGGAATTATCGGATGCTCCGGCAGCCTGGAATTCCATGTTCAGTAATATAGAAACCAATCAAGCTCCCTGGAAATTCGATGCAAATGATCGTTTAAATTGGGCAAAAAATTAATATGAAGAAAATCCTTGCTGTTGTTGCGCTACTTATTTTAGTGTACTTTTTAGGGCCAAGTCCCGAAAAACCCCAATTAGACCGAGGTGTAACTTGGAAAAACATACCTGATTCTCTACCGCAAATTCAAAGCTATTTGGCGAATAAAGAGGCTGCAAATCCAAATTTAAAAGCCAACAATGAAGGGAAAATCATTTGGGCTGATTCTCTGAATCCGAAGAAAACCAAAACCGTATTTCTTTATGTGCATGGATTTTCTGCTTCTCAAATGGAGGGCGATCCCGTACATCGCGAATTAGCCAAGGCCTATGGCGCCAATTTGGTTTTAGCGCGTGTGGCAGGTCATGGTGAAAAAACATCTGACCATGTTTTTGAGAACATTACAGCGGATGATTTTTACGAGAGTGTAGAAAATTACTATGCTTTGGCCAAAAAATTGGGTGATGAGGTGGTCGTTTTAGGTACCTCTTTTGGAGGAGCCTTATCATTGGTTTTGGCAAGCAAGCATCCTGAAATCAAGGCATTGATTTTATATGGCCCATGCATTGCTGTTGCTGACCCCAATGCAACGATGCTAGATAATCCTTGGGGAAAACATATTGCCAAAGCGATTTTAGGAAGCGAATTTAGAGATATTCCTGCCAAAAACCCTTTACATGATCAATATTGGAGTCTTCATTACAAAGTAGATGGCATCATTGCCTTGCAAAATTTCTTGACGAATGAAATGACGGAAGAAGTATTTAAAGAAGTTAAATGTCCCGTATTTTTAACTTATTATTATAAGGATGAGGAGCATCAGGATAACGTGGTTTCTGTTAAAGCAATGAAAGAAATGTATCCGTTGTTAGGCACACCGTCAAATTTGAAAAAAGAAGAAGCATTTCCTTTATCAGGCTATCATGTAATGACCTCTCCAATATTAGGAGAACATGTTGAAATTCCATTAAAAGCGAGTATTCAATTTTTGAAAGAAACCGTCAAAATCAACTAAGATGAGAAATATTATTTTGTACGCGGTCCCCTTTTTTTTAATAACCGTTCTTTGGGAATCTTATGTTTCCTATAAACAAAAGAGGAAATTTGTTGAGGCAAAAGATTCATTAACGTCCATCAGTTTAGGTATCGGCAATTTAATAATCGGAATATTGACCAAAGCCATTGGATTTGGCAGTATTCTATACGTTTATGAGAATTTCAAACTCCAGGAATTCGCATTTGATTGGTGGCCTATTTGGGTATTCACCTTTTTGGCAGAAGATTTTACCTATTATTGGATGCACCGACTGTCACACGAAATTCGATATTTCTGGGCATCTCACATTGTGCATCATTCGTCTCCTAAATATAATTTAGCGGCAGCCTTGAGGCAAACTTGGACCTCCAATATTTCTGGGATGTTTGTCTTTTATCTTTGGCTTCCACTGATTGGAGTTAATCCTTTGATTTTAATCACCTTTCAACAGGTCAGTTTATTGTACCAATATTGGATTCACACAGAATTCATTCACAAAATGCCAAAGTGGTTTGAATACATTTTCAATACGCCCTCCCACCATCGAGTTCACCATGGAACAGATTTAAACTACTTGGATACCAACTATGGTGGAGTATTGATCATATGGGATCGCATGTTTGGTTCTTTTCAAAAAGAAGAGCAACATCCGAGTTATGGATTGACCACACAAATTGAGAGTTATAATCCAGTTAAAATTGCTTTTTATGAATGGGTACAAATAGCCAAAGATTTAGTGAAAGCTAATTCCTTTAAAAGCGCATGGTTATATGTCTTTGGTCCTCCGGGATGGAGCCATGATGGAAGTAAATTAACCGTGTCAGAAATGCGTGCATTGGAGAAAGAAAAATTTCAAAAATAATGGAATTACAAATTACCACCATGGCCGAGTGGGCCGCTAAAGGCGAAAGTCCAGAATACTTATTTTGGGTAGGATGCGCTGGATCGTTTGATGATAGACAAAAGAAAGTTACCAGAGCATTTTGTGAAATTTTACAAGAGGCAGGAATCAAATTTGCTGTTTTAGGAACCGAAGAAGCTTGCACGGGTGATCCTGCAAGAAGAGCTGGAAATGAATTTTTGTTTCAAATGCAAGCGGCAACTAATATACAGACCCTGAATCTATACCAAGTCAAAAAAATTGTCACTGCCTGTCCGCATTGTTTCAATACATTAAAAAACGAATATCCAGCATTGGGTGGGAATTATGAAGTCATTCATCACAGCACATTATTGGCCGAATTATTGCAAAGTGGTCAAATAAAAACCAATAACTCTTCAAAAGAAGAAATTGCTTTTCATGATTCTTGCTATTTAGGCAGAGGAAATGGTATCTTTGAAGCCCCGAGAGCCGTTATTGAAGGTTTAAAAAAAGAAGTAAAAGAGCTAAAAAGTTGCCGCACCAAAGGTTTATGTTGCGGTGCAGGTGGTGCTCAAGTATTTAAAGAACCCGAAGAAGGTAAGATTGACATGCAAGCTAGAAGAACGGAGGAAATCGTGGCATCGGGTGTCAATAAAGTAGCGATAGCATGTCCATTTTGCATGGTAATGCTTCAAGATGGCTTGAATAAATCAGGGCATGATAAACAAATCCAAGTAGTAGATTTAGCTGAATTAGTTCAGCAGTCATTAAACAAATAATATATGTATATCCCTTTCAACGAACTTCCATCTCACGCTAGAATTTGGGTATATCAAAGCAATAGACCATTTTCGGAATCTGAAAACAGCCAAATTTCTTCATTTTTACCACAGGCTATACATGAATGGAATGCACATGGTGCAGGATTAAAAGGATCTTTTGAAATTCGATACAATCAAGTCGTTATCATCGGATTAGATGAGTCGGCCAATGCCGCATCTGGTTGTTCGATTGACGCTTCTACCAAATGGCTCAAAGAATTAGGGGCAGAATTACACATCGATTTTTTCGACCGAACATTAGCGGTAGTAGATGGAGATAAACTAGACATGTACGCGCTACCTATCATAAAAAAAGCGGTTCTAGAAGGGCAAATCACTCCAGACAGCAAGGTAATAACACCCTTAATTCCTCATATGGAATTTTATCGAAATAATTGGCCAGAATTAGCTGCGGAATCGTGGGTAAAAAGATATTTTGTTCAACAAGTTAGTGCATCCTAAATGGCAGAAGATTTAATCAAAATCGAAGGGACAAGGGAAGAAAAATACCAATTACTTTTTCCACAAATTAAGCATTTGTTGGCTGGAGAAACAGACAAATATGCCAATTTAGCCAACATTGCGGCGGCTATTCATGAAACTTTTGGATTTTTCTGGGTTGGATTTTATTTGAACAAAGGAAAAGAATTGGTTTTGGGTCCCTTTCAAGGTCCAGTGGCTTGTACCAGAATTCCCTTTCATAAAGGAGTTTGCGGCCATGCGTATTCGACACAAGAAACCATCATTGTACCCAATGTGGATGAATTTCCAGGTCATATTGCTTGCGCCTCTGCCTCTAAATCGGAGATCGTTTTGCCCGCTAAAGATTCTGAAGGCAATGTCATTTTAGTCTTTGATTTGGATAGTGATCAACTAAACGATTTCTCAGAAATAGACCAAATTGGATTAGAAAAGGTTATTCGATTGATTGAGGAGAATTGGGAGAACTGGAATTGAGGTATTAGGTATTAATGCGAATTAAGAGTTAAAATATTCATTAAGATCTCAACATTCCATATAGCATTGCTATTTATTGGTTAATTTATTTTCCATGGCATTTCTTTTTTAAAAAAAAAAGAAACAAAAAAACTTATTTACTGCCAGTTAATCCAAGAAGAATCCGCAAGCTGACCGATTTTCACTTCGCTCTCGGCTATTTTCTTTGACCCTGACGCACATCGCCCATGCGCATTATCAAAGCTCCGCCTACCGCTTCGTTCCAATCTTTCGTCGGATTAACCGCAAATTGATTTATAAGTCCTAAAAAAAATAATTAGCATTGGCTGAGCTGAGTCGAAGCCAAAAGCGGTAAAAAGAAAAGTGCAAATTGGATATTTTAACCCTTAATTTACATTATTAGGTATTAGGTATTAGGTTCCTAATTTAAAAATTTCAAAAACTAATACCTAATAACTAATAATTAATAACTCTCTTCTATTAAATCGTAGCAATCACCGTCTCTCCTCCGACTGGCTTATCACCCAATTGAACGCATATTTTGGCATCTAAAGGAAGAAAAATATCGATACGACTTCCGAATTTGATAAAACCAAATTCCGTTCCTTGCGTTACAGCTTCTCCTTCTTTGGCGTACCAACAAATACGTTTTGCGAGCGCACCAGCGATTTGACGAAATAAGACTTCTGTTCCATTTTCATGTTTTACCACATAGGTTGTTCGTTCGTTTTCCGTACTCGATTTTGGATGCCAAGCCACCAAATATTTACCTGGGTGATATTTGAAATACGATACAATTCCTGAAATAGGATTGAAATTGATGTGTACATTGAATGGCGACATAAAAATCGACACCTGGCGTCTTGGACCTTTGAAATATTCTGATTCAACAGTTTCTTCAATAACTACCACTTTCCCATCGGCAGGAGCGATGATATGGTTGGGATTGATTTCTGTAATACGTTTGGGAACCCTAAAAAATTGAAGAATAATTAAGAAAAATAAAGATGTTACTACCACTATACTTTCTCTCAAATAGATATTTGCTGGAAAAAAATAGGCAATTAAAGCGTTGATAGTTAAAACAATGACTAATGTGCTAATTAAAATAGTTTTTCCTTCTCTGTGTAGGGTCATAAAATAGTATTTATCGAATCGAAATTCGTAGGGCTTCATTTGAAAGAGTAAAATTAGCCAATTTTGTTTAAAAATTAGATAAAACTAACTCGAAATTGCAATTTTACCTTATTATTATAAATTCTTCAATAAGAAATCTGTCATCATTTGATACAAATGTAAACGGGTATTACCGCCTGAAATTCCATGGTTTCGATTTGGGTAATAGAAACTTTGAAATTGTTTATTCGCTTTAATCAAGGCATCTTGTAAAGAAACAGCATTTTGAAAATGCACGTTATCGTCGCCTGTTCCATGCACCAACAACAAATTACCTTTCAATTTATTCACATGCGATACCGGTGAATTGTCATCATATCCGGAAGCATTATCTTGTGGCAAACCTTGATAACGTTCGGTATAAATAGAATCGTAAAATCTCCAATTGGTAACTGGCGCCACTGAAATAGCAGCTTTAAATACATCTGCTCCTTGCATCAAACAATTCGCAGCCATAAATCCACCATAGCTCCATCCCCAAATTCCAATTCTAGATTTATCTACGTAAGGCAAATTCCCCAAATATTGAGCTGAATAAATTTGATCTTGCACTTCAATTTTACCCAAATTACGATAAGTAATACGCTCAAAATCGATGCCTCTTGCTCCAGTTCCACGGTTATCTACACAATAAATCAAATACCCTTTGTTTAATAATAATTGATACCAATATAGGTCGGTACCAGGATAAGAGTCCAATACTTGTTGACTACCTGGGCCGCCGTACACGTGCATTAAAACAGGATATTTTTTCGTTGGGTCAAAGTTGGCTGGTTTGATGCAATACGCATTCAAATGATCCCCATTTGCTAATGGAATTTCCAAAAATTCACGCGTAGATACTTGATAATCTTTCAACTGTTGTTTCAATTTGGCATTATCTTCCAAGACACGCAAAAGATTTCCTTGAGTGGTTTTCAAAGTAATCGTCAATGGTTCTCTAGCCGAGCTACGGTTAAAAATTACATAAGAATAATCGGGACTAAAATTGGCAGAATTGGTACCTGATTCACTAGAAATTAATTTTTTATTGGAACCATCCAATTGAATTTGGTACACTTGGCGACTAATTGGCGACTTTTCGGCAGCATTGTAATACAAAGTTTGACTTTTCTCATCAAAACCGTAGAAATCATCTATTTCCCAATTACCCTGAGTAATCGGTGTTAATTTTCCGGTCGCAATATCTGCTACATATAGATGCTTAAATCCTGATTTTTCAGAAGATAAAATCATTCGCTTATTATCGCTTAAATAAGTTAAGTCATTACCAATAGATTCAATTTCCAAAGAAGTCTTACTATCCTCTGAATAAATGACAGTGGATTTCCCTGACTTTACATCTGAGTGAATCAAATCCAAATGATTTTGCAAGCGATTCAATCGCATAAATGATAGGATGTTCGGATCTTTTGTCCACTTCATACGAGGGATATATTGATTTTTTTCTGTACCTGCATCTACCAAATTTGTTTTATTATTTTCCAATTGATAGACCGATAGAGTTACATTTGAATTGGCTTCACCCGCTTTAGGATATTTAAAACGATAATCCTTTGGATATAGATCGCCCCACATTTGCATGTTGTATTCTGGAACTTTGGTTTCATCAAAGGTATAATAGGCAATTTTTTTGCTATCGGGCGACCAAGCAAAAGCTTGCGAAAAAGAGAATTCTTCTTCATAAACCCAATCGCAAACTCCATGAATGATGGAATTGAACTTACCAGAAGTGGTGATCGCTTTTTCAGAGCTGGTGGCTAAATTTACTAAAAACATGTTATTGTCCCTCGAAAATGCGACTAGATTTCCATCAGGTGAAAAAGTAGCATGCATTTGTTTTCCGCCTTTCGACAACAAGGTTAATTTTTTAGTTTTTATATCAAAAATATAATTGATTTCCTTGGTCGATCTTCGGTAAATGGATTCTATTTCAGTTGAAATAAGAATTTTTTGTTCATCCTTGGAGAAAGCAAATTCCTGCATGGCAATTTTCTTTCCATCAGCCGTCAGATTGATGTTTTGATCAAAAATAGTTTCCGATTTTTGAGGATCAACAACGGAATATTTGACAATTTTACCTTCTTTTAATTCGGTATAAGACTGTCCATCTCGAGTCCAATTGAAGTTTTGAATAGACCTTTGACGGAAGGTATAGTTTTTCCAAATGTCTTCTAGTGTAATTTCCTTTTGAGCAGAAATAGGCTGCAGAATGGTCAAATAAAGACAAATGCCAAAGAAGGCTGAAGTAGTTAATTTCATGTTGTTTTTTAGTCTTGAAAGATGATGATGGGTGCTGTTTCAATGGTATTACTCACATTAAAAGCATTGTCCACAATTTTTATTTGAAATTTAAGTGTATCGTTTTTTTCGGTAAATAATGGCGAATATCCCTTGTAAAAAGCATAAACAAAAGGAGTTGAATAGTCGATAGTACCTTCAATAGGTCCTGGTTTTTGATTTGGCAAAAAAGGAAAATTCACCAAACCGCCTAAACGAGGGCTAAAGGTAATGGGGACAAATTTTCCATTTTTTTGAATGAATACATCCACCATAAAATTGCTGAAATCTTTGTATTTGGGGTCAGCTTTGATTTGGGCAACTGTTAAACCTAAATCGCCATCTCCATCTTGGAAATCGACCGACATGATGACAGAATCAATTTTAATTTTACCTCCTAAACCATCTGATGAAGTCTTTACAATCTTGCGAATCGAATTGAACTTAATGACCGGAGTCGCTGGGAAACTCGGTTCTTGTACACAAGACCCCAAGCCCAGGAGAGCAATTACAATAAGAAAAATAAATGTACTTAGTTTCAACATGTTGAAATAGGGTAAATTAAAGTCCGTAAAGTTAATGATTTGCTTTAATTTTGTACAAAATTTTACATAAAAGGCATGCAACTTGATTCATCCATGTGGGAGAGTGCTCAAATAGAATTGAAAAACAAGGTTCTAAACATGCATGCAAGTGATTTTGAAACAATCGCAATAGAGGTTTTTCGATTTCAATATGAATTCAATCCGCTTTATCGTCAATATGTACAATTGATGAAAATCGATGTGCAGGATATTCATCAAATAAGTCAGATTCCCTTTTTACCAATTGAACTTTTCAAAAATCATCAAGTCCAAACAGGGAATGGAAAAGTCTTGTTCAACTTTGAGAGTTCAGGGACTACCGGACAAATTCCATCGAAACATCCGGTTTGTGATCCGGTATTTTACCAAAAAATAGCTAAACGAATTTTTGAAGAAAAATACGGTCCATTGAAGCAATTTCACATTTTTGCTTTATTGCCTTCTTATTTGGAAAGGAACAGTTCTTCGTTGGTATTTATGATGGATTTTTTCATCAAAGAATCGGGTTCAAATCTATCGGGATTTTATTTAAATCAATATGAAGAGTTGACAAAAAATATCAAAAAGGCATTAGAAACAGATAAGAAGATTTGGTTAATTGGAGTTACGTTTGGCTTATTGGATTGGATAGATTCTGGACAGGATTTCGGATTTTGGAGGGAGGCCATGAAAGATGGTCGAATTATGATCATGGAAACGGGCGGAATGAAAGGGAGGAGGGAGGAATGGATTCGAGATAGGGTGCATGAATTCATGAGTGAAAACATGGGGACCACCCAAATAGCATCTGAATATGGAATGACCGAATTATTTTCCCAGGCTTATGCGACAGATAAAGGAATTTTTAGTCCGGGTATCAGCATGCGAATTTTACTCAGAGAAGTTGCCGACCCCTTAGCCATTATCACACAAGCAAATAAAGTTGGGGGCATTAAAGTCATTGATTTAGCCAATATCGATTCATGTTCATTCATAGAAACCAAAGATTTAGGCTCCCTTGAAGAAGATGGGATACAATTTAAAGTGTTGGGCCGATTTGATAACTCGGAAATGAGGGGTTGTAATTTGATGGCGATTTGATGGTATGAGGTGCTGGGTAAAAGGTATTAGGTAATAGACCGTTTGCTGCGCGACTTGAAGTATGGTTACTGAGTTTGTTGAAGTATCGATGCCTAATGCGCTAAATGAAGATGTAAAATATGAAAAAACTTTGTTCCTTCTTCGTGTTAAAATGACCGGTTAACCACAAAGATTATTGAATCCATTTTCTATTAATGAATTATTTGTTCAAAAGGATTTTAACTCTTAATTCGCATTTATCGGCAATAGGTTACAGTTAAAAACACTACCATGATCAAACGGTAATCAACCCAAATAATTTTATCAAACAACTGAACTTTTAAACCATTAAATTGCAGGGGGTAAGGGGCCCCATTCCCCATAAAAAAAGGACAACGTTATTGCTAATTGACGACTTATATTTTTCATCAATTAACTGATTTATTTTTTAGACTTTTCTCTATTTGATATTTAAAAGAATGAAGTTGGGGTGAGAAGGGGTAATAGGTAAGAGGAATTTGGGAAATAGGTAATAGGTATTAGGTAAAAATTAATAGGTAAAAGGTTTTAGGCAATAGGTAATAGACAATTAGGTAAAAGACTGATAGTTGAGGCTCTCACGACAGGGGACACAAAAGATAATAGGTTATAATAACATACAATTAACATTTAAATGAACATAATTAAACCCTTAACATTTAAAGAAACCCTACCTCAATTACACATTTTGGACATTCGCACACCAAGAGAATGGGATGATTTTAATTTCGGGGGAATTCATCTACCCTTAGACGATTTATTGGGGAAAATAGACCAATTAGACCCAACGATTCGATACACCATCATCTGCTACAATGGCACACAGAGTTATATCGCCTGCCGATTATTAAATTCCAAAGGATTTCAATGCCAACATTTGGAAGGGGGAATTGAGGGGTATTTGAGTTTGTAAGCCAGTTATTCCCAAAAGATGATTTGCTGAAGAGTTAATTCTACTTGAATTATAAATACTGCCTTTAATGTGAAAAAACTATGATCCAAGACTCTATAGCAAGATTATTGGCACTGTTTTTCTTTCTGTGCGTGTTCGACTATTTATTATCTGCATGTTTGATGTAGACCATTTGGCAGACTTTATCCATTGCCTTAAAAATTGCTACATCAAAATCGGATGAATTTACAATTCTATTTAAGGTGACAACAGCATCAAACAGTATTTGATTTTTATCTCGTTTAATTCGCTCGATGAGATGTACTTTATTGCTGCCTTTTTCAGTTTCTGAAACGAGTATTTCTTCGGTTTTGAGATCTATGGCGAATAGGAGTGTCTTTTTCATATCAGTTAAATGATTTTGCTCTTTAGATTTAGTGTAAATGGCATCGGCCATTTGAATTCGTTGTTTTGTTTTTGCATCTACTTCCTTTTTTTGTTGTTCCGTAGCATTGGCTTGAAATACTTGCCGATTTTTTGATTGTTTTTTTGTCACAACAATCGGTTCCAACTATCGTGTCATGCACTTTACATATACAACTATTGGACTTGCTTCGATTGCATTTTAGGCAAAGCAACTGAATATTTGAAACATCGCTACTTCCTCCACAAGAGTATGGCGTGATATGATCATACTCTAATTTTGAAGAACTTCCGCAGCATTTACAAACGCCACCATCCCTTGTGTAGACAATTTTTTTGGTTGTCTCTGAGATATAACGACTCTGGGAGAAACAAGAAATACTGGCAAAGAGTAGTAGCAATAAAAATATTTTGCTCATTTCTTTTTCTATTTTTTATCATAATTTGATGGATACCTTTGTATGAGTTACATGTTGCGTTTGTCGCTAAGGGTTATTCCGGCTAGGCATTTGTTTTATTTATCTGCTTATTGTTTCTACTCCATTCGCTCCATGATCCAACATATAACTTTGGTGTTCCCATTTCAGCATAGTCTAAGGCTAATAAAGTATGGCAAGCTGTAACTCCTGAACCACAATGGATTACAATATTTTCATTATTTATCTCTCCAAATATTGTTTCATATTTATTTCTTAATTCGATAGGATCAAGGAATAATCCGTTTTCGTCTAAATTTTCCGTAAAAGGAATATTTACCGCACCCGGAATATGTCCTGCTATCAAATCAATGGGTTCGGTTATACCGTCATATCGTTCTTTGTCTCGAACATCAACGACTAAATAATTTGGGTTTAATGATATGCTTTCTAGCTCGTTAATTTCTATTGTTGGTAAATTCCATTGGTCAATTTGGTATAATTCTGAAGCTGATTGAACTCTTTCCTTTTTAGAACTCAATGGGAAATTATTGTTTTTAGCTTGATTTAATCCACCGTTTAAAACTTGAACCTTTTCGTGTCCAACTGATTTTAACATCCACCAAAATCTTGCAGAAGCGTTCGAACCATTTTTGTCGTCATAAATGACTACATGTGTGTTTTTTGAAATCCCTAAATCTGTCAAAGTTTTGGCAAAAGTTTCTATTGAGGGCAATGGATGTCGCCCGCCTTCTGCAAAATCGCTTTTGATGTCAGCTAATTGCGTGTTTAGGTCAACAAAAAATGCGCCTTCCATATGTTCCAAATCGTAATTTGATTTAGCATTTTTACTGTAGCTTACATCGAAAATCATTACGTCAGAATTTTTATAAATTCTCAGTAATTCATCTACTTCAATAATTGATGGTATTCTCATATTAATTTCTATTTTTTTAAAGGCCAAGGTTTATACAAAAAACACCTAAAGGGGACACATAGAAAAACCCACCCACTCGAAATCTCCTTGGTGCCGAAACCAGGTCAATTGTTTTTTGGCATAATGCCTCGAATTACGTTTCAATAAACGAATCATTTCCGCTTCATCGTATTCTCCTCGAAGAAAACCATACACCTCTTTATAACCCAAGGTTTTCAATGCATACAAATGTTGTTTGTCCTCAAAGGCTTTCGCCTCCTCAACTAATCCATTGGCCAACATTTGATCCATTCGATCATCAATCCGTTGGTACAATTCTTCCCTCGGACGATCCAAACAAATCGCCTGAATATCAAATGGCCGAACAGCCTGAGATTTTGTTCGAAAACTAGTATAGGTTTGTTGAGTAGATAAACAAACTTCCAAGGCCCGCATGATTCTTTGTGGATTTTTGGCGTCCACTTGCGCGGCATATGCAGGATCCAACAAAGCCAATTCTTGGTACAATACATCAATTCCTTCCGATGCTAATCGATTCCCCAATTGCTCGCGCAAAATCAAATCCACTTCAGGCATATCATCCAAGCCATGCATCAGCGCTTTAAGATATAAACCTGATCCACCAGTAACAATTACCACTTCCTTTGTTTTGAACAATTCCTCGAGCACCTTCAAGGCCTCCCGCTCAAAATCGCCAGGAGAAAAATATTCCTCTATCGAATGAGAATCAATAAAATGATGTTTAATTCCGCCTTGCTCCTCCGCACTAGGCTTGGCAGTTCCAATGGACAATTCCTTGTAAAACTGTCGCGAATCAGCTGAAATAATTTCAGTTTGATATTTCTTGGCTAACTCCACGCAATAAGCCGTTTTACCAACCGCCGTCGGCCCTGCAACCACCATTAAAAGCTTTTTGGAATTTCCTTCTTGCATGAAATTGAATTACCCCTTGTTTAATTGTTGTAAAACTTCTTTGATTTCTTCTCCTTTTTTGGTTCCAATCAAGACTTTTTTGCCATTTTTCAAAGTCAATTGCAAACCGATAGAACCTGAAACCGTATAGCTAATTCCTTGTCCACCCCAACCATATTTAATCCCCCAACCGCCATATTCTTGAATAGGACTGTATTTTCGAATCTCAATAGTCGATATGGAATCCCAAGAATACAATTTTGGCTTCCAATGAAAAGGTAAAAATTGCACGGAAACCCCTTCTTTTGAAATGTGGGTTTTTAATTGAAGAATACTAAAAAGCACAAAAAGTACCATGGGTACCACAACTATTTCCCAATTTTTCCAAGATTTAAAGCGTTCTTCAACACTCAAAAAATCCCACTGCGAATAAGCTAACCAAACAATTAATAATAATATAGGCCAACGAAACCATTTACTAAATCGTTGATTTTCAGAAAAAAGTTGTTCAGTCATATAAGCACATTTTTCAATCATGCAAAAGTAGAACATTTATTTAGGCCATCAAAAAGAAGAAAAAATTAAAAAATTGAGCAAATATGTGAAAGGATTGTCCGCCTTTAGAATTAATTTTTTTAAATTGTAAAGATTTAATTTCTTCTTAGAAAAATGATTTTCGGGAATTAAATCAGCTTTAAACCTTGGAACAATTATGAATCAAAAAAAGCAAAGTCTTGCTTATATTATCAGTGCTAGTTCCGTTGGCACGCTGATTGAATGGTATGATTTTTACATTTTCGGGAGCTTAGCAACGGTTTTATCAACCAAGTTTTTCCCAACCGATAATCCCACTGCAGCCTTCTTAAATACCTTGGCGACTTTCGCCGCTGGTTTTGTTGTGCGGCCTTTTGGAGCATTATTCTTTGGTCGACTAGGCGATTTAATTGGCCGAAAATACACCTTCATGGTGACGTTAATGTTGATGGGAGGAGCCACCTTTGCTATTGGATTAATTCCCTCCTATTCAAGCATCGGATCATTAGCACCCATTTTGGTTTTAACGCTTCGATTATTGCAAGGATTAGCTTTGGGGGGAGAATATGGTGGAGCAGCCACTTATGTAGCAGAACATTCACCTGATGAAAGAAGAGGATTTTTTACCTCTTGGATTCAAACCACAGCAACTGTCGGATTGGTCATTTCTTTGGGAGTAATTATGCTGACCAAAGCATCCATGAGTCCAGAAGATTTTGATGCCTTCGGCTGGCGGATTCCATTTCTATTATCCATCATTATGGTGGGGGTTTCTTTTTTGATTCGAAGAAATATGTCTGAATCACCTTTGTTTGAAAAAGCAAAAGCAGAAGGAAAAACCGCTAAGAATCCATTAAAAGAATCCTTTGGGAATAAATTAAACTTAAAATATGTCCTTTTAGCTCTGTTTGGCGCCACCATGGGGCAAGGATTAATTTGGTACACCGGTCAGTTTTATGCTCAAACTTTCTTGATCAAAATTTGCAATATCGATGATACGCAAGCCAACACGATTATGGTAATCGGCTTATTGATTGGTACGCCCCTATTTATCTTTTTTGGTGGACTTTCTGACAAAATAGGTCGAAAAGGCATCATGATGGCAGGTATGATTTTGGGTGTCATTTGCTATCGACCCATTTTTGAAAAAATGTACCAAACGGTGAATTTGAAAAACAAGGAAATTATTGCCTCCTCTGAAAAAACAGTCACAAACACTGCACTCATCCAAGGAACATCCGATTCATTGCTGACCAAAACCATCACAAGCGAATACACGGATGGGACTCAATACAAAAAGGTAAGTAAAATCACCTTGCTAGCAGATAAGTCGAAAGAAGCTCCTAAAGCAGAAGACAAAATCACCATTACCATTAATGGTTCAGATAAATGGACCTTGGTTTTTATGGTCTTTTTCTTGATTTCTTTTGTTACAATGGCATACGGGCCAATTGCCGCATTTTTGGTGGAAATGTTTCCAACGAAGATTCGATATACCTCGATGTCGCTTCCCTATCACATTGGAAATGGAGTTTTTGGTGGATTAATGCCCGCTATCGCTACTTATTTAGTCACAACGGCCAAAGATGCCAATAAAATAGCAGAAGATGCAGGTGGCTCTGCCATTTATGCCCAGCCCTATTTGGAAGGATTAAATTACCCCATTGCCTTGATTTCAGTCTGCATTGTCATTGGGCTTATATACATCAAAGGAACGGGTCGCAACATGGCCGATTAATTAACTAGAAAAATGAACGGATTAAAAAGAATTTTAGGAATCGTTTGGATCATTTTAGGATTGGGTGCGGGTGTATATCTATTCTATTTTCAAGCCTTGCCTCTTTGGGCAAAAGGGGGAAATGACCTCGTTCCAGCCATTATTTACACCTTTGTCTTAACCCCTTTAATCTCCATTGGAATGACCATTTTTGGTTATTATGCCTTGACCGGAGAATTTGATTTGAAATAAATTATTACGCACATGAGAATTACAACATTATCTGCCTACCAAGAAGCCTATCAAAAAAGTATTGAACAACCCGAAAATTTTTGGGCAGAAATTGCTCGAAAATTTGATTGGATACAACCTTTTTCCCAAATTCTAAATTGGGATTTCAAAGATTACTCCGTCAAATGGTTTGAGGATGGACAATTGAATATCACCGCGAATGCCTTGGATCGATTTGTCCAAACACAACCCAATGCAAAGGCCATCATTTACGAGCCCAATGAACCGGGTGATCCAGCCATTACCTTAACATACCAAGAATTACATACACGTGTTTGTAAATTCGCCAACGTATTAAAAGCGCAAGGGGTACAAAAGGGAGATCGAGTATGTATTTACATGCCCATGATTCCAGAATTAGCCATTGCAGTATTGGCCACTGCTCGAATTGGCGCGATCCATTCGGTGGTGTTTGGTGGTTTTTCTGCCCAATCCATTGCCGATCGAATCAACGATTCTACTTGCAAAATTGTTATCACCACCGATGGTGCCTTCCGCGGGAACAAGAATATTCCCATGAAAGAAACGGTCGATGAGGCTTTGGCGAACTGCCCAAGCGTCGAAAAGGTGATTGTTAAAACCAGAACCCAAACACCTATTTCCATGATCAAAGGCCGAGACCTTTGGTGGGAAGAAGAGGAAATGCAAGCTTCAGAAGAATGTGCCGCCGAGGTAATGAATTCCGAAGATCCATTGTTTATTTTGTATACCTCTGGGTCAACAGGAAAACCCAAAGGTGTTGTTCATACCTGCGGTGGGTACATGGTTTACACCGCCTATACCTTTGCCAATGTGTTCCAATACAATCATGGCGATGTCTATTTTTGTACAGCAGACATTGGCTGGATTACCGGCCACTCCTATTTAGTCTATGGACCTCTTTTAAATGGTGCTACATCGGTTTTATTTGAAGGAGTTCCTACTTACCCCGATGCAGGCAGATTTTGGGATATTATTAAAAGGCATTCAGTTAATATATTTTACACAGCGCCTACCGCCATTCGTTCATTAATGGGCTTTGGCGATTCATTCATTGAAAACAAAGATTTGAGCTCATTACGGGTATTGGGCTCTGTGGGAGAACCTTTGAACGAAGAAGCGTGGCATTGGTACAATGAAAAAGTAGGAAAAAATAATTGCCCCATTGTAGACACTTGGTGGCAAACAGAAACGGGTGGCATCATGATTTCTCCTTTGGCAGGAATTACCCCATTAAAACCCGCTTACGCAACCTTGCCCCTTCCAGGCGTACAACCAATGTTGGTCGATGAAAATGGAAAAGAAATTATTGGCAACGGAGTCAATGGAAATTTATGCATCAAATATCCATGGCCATCCATCATCCGAACCACCTACGGAGACCATGAAAGATGTAAATCGACCTATTTTTCGACTTATCCTGGACTCTATTTTACAGGCGACGGATGTATGCGCGATGAAGATGGATATTACCGAATTACTGGCCGAGTAGATGACGTAATGAACATTTCAGGCCATCGAATTGGTACAGCGGAAGTTGAAAATGCCATCAATATGCACACCGGAGTGGTTGAATCTGCCGTGGTGGGTTACCCTCATGATATCAAAGGACAAGGCATTTACGCATACGTCATTTGCGAGCATCCAACCATCAACGATGAATTGACTCGTAAAGATATAGCCGCAACAGTAGCTAAAATCATTGGCCCGATTGCGAAACCCGATAAAATTCAATTTGTGAGTGGATTACCCAAAACCCGTTCAGGAAAAATCATGCGTCGAATACTGCGCAAAGTAGCAGAAGGAGAGACTAGTAATTTGGGAGATACTTCCACGTTGTTGGATCCAAACGTGGTGGAGGAGATTATTAAGGGGAGAGTTTGATGAGGTAGTAGGTAATAGGTAATAGGTAATAGGTAATAGTAAAAGGTAAGAATGCGAATTAAGGGTTAAAAAACATTTGGTCATTCTTTATAAATATTTCAATTATGGCCAAGGCTTAATCCTAACGAAAGATTTGAACGAAGCGGTAGGCGGAGCTTTGACAATGCGCATGGGCTCTGTGCGACAGGGTCAAAGAAAATAGCCGAGAGCAAAGTGAAAATCGGTCAGTCAGCTCTAGCTGACTGATTCGTCTTGGATTAAGCTAAAGAAAAAAGTTTTTTTGTTTCTTTTTTTTCAAAAAAAGAAATGCCACAGAAAAAGAATTAGCCTATAAATTGCATTTCTGTCAAAGAAATAGGAAAATAGAAATTCAAATTCGTTTTTAAACATACGTTTACTACTGAGCCTAATGATAATTTCAACTCTAAATTCGCATTAATAGGTAATAGGTAATAGCTTATAGGCCCTCTCACGCTCGGCTGTGCCGAGTGTGGAATGATAGGCGAACTTTTAGTTCTTATAAAATGATTTAAATTTTATTCCAAAATACCAAACACAAAAAAGGGAGAAATAAATCGATATTTCTCCCTTTTTCATTCTTAAACTTATCAAAAAGACTTACCAAAAATAAGTGTAAAGCCCAATAATCATCATCGTTACAATAGATGCACCAACAATGAATCCATTGCTTGGTCTAAACATTGTTGCATCGATTTCAAGACCTTTCGGATTGTTCTTGCTTTCTGGATCAAAGAAGGCGATAATCACCATAGCCAAAACACAGAATACAAACACCCAACCCATACGATCCATAAATGGAATCATGTAAACTCCTGATTCGTCAGCCACGGCTGTGTAGAATAGGCAATCGTTCACTCCCGTCCAAGTTGGAATATATTTGCTTAACAAAGAGAAAGCTAAACCACCAATCAAGGCTACCAAAGCGCCTTTGGAAGTAGCTCCTTTCCAGAAGAAACCTAAAATGAATAAAGCAAATACACCTGGGGAAACATATCCTGTGTATTCCTGAATGAATTGGAAACCACCTTTTTTATCGATACCCATCATTGGCGCAATGATAATGGCTAAAATCATAGAAACAACTACCGCAATACGACCCATGTTCACCAATGTTTTCTCATCAGCGGAAGGATTGATGTATTTTTTATAGATGTCTAAAGTAAAGATTGTTGAAATGGAATTGGCTTTACCGGCTAATGATGCTACTACTGCAGCTGTCAAAGCGGCAAAAGACAAACCTCTTAAACCTGTAGGTAAAATATTCAATAAGACTGGATAAGCATTATCTTGATTCACCACACCATCTTTCAACATTTCTTGTTGGAACATTCCATCTTGGTGCAACAAATAAGCAGCGATACCTGGAAGAACCACAATGATTGGCATCATCATTTTCAACATAGCAGCGAACAATAAACCATTTCTAGCGGTTGGAAGATCTGCACCTAAAGCACGTTGAGTAATGTATTGATTACAACCCCAATAGTTTAGGTTGATGATCCACATACCACCGATTAAAACGGTTAATCCTGGTAAGCTTGGATAATTGACATTTCCTTTGTTCAAAATCATATGGAAATGGTCTGGAGCTTTGTTCACTAAATGAGATAAACCATTGATAACTCCCTCGCCACCAAAGTGATCGCTAACCATGTTCAAGGCTAAATAGGAAGTAGCTAATCCACCAAGCACCAAGAAAAACACTTGAATAACATCGGTATAACCAATTACTTTCATACCCCCTAGTGTGATGATAATAGCGAAAATCGCCATACCAATCATACAAACGGTAAAATCAATTCCTGAAACAGTTGTTACGGCCAATGCTCCAAGGTATAAAATAGAAGTAAGGTTAACCGCAATATATAACATCAACCAAAACACCGCCATGATCAAACTCACCGTTTCATTGTAACGTTGGGTTAAAAACTGCGGCATGGTAAAGATTTTGTTTTTCAAATATATGGGCATGAAGAAAATCGCCACGATTAATAAAGTAGCAGCGGCCATCCATTCATAGGTAGCAATGGCTAAGCCGATTTGGAAACCATTCCCAGACATACCGATGAACTGCTCAGCGGAGATGTTAGAGGCAATTAAAGATGCACCAATGGCCCACCAGGTTAGAGAACCTTCGGCCAAAAAGAAATCGTTAGAAGAGGCTAGTTTACTTTGTTTACGTTGGTAAATCCAATAACCATAAGAGGCTACTACGATAAAATAAAATAGAAATACGAGATAATCCAGTGTCTGAAGTCCTTGTGTCTGCATAGAGTTTTTCTGTTTAGGGTAATAAATTTCACTAAAATAGTACTATTAGGGAGAAAATAAAAATAAGGGGTGACCTATTAGACAAAGCTCGAGATGAAAAAAAACTATTACAACATCATTTTTGTCAATGAATTTTCGGTGTAGAGAAAGAAAACATTGGAAATTATATTATTTTTAAAAATTCAAAATTTATAAAGGCCACTAAATATGAACATTCTAGTACATTCAACTATATTTAATTTATTCTCGACCATTCTGGCTAATCGTTTTTACTAATTAGAAAATGGCATTAGAAAAAAATCAACTTGTTTTATTTTAGGGAAATTAAAATAGTAGTCGAATAAACGACACGAAGGGTTTTGACTACCTACTCAAAATAATGACGATATTTACATTTTTGAAAATGAAAACAAATTAATGGCTTTTAACGAAAACAGCAGAGTGAAAATCCCAACCATCCTGCACTTAGTGCGGTTGGGATATGAGTACCTATCGTTGAAGAATCAAACTTGGGATGAGACTACCAATATTTTCACCAAAATTTTCTATGCTAGTATCAAGCGTATCAATCCTGATTTTACCGATGCTGATGTAAAGCGACTTTATGATGAAGTTTCTTTGAGTTTGGAAAATGAGGATTTAGGGAAAGTGTTTTATGAAAAGCTAACTGCAACATCAGGAACTAAACTTATTGACTTCGAGAACTTCGAAAATAATTCATTCAATGTTGTTACTGAACTTACCTACAAAAAAGATGATGACGAGTTTCGTCCAGACATCATTCTTTTAATCAATGGAATGCCATTAGCTTTTATAGAAGTAAAGAAACCTAATAATCAAGATGGTGTTTTAGCAGAGCACAAGCGTATTCAAACTCGATTCGAGAATAAGAAATTTAGGAAGTTTGTTAACCTTACGCAGTTGATGGTATTCTCCAATAACATGGAGTATGACAATCATTCTCCTTTACCCATTGAAGGGGCGTTCTACGCCACTGCTTCCTATCAAAAACCTGGATTCAATTATTTTAGAGAAGAAGAGAATTTTGATCTTACGACCCTACTGTCTGACGTTCCAGATGAAATAGAAACCGCTATTCTAAAGGACACCAATTTAGTGGGTATTAAACATTCATCAGAATTTATCACCAATAAAAACCCCGATACCCCTACCAATAGAATTTGTACATCCTTGTTTCAACGTGATCGCTTATCCTTTTTATTGCAATATGGATTGGCTTACGTGAAGGGGAATAATGGGCTTGAAAAGCATATTATGCGTTACCCGCAGCTATTTGCTACCAAAGCAATTGAAAAGAAACTTGAGGAAGGTGTAAAAAAAGGAATCATTTGGCATACACAGGGCAGTGGAAAAACCGCTTTGGCATATTACAGCGTGAAATATCTTACCGATTATTTCAACTCAAAGGGCGTTGTACCAAAGTTTTATTTTATCGTTGACCGAATTGATTTGTTGATCCAATCTGGGAAGGAATTTAAGAGTAGAGGGCTTGGGGTGCATGACATCAATTCAAGGGAAGCATTTTCTCGTGATATAAAGTCGACCAGTGTCATACACAATCATTCGGGCAAAGCTGAAATCACCGTTGTAAACATTCAAAAATTTCAGGATGATACGGATGTGATTAAAAACAATGATTACAACTTAAATATACAACGTGTTTATTTTTTGGATGAAGTACATCGAAGCTATAATCCAAAAGGCAGTTTCCTGGCCAATTTGCACGAATCAGACGCCAATGCGATAAAAATCGGTCTAACGGGTACGCCATTATTGGGTACCGACTTTAATTCAAAATCTTTATTTGGAGGCTATATTCACAAATACTATTATAATTCTTCCATTGCCGATGGTTATACCTTGCGTTTGATCAGAGAAGAGATAGAAACAACCTACAAACTCAGTTTAAAGCAAGCGCTTGAAGACATTAAATTGCTGAAAGGCGATGCAGAAAAAAAGATCGTTTATTCGCACGAGAAATTTGTAGAACCGATGTTGGCTTACATCGTTCGTGATTTTGAGAATGCTCGAATTGCCATGAACGACAATTCCATTGGCGGTATGGTGGTTTGTGATTCTTCTGATCAAGCCAAAATGATGTTTGAAATATTTGAATCGAACTATGCGCTAAGTCAAGAAGAAAGTCTGTTAATGGCTGCAGAACCTAGAACGAGTTATGGTGAAAAAAAGAATTTTGACAATAAGGTAAAGACCGCGGAACTGATTCTTCATGATATTGGCACCAAAGATGAGCGGAAAGAAAAAGTTGAGAATTTCAAAGAGGGTAAAATAGATTTTCTATTTGTTTACAATATGTTGTTGACGGGTTTTGATGCACCACGATTAAAGAAGCTTTACATTGGACGTGTAATTAAAGCCCATAACCTTTTGCAGACTTTAACACGAGTAAATAGAACCTACAAAGATTTCAGGTACGGTTATGTTGTTGATTTTGCAGATATTCAAAAAGAGTTCGATAAAACTAATCGTGCCTATTTCGATGAGCTCCAATCTGAACTTGGAGATGAAATGCAGCATTACTCCAATATCTTTAAAAGTGCCGATGAAATTACTGCTGAGATTCAACAAATAAAAGATGTCTTGTTTAGGTACGATACGAAAAATTCTGAGGTCTTTTCGCAACAAGTAACTCAAATTAACGACCGAAAGCAAATGTTGGAACTTGTGAAGGTACTAAACTACGCTCGAGAGTTGTATAACATTATACGCCTATCAGGAAATTATGAAGTGCTGGATCAGTTAGACTTTCATAAGCTCACTCAATTATCACGTGCAGCCAACGACCGTTTATCGATTATCAATACCAAAGAAGCGTTGGAAAACAATGTTGATACCAGCAACCTGCTAAATATTGCCTTAGAAGATGTCCTTTTTGCTTTTGTCAAAGTGAAAGAAGAAGAAATGGTTTTGGCAGATCAACTGAAAAATATCCTGCAAAAAACACGTGAATCGTTGGGCGGCAATTTTGACCCGAAAGACCCCATGTTTGTTTCATTAAAAGAAGAATTGGAGCGCTTGTTTAAAAAGAAAAACCTAAACGAAGTAAGCAAGGAAGAGATGGAAAGTAACATCAAGGAACTTGAGAAAATATACAAATCTTCAAAAGAATTAGAACGCACCAATCAATTGCTCAAAGCCAAATACGCTAATGATGCAAAATATGCTCGCTTGCACAAAAGATTAATGGAGAAAGACCCATTGACCGATAGCGAGAGTAAATTATTTGAGGCATTGCAGAGTTTGAAAAAAGAGGTAGATGCCCAAGTATTGCAAAACTCTAAAATGATGGAGAATGAAAGTTATGTGGAACGTATGATGGTTAAAATGGTCATTGAGCAATTAAAAAACAAACATCATCTACCCTTAAATGCCGAACAAGCAAAAGTGATTAATGGCTTAATGGTGAAAGAATATATGAATGAATTTCATGGCAGAGTTGCCTAAAATTCGACTGAAATAAAAATCAAAAAATCGCTGTCATTAAATAATTAGATGAACACTGGAGAAATTATCATTTATCAGAATACCGAAGGAAATATCAAAATAGATGTACGCCTGGAGGAGGAAACAGTTTGGCTTTCACAGGAGCAAATGGCAACTCTATTTGGTAAAGGTAGAAGTACAATAGCCGAGCATATTAGTAATGTCTTTGAAGAAGGCGAATTGGATGTAAATCGAACCTGTCGGAAATTCCGACAAGTTCGACAAGAAGGCGAAAGAACAGTCGAAAGAGAGATAGACCACTACAACCTAGACCTTATCATCTCGGTTGGTTATCGTGTAAAATCACTCCAAGGTACCCAATTCCGTATTTGGGCTACCCAGCGACTAAAAGAATACATCATTAAGGGTTTTGCCTTAAATGATGACCGTTTTAAATCGGGTAATTCAATGAATTATTTCCATGAATTACAGGAACGAATTCGGGAAATACGCCTTTCTGAAAAGTTCTTCTATCAAAAAATAAAGGATATCTACACCACCAGCATTGATTACGAGCCAAAAGACGAAAAAACAATTGAGTTTTTTAAAGTGGTACAAAATAAATTACTGTGGGCCATAAGCGAACAAACAGCAGCGGAATTGGTGTACCGCAGAGCGGATGCTAACTTGCCCTTGTTGGGAATGCAATCCTATGACAAGAAAAATGCTGTTTCGATCAAGAAATCGGATGTGAGCATTGCTAAAAATTACTTGAATGAAGATGAAATAAAACTGCTGGGTTTATTGGTAGAGCAGTATTTGGCATTTGCTGAAACAATGGCACAGCAACGCACTCCCATGTACATGGCAGACTGGATTCAACGTTTGGATAGTATTTTACAACTCAATGGAAGAGAGTTGCTCACTCATGCTGGAAAAATTAGTCACGAAAAAGCATTGGAAAAATCATCCGTAGAATTTGAAAAATACAGGGAAGTTCAAAAAGCCATTGAGAAAGCGGAAAGCCTGAAAGAACTAGAAAATGATATTAAAAAATTAAGCAAATAAATGACTACAACAGCAACATTTGAAAAACAAACCAAAGCCCTTATTGACGATTTAAAAAGCGTTTGTGCCAATTACGGTTTGGGAAATGATGGCAACGAATTTAAAATTATTACCCAGGTATTCCTGTATAAATTTTTAAATGACAAGTTTGTTCATGAAATAAAACAATTAGAACCCAATTTAGCCAAGGCTGAAAATTGGGCAGTGGAGCTGAAAAAATATTCTACCAACGATTACGAAATGCTCATGATGCAGTTGAGCGAAAGTACCGCTCACTTGCAGCCAAAGCAATTTATATCGAGTTTGTTTGAACGCCAAAACGAGGCCAATTTTGCCGAGATATTTGACAGCACTTTATTGGATATTGCCAAAGAAAACAGCGATATCTTCTCCGTAGTGACTGAAGGGGGCGAAAAAATCGTCCTATTCGAAAACATCAGTAAATACGTTACGGATAAGCGTGATGATTTTTGTAAAGCCATCATCAATAAGCTGGTTAATTTTAGTTTTGAACATATCTTTCACGAAAAATTTGACTTTTACGCGACCATATTTGAGTACTTAATTAGCGATTACAATACCAACAGTGGAGGTAAATATGCCGAATATTTCACCCCTCATGCTGTAGCTAAAATCATGGCTCAATGTTTGGTAACGGAGCCTGAAAAAGATGTCACCTGTTACGATCCTTCTGCAGGTTCTGGCACATTATTGATGAACCTGGCGCATGCCATTGGTGAGGATAAGTGTACCATTTACTCGCAGGATATTTCGCAGAAATCATCTAACCTATTGCGTTTAAACTTGATTTTGAATGATTTGGTGCACTCGATCCCCAATATTGTAAAGGGCAACACCATTTTAGAGCCGTACCATAAAGATGCCAATGGTAGGCTGAAACAATTTGATTTTATTGTTTCTAACCCACCGTTTAAATTGGATTTTAGCGATTATGTAACGGATTTAGATACCAAAGAAAACCACGATCGTTTTTTTGCGGGCATGCCCAATGTACCCAAAGCTAAAAAGGAAGGAATGGCGATTTACCCTTTGTTCATTCAGCACATCATGCATTCGCTTTCTGCTAAAGGTAAAGCAGCCATTGTAGTGCCAACTGGTTTTATAACAGCCCAAAGTGGCATTGAGCGCAAAATACGGGAACGTTTAGTAGAACAAAAAATGCTGCGCGGGGTAATCAGTATGCCGAGCAATATTTTTGCCACTACGGGTACTAACGTGAGCATTTTGTTTATTGATAATGCCAACAAAAAAGGCGACATCGTTTTAATGGATGCGTCTAAATTAGGCACTACGGTAAAAGAAGGTAAAAACCAGAAAACCTTGCTTTCTCCTGATGAAGAACAAAAGATCATCAACACGTTTAATCAACATGAAGCCATTGAAGACTTTACCGTGGTAGTTTCTTACGATCAGATAAAAGAAAAGAATTACAGCTTTAGTGCAGGGCAATATTTTGAGGTGAAGATTGAATACACTGACATTAGTCCTGCGGAATTTGAATCCAAAATGAATGGCTTTAAAGCCAATTTAGACAGTCTTTTTGCCGAATCAAAAACCTTAGAAAATGAAATTCAGCAACAATTAAATGGGTTGAAGTATGAGTAAATTAGAAATCAATCATGGAGATACTGATTTAATAAGCGATATCAGCTTGCTAATTGAGCAAAGTCAGCGCCACATTGCTACACAGGCTAATAGTGCCCTTACACAGTTGTTTTGGCAAATTGGCAAACGAATTAATGACGAAATACTGTTAAACAAGCGGGCAGATTATGGTAAGCAGACTGTCGTGACAGTGGCACGACAATTGCAAAGTAAGTACGGGCGGAACTTTGAAGAGAAGAATTTGCGACGTATGATGCAATTCTCAGAACAATTTACCGATTTGGAAATTGTCGTTACACTGTCACGACAATTGAGCTGGAGTCATTTTTTGGTACTCATACCCCTTAAAAATACAGAAGCCAAGCAATATTATGCCCATTTATGTAGTAGTGAATATTGGAGTGTGCGGGAATTACGCAACCAAATTGCAAGAAAAGCTTTTGAGCGCAACGAAATTGCCAACATGCGATTGGTTAATCATTCATCCGAAATCAAAAACACCTTTAAAGACCCGTATCTATTAGATTTTTTAAACCTAAAAAACACCTACTTAGAACAGGATTTAGAAAGAGCCGTTTTGCAGGAATTAGAAAACTTTATTTTAGAGTTGGGCAAAGGATTTGCCTTTATGGAACGCCAAAAACGCATGATTATAGATGGCGATGATTTTTACTTAGACCTTTTATTTTATAACCGAAAACTAAAACGCTTGGTAGCCATTGAATTAAAATTGGGCAAGTTTGAGGCTGCCCATAAAGGACAAATGGAATTGTATTTAAAATGGCTGAGCAAATACGAAAAACAGGAAGGCGAAAACGAACCCATTGGTTTGATACTTTGTGCCGAAAGCAATAAAGAACAAGTAGAATTATTGGAATTACACAAAGACGGAATCATGGTAGCGGAGTATTGGACCGAAATGCCAAGCAAACAAGCCTTGCAACAAAAGCTACACCAATTATTGATAGAAGCCAAAGAGCGCATTGCTCGCAATACGTTAAACGCATAAAATGAATAGGATGAAAATAGTGGGAAAGGAAATTTGGAAACAATTAAATGGGTTGAGGTATGAATAAGAATTTCAAATTTAAGGATGTTGTAATTGACAAAAAGGGGTTTTTGAGAGGGCCATTTGGCGGTGATTTGAAAAAAGAAATTTTCGTTAAACAGAGTAACGACACCTACAAGGTATATGAACAAGGTGTAGTTTTGAATTCAGACAAATCAATAGGAAGATATTATATTTCAGAAGAGGATTATCTTTCTAAACTTCATAAATTTTCTGTTGAAGACAAGGATTTTCTTATTTCATGCTCTGGAGTAAATATGGGTGCAATTTATCAACTTAAAGCACCATTTGAGAAGGGAATAATTAATCAGGCATTATTAAGAATTAGGCTTAATAATGATATTATTGATGATAATTATTTCTTTTATCTATTTAAGGAGTTAATCTCTAGGAGAATTACTTCAGGCTCAGGAGATTCAACAATTCCGAATTTTCCCGCATTAGAAGTGATTAAAAATATTGAATTTGAGTTGCCGGATAGATTAACACAAGTTAATGTCGGTAAGTTACTTTCCGCATTAGATTCCAAAATCGAACTCAACAACCGCATCAATGCCGAGTTAGAAGCTATGGCAAAAACGCTTTATGATTATTGGTTTGTGCAGTTTGATTTTCCAAATGCAAATGGAAAGCCCTACAAAAGCACTGGAGGTAAAATGGTTTGGAATGAAGGTTTGAAAAGGGAGATTCCGGAGGGGTGGGAAGGTGGTGAATTGAAAGATATTGCGAACATAACTATGGGACAATCGCCTCCTGGCGAATCGTATAATGAAGAAGGAGATGGAATGATATTCTATCAGGGTTGCACGGACTTCGGAAATCGTTTTCCTACCATTAGGAAATTCACTACGGAACCGACACGTTTTGCAAAAGTGGGAGATATTTTATTAAGTGTACGTGCTCCAGTAGGAACATTGAATATTGCTAAGGAAGATTGTTGTATTGGTCGTGGTTTAGCATCTTTAAATAGCAAGGATAATTGTGTTGGATATTTATTTGGCGTAATGGTAAATCTCAAACAAATATTTGATAGAAGAAATGTCGATGGAACTACATTTGGATCAATTACAAAAGATGATCTATTCTCATTGAAGGTAGTTAAACCAACAAATATCATTTTACAAAAATATCACACTGCGATTAATTCCTCATTTGAAAAACAAAATCAATTAGAGCTAGAAAATATAAAACTCACCGAACTGCGTGATTGGCTATTGCCTATGTTGATGAATGGGCAGGTGAGGGTGTCTGAACTGTGATTTTTGTGATTAAATGATTACTATGAATTTGAGAGAGGAAAAATGAAATGCTATATATATACAACAAGAGGAATCAAATAAATTATAGATTAGGCAGTTGATGAATGGGCAGGTGAGGGTGATGGAGGGGATAAAAAAAGAAGTAAGATATATAACTAAAGCATGAGAAAGGAAGCAAAACATCTATATCAAAAAGCTATTGACTCATTGACATTGAGTATTGAACTTTTTAATCGTCCAAATAATTGTGGAAGAGTACATGGTGTTTTAATTTTTATGGACCACTCATTTGAAATGTTACTCAAAGCAAGTATCATTCATAAAGGTGGAAAAATCATAGAAAGGGGGGCAAAAGAAACCATAGGGTTTAGTGCTTGTGTTCGTAAGGGATTTAGCGATAATTCAATTAAGTTTCTAGCTGAAACAGACGTATTAACTTTACAGACCATTAATGGATTAAGAGATGCTGCACAGCATTACACTCTTGAAATGTCGGAGCAGAATTTATATTTCCAAGCTCAAACTGGCCTGACGCTTTTTAGAGATATTACTAAACAGGTTTTCAACATTGATTTAAAGACCTATTTACCAGTAAGAGTTTTACCACTTTCTACTACTCCACCAATGGATATTCAAGCGTTTTTCAGTACAGAAATACAAGAAATCAAAAAACTTCTAGCACCAAAAAGTAGAAAGCAACTTGAAGCCACAGAAAAAATGAGAGCATTATCAATAATGGAAAATGCAATTCAAGGTAATGAATCTCAACCATCTGAAACTGAATTGAAAGAATTGACTAAACAACTTTCAAAATCAACTAATTGGGAACAACTATTCCCAAGTGTATCAACCTTGTCTTTTACCCAAAATGGATATGGCCCGACGTTAGATTTAAGAATTACCAAATCTGAAGGCGTTCCCGTAACAATTGTTCCAGAAGGAACACCAGGGGCAGGAGTATTAGCAATAAAACGCATTAATGAACTTGACTTTTATAATCTTGGCAGAAACCAATTAGCTGCCAAATTGGGCTTAACCGGCCCAAAGACAACTGCTACGGTGAAATATTTCAGAATAAAAGAAGATTCCGATTGTTTTAAACATTTAAAAGTTGGCAATGTGCACTTTGACAGGTATTCACAAAAAGCAATTACGACAATAAAGGAAAAACTTAAAACAAAATCGATTGATGAAATTTGGAATGAAAGATAAAATCCAACATAGACATGATTTTCAAGAAATTTCAACCTTTAAAAAAAATAAACCACCTAAACACAATACGACAATGGCACACAATATTTATAAAGAGACCATCGGATAACAAGCTTGTAAAATTCACTGATTTGATAGAAATGTGCATTCAGTGTTTCATATGAAATTTTTGAGTTCGTTTATATGGAAGCTTTTTTTATTAGACATTTTACTAAAGTTCAAAAATATAACCAACTCACAAACCCCAAAAAACCGAATTTTAAATCACTAAATAAGTACCATATCTAATGGATTACTATATAGACGAAGGACTTGCAAACACATACAACTACTCTCTTGAATATCCTTTAATTCACGTTTGCGATAGTATAGATACTATCGCAAAAATCCTTGAAAAAGGATTTAGATTTTCATATTGTACAGAAATGCTTGAAGACGAAAAACGAAATGTTGTTTTTTCTTACCCTATTATTTCATTTTCAGACCTGTGTTGGGATAAAGCAATTTTCATTCTTAGGTCTTATGGTCATTCAAGTATTGCAATGAAAAAAAGTTGGGCGATAAAAAATAAATTAAGCCCAGTTCTATATTTTGAGAGAAATTCAGAATTAACAAAGATTCTTATTGAAGGTTTTGATGATTTAACGAATGTTCCTATTGAAGATATAAAATCAAGTATTAATGGACAACTTTTAAGTAAAACAAATAAGTATTACAAACATATAATGGAAATAGCATCCTATAGTAAAAATTTCTATGGTCAATTAATTAGGCAGAATAAAGTAATCGACAACAACTATTGTTTTGGTTGTGAAAGTGAGTGGAGAATAGTCTTGCGAAATGATACTATCGAACCATTTATTGCGCGTAATGATAATAAAAATTCAGCAAACAATTTAGCTCATAATTATTATTTAAAATTTGATTTTGACGACATTGAATATTTTGTAATTGAAACACAATATGAAGAAAAAGTTCTCAAGGAAAAGTTAAAGTTTTTATATAATAAAACAGATAAAGATGTAAATAATATAAAATTTTATTACGACAAATCGAGACATTCATTTGATGAATTTTAAATCATCTTTCAAAAAGCTTTTTGCTGAATGTTGGGTGTTATGGTTTATCGGTTTTCTTGTAAAATTTATAATAACAACAATGTAAAAGAAAAAATCGAAAAAAGTTAAGGAAAACTAGCCCCCCCGGCCTCACAATCACTACTTCTTCCCTATCTACTATCACTTGCCCAGGAAGTAGGTTGCGGGTTTTGCGGATGTATTTTGTTTCAAGGACTAAAATTACAACAACAAGTTTACTATTGTAATTTTTTACCGTTTTTTACAATAACAAAAACTTACTTGTAAAAAAATCTAATTTTTTACAAGTAAGTTTTGAATGATAAGAGGTTAAAAAATCTGAAGTTTAGCTTTCAAGTTTCCATTCCCATAATAATCAAATAAAAAAACAGGGAAAGAACTCAATACAGCCACGGAGTTATTCAAATCAATATACTTTTCTTTTTGCTTAGAAAATAAGGTCAATTGATCTGCGTGGTTTTCAGGAAATTGAAATGAATTAAGAACTATGTAATTCATCTTTTTTAGATGTAAATCAATCAGTATAGTCCAAGTTTGGAGGGTATAATCATTGAAATGTTTAAAATCAACTATTCCCAATTGAGTTGTGAGAGATTTATATGTTGAAAGTTGGTTGATATCAACTGTAAGATTTTCAAATGTCTGTAAATCTTCAATATGCCTTAAGGATTCTGCCATCGGGTAACTTATCATTAATTTTCCCTTATCCGTTTCCTCAGTAAAAAACGAGAGTAAATCCTGAAGCTTTTGATCATCTGCATTAGATACATGGCCATCATAATCAAAAAATAGATAAATCTCTGCAAAATCAGTACGCTTAAAATCCTTCAGAATTTCAAAATTAATTGGAACATTTTTAATTAAATTAAAAGTATCTAGATCTGGGTCCGCTGAAATCTCCCCATACATTTTATATATAGTTGTGCAATATGCACAGGTTACAACAGTATTTTCGTTCAAAAAAAATTGAATCAAATTATCTGAAATATGCTTTTCAGTTTTAACTCCCTCGAAAATAAAAAGAATCTTATGAGACATCAAATGAACCAGAAATATACATTTTTTCTAAATTATGTGCTTCTCTAAGTTCTTTGTGTGTACTATTAGAGAATGATTTAATTTTGCTTTTTGTCATAGTAAAATAACAATCAGGTCTTAATAAATCATTAGTCATAACCGAAGTATTATGCGTAGTCAAAATAAATTGAACTCCTGTTTGCTTTAATTTCTCAACAATCAAGACGGATAAATCATGATGATAAAAAGCATCAAATTCATCAATGAATAAAAAGGAAACTTTGGAGGCCTCATTCAAACTTTGAAACCAAAAATAAAACAAGGATAATGATTGAGTACCCGTAGAAGCTATTTCAGAAATGGGAATTTGTTTCCCATTAAAAGTAAAAGCAATCGAACTTTTACCTAAATAATCAACAATTGATAATTGGCATTCGATACCAGCTTTATTCAAGAATTCTTCAAAGTCTTTCAAATTATCTTTTTTGACAATATCCTCATAGATTGACTTGTTTGCAACGTCAAATCCTAAGAAAAATCTGTCTTGTAAAGACCTGAAATACAACATTTTCTCAATAAAGATAAACATTGCACTGAAAACACCATTGGTAATGTTTATATCTAAATCCGTATTATTCTTAATGTATTTTAAAATAGATAATTCAGAATTATCTATATCAGTTTTCAAATTCTCCGCTCCGATTAAATCAATTTTTGCACTCTTGTTACTTCTCCGGTCAAAATAAACGCATTCAACTCCATCTATTACCAACCTTTCAAAAACCAGATTTTTATAATCTGACTTTTTGTATTCGTATATAACAATTTTAGAATTTATTAAAAACTCATAATAGAAGGTCGCTTCCAATTCATCACTATAAGCGTTCAAATAATTTTTATAAAGACTTTCGTTTCTTTGTTTGTCGGTTAAATGTTCGATGATGTCAAAAATGGCAAATGCCAAATTTGATTTTCCTACACCATTTTTGCCATAAATAATAGCATTATTCACTACTCCATTTTTAATTGAACTCTTATTAAACTCATACCCATTGGTATCAGTTAAGTCCAATTCAAAATCATTTTCGAAACTTTTGAAGTTTGAAACCTTAAATTTTCGTACCATAATTTGAAAAATTTTAAATCAAATATAGTCATATTAATTTAGCCGTAAAAAAATTACGGCTAAATTAAAGACTTGATTAAAAATAAATCAATTTCCTCGGGTCAATTTTATATCAAATTGTTTAAAACAATATGACTATCCCACCCCCGGCCTAACAATCACCACCTCTTCCCTATCTACTATCACTTGCCCAGGGAGTAAGTCGCGGGTTTTACGGACATATTTTTTGGGAGTAACGATTACTGGACAAAGGGTTTCTGTTTGGCGTTTGGAATAATAAGCCGCTATGCTGGCGGCTTGCTCAATGACGTGTTTGGGGACCGTTTGGTTTTGTGGATTACGTATCACCACATGTGAGCCGGAAACATCTCTAGCATGTAGCCACAAATCATTCTTTTTGGCATATTTCAAGGTCAATAAATCGTTATTTTTGGCATTCTTACCCACCCAAACCGTCCAACCGGTGATGATAAATTCTTTGAAGGGCAATTCTTCCTGACTCGATTTTGCACCACTTTCCACATTCATCCATTTCAAAAATGGCTTTAATTCTTTTTTATTTTGAGCCGCGTCCAATTCCATCAAGGCCTTTTCCATGTCCAAAATCTCCCTACTTTTTGCCTCCAATTTTGCCTCCCAATTGGCTAATTCCTTGGAAAAATTCTTAGCTTTCCGGTAATAATTCTCCACATTTTGAACAGGACTTAAACCTACTTTTAGCTTAATCCGAATCGGCTCATTTCGATAAAAATCGAGTAATTCTACTTGTCCCACACCAGAAGGAATGGCATGTAAATTGGCCATCAAAATATGTCCGATTTCATCCAAAGCTACATTTCCTTCTCGGATGGTCTTTTGTTTGACTAAATCTTCACGGTACATTTTCGCCCGTAAAAAGGACTTTTCTAAAGCCGCCTTTATCTGACTTTTCTCCTTTTTAAATTCGCCAATGGACCAATGAAAATAATAAAACTGATTCAGTGCCTCCAAAGGGTCGCTTGTTTTACATAAAATGGAACCCTGAGGCGCTAACATCGAAAAAGTAATTCCCTTTTCGTGTTCATAAATATAAAAAGTAGAAGCATTTAATTCTTCCAACAAGTCTTGCAACAATTGCCAACGGGCACTTGAATTCAAATCCTCAAAATTCCGTTGCGCTAACCATGCCTGACATTCTTTTCCAAAAGTGGGAAATAGCGCTTTGTATTCAGAATCATGATCCACAAAATTCTCAAAACGTTGATTCAATGGTCGGTCCAAGGAAGCTAAATCAAGAGATTCATCTTTCTTCAAACGTTTTTGAAAAGTAGATACAAAGGTGTCGTCTTGAAACAAAACCACATTTGCCCGATTCCCAAACATTTTAAAAAGTAAGACATAAGAACCTAAAAAATGCAAAGAAAAAGCCCGCTCATTCTCATACATTTGCACCTCCTGCACCTCTGCCAATAACAGATCAGAAAACAAGTCGACCGAATTACGACCCGCCCGATGAAAGGATTCAGGAAATTGCAAAGTAGAAAATTGCGAACCCAAACAGCATTTGATCCAAAAATCATCTCCATTTTGCCTTTCAAAACCCAAGACCAATTCATCCTTTTCCTGCGAAAAACATTGCTTCAATCGGGCATACATTAGCTTTTGCCTCAACTCATTGGCCAAAACCCTCAAGAAATAATAATTATTATGCATGTTTTTTGAAAAGTACTATTGAAATTTAAGCCTAAATTTGTGCCAAACAATCTTTGAATGAACACCATGACTTCCTATTTAACTTTAAAAGAAAGCGGAGAAGGCTTGTACAAAGATAAAGGAAGTAAATTCATCGCTTACAGCTTTCCCGTAAAAGATGTGGAAGAAATCAAGGAAATTATAGCGCTATTGAAAATTGAACATCCCAAAGCCAGGCATGTTTGTTACGCGTATCGTTTGGGAAATACTGCCGAAGAAGCTCGTTCCAATGACGATGGCGAACCTTCAGGAAGTGCGGGAAAACCCATTTTGAATACCATCATTTCCAAAAATTTACACTTTTCACTCGTAGCAGTTGTTCGCTATTTCGGGGGGACTTTACTGGGTGTTCCTGGGCTCATTCATGCCTACAAAGAAGCAAGTTTGGATGCTTTGAAAGAGGAAAATATCTATCTCAAAGAGCCTGAAAAAATCATTCAAATAGAGTTTGATTATTTTCGACTTAATGATGTCATGAAAATTTGTAAAAAAGAACCCATTAAAATTATTAATCAAAAAATCAATAATACCTGCCTCTTCGAACTAAGCTTTAAATTAAGCGATGAGGATATCGTTTTTTCAGCATTAAAGGATTATATTTAAAATCCACTAAATTAGAAAACGAAATGAATTAGCAGCAAAATGAAATTAGACTTAAAAATAATTCAGGATAATTTATTGGAGCAGTATTGCGATCAAGTTGATAAGGAATTGCCAAACAACTTTGACAAATTGGTTGACGCCGAAATTTCAACGGACATTTTTAGTTTTTATACTTCGGTGGCATCGGTTTTTTCAAGCAAAATTGAAGGTGAAAATATTGAGTTGGACAGCTACATCAAGCATAAAAAAATGGGTATAAAATTTTTACCCGACTACACCCAAAAAATTGACGACCTGTATACAGCTTACACTTTTGCAAAAACAAATGTGCTAAACAAAGACAACATTAGCGAAGCTCATCAACTTTTGAGCAAACACCTAATTGCTAAAAACCAACAAGGTAAGTTGAGAACGCAAAACATGTATGTTAGCACAGCCGATGGAAGAATTGAATATGTAGCTGCGACACCTTCTGAATTGAAAAACGAAATGGAAAAATTTTACCATGACATAGCATTGCTTTTGAAAACAGCATTAACCATACAGGAGGTTTTCTATTTTGCGGCTATGATTCATTTGGTTTTCGTTAAAATTCATCCTTGGAATGATGGAAACGGGAGATGCGGACGGCTTTTAGAAAAGTGGTTTTTGGGCCAAAAATTAGGAGAAAAAGCAAGGTTTGTTCCCAGTGAAAGAAACTATTATGAGCAACATCAAACCTATTACAAGAACATTCGTGCATTGGGTTTAGAATATCCTGAATTGGATTACTGCAAAGCTTTGCCGTTTCTACTAATGCTCCCCAGCTCGATTAAATACAAAGGATAAAACAAAGTATGAGCCATATGGGTGGAGAAATGAAATCCATTAAAAGAATTAAAAAAAGGTATTAAAAAATAGCTCGATAAATGAATAATTCGCAGATCATAATCTATCAAACAGAGAGTGGGCAAATTAAAATAGATGTACGACTCGAAAATGAAACCGTTTGGCTTACTCAAAAATCAATGGCTGAATTGTTTCAAACCTCAGTACCAAACATTAATATGCACCTCAAAAATATTTTTGAAGAAGGTGAATTAAACCTAGAGGCAACTATTAAGGAATTCTTAATAGTTCGCAAAGAGGGGAACAGAGAAGTCAACAGGAATATTGAATATTATAATTTAGATGCAATTATATCTGTAGGTTATCGAGTAAAATCGAATGTAGCAACACGATTTAGGATTTGGGCAACTCAGCATATCAAAGAATATATAGTAAAAGGATTTGTATTAAACGATGAGAGATTAAAAAACCCTGATGTCCCATTCGATTATTTTGACGAATTGCTCAGAAGAATTCAGGATATTCGAACTTCTGAAAAACGTTTTTATCAAAAAATAACGGACATATACGCTACCAGCGTTGATTACGATCCAACACAAGAGACAAGTATCCTGTTTTTTAAAACTGTTCAAAATAAAATGCACTGGGCTATTACGGGCCAAACTGCAGCCGAAATAATAAAAAACAGGGCCGACAGTGAAAAACCCAACATGGGCTTGACAAGTTGGAGAGGCGTAAAACCTAGAAAGCAAGATGTTTCGATTGCCAAAAACTATTTGAAGGAAGAAGAATTAGCAGCATTAAATAACTTAATTGAACAATATCTTATATTCGCAACGGGTCAGGCAATGCGAAGGACACCGATGTATATGAACGATTGGATAGAGAAGCTACATGGTTTTTTATCGCTAAACGATCGGGAAATTTTGAAGGATGCAGGAAGAATTTCTAACCAATTAGCAACAAATTTTGCCGAAAACGAATACGATAAATATCGAATTAAAACAATTGCCAATTCAGACAAGCAACCTGACGATTTTGAAAAAACAATTGAACTAATTGAGAAAAATCCTAAAATTAAAAAAATAAATGAGCAATCTAGGTAAGGTAATAAAATCTCCAAGAGATATTTTTGGAAAACAGTTAACTTGCACTCGTCATTTGCCGAATGTGGTTAATGATACAAAAAACAGCCTATTTTTGCCATATTGCACACTCGGCTAAGCTGAGCGTGAGTTAAATTTAAACCTATCAAAATGAATTATTTTAAATTATACCGCACACCCCATGGACACATTATTCAGTCTAGCAGTTCTGACAAATCAGTCTTTCATCATACCTTAGCTTGGGATGATTTTATCAATCAAAAAGACCTTTTTTCGGCTTGCCAATCTGAATTTCAGCGGGGAACGGAAGTCGATTTTAATCAATACGAAATTCTGCATCCTGTTCACCAACAAGAAATTTGGGCGGCGGGCGTAACCTATTTGCGAAGCAAAGTAGCGAGAATGGAAGAATCGAAGGAATCTGGCGGTGATACATTTTACGACAAAGTCTATTCGGCGGAAAGACCTGAAATATTTTACAAAGGAAATGCGCATAGAGCCGTTGGGAATGGCGGAGAAGTTCGAATCAGAAAAGATTCTGCTTGGAATGTTCCAGAACCTGAACTGACTTTGTTCATTAACGCTTTTGGACAACTAGCTGGATATACCATTGGAAATGACATGAGTAGTCGCGACATAGAAGGAGAAAATCCTTTGTATTTACCACAAGCGAAAGTCTATGACGGAAGTGCGGGAATTGGACCTTGTTTATTGATTACAGAAAATCCAATTGCTGCTGAAACGGTGATTGATATGCGTATTTTCAGAGACAAAGAGCAAGTTTTTCAAGGAGATACCCAAATTTCTCAAATGAAAAGAACGCATACGGAACTTGTGGAATACCTAACAAGAGAATTAAGCTTCCCCAAAGGAGCATTTTTAATGACTGGAACTTGCATCGTACCAGATCCTCCATTTACGCTTCAAGCTGGAGACCGAATTGAGATACAAATTGAACCCATAGGAACCTTAGTGCAAATCGTAGCAAAATGAATTTAACTGGAGAACAAATTATTGGAAATCATTTTTCCAAAAAAGGAAGCAAAACATTCCAAGGAATAGAGGCGGCAACAGGGAATGTACTTCCGACCCATTTTCATGAATCGACAACTGAAGAAGTAGACGAAGCCATTGCTTTGGCTAAAATAGCTTTCCGAGCATTATTGAAAATTTCCGATGAACAAAGAGCTGCGTTTTTAGAAGCTATTTCGGTGGAAATCATGGCCATTGGCGATGACCTAATCGATATGGCTTGTTTAGAAACAGCCTTACCGAATCCTAGAATTACCGGCGAAAGAGGCCGTACAACAGGGCAAATTCAGGCATTTGCCAATTTTATCAAAGAGGCTTCTTGGAAAAAAGAAATCGTGGATGAAGCCATGCCAGAAAGACAACCATTGCCCAAACCACGTTTGGTACAAAAGCAAATCGCTTTGGGTCCTGTGGCTGTTTTTGGTGCAAGTAATTTCCCATTGGCATTTTCAGTCGCTGGTGGAGATACACTTTCCGCTTTAGCTGCTGGTTGTCCCGTGATTTTCAAAGCCCATCCTGCTCACCCTAATACTTGTGAAATGGTGGGTAGAGCCATCCAAAAAGCAGCACAAATTACCCAAATGCCTGAGGGAATTTTCTCCATGATTCATGCAACGAGTCATGAAATCGGAGGTTATTTAGTCCAACATGCAGGAATCCAGGCAGTAGCATTTACGGGATCTTATCGAGGCGGAAAAGCACTTTTTGATTTAGGTGTTAAGCGAGATATTCCTATTCCCGTTTATGCGGAAATGGGCAGCGTGAACCCTGTAGTACTTTTATCGGAAAAATTACAAACAGAAAGCGCAAATTTAGCCAATGCCTTGAGCCAATCGGTTTGCCTTGGCGTAGGACAATTTTGCACCAATCCAGGATTGCTAATTATAGAAAAATCAGACATTGGCTTTTTGGATCAATTGGCTCAACAATTGGATCAAATTAGCTTAGGCTCCTTTTTAACCAAAGGAATCGCCCATGCTTATCAACAAGGAAGTGAGCATTTGAATCAACATTCAGTGGTAAAGCGATTAACCCAATCGTCCATTCCTTCGCCAAGCTTATTTTCTGCAAGTGCTCAAGATGCCATCCAACATCCTGAAATTTTAGAGGAGGTTTTTGGACCTAGTACATTGGCCATCGTGGCAGAAGATAAGGCCGAGATGCTGAAATTGATTGAGAAACTACCTGGGCAATTAACAGGAACCATTCAAGGAACAGCTGCGGAAATTGCTGCATTTCCTGAGCTAAACGAAGAGTTAAGTTTAAAAGTGGGTAGAATTTTATTGAACGGTTTTCCAACTGGAGTGGAAGTTTCTTCAGCCATGGTGCATGGGGGACCATTCCCTTCCACCAGTGATGCAAGAAGTACATCGGTAGGAACACAGGCCATTTATCGATTCACAAGACCCATTTGTTTTCAAAATTTTACCTAACAACATACATTTTTACAATAATGAACGCACACGAAATAGATTATCAAATTTTTGGAGAAGAAATGCAATATGTGGAAATCGAATTAGATCCACAGGAGGTTGTCATTGCAGAAGCTGGAGGATTCATGATGATGGAAGATGGCATCAAAATGGAAACCATTTTTGGCGATGGAAGCACACAGCAATCAGGCTTTTTAGGCAGTTTATTAAATGCCGGAAAGCGGGTTTTGACAGGGGAAAGTTTGTTCATGACCGCCTTTCAAAACCAAGGTTATGGTAAGAAAAAAGTATCCTTTGCTTCTCCTTATCCTGGAAAAATCATTCCCATCGATTTAAAGGAATACAATGGCAAATTTGTTTGTCAAAAAGATGCCTTTTTATGCGCGGCCAAAGGGGTGTCTGTCGGCATTGAATTTTCCAAAAAAATAGGACGGGCCTTATTTGGTGGAGAAGGATTTATCATGCAGAAAATTGAAGGAGATGGTTTGGCCTTTATCCATTCCGGAGGAACGTTAGCTAAAAAAACCTTGGCACCTGGAGAAGTAATGCGCATTGATACCGGTTGTGTGGTTGGATATACGCAAGACGTTGATTTTGATATTGAATTTGTCGGTGGAATAAAAAACACGTTGTTTGGAGGAGAAGGCGTATTTTATGCTACTTTGAGGGGCCCTGGAACAGTCTATGTGCAATCGCTTCCATTCAGTAGACTTGCCGGAAGAATTTTAGCCAATGCTCCCAATATGTCTGGTGGTGGCAAAGAAGAAGGTAGCTTGTTAGGTGGATTGGGTCGAATGATGGATGGGGATAATTTTTAAATGGGAAGAAAGAAGAGAAAAAACGGGAAAAGAGAAGAGAGATGCTTCGACAGGCTCAGCAACCGAGGAAGAGAGAAGTAAAGACCGATGCCTGAACGGAACCGAAGGCGGAGGGCATCTTTCATTTACCAAAGATTTAATAATGAAATCTACAAGCTATTATAAATAAATCAGGGTTCAAATAGTTGAATACCAAACGATGTTCTTTGTTTATTCTCAGAGACTTAAATCCAGATAATTCATATTTCAGAGATTCAGCTTTCGTCAAAGCGGAATCTGGATCTCTTGAAATTTCCTTTAACAAATCGTTGATTTTCTTAAGTAATTTCTGATCCTTTTCTTGCCAATATTGATAGTCTTCCCAGGCTTGCTTGCTGAAAATTAATCGCATAAATCTTCCACATTTTTTGTAATAGTCAAACCTTTGGATTCTTCCATCGACGTTAATAAATGTTCTCTATTAGCTTTTGTTGAGAGTAAATACTGAGTCTCTTGAATAGCATTATATTCTTCTAAGGAAATCATGACAACAGCCTGGTCATTACTTCGACTCATGATAAGTGTTTCATGATCTTGAGTGATTTGGTCAAGGTATTTTTTCATATTATTTCGAAAATCTGACATATTAGTGACGATCATAATGAACATATTTAAGTACATACAAATGTAACTATTTATGTTCAAAATAAAATTGGTCAAATCTAACGAGATTCAATCATGAAAGCAAAACTCTTCAGGGGATTATCAAAATCTTGATAAAATGATGGATGGGGATAATTTTTAATTCGGAAGAGAGAAAAAAGGAAAAGAGAGGAGAGAAAACATTGTGCCCTTGTGTTAAAACAACCATACCATTCTAACACAAGGATCACAAAGCCCTCCAAAAGGAGGATAGCTTAAAAAATTAAATTTCAACAATCACATTTTCGAAAATTAAATTTCCTTCTTTATCCACATCCATCAAAACGGCAGAATCTTTTTGGATTTTACCTGACAAAATCGATTTAGACAATTCATTTAAAACAGCCCTTTGCAATACTCTTTTCATCGGACGACCACCATATTGAGGATCAAAACCTTCTTTGGCTAATTTGCTTAATGCCTCTTCCGTTGCATCCAAGGTAATATTTTGTTCCGCTAAACGTTTTTGAATTTCCTTAAACTGAATACTCAAAATTTGTTTGGCATGATCTTCCGTTAAAGGCTCGAACAAAACCACCTCATCCACACGGTTCAAGAATTCTGGTCGAACTTGTTGTTTCAGCAAGGCCATCACCTCTTCTTTGGTCTCTTCCAAAATGATCGCATTGTTCCATCCTTCCATTTGTGACATCTTTTCTTGAATCAAATGTGAGCCAATATTCGAAGTCATGATGATAATGGTATTTTTGAAATTCGCCGTTCTTCCTTTATTATCCGTCAATCGGCCTTCATCCAAAACTTGCAATAAAATATTCCAAACATCTGGATGGGCTTTTTCAATTTCATCCAACAATACCACTGAATACGGTTTTCTTCGAACAGCTTCTGTCAATTGCCCACCTTCATCGTAACCTACATATCCCGGAGGCGCTCCAATCAGGCGACTTACCGCATGTCTTTCTTGGTACTCTGACATGTCAATTCGAACAATCGCATTTTCATCGTTGAACAAATAAGCCGCTAGCGATTTAGCCAATTCCGTTTTACCAACGCCCGTTGTCCCCAAAAAGATAAAGGAACCAATTGGGCGTTTCGGGTCTTGCAAACCCGCTCTTGAACGACGAACCGCATCGGATACCACCTCAATCGCCTGATCTTGGCCAGCCACCCGTTTGTGCAATTCATCTTCCAAATGCAACAATTTATCAATCTCGGTTTGAAGCATTTTACTCACGGGAATTCCGGTCCATTTAGCCACTACTTCCGCCACATTCTCAGCCGTTACCTCTTCTTGCAACATACCATTTTCGCCAGCAGAATGCGTTTGCAATTCTTTTAATTTGGCTTCAGATTCCACCAAACGGCCATATCGAATTTCAGCTACCTTGCCATAATCACCTTGTCGTTCCGCTTGTTCAGCTTCTAATTTCAATTTATCAATCGTCTCTTTTTCTTTACGAATATTGTCTAAGACCGCTTTTTCCGCTTGCCATCGGCCTTTTAAGGCATCCCTTTTTTCAGACAAGTCAGCTAATTCCCGACTCAAAATCGTTTCTTTTTCTTTATTATTTTCTCTGCGAATCGCTTCTCGTTCAATTTCCAATTGCATGATTTTACGTTGGATGTCATCAATTTCTTCTGGAACAGAATCAATTTCCAAACGCATTTTAGCCGCTGCTTCATCCATTAAATCGATGGCCTTATCAGGCAAAAAGCGGTCAGAAATATATCGATTCGACAATTCAACTGCCGCAATCACTGCATCGTCTTGAATACGAACTCCATGGTGTAATTCGTATTTATCTTTGATACCTCTTAAGATAGAAATCGCGTCAGTAACATCGGGTTCATCCACAATCACCGATTGAAAACGACGCTCCAAGGCTTTGTCTTTCTCGATGTATTTTTGATACTCCTTCAACGTAGTGGCACCAATCGCATGCAATTCACCACGAGCCAAAGCGGGTTTTAATAAATTGGCAGCATCCATCGCTCCTTCGCCTCCGCCCCCAGCACCAATCAAGGTATGAATCTCATCAATGAATAAAACGATTTCTCCGTTGGAATCCGTCACCTCTTTGATAACTGCTTTTAAACGCTCTTCAAACTCCCCTTTGTATTTAGCACCTGCCACCAACAAACCCATGTCCAAAGACATTACAATTTTCGATTTCAAATTCTCAGGAACATCACCTGAAACAATTCTTTGTGCCAAACCTTCTACAATTGCCGTTTTGCCGACACCCGGTTCTCCCAATAAGATAGGATTGTTTTTGGTACGTCTAGACAGAATTTGTAACACACGACGAATTTCTTCATCACGACCAATCACAGGATCAATTTTCCCTGCTTTTGCTAATTCATTCAAATTCTTACCATATTTTTCCAAAGATTGGTAAGTACCTTCTGCATGTGGATCGTTCACTTTTCTATTTCCTCTAAGTTCAACAATAGCATTTTTAAAATTCTTCACATTTAATCCTAGCGACTTTAACAAATCGGCTACGGAATCATTTCCATCCAATAAGGATAGAAATAATAATTCGACACTCACATAAGTATCGCCAAAATCATTCATCGACTTATCCGCACGAGTCAGTGCAGCCTGCAAACTATTGCTTGCGTAGGGTTGAGCGCCTGAAACCTTGGGGTAACTGGATAAAACAGGCTTCAATTTCTCTTGAATTTGAGGAATTGTAACACCCAATTTTTTCAATAAAAAGGAGGAAGTTTGTGTATCATCTTGCAAAATAGCCTGCAATAAATGACCGGTCTCAATGGCTTGCTGTCCGTTTGAACTAGCGAATTCCATCGCATTTTGAATAACCAATCCTGCTTGTGATGTGTAATTATTCGGGTTCATAATAAATCATTTGAAACCCTTACGTGCAATTCATCATCCAAGCTAATTTTTCGGAAAAATTGGCAGTAAAATAGCGATTATTGAGCGAATTGTGGACAAAAAGACAGCTTAAAGTAATAGGTAATAGGTATTAGGTAAAAGGTAATAGGTAATAGGTAATAGGTAAAAGGTAATAGGTATTAGGTAAAAGGTAATAGGTATTAGTTATTAGGTAATAGGTTTTAGGTAATAAGTATTAGGTATTAGTAAAAAGTAATAGGTAATAATGCGAATTAAGGGTTGAAATTTCCTGTGACAAGCTCAGGAACCGAGCTAAGAAAAATCTATTAATTCTATTTTAGAACTTATAAAGGAATTTGCGGTTAATCCGACGAAAGATTTGAGCGAAGCGGTAGGCGGAGCTTTGACAATGCGCATGGGCGATGTGCGTCAGCGTCAAAGAAAATAGCCGAAAGCGTAGTGCAAATCGGGCCGCTTGCGGATTCGTCTTGGATTAACTGGAAGAAAATAAGTTTTTTTGTTTCTTTTTTTCTAAAAAAAAGAAATGCCATGGATAAAGAATTAGCCAATAAATGGCATTTTTAGGTAATAGGTATTAGGTAATAGGTATTAGTTATTAGGTAATAGGTTTTAGGTAATAAGTATTAGGTATTAGTAAAAAGTAATAGGTATTAATGCGAATTAAGGGTTGAAATTTCCTGTGACAAGCTCAGGAACCGAGCTAAGAAAAATCTATTAATTCTATTTTAGAACTTATAAAGGAATTTGCGGTTAATCCGACGAAAGATTTGAGCGAAGCGGTAGGCGGAGCTTTGACAATGCGCATGGGCGATGTGCGTCAGCGTCAAAGAAAATAGCCGAAAGCGTAGTGCAAATCGGGCCGCTTGCGGATTCGTCTTGGATTAACTGGAAGAAAATAAGTTTTTTTGTTTCTTTTTTTCTAAAAAAAAGAAATGCCATGGATAAAGAATTAGCCAATAAATGGCATTTTTAGGTAATAGGTAAAAGGTAATAGGTAATAATGCGAATTCTGGGTTGAAATTTCCAATGATTAATCTCTTTCTTTACCGCTTTGGGCTTCTATACTTCGACAGGCTCAGCAACCACGTACAGCCACTGTTTGTAATCACAAAATCGTTTGATCTGAAAGCTAATTATATCTCGATACTAACGGTTAATCCGACGAAAGATTTGAGCGAAGCGGTAGGCGGAGCTTTGACAATGCGCATGGGCGATGTGCGTCAGCGTCAAAGAAAATAGCCGAAAGAGTAGTGCAAATCGGGCCGCATACGGATTCGTCTTGGATTAACTGGAAGAAAATAAGTTTTTTTGTTTCTTTTTTTCTCAAAAAAAGAAATGCCATGGATAATAAATAAACCAATAAATTGCAATGCGAAATCGGAAGTTGAGATAATAATGAAGGAGGTAATAGGTAAATTTCAAAAACTAATATCTAATCACTTATCACTAATAACTTTTAATCTTCTTCACAAAATCAATAATGTCTTCACGTAAATTTTTACTTTGAGATAATAATTTCACAAAAGCGCTACCAATAATTGCCCCGGAGGAGGCTTCTGATGCTTTTAGGAAAGAACTACGATCCGAAATACCAAATCCGATAAGTCGGGGATTCTTTAAATTCATGGAAGCAATACGCTTGAAATATTCTTCTTGCACATCACTTATGCCTGTTTTGGCACCAGTAGTACTAGCAGAGGAAACCATATAAATAAATCCTTGGCTGATTTCATCAATCTGGCGAATCCGAGCATCACTTGTTTGTGGTGTGATCAAGAATATATTGAATAAGCCATTGGCTTCAAAAATAGCCTTGTATTCCGACTCATATTCTGCCAAAGGCAAATCAGGCAAAATCAGTCCATCTACTCCTACCTCTTGGCATTTTTGGCAAAATTTTTCTACCCCGAATTGCAATACTGGATTCACATAACCCATCAATAATATAGGCACATGCACCGATTTACGCATATCTTTTAGTTGCTCAAACAAATAACCAACCGTCATTCCATGATCCAAAGAAACTTGATTTGCCAGCTGAATGGTTTCGCCATCTGCCACAGGATCTGAATAGGGCATTCCAATTTCAATGATATCGGCACCTCCTTCTTGCAAAGCTTCCAAAACGCTCATGGTATCATCCAAATGTGGATAACCAGCCGTTGCATAAACATTTAATATGGGGCCATTTGCCTCATGAAAAACCTTTGAAATACGATTCATCTTAAATTAAATTTAATCTTTTGATATATGTAGCTAAATCCTTATCACCTCTTCCCGATAAATTGATCACTACCACTTCATTTTCTTTAGCCCCTAATTTTTCCAACACAGCCAGAGCATGTGCGGTTTCCAGGGCCGGGATAATCCCTTCTAACATACTTAATTCCAATGCAGCTTCCAATGCTTCATCATCGGTAATATCAAAAAATCGAGCTCTCCCTGTTTTGAATAAATGAGCATGTAATGGGCCAATGCCAGGATAATCCAGACCGGCAGAAATTGAATACGGTTCTACCACTTGCCCATCTTCCGTTTGCATCAAGATACTTTTACTACCATGCAAAACTCCCGGTTTACCCAAGAAAGTAGTTGCCGCAGAATGACCCGAGCTAACTCCTTGACCAGCAGCTTCTGCCGCAACCAAAGCCGTTCTTGGCTCATCCAAAAAATGATAAAAAGCACCCGCTGCATTAGATCCTCCACCTACACAAGCAATCACATAATCCGCATAATCTCTGCCTATTTTCTCCTTCAATTGAACACGTATTTCCTCCGAAATAACCGACTGGAATTTGGCTACCATATCAGGATATGGATGAGGACCAACCACTGATCCGATAATATAATGAGTATCCACCGGATGATTAATCCAATGCCTCATAGCTTCATTGGTGGCATCCTTTAAGGTTTTAGAACCCGATTCAGCTGCTATGACTTGTGCACCTAACATACGCATTCTAGCAACATTGGGCGCTTGTCTTTCTATATCTATAGCACCCATGTAAACGATACACTCTAAACCCATTAAGGCACAAACCGTAGCTGTGGCTACACCATGCTGACCAGCACCCGTTTCCGCCACAATCTTATTCTTCCCAAGACGTTTTGCAACCAAAATTTGCCCAATGGTATTATTCACTTTATGCGCTCCTGTATGGCACAAATCCTCTCTCTTTAAATAAATTTGAGTGTGGTATTTTGCAGACAAACGCTCAGCTTTGAATAGCGGAGTTGGTCGGCCCACATAATCCTTTAACAATGCATGAAATTCTGATTGAAAACCAGGATCTTCCATTATTTTCAAATAATTTTCACGCAATTCCTCCACATTCGGATAAAGCATTTCGGGGATAAAAGCACCACCAAAATCGCCATAATATCCACGTTCATCCACATGAAACGAAACTTCTGAGCTAGACATATACTATCTTTTATCGTTTAAAATATTTGCTACTTCTTTTATTTTTTCTACATCCTTTATCGCCGGACTAACTTCTAATTTACTATTGAAATCCAAGGCATACAAGGGTAACTTTTGTGCTAATTTTACGGCCTCCTCCGTTCCCGAGGCATCCAAACCTCCCGCCAAAAAAAATGGCACATCCAAGGCATAAGAATCCAAAATACTCCAATCAAAACGTTCACCTGTCCCCCCGACTTCATTCCCTTTTTTGGTATCAAACAAAAAATAATCTGGTAAAACGGCAAAACTTGTTAATTCATGTAAGTCGGTTTGACTAGCCACAGATATTGCTTTGATAACTTTTAAACCCTTTTGTTTCAATTGATCAATCATCTCTGAATCTTCCTTCCCATGCAATTGAACATGATCAAACCCCGCAGAAATAGCCAATTCTGCTATTTTTTCTACGATCTCATCCACAAAAACCCCAACTTTTTGGATTGTTTTGGGTAATGTATTCGGTATCACAAAATGCTCACCTACATACCTAGGCGATTTTTTCACAAAAATAAAGCCCATAAAATCAGGTTGAAAAACAGCGACCTGTTCACAATTCAATGTTTCCCGCATGCCACATATTTTCCACTTCATCTTATTGGATCAAAAATTCACTCAAAGCTTTCCCCGGATCATTGGTTTTCATAAAGCTTTCCCCAATCAAAAATCCTTTGTAGCCATACGTTTTTAATTCACTAATAATCGAAGCGCTTGAAATACAACTTTCCGAAATTTTGATGAATGAGGCTGGAATTTTGGCCGACAAAACCTTTGATGCCTCCACATTCTGTTCAGCAAAATTTTTCAAATTACGATTATTAACTCCGACCAAACTGATGTAATCCCCTAAACTTCTATTCAACTCCTCTTCATCATGCACCTCCAACAAAGTTTCCATACCTAAGGAACGAGCCAAGGTCCCAAGTGTTTTGATTTCTTCAGGACTTAAGGCTGCCGCAATTAACAAAACCACATCTGCACCCATCGACTTGGCCTCCACAATTTGGTATTCATCAACCATAAAATCCTTACGAAGAATGGGAGTATGAGGATTAGCCAATCTGGCTTCATTAAAATCTGCATAGGTTCCACCAAAAAAAGGTTCATCTGTTAACACAGATAGACAAGCGGCGCCAGCTTTTACATACGATTGAGTTACTTCAGTAACCGTCAAACGATCATTGATGACTCCTTTGGAAGGCGATTTTCTTTTAAATTCAGCGATAATTCCAGTGGACGCAGGTTGTGTCAAAGAAAGAGATAAAGAATGACAAGTTCTTGCGAAAAAATCCTTCATTTCTAATTCTTTGATAGAAAATTGCTGTTTCTTTTCAGCCACTTCCTTCCATTTTGAAGCTATAATTGTATCTAAAATACTCATAATTAATCCATTATAAATTTCTTGAACACTTGGAATGCTCTCCCACTTTCAATCGATTCCTGGGCCATCAAATATCCATCCGAAAGATTGTCCACTTTACCGGCTACCATTAAAGCGGCACCTGCATTGGCAAGTACGGCTTGCGTTTGGGGAATCGTCCCTTCTCTTTGTAAAATTTTGTACATGATGTCCGCCGATTGCTCTACCGAATCTCCGGCAGCTAAATCAGCAGGTTGACAATATTCACAATTGATATCGCTTGGAGAATATATCTTTTGTCCTTCTTGAGTGGCTAATCGGAAGTTACTGGTTAAGGATATTTCATCATAACCATCCTCAGCATAAACTATTCCGTATTTTTTGCCACTATCCTTGTAAAAACCATCAAATAAATCAAAAATTTCAGGAGCATAAACACCTGTTAATTGTTTGGTGACGTTAGCAGGGTTCAATAAGGGTCCTAATAAATTAAAGAACGTTTTCATTCCCAATTCCTTCCGAATCGGGCCAATGTAACGCATCGCTGGATGGAACAAGGGAGCATGTAAAAAACATATTCCTGCCGTTTCCATTTTACGCTTCAAAAATTTAGGATCATTGCTAAATTTTACTCCCAAAAACTCTAAAACCGTTGATGATCCCACCGCGGAAGATACCCCATGATTCCCATGTTTTGCTATTTTCTGACCAGCACCCACAACCACAAAAGCAGAAGTCGTACTGATATTAAATGTATCTTTTCCATCACCTCCCGTACCACACACATCCATGGCATCAAATTCCGCCAAATCAACATTCACCGCCAGTTCTAACATGGCCGACACAAACCCTTTAAGTTCTTGTACTTGAATCGGATTATACCAATAAGAACTTAAAAATGCAGCAATTTGACTCGGGTTAGATCCACCTTGACCAATTTGCAACAAAACATCTTTCGCTTCCATTTCTGAAAGCGACTCCCCTAAAACTCTTCTAGCTAATATATTTTTCATTTCTTATTTAATCCAATTTTTAATCATCTGTAATCCGTGTTGGGTTAGATATGCCTCCGGATGAAATTGTACGCCTCTAACATCAAATTTTTGATGTGCTTCTGCCATAACAAAGCCTTTATCATCGACAGCCGTAATTTTTAAATCGCTAGGCATTGTACTTGGAACAACCGTCCAAGAATGATAACGACAAACTTCAAACCTACTTGGAATACCTTGAAATAACTTTTCATTGGGATCCGTAACGACACATTCGCTGGTTACACCATGCAAGACCTCACCCATATTTTGTAATTGTGAACCAAAAGATTCAGCAATGGCTTGATGCCCAAGGCATACGCCCAAAATACGTTTGCTGGTAGCATATTCCTTCAACAAATCCAACATAATTCCTGCTTCCGAAGGAATACCTGGTCCGGGAGAAAGTAAAATATGATCATATGCTTTTACTTCTTCCAATTGTATTTTATCATTTCTAAACACATCTACCTCTGCCCCGATCTCTTTTAATAAATAGACCAAGTTGTACACAAAGGAATCGTAATTATCTATCACTAATACTTTCATCTTGCTTAATCTAAGGTTTGAGCCACTTCCAATGCCTTACGGAGAGCCGCTAATTTATTATGTATTTCTTGCATTTCACTTGCCACTACCGATTTGGCTACAACACCCATTCCAGCTTGGAAAAACAACGTTTCTCCTTTGCTCAAAAAGGTTCTAATCGCAATCGCATGATTAAAATTTCCTTTAAAATCCATGAAACCAATTGCGCCACCATAAATATGGCGATTTGTAGGTTCTAATCTGTTAATGATTGTCATGGCATTGTGCTTTGGCGCTCCACTCAAGGTTCCTGCCGGAAAAGTATCAGCCACCATTTGCAAAGGATTTACGCCTTTTTGCAAAGTTCCAGTCACTTTGGAAACTAAATGGATCACATGTGAAAAGAACTGTACTTCTTTAAACGTTTCAACCTTCACATTGTTTGCGCTTCTACTTAAATCATTTCGTGCCAAATCAACCAACATCACATGTTCCGCTGATTCTTTGGGATCTTCGATCAAAGCTTTCGCCAATTCAGCATCACGTTCATCATCCCCCGAACGGCGGAATGTACCTGCAATTGGATGAATTTCGGCCACATCCCCCTCTATTTTAATTTGCTTTTCAGGCGAGGCTCCAAAAATTCGATAATTTTCATAATCGAAATAAAACAAATAAGGGGAAGGATTGATCGAACGTAAAGCACGATAAACTTGGAAATCATCCCCTTTGAATTTTTGACTAAAACGGCGAGAAGGAACTATTTGGAATACATCACCTCTCAAACAATGTTTGATACACGTTTCGACAATTTCTCGAGTTTGGTCATCCGACAAATTCGTTTCTTCTTCGCCAATGGTTTGAAAAGGCTCCAAAGTATAATGAGGCATTTCCAATAAATAATCAATCGTATCTAAATTAGGCACTTGCCCATTGTAACTATGCGCATAAGCCGTCATCTGATTATTAAAATGATTGATGGCTACCACGTATCGGTAAACATAATAGCGGATGGAAGGAATTTCAGTTTCAGAATTTTTTGCTTGAATATGGATATCCTCAAAGTAGGTAACCGCATCATATGAAATATGCCCAAACAATCCGTTGGCCATGGGCGAATCTCCAGGTTCAGGGGTAAAATCAAAACGATCAGCAAAAGCTTTTAGTGCAGAAATGGCATCTTTGCTATGTGCTAACGTAAAGGATTCAGTACTACCATCAGGAAATACTTGCGTCACTTTTTGGTCATTTAAGACAAAACTAGCAATTGGATCAAAAGCGATATGCGAAAAACCGTGTTCTTTTCCATGGTAATCAGCGCTTTCTAAAATGACCGAATTCTTAAAATTCTTACGAATCTTTAAGAATATCCCAATGGGCGTCAAGGTATCCGCCAATGAGCGTTTTCGGGAGGTCGAAATGGGAAATATATGTTTAGTTGACATGCTTCAGAAAATCAAAATAAATAAAAAAGGCCTACTGGGAACAGCAAGCCTTGAGTAAAACATATCATGTACACACACAGCAAAACTGTTCAGGGGTTTTTACCCTTGCCACCAGTTTTTGTTGTATGTTGCTTTGTTCATATTTTAATTATTTGATGCAAATGTATATTTTTTGGGCTAAATTCAAAAATTAAATAAGAAAAAAAACAATTTTGTCCCCAAATCAGACTTTTCCGAATAAACATGACTACTAACATCAATTCTACTCTTTCGAAATCCTTCATTCAAATAACCCGATTAACAGAGGGAGAATCCGGGAAAAATGGAAAAAACCTTCAGATCAATTATCAAATTTTAGATAGCATTATGGGCAAATTACTCATTGCCTCCACGGATAAAGGCATTTGCCAAATAGACATCATCAGCAATGAAGACAATGCAATCGAATTAGTAAAAAAAGAATTCCCCGAAGCCTATTTTATTCATCAGGCAAATGAACAATCTAAAATTATTGAGGAATTTTTAACTGGTAAGTCCCTATCAAAAATCATTCAACTGCATATCAAGGGAACTGATTTTCAGATAAACGTGTGGAATGCCTTGCTAGATATTCCTTTTGGAAAATTAAGCAATTATGGGGTTATCGCTCAAAAAATAGGAAATGAAAAAGCCTCACGGGCAGTCGGAACCGCCATTGGTTCCAACCCGATTGCCTTATTAATCCCCTGCCATCGAGTGGTTCAAGCCAGTGGAAAATTGGGTGGATTCAAATGGGGCATTGAAAAAAAAGCCGCTATTATTGCCTGGGAAACAAATTTTGGCATTTAGAAAAATGATCAGTTTACTATATTTAGTCAAACTGAAAACAATTTAAATTTTCTAAGTAAAAAAATGAATTCTAATACTTTTACCTCTTCCCAACCTATTCATGCGAAATAAGGGTTGAAATTTCCAATGATTAATCTCTTAATTACAGCTTTTGGCTTCGATACTTCGGCAAGATCAGTAACAATAATCGGCAAGCTAAGTAACCGAGATCAGTGAACGTTATTTATTTTTAGATCTTATAAATGAATTTGCGGTTAATCCGACGAAAGAAACGAAATAAATGATGAGGTATGAATGATGAGTTATGAATTTTAAAAAACGCTCATAATTCATAATTAAATTGATTCGTCTTGCATTAACTAGCAGTAAATAAGTCCTAAAAAAGAATAATTAGCATTGGCTGAGTCGAAGCCAAAAGCGGTAAAAGAAAAGTGCAAATTGGATATTTTAACCCTTAATTCACATTAATACCTAATAACTAACAACTAATACCTATTACCTTTTACCTATTACCTTCTACCTTTTACCTATTACCTTCTACCTTTTACCTATTACCTTCTACCTCTCCCCTCTCAATCAAATCCCATAAATTGCCATATAAATCGGCGAAGACCAATACCTTGCCAAATTCTTCCTGGCTAGGTTCTCGGATAATTTGAACATTATTCGCGATTAAATTTTGATAATCCCGATCGAGATCGTCTGTGTGCATAAACAAAAAAACTCGGCCTCCCGTTTGATTACCTATTCGTGAAACTTGCTCTTCTCCACTCGCTTTGGCCAATAATAGCTGAGCGCCGGAGGTTCCTTTAGGCTGTATGACAACCCAACGTTTGATGGGACTTAACACCGTATCTTCGATCAATTCAAATCCCAGTTTTTGGGTATAAAAAGAAATAGCTTCATCGTAATCTGCTACCACCAAAGCCATTTGGAAAAATTGCTGATTCATCTTAATTCTCGTCTCTACCCACAAAATTAAATGGACTAATCAACAATAATTCTTGCTTAATCGCATCTGAAACGGCTAAACCTTGAATGAAATCGTGGAAAACAGCTTGGTCTATTTTTCCGTTGTGACGTGTCAAATCTTTCAAGGCCTCATAAGGTTTCGGGAAAGCCTCTCTCCTTAACACCGTTTGAATCGCCTCCGCAATAACTACCCAATTATCTTCTAAATCTTGTTGAATTTTCTTTTCGTTCAATTCCAATTTCCCTAAACCTCTCTGCAAAGAATTTAAAGAAATCAAGATATGAGCCAATGGACTACCAATGTTTCTTAAAACCGTTGAATCGGTCAAATCTCTTTGTAATCTTGAAATAGGCAATTTAGCCGAGAGAAATTCACACAGCGCATTTGCTATCGCTAAATTTCCTTCCGCATTTTCAAAATCAATGGGGTTAACTTTATGAGGCATCGCTGAAGATCCAATCTCTCCTGCTTTGATTTTTTGTTTAAAATAACCCATTGAAATATAAGACCAAATATCTCTGGACAAATCGATTAAAATGGTATTTAAACGCTTCAATCCATCAAAATAAGCAGCAATATTATCATAGTGCTCAATTTGAGTGGTGTATTTACTTCGAGTAATTCCTAAATCAGAATGCAGTTTTGCCGCAAATTCTGGCCAATTAATGGCAGGAAAAGCCACATGGTGAGCATTGAAATTACCCGTAGCACCACCAAATTTACCTGTAAAAGGAACCTGGGCCAACAAATCCAATTGACGATTCAAACGCTCTACAAATACTTTCACCTCTTTCCCCAAGCGTGTTGGAGATGCAGGTTGTCCGTGCGTATGAGCTAATAAAGGTATATTTTTCCATTCGTTGGCATAAGCATCCAATACTTCCACTACCGACTGATAGGCAGGTAAAATTAGAGCTTGATGTGCCTCCACCATCGACAACGGGATGGCAGTATTGTTGATATCTTGAGAAGTTAATCCAAAATGTATGAACTCTAAGTATGGGGATAAATCACCAAACTGAGCAGATAAGGCTAACATTCTATCTTTAATAAAATATTCGACGGCCTTCACATCGTGATTGGTCACTTTTTCTGTTTCTTTGATCCATAAAGCATCTGACTCCGAAAAATCCAAATACATGTTTCTCAAATAGGGAATGGCTTCTTGAGGAAAAGATGCCAAAGGAGCCAAAGGTATTTCACAAAGCGCAATAAAATACTCAATTTCAACCCGAACGCGATATTGAATTAATCCAAATTCCGAAAAGTAAGGTGCTAAAGCTTGAGTTTGGCGACGATATCTACCATCTACCGGAGTAATGGCTGTTAATAAATTTAATTCCATACATTATTTTCAAAGCGCAAAGGTACAAAAAATGTGGTAAAATAGGATTTTAGATTAAATTTGTAAATATGAGCTTTCTCATAACAAAAAGCTTTCTCAAAATATGCTAAGTCCACGATACCTTTCGGTCATTTTAGCCTTTTTTATTGCCTGTGTGGCCACAGCTTTCATTTCCTTTTTACCGCAATCCGATTCATTTACACTTTTCGTTTGCTTTATCAGTAGCTTTATTTTCGGCGCAATTTTGATATTTTTTGCATTAGATTATCTCGTTTTTCAAGAGGTCAATCAATTGTATGACCGAATTAAACAAATCAAACAAAAGAATTTTGAAGTTATTCCCCGTAAACAACTGCTAGCCAAACAGAATCCTATTGAACTCCTAAGAAAAGAATTGGATACCTACGTTAGCTCCAAAGAAGACGAAGTAAAGGAACTAAAAAAAGCAGCGAAGTACCGTCAAGAATTTTTAGCAGATGTGTCACATGAATTAAAAACACCCATTTTTGCAGCCCAAGGATTTGTACATACTTTATTGGACAACCCAGAAGAGGAAGAAGAAATACGGGTTAAATTTCTAGAAAAAGCCGCGAAAAGTTTGGATGGCCTCGATTTGCTAGTTAAGGATTTATTAACAGTCTCCCAAATTGAAACTGGAGCCGTTAAAATCGATAAAAAAAGCATCAATTTAAAAACCGTTATTCAGGAAATTTTCGAACAAGTAGAATACAAGGCAAAAAGTCGCAAAGTAGAACTTTCCATTAAAGCACCGAATAGCCCAATCATGGTAAAAGCTGACTACCAAAGAATCTCCCAAGTATTATCGAATTTGATCGTAAACGGAATCAAATATGGAAATTCGCCCGGAGTTGTCAATGTACATATTGAAGAACGCAAAAAAATGTACACCATTTCGGTCAGAGATAATGGACCAGGAATTCCAGAAGAACATTTACCCAGATTATTTGAACGTTTTTATCGGGTCGACAAAAGTAGAGCCAAACAAAGCGGAGGTTCAGGTTTGGGCTTATCCATTGTAAAGCACATCGTACAAGCGCACGGAAGTAAAATTTCGGTTCAGTCGAAAATCAACAAAGGAACTAGTTTTGAGTTTAAATTGGAGAAATCGTGAATTGAGATAATAGATAATACCTCAATTCCCTCCTTCCATTAATCTTTCTGCATTTTCGGCAATTCTCAATTGCTCGATAAATTCCGCAATTTCGCCATCCATCACAACTGGTAAATTATAAACAGTTAAACCTATACGGTGGTCCGTTACACGCCCTTGAGGGTAATTGTAGGTTCTAATTTTATCTGAACGGTCACCTGAACCAACCATGGATTTTCTATTTCCAGCAATTTCAGCATTTCTTTTTGCCAATTCAATTTCATACAACCTTGAACGCAATACGGTCATGGCTTTGTCGAAATTTTTGATTTGCGATCTTTCATCCTGACATTGTACGACCAAGCCCGATGGAATGTGTGTTACACGAACTGCAGAATAGGTTGTATTTACCGATTGTCCACCTGCTCCTGAAGAACAGAACGTATCTTTTCGGATATCGTTCATATTGATTTGCACATCCACTTCATCCGCTTCAGGCAATACCGCCACTGAAGCAGCAGAAGTATGAATACGTCCTTGAGATTCTGTTGCAGGAACACGTTGTACTCGATGTACTCCCGATTCGAATTTTAATTTAGCATATACATCCTCCCCTTGAACGGAAGCAATTATCTCTTTAAAACCACCAGCGGATCCTTCTGTAAAATCCATGATTTGGAATGCCCAGCCCATTTTTTCCGCATACCTTTGGTACATTCGGAATAAATCACCCGCAAAAATAGAAGCCTCATCTCCACCAGTTCCACCACGAACCTCCAAAATACAATCCTTGGAATCGTTGGGATCCTTTGGAATCAACATTTCTTTCAATAGCTCTTCCAAATCCTTTTGTTGAGGCAACAATTCTTCTAATTCAGCTTTTGCCATATCTCGAAAATCCTCATCTTTTTCAGTAGCAATAACTTCTTTAGCTTCCTCAATGGATCGGATAATATTTTGAAAGGCAATATATTGATCAACAATTTTTTGTAAATCCTTGTACTCTTTACTTAAAGTTTTGAATTTCTTTAAATCGGAAACAACTTCCGGCATAGCAATTTGTTGCTCTACTTCTAAAAATCTTTCTCGGATGGCCTCTAACTGCTCCAGCATAATCTATTTAATTTTTAAAAAACTTTGCAAAGATAACAATTAAATTCATTGCCCTTTCTGCTATACTCGATTACCTTTGTAGAAATCTGATTTTATGAAAAAATACTATTTCTTATTTCTGGCTTCCATATTTATGCTGAACGCTTGCGACTTTTCCAAAAGAATCGATACCACTGCGGCTGTCAGAGAAATGAGGGAAAGAGAAGTGAAAAGAATTCTACCACAAGATATCGTCTTAGAAACAGAGCGCCTTGGACAAATCATTCAATCAACATTGGAGAAATCCTTGGATTCAAGTGCAATTCTTTCCAATAAATACCACATCCAAATTTTAAGTGGCGACCCAAAAGAATTATTGGCTAAAACAAAAGATCGAAAAATTAAAGAAACCTTGGATGCAATCAATTACAGCATTGAACAACATCAAGAAATTCCAGCAAGCATCCAAAAAAACACCCAAGGAGATAGCTTATTTTACATTTTTACGAATCCGAAAAAACAAATCATCATGATTGGATTCGCTAAAAAAGAAGTCGTTATGGGAATGGGCAAGAAGTAGATAGGAAAGTGGTTGGATATAAGATGTAAGATTAATTCGATAGATATAAAACATACCTTTTACCTATTACCTAATACCTTTTACCTATTACCTTTTACCTATTACATCATCAGTTTTCAACCAATCGAAAACTAGCTAAAGCCTGAGCGTCAGTGGAAGAAAATAATAAGATATTTTGATTCAATTTAATTTGATTGGTCTTTTCCAACAATTGAACAAACTGATTTTCTACTTCCATATTTTGGCAATACATTTTCGTCGCACCTACGTTAGAAAATGAAATTTTCGTATTCTCTCCCAATTGAAAAGAGCCAAACATTGTATTGCATCCTGCTTTTGCACTAAACTGATCCTCTTTGGCGTCAAATTTTATATAATAGGCATTAACGTCATCTTCGATGGATTTGGAATTCAATTGAGTTAACTGCCATTTTTTATTGCGCAGGTCGGAATTAGAAACGACCGTTGAGGTAATTAATAAATTGGATGGATTACTTTCTTTTTGACAAGAAAAAAAGAATATTCCACCGATAAGCAAAATCAAAATTCGCATATATTTATTTGTCCAAATCATTTATGAGAAACTTAATTCTTGAATAGCTAACCAAGCCATTAAGCCAGGCCCATGTACAAGGGCTTTTTCATCTATATTAAAATTAGGAGTATGTACACCATGAATGATGCCATCTGCCTCATTTCGAATACCTAAGCGATAAAAACACGCATCTACATGGTGGGTATAAAAAGCAAAATCCTCTGCCGCCATCCAAATATCCAAGTCGATAACGTTGTCTTCCCCCATATATTCTATCGCCGCAGATTTCATTCTTCGAGTCAGCTCCGGATTATTCTGCAAAAACGGATAACCCTTCAAAACATGAAAGTCGCATGAACCACCCATTGCTTCTGCAATCCCCTCTGCCAACTTCTTCATTTTAGCTAAACCATCGGCTCTCCAAGTTTCATCCATGGCACGAAACGTTCCTTCAATTTTTACTTCATTGGGGATAACATTTGTCGCGCCATTGGCAATAAACTTCCCAAATGTTAAGACAGATGGAAGCCTTGGATTTTTATTTCTTGAAATAATTTGTTGCATGGCCACAATGATGTGTGAGGCAATCACGACAGGATCAATGCAATTGTCTGGCATGGCACCATGCCCACCCAATCCTTTAACCGTTAAATACAATTCATCTGCACTTGCCATGTACATCCCTTCTCTAAAGCCAATTTTCCCAACAGGGATATTGGTCGCAACATGTTGGCCTAAAATTCCATTCGGTTTAGGATTTTCCAAAGCGCCTTCTTTAATCATGATACTTGCGCCACCAGGTGCTTTTTCCTCCGCAGGTTGAAACAATAATTTCACCGTTCCTTCAAATTCATCTTTGATGGATTGTAAAATTTTGGCAGTAGCCAATAAAGATGAAGTATGTACATCATGTCCACAAGCATGCATGACTCCTGGATTTTGAGATTTATATGGCAAATCATTCTCTTCCAATATGGGCAAAGCATCCATGTCCGCACGCAAGGCAATTACTTTTTTATGCGGATTTTTTCCTTCAATTAAGGCAATGACGCCTGTATTGGCTATTTTCTCCGTTTTGATTCCGTAAGATGTCAATTGTTTTTCCACATAGGCCTGAGTTCCGAATTCTTGAAAAGACAGTTCCGGATTTTGATGAATGTATTGTCTATTCGATACCGTTTCCTGAGAATTTTGATCTGCTAAACTTTTTATTTTTTCCAGAACTGAAGACATAAAAGGGCTATTATTTTTACAAAGCTAATAAATTGTCGATGCTTATTCTATCAAATACTTATTTTTAGTAACTTTAAAAACAGATGGTCGGATGGAGAGTTTATTCTTTTAAATCTATTGCCAATGAGTCGGAAAGTGTTAGTTTTAAATCAAGATTATTCGGCGCTGACGATATGTTCTAGCCCAAAAGCATTCTTACTCGTCTATCTGAATAAAGCTGAATTAGTTGCTGAATGTGACACCGAAAAACTTCATTCCATCACACAAACCTTCCCTTACCCATCCGTCATCCGCTTATACAAATATGTGTATTTCCCTTACAAGGGAGTCATGCTAAGTCGACAAAATGTTTTCAAAAGAGACGAAAACAAGTGTCAATATTGCGGATCAAGAGAGCATTTAACCTTGGATCATGTGATTCCTAAGTCTCGACAAGGGCGTACAACCTGGGATAATTTGACAACCGCCTGCAAATATTGTAATTCGAAAAAAGGACATTTCACTCCAGAAGAAGCTGGCATGCAATTATTGCGGAAACCATATAAACCATCTTTTATTATGTTTTTGCGGAATTTTTCAGGAATTTTGGACCAGCAATGGCTTCCATTTGTTGGATCAAAAAAGGAACAAATCATACAATAATGAAAATTTCGTTTATCGGTGCCGGAAATGTGGCTTGGAATTTAGCTCCAGCTTTAGAAAATGCAGGTAATAGTGTTCAAGAGGTTTTTAGTAGAAATCCTCAAAAAGCCAATAAATTAGTCTCATCCTTGTACAATGCGCATGTTCAAGAGCATTTGGATTTTTCTGAATCAGCTGCGAATGTGTTTTTTGTTTGTGTCCCCGAAACCGCTTATCCACAGGTCTTACCTGAATTATTATTGCCCAAATATGCCACTTTAATCCTGGTAGCAGCCAGTTTTCCATTGAACGAGGCAGCTACTTTATATGATCCCAACCGAGAAAGTACCAATCAAATTGGCGTTTTTTATCCATTGCAATTTTTTCAAATTGGCAAAAAAATCAATTTAACCAAAACTCCTATTTGCCTAGAAACCCATTTGGAGGAAACACAAGGAATTTTGATTCAATTAGCCAAAGACATCACCGATTTAATGTATTTGGTTAATTCGGAAGAAAGAAAAAGAATACATTTAGCGAGCCTGATGGCTGGACTTTTCACTCGTCAATTATTGGACCAAGCGAAAGGTTTGTTGCAAGAAATTGAGTTGGAGGCTGGACTCATTAGCTCATTGGTTCATCACCAAATCAACGCCTATTTCTCAGGGGAAGAAACGGATAAAGATTCCGAAATTGCTCAATTACCGAGCTCCCGTCAAACCTTTGACCATTTAGATATGATCAAGACCGATGAGATGCAAGAAGTTTATAAGAATTTAATCAAAAGTATTAAGCGGAAGTAAGTTGTATCAGGTAATAGGTATTTATTTCTAACTACTTATTGTCTGAAATATAATTTATTTGGTTTTTATGAATGTATGATTTAAAATAGCTCATAATTCTATTACCAAAAATGAGTAATAATTTTAATGACAATAGACCCGAGTAATTAGTGTCTAAAATTAACCGGATTAGGTTCTATAAATTCATACGCTAATTCCTTCGTCAATTTATCCGATGAAACAAGTTTAAAAGAAGGACAAACGCCTGGATTCCAAATGGCTTTTGGCAAATTTCTTCTTTCACAATCGGCATCTCCTACTTCTTTTTTGGACGGATGCTCAGGCGCTACAACATTATAAATTCCGCCATCAATGTCTTGAATTGCCTTTTCCAAGATAGCTAAAACATCTTTTTGATGGACATAATTGACAGGGCATTCTCCTCCATCCACTTCTCTACCAGAAAAGTACTTGGCCACAAAACGCTCTTCGCCCATCAAACCACCTAGTCGCAAGATAATAAATGGACAATTAGCTGTCTGGATGATTTTTTCCGCTTGAGTAATCAAGGATGATTCATCCAAATCAGACGACTCATTAACCCATGAGTTATTATTTTGATAAACGGATGTCGATGATAAAAAAATTATCTTTTTTACCTTATTAGAATCTAAATGGGTAATCCAGTCCCGTAAAACAGAGAGGTAGAAATCGGAGGAATTCTGTTTCCTTCTCGGCGGAATGGTCCAAATTTGAATGTCTGAATGGCATAAATATGTCCAATGATCAGCGGGCAGATTTGCTTCAGCTTTCCAATCCAATTCCAATAAATTAGCGGATGGAGTCAGCGAACGATAGGAGGATTTGGTAACTTTGACGGTATGACCCGAATTAGCTAAATTTTTTGCCAAAGGATTTCCAATCCAACCACCACCAAAAATTGAAATTTGCATAATTGTGTATTACGGAACAAATTTATTAAATTAATAGTTTACTATTTCTGACATTTACCAAAATTCTGAACCAGACCCTGTTTTGATTTAAAATTATGAACAAATTACTCTTTATTCCTATCATGTCTATATTCCTTTTGGGCATAGACACTTATGTTTGGCAAGCAGTAAAACTAGCTTTCAATAACACCTCCGAAGGAATACAAAATGCCGTCAAATATGGATATTGGGGTTTCACGGCCTTGGTTTTCCTAGGTATATTTGCCTACAATTTCTTGCCATTACATTTTTGGAGAAACGAGTTAAGGATCACTTTCATGGCATTTGTGATGATCTCAATTTTTTCCAAAATTTTCATCTTGCTATTTTTAATGATTGAAGATTTAACCCGTCTTTTGAGATGGGGATTTCATCAAACCAAACAAGCTATCAATCCAAATGAAACCGTTGCAAATTCAATAAGCAGAAGCGAATTCATTGCCAAAACCGCCCTTGCTGTGGGAGCTATACCCGCTGCCACCTTCACTTTTGGAATCATTTCGGGTGCGCATGATTACCGTGTAGAAAATGTAAAATTGAAAATCCCGAATTTACCTAAAGCTTTTAATGGTTTACGAATTGCACAAGTATCCGATATACATTCAGGTAGTTTTTTCAACAAGACAGCGGTTCAAGGGGGTGTCGACATGATCATGCGAGAGAAAACCGATTTAATCTTTTTTACAGGCGACTTAGTGAATAATGAAGCAAAAGAAGTGGAGGATTATTTCAATATGTTTTCCAAGATCAAGGCGCCTTTAGGAGTTTACAGTACTCTGGGAAATCATGATTATGGCGATTATGTAAGATGGAAAAGTCCGGCCGCTAAAAAAGAAAACTTGAAAGATTTAATGAAAGCACACGAATTAATGGGCTGGAATTTAATGATGGATGAACATAAAATTTTGGAGGAATCGGGTGAAAAATTAGCATTGATTGGCGTTCAAAATATCGGAGTTGGTCGCTTTCCTTGGTATGGGAATTTAGAAAAAGCATATAAAGGAACAGAAGAAGTAAGCACCAAATTATTGCTTTCTCATGACCCTACGCATTGGAATGCAGAAGTAACCAAAAAGTACCATGATATTGATGTTGCATTTGCGGGACATACCCATGGGACCCAATTTGGAGTAAAAATTGGTGGATTTAATTGGTCTCCTGCACAATATGTTTACAAACAATGGGCAGGATTGTATCATGAAGGCAATCAACAATTGTATGTGAACAGAGGATTTGGGTATTTAGGTTATCCTGGTAGAGTCGGTATGCCACCAGAAATTTCTGTTTTCACTTTGACCTCGTAGGAGAGAGAAAAGAGAAAAGAGAAGATAGAAAAGAGAAGATAGAAATAGAAAATAGGCAAAGCATTGGTTGAGACTCAGGAAGCCAAAAGCGGTAAAACGCTAGAAAAGTAAAAGAGTTAAGATTTTTTATAAAACAATAATTTTAGAAATGATTTGTGCAATTATTAAAAAAATGCTAATTTTGTGTCCCGATTAAAGGGCTTTGTGGCCGAGTGGCTAGGCAGAGGTCTGCAAAACCTTGTACAGCGGTTCGAATCCGCTCGAAGCCTCCCAAAACCTTCCAATGAAAATTGGGAGGTTTTTTTATTTGGCATGGAGGCAAGAGAAAAGAAAAGTGACAACCAAATTCAGGCAAGTACATACCTTTTGCCTATTACCTTTTACCTAATACCTTTTACCTTTGACCTATTACCAATTATCCAATAATGTATAAAAAAAATACAAATTAAAGAATGACTTATTTTGAAAAATTCTAAATAAGCCTTTACTTCTTAAAAAAACCTGAAAATGAATAAGAAATTAATTGTTTCCTAAAAAATCGGATTGTAGTTTTGCGGACTGAATTAAAATGAGAATTCTAATATTATGTTTTGCAAAAAAATAAGTCTCGTTACCCTTTTATTTTCTTTCGTGTTGACATTTGCTTTATCAAATTCAACATTGGCTCAAGATGCAGCAGAAGGAGAATCTTTATTTAAAAACAACTGTGCGGCATGTCACGCATCTACAGATGAAACATTGGTAGGTCCAGGCCTTAAAGGTGTAAGTGAACGTCGTCCCATTGAATGGATCGTGAAATGGGTACACAATCCACAAGCTGTTATCGCTTCAGGTGATAAATATGCAAACGACTTGTATAACAAATTCAACAAAGCTGCAATGACTCCTTATCCGAATTTCTCGGAAGCTCAAATCAAAGGAATAATTGCCTACATTGATGCATCCAATGCTGCACCTGCGGCAGCGGCAGCAACTCCAGGAGCAGCACCAGCCGAAGGCGCAGCCGCTCCAGCTCAAAGCTCAGGTGGAATTATGGAAGTATTACTAGTGGCTTTATTAGCTATTATGGTTTTGGTGTTAATCGCATTATTATCAATTGTCAATTCCTTAAGCAAATTATCAACAACTAATACTGAAGCAGAAACACCTCTTCTACAAAGATTAGCTGAAAACGCGAAACAATTAGCTGCTAATTCATCTGTTAAAACAGGGGTTATCGTTTTAGTTTTATTGCTTGGTGGTAAAGCGACCATAGATTCAGCTTACGGAGTAGGTATTCATCAAGGATATGCACCAGAGCAACCTATTAAATTCTCGCATAAATTACATGCTGGTCAATATCAAATAAACTGTAACTATTGTCACACTGGAGTATACGAAGGAAAAGGTGCTAACGTACCTTCAGCAAATATTTGTATGAACTGCCATAATGCGATCAAAAGAGAATCACCTGAGATTCAAAAAATCTATACTGCTTTAGAAAAAAACGAACCTATTCAATGGGTTCGTGTTCATAATTTACCAGACTTAGCATATTTCAATCACTCTCAACATACCAATGTTGGTGGCTTAGAATGTAAAAACTGCCATGGAGAAATTGAGAAAATGGAAGTAGTAGAGCAACGTTCTACTTTGACCATGGGATGGTGTATCGATTGCCACCGTGCAACAGATGTTAATTCCAAAGGCAATGCCTATTATGACAAATTAGTCGAAGTACACAACAAGGATAGCAAGACTCCTTTAAAGGTTCAAAACATCGGTGGTTTAGAATGTTCTAAGTGCCATTATTAATAGTATTATAAAAGATTCAAAATTATTCTGAATAAGAAAGATTATATGGAAAATTCGAACAAAAGGTATTGGAAAGGAATTGAGGAGCTAACCAATGAGCCATCGTTTGTTAAAAATATCCACAATGAGTTTGGCAATATGCCATCTGAAAATGAAGCTAAAGGAGAATCTTTGGTAGATGGATCAGGAACTCATCGTCGTGATTTTTTAAAGATGTTAGGTTTTGGTGTAGCTGCAGTTTCATTGGCAGCATGCGAAGCGCCGGTTAAAAACACCATCCCTTATTTGAACAAACCTGAAGATGTTGAGCCAACTATCGCCAACTGGTATGCATCCACGTATGTTGACGGTGGAGAGTACGCTTCAATTTTGGTTAAGACTCGTGAAGGTCGTCCAATTAAAATAGAAGGAAATAAGCTTTCTTCTGTTTCTAAAGGTGCCCTATCAGCTAGAGCACATGCTTCCGTTCTTAGCCTTTATGACAACGAAAAATTAAAAGGGCCTCAAGCTGGTGGTAAATCAACCGATTGGGCACAATTAGATAAAGAATTTGTTGCTAAATTATCAGCAGTTGCTGCCAAAGGTGGTCAAATCAGAATCGTTTCTAACACCATTCTTTCACCATCTACGAAAAAAGTAATTGGCGATTTTATCTCGAAATATCCAACAACTCAACATGTGGTATATGATGCCAATCCAGCTTATGGTTTGACTCAAGCACATGGTGGAGTTTTGCCAAGCATTGATTTCAGTAAAGCTAAAACCATCGTTTCCCTAGGAGCTGACTTCTTAGGAACTTGGGTTGCTCCTACTGAATTCGCTGCACAATGGGCGATCACTCGCCGTGTTAGTTCGGAAAAAGGTGGTAAAAAAGAAATGTCTCGTCATTACCAATTTGAGACGATTTTATCCAACACAGGTGCTAATGCTGATTATCGTTCTGCATACAAACCATCTCAAGAAGGTTTAGTAGCAGTTGCCTTATACAATGCAGTAGCAAAACTAACAGGAGCTGCAGCAATTGCAGGTGCAAGTGTTAAAATAGATCATTTAGACAAAGCTGCGAAAGATTTAGTTGCATCAAAAGGTGCTTCAATCGTAGTTGCTGGATCAAATGACCCAGAAATTCAAAAAATTGTAGTAGCCATCAACGCTTTAGTTGGTGCTTACGGAACAACTATCAATACAGCTACTCCTGTAAATTACCGTCAAGGTAATGATATGGCGATGGCTAATTTCATTAAAGAAGTAGGTGCAGGTTCAATCGCTGCAGTTATTTTCTATAATGCAAATCCGGTTTACAATCATCCAATGGGTGCTGCGTTAGCAAAAGCTTTACCTTCCATTGGTTTAAGTTTAGCAACCAACGAAAGAGCAGATGAAACAGCCTCTTTATGTCAGTTCAGCGCACCAGATTCACATTATTTAGAGTCATGGAATGATGCAGAACCAAAAGCAGGATCTTATTCATTATCTCAACCAACCATCTCTACCATTTTCAAAACTCGCCAAGCGCAAGATAGTTTCATAACTTGGGCTGGTATTGCAGGAGATTATGCTACCTACTTAGAGCGTAATTGGGAAGCAAATATCTTGAAAGGTGGAGCCGTTCAATGGAAAGCAGCGTTACATGATGGGGTTTTTGGATCAGCAGAAATTGTATCAAGTGCAAGTCCTTTAGTAGATGTAAATGCATCAGCTGCAGCGATTTCTAAAACATACAAGGCCAATTCTTCTGATTTAGAAATTGCCGTTTATGAAAAAGTAGGTTTAGGAACAGGTTCACAAGCCAATAATCCTTGGTTACAAGAATTCCCTGAGCCAGTTTCAAAAGCATGTTGGGACAATTATGCATCTATTTCGCAACCAACTGCTACAAAGTTAAACTTAAAACAAGGAGACGTAGTTAAAGTAAGCGCAAAAGGTTACGATGTAACATTGCCAATACTTGTTCAACCAGGTCAAGCTTCAGATACGATTGCTATCGCTATCGGATACGGAAGAACAAAAGCAGGTAAATCAGCTGATGGAGTTGGAGTAAACGCTTACCCTTTTATTTCAGAAATCAACGGTGCTTGTGTAGGCGTATGTACACAAGGAGTTATCTTAACATCAACAGGAGAAGAAAAAGCGATTGCTCAAACACAAACACACCATACAGTAATGGCTCGTCAAGCAGTCGTTCAAGAAACTGTATTGGGTGCTTTTGTAAAAGATCCGCAATCAGGAAGATATAAGCCAGAAATTAGCACAGCAGAAGGTAAAAAATCTGCGATGGACATTACGCTTTGGAATGGCCATAAATACAATAACCATGCTTGGGGTATGGTGATTGACTTGAATACTTGTACAGGATGTTCTGCTTGCGTGGTTTCATGCTCAGCAGAGAACAACGTGCCAGTAGTTGGTCGCCAAGAAGTAATCAATCGTCGCGAAATGCACTGGATGCGTATTGACCGTTATTACTCATCTGATGCAGAAGTAGAAGATGTCAAAGGATTAGAAATTGCTTCTGATAATCCGGAAGTTGTATTCCAACCCATGTTATGTCAACACTGTAACAACGCTCCTTGTGAGACGGTTTGCCCAGTATTAGCAACAACGCACTCATCTGAAGGGTTGAACCAAATGACCTACAACCGTTGTATTGGTACCCGTTATTGCGCAAATAACTGCCCATACAAAGTTCGTCGTTTCAACTGGTTCCGTTATTTCCAAACAGATGAATTTGATTTCCATTTCAACAATGACTTAGGTCGTATGGTGATTAACCCAGATGTAACAGTTCGTTCTCGTGGAGTTATGGAAAAATGCTCAATGTGTGTTCAACGAATCCAAGAAGGTAAATTAACAGCGAAGAAAGAAAAGAGAAGACCAGTAGATGGAGAAATCCAAGTAGCTTGTGCTCAATCTTGTCCAACCAATGCGATTACTTTTGGAGACATGAACGATCCTGCATCTGAAATCTCAAAATTATTAGCTGTTGAGAGAGAAGGTAGAGCATATGGTGTGATTGAAGAAATCAATGTTAAGCCTAACATCTCTTACTTAATGAAAGTGAGAAATAAAGAAGGTCACCAAGCATAATTGTTGAAATAAAATTTTTAAAACGTAATAAACTATAATAAATATATGTCGCACGTTGTATCACCCATAAGAGAGCACCTAGTTACTGGAGGCAAATCTTATTCAGATGTCACCCACGATATTTGCAAGCAGGTAGAGGGAGAACCAACCAAAGAGTGGAAATGGGCATTTGGCATTTCATGCATTATCTTTGCTTATGGAGCCTATTGCTTATTTTATACTTGGTGGCAAGGAATTGGTGTTTGGGGATTAAATAAAACTGTCGGTTGGGCATGGGACATTACCAACTTCGTTTGGTGGGTAGGTATCGGTCACGCAGGTACTTTGATTTCTGCTGTATTATTATTGTTCCGTCAAAAATGGAGAACATCTATCAACCGTTCAGCGGAGGCGATGACTATCTTTGCTGTACTTTGTGCTGCATCATTTATTTTGGCTCACATGGGTCGTCCTTGGTTAGCTCATTGGGCTTTACCTTTACCAAATGCTTTTGGTTCTTTATGGGTTAACTTCAACTCTCCTTTGGTATGGGACGTATTTGCTATCTCCACTTATTTATCTGTTTCATTGTTATTCTGGTACATGGGTTTAGTACCAGATTTGGCAACCATTCGTGATAGAGCAACAACAAAAGGAAGAAAATTCTGGTATGGTTTATTCAGCTTAGGCTGGAATGGATCTGCAAAAACTTGGGCAAGATATGAATATATGTCATTGATTTTGGCAGGTATCTCTACTCCTTTGGTACTTTCTGTACACACCATTGTATCCATGGACTTTGCAACGTCTGTTATTCCAGGATGGCATACGACCATTTTCCCTCCTTATTTCGTTGCGGGTGCGATTTTCTCCGGATTCGCAATGGTACAAACGTTGTTATTGATTACTCGTGTTGTATTTAAATTAGAAGATTACATCACAATTGAACACATTGAAATGATGAATATCATTATTACGGTAACGGGTTCAATTGTTGGTATCGCTTATTTAACAGAATTTTTTATTGCTTGGTATTCTGGAGTTGAATATGAAAGTTATGCATTCATTAACCGTGCCACAGGTCCATATTGGTGGGCATATTGGATGATGATGACTTGTAACGTAATTTCTCCTCAGTTGTTCTGGTCAAAAAGCATTCGTACCAACTTATTGGTAAGTTTCTTCTTATCTATCGTCGTTAACGTAGGTATGTGGTTTGAGCGTTTTGTAATCATTGTTACTTCGTTGCACCGTGATTATATCCCATCTTCTTGGGCTATGTTCTCTCCAACGATGTATGATATCGGAGATTACATCTTCTCATTTGGTTTATTCTTTACTTTATTTTTCTTATTTGCTAAGTTTTTACCAGTTGTAAACATGGCGGAAGTAAAATCGGTAATGAAAGGAGTTTCAACCAACTTCCCGGCTAAAAAAGCAGCGAAGGCAAGCAAAAGCGAAGAATAAGAAAATTTGAAATCAGAAATTAAAATATTATGAGTTCTACAAGTAATTACATTTTAGGAGTTTTTGATGATGAGGATGAAGTTTTACACGCTGTAAGCGAAGTAAAGGCTAAAGGCATCAAAATTGAAGAAGTTTATACTCCTTTCCCAATCCACGGATTAGATACCGCTATTGGACACGCACGTACGCGTCTGCCCATCGCAGCATTTATGTTTGGATCTTTAGGATTTATTTGCGCACAAGCATTGATCAACTACACCATGGTATTTGATTGGCCAATGATTATTGGAGGTAAAGATTTCTTTGCATTACCAGACTGGATTCCAATTACTTTTGAAGGAACCGTGTTATTCACAGCCTTTGGTATGGTGACTACATTCTGTATTTCCAATGGATTATATCCAGGAAAAAAGATCGATGTATTAGATCTAAGAATCACAGATGATCGTTTTGTAATGGCCATCGACTTGTCTAAAAATAAAATTAGTCAAGAAGAAATTACAAAAGCCTTGAAAAGTTCAGGAGCTGTTGAAGTAAATATTAAATAATTAATCAAGAACAAATTGTTCAAGAAGAAGAATAATAAGATGTTTAATCAAAGCAACAAAGTCGTTATTTTAGCAGGTTTAGCAATTGGATTACTAAGTTCTTGCGGAAAAAATCCAAACGATACAGGTACAGAATTTGCACCTAACATGTATCATTCGGTAGCTTATGAACCGATGACACAAACGGCAGGTGATACAAATACCATTAATCCATTGGGAATGAACATGCGTCAACCTGTTAAAGGGACTGTGGCCAGAAACAAATTCACCGGTCCAGATAGTGTTAAACAAGCATTTTTGAGCCAAGATTTGATTTCAAAAACGATTCCAAACGATAGTATTTCCTATTCCGAAAAATTATTAACCAATCCGTTGGCAGCAACTCCAGAAAATATTGAAGCTGGAAAGCAACAATACGAAAGATTCTGTCAGCATTGCCATGGTGAAACTGGTAAAGGCGATGGTTTAGTGGCAAAACAATACAAAGGTATTCCGATTTATTCAAGTGATGCTTTAAAGACATTAAATGATGGACATATCTATCACGTCATTACACATGGAAAAGGTAGAATGTGGCCACATGGATCACAAATATCTTCAGCAAATCGTTGGAAAATTGTACTTTATGTACATGAATTACAAAAACAATAGGATCAATTATTAATTATTAAATAGAGATAAAAATGGCGGGACATTCACATTTTTCCCCAGCAAATGTAGAAGAGCATTTCGAATTCACTTCTGAAGGCAAAAAGAGAATTATTTATGCTTTCGTTGCAGGATTAGTAGCTTTAGTTGTTGGAATTTACCTTTTATCAAAAGGCGAAGCTGGTGGACATGAAGTTGCCAATGCTGGTCACGAAGCTGTAAAGGCGGGTCACGAAGCAGCAGCAGAACATTTATCTGGTGGTGCAGCATCTCATCAACCGAATTCACATTACGATTGGACTAATAGAATTTGGGCAAACGTATGGTTGAACGGTGTATTCTTTACCGGAATCGCTGTTATTGGTATGTTCTTTGTTTCATTGCAATATTTAGCTAAAGCTGGTTGGTCATCAGTAGTTAAAAGAGTACCTGAAGCATTTCCTAAATTCTTATACATTACATTCCCTATTTTATTGGCGGTATTCTTCTTTAAAGGAGACGTAATCTTCCATTGGATGCACCATGGTGTAACGGAAGTAGGTAGTGAAAATTATGATAAAATCATTGCAGGTAAGGCTGGATACTTAAACAAAACGTTCTTTATCGCAAGATTAGTAGCATTTTTTGTTTTATGGTTAGGTCTTTGGACAACTATCCGTAAAAAATCGTTGGAAGAAGATTTAAATGGTGGAACAGAGACTTTCTATCAAATGGTCAAAATTGCCGTAGCATTTATCGTGGTGATGGGTATTTCAAGCTCAATGTCAGCCTGGGATTGGGTTATGTCCATCGATACACACTGGTTCTCTACAATGTTTGGATGGTACATGTTCTCTTCTTGGCACGTTTCAGGATTAGCTGTAATTACCTTAACTATTCTTTATTTGAAAGACAAAGGTTATATGCAATATGTAAACGACTCACATCTACATGATTTGGGTAAATTTATGTTTGCATTCTCCATCTTTTGGTCTTATGTATGGTTCTCTCAATTCTTGTTGATTTACTATGCCAACTTCCCTGAAGAAACCATTTATTTCCTAGAAAGATGGGAAGGACATAACAAAATTTACAAAACAGCAGAAATTTTAAACATTTTCTTTAACTTTTTAATGCCTTTCTTAGTTTTAATGACAAGAGATGCAAAAAGAACAAGAATATTCTTGAAAATAGCGTGTTTCTTTATTATCGGTGGTCATTATATCGATTTTTATCAAATGATTATGCCGGGAGTAGTTGGACCACATGGAGGATTTGGTTTAGTTGAATTTGGAATGGTAACAGTTTTTGCTTCTGCATTTATCTATGTTATTTCAGACGAATTGACAAAAGCATCTTTGGTTGCCAAAAATCATCCATTCTTGCCAGAATCATTACACCACGATATTTAATATTTTAAAAAGAACGAATCAAAAATAAAATCTTATGAATTACCTGATAGGTCTTTTATCCATAGTTTTCTTTATTCTTGCGATAGTATTAATTAGCAAAAGTTTAAAGTTAAATAAAAATTTAGGTGGAGGTGAATCCAATGCTGATGAAGCACTAGATTCAAACAACAATACAAATGCTTACGGAATGTTACTATTCTGGTTGGTTGGTACAATTGCTGGAGTTTGGTCATTTTTAAATGCACAACCTGATTTTTTACCAACAGCAGCTTCTGCACATGGGGTTGATACAGATAAAATGTTTTGGGTATCCATGAGTGTAGTTACTTTAGCATTTTTTGCAACTAACACCTTGTTATTGTTCTTCGCTTACAAATACCGTTATAACAAAAATAGAGTAGCTACCTTTTATCCAGTCAATCATAAACTAGAGGTTATTTGGACAGTTATTCCAGCAATCGTTATGGCGATTTTAGTATTTACAGGTTGGAGAACATGGAGAGATATTACGTCTCAAGCACCAAGTAGTTCTGAGGTAATTGAAATTACTGGACACCAATTTGGTTGGTACGTGAGATATTCTGGAAACGATGATAATACATTGGGTAATTTCAATTATAAATTGATCGATGATACAAATAACATCGGTATTGACTTTACAGATAAAAATTCATTTGACGACTTTACCGCAACTGAATTACACTTTCCAAAAGGCAAACCTGTATTATTGAAGATTAAAGCTCAAGATGTATTGCATTCGGTATATTTACCGTTTCACCGAGTAAAAATGGATGCTGTACCAGGTATGCCTACTAAATTCTGGTTTACTCCAACCGTTTCAACTGCTGAAATGAGAGCCAAATTAGGAAAAAGTGATTTCAACTTTAAGTTAAATTGTACAGAAATTTGTGGAAGAGGACATTTTGGTATGTCTATCACCGTATTTGTCGATGAGCCTGAAGATTATGCAAAATGGAAAGCTGAACAAAAACCTTTCCTTACTTTAAATCCATCTTACATGGATAAAGTTCCTGCAAATTTAAAAGCGAAAGCACAAAAATATTTTGTACCTGCTGAACCAACATCAGTAGATAGTACAGCAACAGAAGTAACTGCAAAATAATTTAGAACAGAAGAAAGTAAAACTATATACTTATGTCAACTGCAACTACACACGCCGAAGAAGTTCACGCACATGCTCACGATCATGACCATGAGCACGAGCATCATGAATTAGGATTTATCAGAAAATACATCTTTTCAGAAGATCATAAAGTTATTGCTAGACAATACTTAATCTCTGGTATCCTATGGGCTTTCATTGGTGGTTCATTTTCAATCATTTTCCGTTTACAATTAGGATTTCCAGATATGAACCTTGATTGGTTAAAACCAATTTTAGGAACGTGGATTGATGAAGGCGGAAAGCTAGATAAAGAGTTTTATTTGGCCCTAGTGACCATGCATGGTACCATCATGGTATTCTTTGTATTGACAGCTGGATTATCTGGAACTTTTTCCAATTTCTTAATTCCTTTGCAAATTGGAGCAAGAGATATGGCATCAGGATTTATCAATATGTTATCCTATTGGTTCTTCTTCTTGTCCTCGATGATCATGTTCTGCTCTCTATTCTTAGAAACAGGACCTGCTTCAGGAGGTTGGGTAATTTATCCTCCATTAAGTGCATTACCACAAGCAATGCCTGGATCAGGATTGGGTATGACGCTATGGTTAACGAGTATGGCCTTCTTTATTGTATCCTCTTTAATGGGTGGTATCAATTACATATGTACGGTAATCAATTTACGTACAAGAGGTATGACTTTCACTAAAATGCCATTAACGATTTGGGCATTTTTCTTTACGGCAGTATTGGGTTTATTATCCTTCCCAGTATTATTATCAGCAGCATTATTGTTGATTTTTGATAGAAGCTTTGGAACATCGTTCTACCTTTCTGAAATCTACATCCAAGGTCAAGCATTACCAAATATGGGTGGTAGTCCAATTTTATACCAACACTTATTCTGGTTCTTAGGTCACCCAGAGGTTTATATCGTATTACTTCCTGCATTAGGTATGACGTCGGAAATCATTGCTACTAATTCGAGAAAACCAATTTTCGGTTACCGTGCGATGATTGGATCAATGATGGGTATTACCGTATTAGCCTTCATCGTATGGGCACACCATATGTTCGTAACAGGTATGAATCCTTTCTTAGGATCTGTATTTATGTTCTTAACTCTAATCATTGCAGTACCATCAGCAGTTAAGGCATTTAACTATATTACAACATTATGGAAAGGTAACATCATCTTCACGCCCGCCATGTTATTCTCTATTGGATTAGTTTCCTTGTTTATTTCAGGTGGTGTAACAGGTATTATTTTAGGTAATTCAGCATTGGATATTAACTTACATGATACATACTTCGTAGTAGCTCACTTCCACTTAGTAATGGGTGCAGCATCATTCTTTGGTTTGATGGCTGGGGTTTACCACTGGTATCCTAAAATGTTTGGTCGAATGATGAATAAAACAGCAGGATACATTCACTTCTGGTTTACATTTGTAGGAGTTTATGCAGTATTCTTCCCGATGCACTACACTGGTATTGCTGGTTTCCCAAGAAGATATTACTCATTCACAGCCTTAGGAAATGATTCTGCAGCTGCTTTTACAGACTTAAATGCATTTATTTCTATCGCAGCAATCATTACATTTAGTGCTCAAGCCATTTTCTTTATCAACTTCTTTTACTCGATGTTTAAAGGTAAAAAAGCAACTGAGAATCCTTGGAACTCTAATACACTAGAATGGACTACTCCAATTGAACCCGGACACGGTAACTGGCCAGGTGAAATACCAGCAGTTTATCGTTGGCCATATGACTATAGCAAACCAGGTTCTGCAACTGATTTTATTCCTCAACACATTCCTTTCTCTGCAACACCAGAATCGAATTTACCAGAGGAAAATGATGAAATTGCAAAAGAAAAAGCAATCGAAGATTTATTAGCTGCTCAAAACGAAAGCTATAATCGTTAAGATAAAGTAACCTAAAGGATGCATCGAAATGGTTTCATTTGGATGCATCCTTTTTTTCTGCCAAAATGAAATTTAGAACATTCGGCTTTCTATCGCTGACATTCGTCTATTTACTAATCTTAGCTGGTGGTATCGTAAGAAGCACCGGTTCAGGTATGGGTTGTCCCGATTGGCCGAAATGTTTTGGAAGATTTGTTCCTCCAACGGAAGAGTCTCAACTTCCCTTTAATTACCAAGAAATCTATAAAGAAAAATTGCACGGAGAAGTACTTTTTAATCCAACGAAAACCTGGATAGAATACATCAACCGCTTATTAGGTGCATTGACAGGATTAGTGGTATTATTTACCACTATACTCGCTCTAAAGGAAAGCCGAAAAACATTTATCTATTCCCTATTTGCCTTATTATTTGTGCTAGCCAATGCCATTTTAGGAAAATTTGTTGTAGATTCTTTCTTGTTACCTGGTGTAGTAACTGCGCATATGATACTTACCATCGCCGTAATTTACTTCTTGCTAAAGGCAATTATGCATGAAGAAGATAAAATATCAATCACAAAAAACGCTCGAAATTTAATCTTGCTGAATTTGGTATTTATTGCCGTTCAAATCATATTAGGAACCCAAGTAAGAGAAAATACGGACCATGTAATTAAGCAATTTGGCGAAAATCATAGAGAATTGTGGATAGAAAACCTATCCATCATTTACATCATTCATCGAAGCTTTACGTGGATTCTCATCGTGAGCACATTATATCTTTATAAAAAACTAAACATAAACCTAAAAGAAGTTGTTACATATAGAAATAGAATACTACTATTTCTATTTATTTCGGTTACCAGTGGAATAATCATGGCTTACTTTGCATTACCCATTGGAAGTCAACCCGTTCATTTAACTCTTTCTTTATTGTTATTAGGATTGCATATAAAAGCTCTTATTACCTTTCAAAATGATTAATATCCAACCCTATATTGCCCTCTTAAAGACTCGTCTTTCCATGACAGTAGCCTTTTCCGGCACGTTTGGATATTTATTGGGTCAAAAAGAGGTATCCATATCAAATATTGTCATCATATCCATTGCTGGTTTTTTATTAACGGGAGCTGCCAATATTGTCAATCAATTAAAAGAAATTGAATTTGACAAATTGATGAAAAGAACCGCTAAACGTCCATTACCAACCAACAGCTTAGAACCTCGTCAGGCCCAAATATTTGGCGCCATTATTGCGTTATTAGCTATTGGTATGTTATCCTATTTCAATTGGAAAACAGCGGCTATTGGAGCTCTATCTTATATTTTATACGGATTTGTCTACACGCCTCTAAAACGTGTTGGACCGATTTCCGTTTTTGTAGGAGCATTTCCTGGTGCATTTCCTCCAATGATTGGCTGGTTAGCTGCTACCAATAGTTTTGGCTGGGAACCCGGTATTCTATTTGCCATCCAATTTTTTTGGCAATTCCCCCATTTCTGGGCAATCGCATGGGTAGCAGATGAAGATTATAAAAAGGCCGGATTTAAAATGTTGCCCAATGACGGTAAGAAAAATTTAAAAACTGCCTTCACCATTATGATTTATACGGTATTTTTAGTGCCATTGGCTTTCGTACCTTATATGTTACAAATGACAGGCATTAATTCGGGAATCATTGCGGTAACGGCAAGTGCCTTATTTTTGTCTCAAACATTTTATTTAATGATGAAACCCACCGATAAATCCGCTAAATGGATGATGTTCGGATCTTTTTTATATTTACCAATAGTACAAATTGCCTACTTATTTGATAAAATTTAATCATCATGAACAAAGCACTTAATCCAATGGAGCCAGCTCCTACTCGGTCGGTAAATCCGAAAATTTTTACCATGTGGTTATTTATTGTATCCATCATTATGCTCTTTGCAGCTTTCACGAGTGCCTATTTAGTTAGAAAAGCGGAAGGGAACTGGGTCGAGTTTAAACTGCCCAATCTATTTTGGATAAGCACTGGAATTTTGGCACTTAGCAGTATTTCTATGCAATTTGCATTATCTGCAGCAAAAAAAGACCAATTTAATGCGTTAAGAACGAGTATTTCTATTACTTTTGTGCTCGGATTACTTTTTTTAATTCTACAATATTACGGTTGGATTCAATTAGTAGAAATGAACGTATATTTTGTAGGTAATCCATCAGGTTCTTTTGTATATGTTTTATCAGGTCTACATGGCCTACATTTAATCTCCGGATTAATTGTTTTATTAGTTGCATTAGTTGCAGCTTTTAAATTAAAAATCAATGCAAAAGCCTTGACCCAAATTAAAATTTGCAGTACCTATTGGCATTTTTTAGATGCTTTGTGGATTTATTTATTTTTATTTTTAGTGTTTAACAATTAAGCTTTAACCTCATGTCAGTTGCACACGCTGCCCCTGCTGTACCAGAAAATCTAACTTGGACTGGTGGTTCTGAACCACTAAAAGCGAGTTATGGAAAACTAATGATGTGGTTTTTCCTCTTATCTGATACTTTTACTTTCTCGGCATTATTGATTACTTACGGTATGATCCGTTTTAGTCAACCCGCTTGGGAAGGAACACCACAAACATTTTACTTCTCAACTGGCCACTGGCCAATCCCTGAAAAAGTATTTGAAGCAGTTCCATTCTTGCACGGTATGTCACTGCCATTGGTTTTTGTTGGTATCATGACATTCATTTTGATTGCCTCTTCAGTAACTATGGTGTTAGCGGTAGAAGCTGGACATCGTGGAGACAGAAAAGATGTTGAAAAATGGATGCTTTGGACAATCATTGGAGGTTTCACGTTCTTGGGTTCTCAAGCATGGGAATGGACGCACTTTATCCACGGTCCTGAAGATTTATCTATAGCTGCCAAACAATTGGTAGACGGAGTCATGCAACCCATTGAAGGAGCTAATTTGGTAAGAAACCCATATGGCCCTCCAGCATTTGCCGACTTGTTTTTCTTCATTACAGGATTCCATGGAACACACGTATTCTCAGGAGTTATTTTAAATGTCTTAATTTTCTTCAACGCTGCAACGGGCGTTTATGAGAGAAGAGGTCATTATGAAATGGTAGAGAAAGTGGGTTTATACTGGCACTTTGTCGATTTAGTTTGGGTATTCGTATTTACCTTCTTTTATCTTGTTTAATATTTAATTGAATTATATTATGGCATCGCACGTTACATCACACGATAGCTCTGAAAAAGAAATTCCAGCTCCTCAAACAGGCGCTATTTGGAGAACATTTTGGATTTTATTAATTCTGACAGCAATCGAATTTGTTATTGCTTTCACTATGCCGGCCAACACACTTCGTGTTGCTATTTTCTGTGGAATGACTATTGTTAAAGCATTTTACATCGTCGGAGAATTTATGCACTTAAAACATGAAGTTAAAACCTTAATTTGGATGGTTTTAATTCCAGTTATATTCGTTGTTTGGTTATTGGTAGCATTGATCTACGAAGGCGGACACTTATATTAATCCTTACAAACTTATCGAATGAAAAAAGCAGGCATTTTATTACTCGTACTAATAGTGCCTGTTTTTATTTATTTAGGCCTAAATACTTTTGGTGAAAACCATTTTATTCTTCCAAGATTTATCCCAGCATTAGACTCCACTACCGGTGAAATTCTTATGCGAGAAAGACCAAATCCAAGATGGAATGAGCCGAAATTGGATACAGTCTTTCAAACTATTCCAGAATTTCAACTCATCAATGAGAAAGGAGAAGACTTTTCCTCTTCAAACCTTAAAAACAAAATTTACGTTGCCAATTTCTTTTTTACGAGATGTACTACCATTTGTCCAAAATTAAATTCCCAGGTCAATAGAGCATCCGATGCATTTTTGAAAAGTGATGACGTAGAATTTATCTCCATTTCTGTGGACCCTAAATTCGACCAACCTGATATCTTAAAAAACTATTCAGCTAAATTTGATTCGACCAAAAAAAATTGGCACTTCTTAACCGGCGAAAAAAAATACATTTATCCTTTAATTTTGAAAGGTTTTCACGTTCCACTGGCTGATGCATCAGAATATGACCAAGCGATTAAGAATCCAGACGAAACATTTATCCATTCTGAACGTTTAGTATTGGTTGATAAAGAAGGTGTCATTCGCGGCTTTTACGATGGAACAGACAGAAAAGAAGTCGATCGATTAATGATGGAAATAAAAGTATTGCAGAAAATATATCAAAGCGAAAAATAATATGGGTTCTTTTACGGTAGAAAAATCGAACAAAAACGATCAAATAGTTAATGTTTTATCCATTACAATTCCTGTTGCTGTTGCGGTGTTAATTGGTTTACAAATTCAAATACCGCTAGGATCGTGGACCAAAATTATCCCACATATTATTGGATTATTAAATACAACTACTTCTATCAGTTTAATTATTGCATTTATTGCCATCAAAAATAAAAATATCGCCTCACATAGAAGATGGATGGGACTAGCCTTTATTCAAGGTGGATTCTTTTTACTATTATATATCCTTTATCACATTTCCAATCCTTCTACTAAATTTGGCGGTGAAGGAATCATTCGTTCTATCTATTATTTTCTACTAATCTCCCATATCGTTTTATCGATTGGAGTGGTTCGACTAGTGCTTAAATCTATTTATTATGCCCTAACGAATGACATTGAAGCTCATAAAAAAGCAGTTAAATGGGCCTTCCCTATTTGGCTTTATGTTTCGGTAACGGGTGTCATTGTTTATTTACTCATATCACCTTATTATGTATAAGAAAATAGCCCTTTTAGTTTTTATTTTAATCTTAGGCTTTCAGATTGATGCTTTGGCTCAATGCGCGATGTGCAGAACAACCATTGAAAGTTCCATCTCCAATGGTCGAAGTAATATCGCTACAGGGCTAAATACAGGTATTTTGTACTTATTGAGTGCTCCCTATTTATTAGTTGGTGCGATTGCTTATTTCTGGTTTGTTCAAAGTAAAAAAGAACAACAAGAAAAGGTTTTTCGTTTGAAAATAAAATCAAGAGTCGCTGCTATTTTTGGAAGTAAATCTTAATCCCAAATAGGGTATTGCGTCAATTTTATCTCTTCTCCATAAAATATTTGAGTGGCTTTTTCAAAGGACTCTGTATAATCAGAAACAAAAAATTGTCGGTCCCCTATCAAATCGGAGTTGTTCAACATTCCTTTCACATTCAATAAACGCTGAATGTAATCCGCCACAATAATGGATGTATCAATGATTGGTATACTTCCCTGATAATAGGCTTCAATTTGCTCCTTGATTAAAGGGTAATGCGTGCAACCTAGAATCAACCCATTAATTCCATTTAGAACTTTTTGATTCAAATATTCGCTGATAATTTGTTCAGAAATCTGATTATTAAAAAAACCTTCCTCAATCATCGGGGCTAACAAAGGGGTTGCGAGCGATTGAATATGAATATTTTGTTGGAGTGAATTAGCTTTTTTTTCGTAAATACCACTATTAATGGTTTGTTTGGTGCCAATCAGACCAATGGTTTTATTTTCCCAATGGGCCCCTAAATATTCTATGACAGGATCAATGACATTAACCACCTCTGCTTTTGACCCAACATAAGCCTTTACTAAATCAAATGCTGCCGCTGAAGCAGAATTACAAGCAATCAAAATTAATTTGCACTTTTTTTCTAGCAATAAATGACAAATTTTAACCGCATAAGATTGAATAGCAGTAGCCGATTTGTCGCCATAAGGCAGATGTGCTGTATCCCCAAAATAAATAATATTCTCATTGGGCATTAGGTCGGTCATTGCATGTGCATGCGTTAAACCTCCTATTCCACTATCAAAAATCCCAATTGGGGCTGAATTCGACATAAATTATTCCTATAATCTTTGTAAAGAACGTAAATTTGAATTTCTTTTCAAATGCAAGCAACCAATTAACAATTATTTACATCTACTAAATCTGTATAAGAAAATAAATCATTGGCACAAAATTTACATAACTATTCAAGCGAAGCAGATTTAATTTTAGGTTGCAAAAACCTAGAAAGGGCTGCACAATTTGCGCTTTATCAGTTATTCGCTGGAAAGATGTTTTCTGTGTGCAAACGATATTTAGGAAATGGTCCAGATGCCGAAGATGTTTTAATGGAAGGTTTTATGAAAGTATATACGAAAATAGATACTTATCAAGACCAAGGCAGCTTTGAAGGTTGGATTCGCCGAATCATCACAAACGAAGCTTTAATGAAAATTCGAAAAAATAAATTATTCAAAACGATAGACATTGAAGAATTCTGGGACCTTTCCATGCCAGAGAATGCCTTAATGAATTTGCAAATAGAAGCCATCGAAGAAATCATCCATGAAATGCCCATTGGTTATCGAACCATTTTTAACCTTTATGCCATTGAAGGATATTCTCACAGAGAAATAGCAGAATTATTAGAAATATCAGAAGGAACATCTAAATCTCAATTATCAAGAGCAAGAGCCCTCCTTCAAACAAAAATAAATCAAATCCAAGCATGAAAGAAACGAATAAAATAACTTGGAAAGACGTTGATGCTGATTGGAAAGAAAAATTGCATCAACGAGCAGAAGAACCTAATCAAGCTGTTTGGGAACAACTGAACGCCAAATTAGCAGCGAATGGGCAGAAAACTACAAATCAGAATAAAACAAAAAACCGGCTTTATTGGCCATGGGCAGCCATTTTTGTGTTTGCATTGGGAATATGGTGGGCTGTACCTTCTGGATGGTCATTCAAAGAAAAGGAAGTGATAGCAAATGTAAAAAATGTAGAGAAGTTAGAAGCGAGAAAAGAAGGAAGAGAAGTTAGAAAAGAGAATAGAGAAGAGAGAAAAGAGGAAAGAGAAGAGAGAAAAGAGAAGAGAGAAGAGAGAAAAGAGGAAAGAGAAGTGGGAAAAGAAAGATTAGAAGGGCAAACTATTACTGTAGTTGAAGGACGGCAAAATCTTAAATCTCGATATAGAAAAATGAAAACAACGCTACAACAGCATGTGGTTGAAAAACAAACTAAACAGGATGTAGTAGCCCTAATTGAAAACACATCAGAGCAGAAAGCCGGTGAAAAAGTAGAAAAACCGGAAACTAGTAATGAGGTATGGGTAAAAATCGATATAAACCCATTACAAAAGGAACAAATCAAAGAACAAGAACTAGTACAAAATGCATCTATTCAACCATTAAAAAAGAAGAAATCGTTTGGCCAACTTGTTAGACAGGTACGAAATCTTTTAAAGGGTGAAAGTGTAGAAGGGAATAATGCCAATAGTTTGGATGAGGGAATCCACCAAGTTGCTAATACGTATTATCGAACAGAAGAAAAAATTAAACAAACATTTCAAATACAATGAGATCATTATTAATTATCATCCTAATCGGATTGACGCAAAGTCTTTATGGAAATCATCAACCAGATAGTTTGTTATTCAAAATTGACAAACGCAATCAGACCATCATTGGAGAAAACCATGATAAGACTAAATCATTAAAAGAAGAATTGGAAATTGTCTTTCAAAAGAAAGGGCTAGTTTTATCAGATAGTTTATGGCAACAAATTCGTTCAGTTATTCGTACAGACTCAGATGGGGATAGCAGTTTGTCGGTACAAATAGGAAACAGCAAAGTAAAAATTGGAGTGATAAAATCGGGAGCTACTTACGCAGGACCTCAAAAAACATTTCAAATGCCCAATCCTAAGGATGAAAAAACCTTTCAGGTTAAAAGTGATTACACGGGCAAGTCGCTGGTAATCAATGGAGACGAAAAAGAAGAAGTAAAGGTAGGTTGGAATGGTATTCACATCAAAGATGGTAAAGAAGAAGTGCATGTAGATTGGAATGGCGTCCAAGTAAAAGAAGCAAATGGAGAAGAAACAAAGGTTATTTGGGGACAGGATACGACGAAAATACATCCCAAGGAAAAGCAATTAAACCTTTACAATCGCAAAGGACTGAATTTTTATTTAGGATTAAATGGTATAACTGGTAGTCAGCCTGAAATACAAACTGCTATTTATCCGCCGACGTATATGGAAACGGATGCCAATGTTAAACCACTAAGTTCGAGGTACGTATATATTGAGATTGCAAGAAGTGCAACGCTAAAAAGATATTCGAAAAGTGCTTTAAAATTGGGTTATGGATTAGGAATTGAGTGGTATAATTTCATGTTTGATCACAATAGAGTGGTACAAAATAGGAGCAATTACACAGCATTTCAACCTGTTTTCGACGCAAATAACCAAGAATTACGATATACCAAAAATAAATTAAGTATTAGTTATTTAACGATCCCGATAATGCCTTATTTCTCATTTCCAAAATCATCTACTTTTCAAATGATAGCAGTTGGGGGATACATCTCGTATAGAATTGATAGTTGGACAAAAACAATTGAAGAAAAAAATGAAAACTTAGTGAAAAATTCCAACAATTTCAATCTAAATCAATTTAGATACGGCTTAAAGGCAGAATTTGCAATCAAAAATTTCCCGGATATCTTCTTCAACTATGATTTAAGTCCGATTTTTGATGTGAATCGTGGACCCAAAATGACGGGATTTAGTTTTGGAATCAAACTATTCTAAAATTTATTTAAAAAATTTAGGCTAAGGCTTTGCAGAAATAAAAAATTGAGCTACTTTTGCGAACTATTTCAGCGAAAAGTTACGTTGATCTAAGAATTAGGGGATATACCAGAGCGGCCAAATGGGGCAGACTGTAAATCTGCTGGTGAATGCCTACGGTGGTTCGAATCCATCTGTCCCCACAATTCAAAATAAAGGAAAATTAATTTTTTCTACCTACAAGGTTTAAGCGGGAGTAGCTCATTTGGTAGAGCGATAGCCTTCCAAGCTATAGGTGGCGGGTTCGAGCCCCGTCTCCCGCTCAGAAAAATATTCTTGTTGATTCTATCATCAAGAATATTTTTATTGAGTAAAGCTTAAAATTTGTTAGTAGCCGAAAGGTAAAAGCCTTTGTAGCTCAGTGGTAGAGCACTTCCTTGGTAAGGAAGAGGTCGGCAGTTCAATCCTGCTCAAAGGCTCTTAATACTAGCGGAATTAAATCAGTAAGTACATTTTGAAACTTTTTATAAATAATTAAGAACTAAATAATCATGGCAAAAGAAAATTTTGACCGAAGTAAACCCCACGTAAACATTGGTACTATTGGCCACGTTGACCACGGTAAAACTACATTGACTGCTGCTATCACAAAAGTTCTTTCTGAAAAAGGTCTTGCTGAGAAGAAAGATTTCTCATCAATTGACTCAGCTCCAGAAGAGAAAGAGCGTGGTATCACTATCAACACTGCTCACGTTGAGTATTCAACAGTTAATCGTCACTATGCACACGTTGACTGTCCAGGTCACGCTGACTACGTGAAAAACATGGTTACTGGTGCTGCTCAAATGGATGGAGCTATCATCGTAGTTGCTGCTACTGACGGACCAATGCCACAAACACGTGAGCATATCCTATTGGCTCGCCAAGTAGGTGTTCCTCAATTAGTAGTATTCATGAACAAAGTCGATTTAGTTGATGATCCAGAATTATTAGAATTAGTAGAAATGGAAATTCGTGAGTTGTTGTCATTCTACAACTTCGATGGAGATAACATTCCAGTAATTCAAGGTTCTGCATTAGGTGGATTGAACGGTGATGCGAAATGGGTTGGTAAAATTGATGAGTTGATGGAAGCAGTTGATAACTGGATTCCACTTCCTGCTCGTGCAACTGACAAACCATTCTTGATGCCGGTTGAAGACGTATTCTCGATCACTGGTCGTGGTACAGTAGCAACTGGTCGTATCGAAACTGGTATCATCAACTCTGGTGAATCTGTTGATATCTTAGGTATGGGAGCAGAAAACTTGAAATCAGTAGTTACTGGTGTTGAGATGTTCCGTAAAATATTAGATCGTGGTGAAGCTGGTGATAACGTAGGTTTATTATTACGTGGTATTGAGAAAACTGATATCCGTCGTGGTATGGTAATCTGTAAGCCAGGTTCAGTTAAGCCTCACACTAGATTCAAAGCTGAGGTTTATATCTTGTCTAAAGAAGAAGGTGGACGTCATACTCCATTCTTTAACAAATATCGTCCACAATTTTATTTCCGTACAACTGACGTAACAGGAGAAATCATGTTGCCAGCTGGAGTAGAAATGTGTATGCCAGGTGATAACTTAACAATTGATGTTACTTTATTGAACCCTGTAGCTATGGATAAAGGTTTACGTTTCGCGATTCGTGAAGGTGGACGTACTGTAGGTGCTGGTCAAGTAACTGAAATCTTAGACTAAGTTTAACCTAGTACAAATTTTAAAAGAGCGGTTTTTACCGCTCTTTTTTTTTACACCTTAAACAAAAACCTATGAAAATATTATCCATTATACTACTCATTATTGGCATAAACAGTATCCAAATCCAAGCTCAAGAATATTATGAGCTAAGAACCTATGAAATGAAATTTCGAGGAAATGTCAATTTACTTGAAAACTATCTATCAAAGGCCCTAATTCCTGCATTGAACAAATACGGAATTCCCAAGATTGGGGTATTTAAAGATCTAGGTAAACCAGAGCCCATAATAGTGGTAGTCGCCATTCCATTTCCTAATTTATCCTCTTATGAAGGCTATAAACGAGCATTAGAAAATGATAAAACGTACCAAGAAAATGCGAAACCATACTTTGACAACGTGGGACCTGAAAAACCTTTGTTCGATAAAATGTCTACTACTCTTGCCAAAAGCTTTACCGCAAGTCCTAATTTATCTATTCCGAAAAATAATCCTGAAAGAATATATGAATGGAGAACTTATGAGGCATATAATGAAGATGCCTTGAGAAGGAAAATTGCCATGTTCAACGAGGAAGAGTTGAATATATTTGACCATGTGGGACTGCATCGAACATTTTTTGGGGAAGTATTGGCTGGAGAATATGCCCCTAGCTTAACCTATATGATTGGATTTAGCAACATGGAAGAAAGAGATGCGAATTGGGCGAAATTTTCAGTAGATGCCGATTGGAAACGAATTTCAAATGATCCAAAATACGGCAACAGCCATTCAAAAACCATTCGAAGATTTTTAGTTCCGACAAATTATTCCCAATGGTAATAAGATAAAATGACAAGAGGTTTGCAAATTCTGAAAATTTACCTAAATTTGCAATCCTTTATACGGGCATAGTATAATGGTAGTATGCAGGTCTCCAAAACCTTTGGTCAGGGTTCGAATCCTTGTGCCCGTGCTTAGTAAATTTTAAAAACCGTCAGAAACGGTGAAAATATGAGCAATTTTACATCATTAATTAAAGAATCGTGGGTAGAAGTTACTGAAAATGTAACTTGGCCTAAATTCTCTGAACTACAATCGAGTTCAGTATTAGTATTGGTGGCATCTTTAATTTTTGCCTTATTGGTAGGACTTATCGACTTAGCCTTCAAATCAGGATTGGATTTATTTTATAGTTCATTTTAATAATAGGCTAAAAAAGCCCCGATCCATAAAAGATCAATACCCATGGCAGAGACTAAATGGTATGTTTTGAGAGCAATTTCAGGACAAGAGAAAAAAGTAAAAACTTATATGGAAAATGAATTAGCGCGTCAAGGCGTATCTGATTCTGTTCCCCAAATATTAATTCCTACCGAAAAAATTTACGAAATCCGTAAAGGGAAAAAAGTTATTCGTGAGAAAAACTTATTCCCAGGCTATATCATGGTAGAAGCGGATTTAGCGGGTGAGGTTAGTCACATATTAACATCTACTCCCGGTGTCATTGGATTCTTGCAAACGACAAATGAAGAGCAAGAAGAAACGAAGATTGAAGGTGGTAAAACGAAAAAGGTAAAAGTAATGGTAAAGAAGCCAATGCCTTTAAGTCAAACCGAAGTAAATCGAATCTTAGGTAAAGTAGATGAATCTGCTGCCGTAGAAGAATTAGAATCTGTAACTTTTGTGAAAGGCGAAATTGTTCGCGTAATCGATGGACCTTTTGCTTCATTTGAAGGAACTGTTGAAGAGATTCATGAAAACAGTAAAAAACTTCATGTAATGGTGAAGATTTTTGGAAGAAATACTCCTTTAGAATTAAATTATTCTCAAGTAGAAAAATAAAAATTGAACATTCAATTAGTTAAAAATCCTATCACCGAAAATGATAGGATTTTTTATTTGACATAATTGATCTAAATAATATTTGCATATTCAAATATTATCTCCTAATTTTGCAGTCCGTTTAAAAGCGGGATTCTATTTCGCCCAAGTTGGGCAAATGGAATAGACTGAAAGGTTTGTTACGCTGGAAAGTCAACCGGAGAATATCAGATAAGGAAGCTTCCACCCTTATTGGCAGAGAAACTCCACCAATTCACTTAATAAACGATGTTTTAATATGGCAAAAGAAATAGCTGGTTACGTTAAGCTTCAATGCAAAGGTGGCCAAGCCAATCCTTCACCGCCCATCGGTCCTGCTTTAGGTTCGAAAGGATTAAATATCATGGAGTTCTGTAAGCAGTTTAATGCTAGAACACAAGATAAACCTGGCGTAGTATTGCCAGTCCTAATTACTTATTTCGCGGATAAATCGTTTGAATTCGTTGTAAAAACTCCTCCAGCCCCAATCTTGTTATTAGAAGCTGCGAAAGTTAAATCTGGTTCAGCTCAACCTAATTTGAAAAAAATAGGTTCAGTTTCTTGGGATCAAGTGCGAGTAATCGCTGAGACAAAGATGCCAGACTTAAATTGTTTTACAATTGAAGCAGCAATGAGTATGATTGCTGGAACGGCCCGATCAATGGGTATTACTGTTTCCGGTGAAAAACCGTTCTGATTTACAAAAAATCAGGAATTAACAATTTAATTTAAAGGTAATGGCAAAACTTACGAAGAAAAAAAAGGAAGCCCTTTCAAAATACGATGCAACGCAAGCGTATTCGCTTGATAAAGCGGCGGAGATTCTGAAAGAAATTTCCTATACTAAATTCGATTCTTCAGTGGACATCGATGTTCGCTTAGGAGTAGACCCCCGCAAAGCAGACCAAATGGTTCGTGGCGTGGTTGCCCTACCTCATGGAACCGGGAAAGACGTACGTGTACTCGTACTATGTTCTCCCGATAAAGCAGAGGAAGCAAAAGCAGCCGGAGCTGATCACGTAGGATTAGATGATTACATTGCAAAAATCGAGAGCGGTTGGACCGATATCGACGTAATCATTACGATGCCAACTGTGATGGCTAAGTTAGGTCGCTTGGGACGTGTGTTAGGTCCACGTGGACTAATGCCTAATCCAAAGTCTGGTACAGTAACTTTGGAAGTAGGAAAAGCAGTAAAAGAAGTAAAAGCTGGTAAAATCGATTTTAAAGTTGATAAAACTGGTATTATCCATACCTCTATTGGTAAGGTATCTTTTGATGCAAAGAAAATTGTTGAAAATGCTCAAGAAGTAATCAATACATTGATGAAATTAAAGCCTAGTTCAGCAAAAGGTACTTATGTTAAATCTATCAACATATCATCGACAATGTCTCCGGGCATTATCATTGATAAGTCGACTGTAAGCGGTTTGTAATATGACAAGAGAAGAAAAAAATCAAATTATTGATGAGTTGGGCGAAAAGTTCGCTGCAACTCCGTACTTCTACATCGCAAGTACAGCAGGTTTATCTGTAGCAGAGGCAACTCAGTTTCGTAGAATGTGTTTCGCAAGAGGTTTAGAATTCCGTATTTTCAAAAATACGTTAATCGCTAAAGCTTTAGAGAAAACAGGAAACGATTATTCCTCTTTTAATGCGGAAGTTTTGACTGGAATGTCTGGTATCATTTTCTCAGCAGAAGATGCTAAATCTCCAGCTAAATTGATCAAAGATTTCAAAAAAGAAGCTGGAAAAAACAAAATTACATTCAAAGGTGCTTCTATCGAAGGTGGCTTATATATTGGTGAAGATCAATTAGTTGCTTTGGAAAACATCAAGTCGAAAAACGAGATGATTGGAGAAGTTATCGGATTGTTACAATCGCCTGCTAAAAATGTTGTTGCGGCTCTTAAGAGTGGTGAACACAAATTGGCTGGCCTTGTTAAAACATTATCTGAGCGCCCAGAATAATTTTTACCCAAGTTTAAACGAGGTTTAATCCTCAACAAATAATTAATTCTTAACAATTAAATTTTCAAAAAATGGCAGATTTAAAAGCGTTCGCTGAACAATTAGTGAACTTAACTGTAAAAGAAGTAAATGAATTAGCTGCTATCCTTAAGGATGAGTATGGTATCGAGCCAGCTGCTGCTGGTGCTGTAATGGTTGCAGGTCCTGCTGCTGGTGGTGACGCTGGTGATGCACCTGCTGAGAAAACATCTTTTGATGTTATCTTGAAAGCAGCTGGTCCAAACAAGTTAGCTGTAGTTAAATTAGTAAAAGACTTAACAGGTTTAGGTTTGAAAGAAGCTAAGGATGTAGTTGATGCTGCTCCAAAAGCTATCAAAGAAGGTGTAAGCAAAGACGAAGCTGAAGGTTTGAAAAAATCTTTAGAAGAAGCTGGTGCTGAAGTTGAAGTAAAATAATCAACTTACCGATTTTCGAAAGAAGGGGATGGAAACATTCCCTTTTTTTTGCTTTATTTGGTACTTAATTCACAATGTCCCCTTATCCAATTTCCATGCGTGATTTGATTCAACTCCTTCCTGATGCGATTGCCAACCAAATTGCTGCTGGTGAAGTAGTACAAAGGCCGGCATCCGTTGTGAAAGAATTGATGGAAAACTCCATTGATGCAGGGGCAACTAATATCCAACTCATTGTCAAAGACGCCGGAAAAAACACCATTCAGGTCATTGATAATGGTTCTGGCATGTCAGAAACCGATGCACGTATGTGCTTTGAACGACACGCCACCTCTAAAATCAAAAAAGCAGAAGACCTATTTAGTATCAAAACCATGGGTTTCCGTGGGGAAGCGATGGCATCTATCGCCTCTGTAGCCCAAGTTGAACTGAAAACAAAAAGAGAACATGATGAACTAGGAACTTCCTTGCGAATAGAAGCTTCCGTTTTTAAAGGACAAGAAAATATTTCAGCCCCTACAGGAACATCCATCATAGTCAAAAATCTATTCTATAATATACCTGCCCGAAGAAACTTCCTCAAGTCAAATCCCGTCGAAATGCGTCATATTTTAGACGAATTTCAACGAATTGCTTTAGCACATCCTGAAATTAAGTTTTCCTTGGTCCAAAATGACCAAGAAACCTATTCGCTTAATCCTGAAAAGCTCGGTAAACGCATTGTCGACCTTTTTGGTAAAACCTACCGCGAACAATTAGCGGCTTGCGAAGAAGATACCTCTTATGTATCCATCAAAGGATATGTAGGCAAACCCGAACATGCCAAAAAAACCAGAGGAGAACAATTCTTTTTTGTGAATGATCGTTTCATCAAAAGCACCTACCTCAATCATGCAGTCATGAGTGCCTATGAAAGATTACTTCCAGATGGATCCTTTCCCTTTTACGTTTTGTTTCTAAGCATCGATCCGAGTCACATCGACATAAACGTTCACCCAACCAAAACAGAGATCAAATTTGACGATGAAAGGGCTATCTATGCAATCGTTCAAGCTGCGATTAGAAAAACACTCAGTATAAATAACCTCATTCCATCCCTCGACTTTGATACCAACGTGAATTTCAATGTTCCAAGAGATGAAAGGCCATCTCAAGAATTCGGATCAAGAACAAATTCTTATTCAGGCAATAGCCAGCCAAACAAACATTCAATTCATGATGCTTGGAAAAAATTATACGAAGGTTTACAAGACAATATCAATGATTTTGAAAGGCAGTCAGGTAAAGGGTCACAAGATCAATTATTTTCATCACAAGTAAATAATCAAGAAAGTGAATTCCCTACCCTCCAAAGTAAAGCCAATACGTGGAATGTTGATGGTCAAAAATCTAGTCCATTTCAAGTTATTCAAATTTTGAATAAATACTTAGCAGTTACCTTATCAGAAGGTTTATTGTTAATTGATCAAAAAAGAGCCTACCAAAGAATCCTTTATGATCAATTTATTGAAAATTTAAAACGTAAAAATGGTGCTTCCCAACAAGTGCTATTCCCAAAAATATTGCATATTTCTCCAAGTGACAAAAGCCTCTTAGAGGAAATAAAAGAAGATATTAGTCATCTCGGTTTTCAATTAGAATCAGATGAAGAACATACGTATTGGGTAAAAGGCGTCCCTGCAGGTTTAGGCGAAGAAGATGGCCAAAATTTGATTGAAGGAATTCTAGAACAAGTAAAAAATGAATCAACTGAATTTCAACAGCATCGCATTGAAAAAATAGCTCAAGCCATGGCAAATCGATCAGCTATTAAATTTCAACAAAAAAGATTGAATCAAGAAGAGCTAAATTCCCTAGTTGAACAATTGTTTTCTAGTACCAATCCCAATTTTTCTCCCAACGGAGAGACTGTTTCCAGGAAATTAGGGGAGGAAGCATTGTTCCACATCATAACCAAATCCAACGTTTAACATAATTCAACTAAGAAATATCGGCACCGGATTTGGATTATATCAAATCAATTAATATTTTGTGGTTAATAAAATTTAATCACTAATATGAATATTCACCTTAGCCATCTAGCAGCTGGTTATTCTAAAGGAAATCCTGCCGTCATTATTGATGGATTATCTATTCCTGAATCCTCTAAAATCAATCTCATAAAGGGCCAAAATGGTGCCGGGAAAACCACTTTTTTAAAGGCTTTAATAAAAGCATTACCCTATCATTCGGGAGAAATAACCTATGGTGATCTGAAATTTTGTGAAAGAAATCGAAATGCGATCATGAATAAGCTGGGGTTTTGCTTTACCACCGGATTGTCGTATCCAAATATGACACTCATGGAAAACATTTCTTTATTTCAACTCCTGTACAAAAACAAATCCCAGGCATTTTCTGAAGAGATTATTGAATTACTTCAAATAGAATCCATCATAGACGTAAAAGCTGGAAAGCTTTCTCTCGGTAGAAGAAAATTCATCGATTTTGCCTTGTGCCTGATGCATGAACCTGAAATTATCTTTTTAGACGAACCAACAGCCAATTTAGATGCGACTAGTATGGGAATCATGCTGGATGCGATCCAATATTTATCGGAGAAAAAACAGATGTCTTTTTTGATTGCTACGAATGAAGGTGATCATTTTAAGAGTTTGGTTTCCAATGAAATTCTAATTAATCAGGTGAATGCCAACTATTGAAAGTTATACTGAAAAACTGAAAAATTTCCTATCAGTACTAAATTATACGGTTTTAAGTCAAAACAGGTATCTCATTTTACTTGTCATATTCCTTATAAGTATTGTAGCGAATTACTTAATTTTTATCAATTTTAAACTCCACAGACAATTTAATTATGACTACGGAGAAAATACCAATTGTTATATAGAAGTTTATAGCTTCATCCGTCTTATCAGAAATCTTAAACCGACCTTTATATTATTCATTACACTAACCAACTTTTACTGGTTTTATGTAGATAAAAAAGATTTACCAAGAGTCGTCTTTTTACCAATATCCAAAAGGCTAAATTTTGCGACTGCTTTTGTCATCTTATTAATATTTCAACTTTGCTTTGGCGCCTTTTTACTCTATCTATTAAACTACCAGTTTGATCAATTTATTTTAAAAGAAGATTGGACAAAAATACCCTTTTCTAGCACCAGCGTCAACAACTCCATCCTACTAGAAATAGTGATTTTTTCGGCATTAAACTCATTGAATATTTTAACAATGGTTCGTTTTTTCCCAAGAATAAAAACAATCATTCAAATAATTGCTATTATCTACTTGACTTTCAATAACTACGTTTTACCAGGAAGTGCCATGTATGAAAATGCTAAAAACCTATGTAAGGACAAATAACATGAAAGATTTAATCAAATTTGAATTCAAAAAATTTAATAATTTAAAAAATCAAATATTAGGTATTATATTTTTAGGTATTGCTAGCATAGTAATAACCTTGATTGGGGAAATCACAATAAAACCGATTGCGATTATGTCAATTCAAACCATAAAATATACCGAAATACATCTCTATTTATACCTATTTTGGACACTAACTACCATCATACTCCCCTTCTTTTATTTAAAATATTTCCAAGTTGAAAAAATAAATGACTACTTCGGTAAAATTCGACTATTACCGCAAAGATTTCACCAGGTGTATTTGGCCAAATTAGGATTCTTGACAATCCTATTATTCTTACTCGCCATTGTAATGGGAACCATCATTTCAATAAAAGAGTACTTTGTTTCAGATGGCGAATTTTATGCTGTTTTTGACTATTTTACTATATTCAAGTGGATATTACTAATAAGTTTGGTTACTATATTCTATTACAACATTCTACTATTTTTATTTGTTGTTTTTAAATCTCCACTAATCCTTTATGCTTTTCATATCATTAACATCCTATTATTCCCCTTTCAGTCATTTTATTGGATCCCGTTAAATTGGTCAAGATTGACTATTAGTTATTTGGGAAGTTTATATGATAAAGACTCCTTTTTTACAACTCATCCACCTTCTCAATTTGGCATAATTATTTTGGTCCAATTAGTGCTTATGTTAATAACCTTTCAATTGATTAAACGTGAACAAAATAATTAAAAACCTGCCGAACCAAGGGATACAAATCGGACTAATTTTAGGTATTGTTAGTACCCTAATGTCTATTACACACTATTATGTGGACGATATTTCAATCATCTCATTAATCGTGGACCTACTTGTTATCATTTCTCTACCCATTTTCTTTTATTGGGTTTTTACCAAAACAGCCTTTCAACGATCTTTCAAAAATCTCTTGATCTTTTATTCAAAAGTTTTCCAACTTTGGATATTGCTGAGCTTTTCATTTAACCTGTATATCCATACTTACATTGATCCAAATTTAGGAAATCAACTCATCGAAAAAAAGATAGCAAAAAGTAGAGAAAGAACTGAACAATATGAAAAGGAAAATAATCTAATCATCACTAATAAAGCGGAAAATGAGGAAGATGAGTATAATCGTTATAAAGATCTATATACTCCAAAAACGCTCATAAAAAATTACTTAATCTCCATATTAACCATGCTATTTATAACATGTGTCATTAGTTTTTTTCAAAGTGAAAGAGAGTAGGATGATGTAAGAGGTAATAGGTATTTTAGGTAAAAGGCAATAGGTTTTCTACCTCGAATCAAGGTTAAAAACTGGAATAGGTTAGAAACTAATACCTAAACACTTATAACTAAACACTAATAACTAATAACTAATTTTCTACTTTGCCAACTCCACCGCTCTATCTCTAGCCGCAAAAATGCCCTGTTGTAAACCTTCGGCAATTGCTTTTTCGGAAAAGGTTTTTAAGGCAGCTTCAGTGGTCCCTCCTTTGGAGGCTACGTTTTGAATCAATTCATCCAAAGATTTATCACTGGTTTGCATCAAATGGTAAGAACCCAACATCGTTTGTTTCACCAATAAAGCTGACATTGCGGAATCAAATCCCATTTGAACTCCTGCATCAATCATCGCTTTGATCAAATAAAAGAAATAGGCTGGGCCGCTTCCGCTTAACCCCGTGACAGCATCCAATAAACTTTCTTCTTCTAAATAAACCGCGCGACCTGTAGAATTAATCAAATTCTCCACTTTGCGAATATCTGACAATCCAATTTCAGGTGCAGATGCAAAAGCCGTCATTCCCATGCCCAATAAAGCTGGGGTGTTTGGCATGGCACGGATGATCAATGGATGATTCAAGGATTGTTGAATATTGGTGATCGGAATACCTGCCATGATGGATAAAACCAATTGGGTAGGTTGAATAACATTTTTCAATTCCACTGCAACGGAGGAATAATCTTGTGGTTTGACGGATAAAATAATTAAATCGACATCCGAAATTTTATCTGAAATCGTATCAACAACGATGCCTGATTTTTGTTCTTGCAATACATCACCGCGTTCTTTATTCTTTTCAATCAATAAAAGATCCTCTTTTTGAACCAAATTGTATTGAATGAATGAATTGGCAAAAGCCATTCCCATGTTTCCGCAGCCTATGATTGCAATTTTCATCTTAAAATTATTTGTCTTTAAATATATTTGCTAAATATTGTTCCAAAGCCGGGCCTCGTAATCCTTTTGCCACAATTTTACCCGCAGGGTCTAATAAAAAAGTCATTGGTATGGAGTTAACGCCATATGCTTGCGCACCAACAGAATTCCAATATTGCAGATCAGAAACATGTTTCCACACTAACTTATCATTCTCAATAGCTCTAAGCCAGGCAGCTTTATCTTTATCTAAACTAACACCAAAGATTTCAAATCCTTTGTCTTTGTATTTGGCATAGGTTTTTACCACATTTGGATTTTCTTGTCGGCAAGGTCCACACCAACTTGCCCAAAAATCGATTAATACATATTTCCCTTTCAATGAAGACAAGGCTAATATTTCACCCGTTGGAGTAGGAAGTGCAATTTCTGGCGCGTCATTGCCTGTATTTGCACCTTTTAATCTTTTGAGGTTCTCTAAAAATGGTTTTACCTGAGGATGATTGGGGCGAGATTGTCTTAATCTATTACCAATTTCCTCTAAAGTGGCCATTTCTGTGTCTTGGGGTAAAAAATTGGTAGCCCACAAGGCAACTAAATTAGAGCCCATTTGAGGAATTAAGGCTTTAATTTTTTGTAAAGTCAATTGTTGTGCGGAAGTAAATTCCCCTTGAATTCGAGCAGAGGAGGAAGGATTTTTTTGTACCTCTTCATTCCATGCTTTCACTTTTATTTCCAATTCTTTTGAAATCGACATCAATTGAAGCATATACTTGATATTTTCAGAATTGGATTTAATGGAATAGGCACCCTGTTTTTCAGGAGTATTGATTCCATCGGCCATAAGCTCAATATTTTCTGTCCCATCTAAGATTAACAATACTTTTTGGGCATTTGGAACATCAAAAAAATTCACTAGATAAAAGCCCCCTTCATTGACCACCTTACCCGAAAAGGATACTGATTTTTGTCCGTCAGGCGCCAAGGAATCAATTTTAATCGCTTGACCTCTCGCATTAATCAGTTCCAAATACACCTTTTTATTCGGTATAATTTGGCCAATTTTCACTTGAATTTTATAATTCTGGGCCATTAATTGGCTCAATGAAAAGAAGCAGAAAAATAAGATAATTAGTGATTTTCTCATTTTATTTTAATTTATCTAATGCTTCAGACATTAGTGCGTTTACTTTTTTAGGATCTGCAGTACCTTTGGATTTTTTCATTACCTCACCGATAAACAAAGCAATAAGTCCTTTTTTACCTTTATGGTATTCCTTTACTTTATCCGGATAAGCCTCTATACTTTCTTGAACGAATTGGGCTAGCTGATCAACACCTTGCGTGTTTGACCATCCTTGTTCTTCAACGATTTCTTTCGCCGATTTGTCAGGATTTGTCAAACATAAAGGAAATAACTGGTGTGAAGCTAAATTATGTGATATGATACCTTCCTCTACTAAATTTACAATATCAGCCAATGTTGTAGCCGAAATTCCAAAGTCTTGAATGGATAAATTATTTTCATTCAAATGTGACTTGACAGGACCCATGATCCAATTCGACAAGGATTTGTAAGCCTTTGTTAATTTTGCAGCTTTTAGAAAATAGGCTGCCATTTCCTTGCTATCTGCCAAAATGTGTGCATCATAGGCTGGCAATTGAAAATCATTTATCAGAATACTTTCTTGCTCCCAAGGTAAAATGGGCATTTGATTCTTTACTTCATTAATCCAATCTTGTGATATGGTTAAGGGAGCCAAATCAGGTTCGGGGAAGTATCGATAATCATTCATCGTTTCTTTCACCCGCATGCTGTGGGTAATACCTGCATGAGCATCAAAAGTCCGAGTTTCTTGTATAATTTTCTCTCCTTTATCCAATAATGCTGCTTGACGAACACATTCGTGTTCAATTGCCCGTTGGATATTTCGAAGAGAATTCATGTTTTTAATTTCTACTTTGGTGCCTAGGGTTTCGGTACCAACTTTGCGTAAAGAAACATTCACATCTGCTCTCAACGAACCTTCTTCCATATTTCCGTCACAAATTCCAAGGTAACGAACCAACTTTCTTATTTCAAAAACAAGGGCATAGGCTTCCTCTGCAGAGTGAATACTTGGTTCGGTTACCATTTCTATCAATGGAGTTCCTGCCCGATTGTAATCGATAAAGCTAAAAGGGTTGTCTCCTTCATGTAGGGATTTTCCAGCATCTTCTTCTAAATGAACATGGTGAAATTCCAGGTATTTAGTTCCCTCCTTTAAATGAACATGTATACCGCCACCTATGCATATGGGTGTTTTGTCTTGTGTTACTTGATAGCCTTTTGGAAGATCAGGATAAAAGTAGTTTTTACGATCGAAATATTGATTTGGACTAATTTTTGAACCTAAAGCTAAACCCATTTTAATGGCAAACTCAACTGCACTTTTATTTAATTTTGGTAAAGTACCAGGATGTCCCAAAGAAATGGGAGTAATTAATGTATTAGGTGCTTGTCCAAAAAGTACAGGATCAGATGCAAAAATTTTGGAATTTGTTTGCAACTGTGCATGTATTTCTAGGCCTATAACTGGCTGGTATGCTGTAGATTGAAAATTACTCACTGAATAAGGATAAAAAGATCTTCTAATTCTGTAAAGATAACAAAATTGATGCAGAAGAGAGAATTATGACTTGATTTTACAAGTACAAGTCGATTTATGTTGATAATTCACCCAATAAGCCAAGCCGATGCTCAGACCTAGGAGAATTCCAAATATCCATTCAATAGATGATTGGTGTATTAAATATTCCGAAAGCTTAATGGCTAAAGCGATTAGAAGTAAAATCAATGGAAGTGCTTTTTGATGTTTACGATAATCAATAAACAGGAGAATTGCCGCTAGAATAAAACTTGAGGATACGAGAATCCATTCCATTAAACCGGAAAAGGCGAAAGTGGAAAGAAGCATCGGTGCAAAAACAATAAAAAGTGGCATTGCCATACAATGTATGGCACACACAACTGATAGAAAAATACCAATTCTTTCTACAGTCACTAATTGCTTAACTTGCTTTTTTTCGGACACTATACAATTATTTAATAACCAAATCAAATGTTAAATCGATATCAGTACTACCAACATTCGGATCACCGGTTTTCACTACTTTCCCATTAACAGGTGGCTGATGTTTAAGCATAATTCGAAACTTACCACCTGAAGGTTTTTCAGTAGCCATACTACTTGTGCTTAATTTAACCTTGCGACCAAAAGGCAAACCATTTTTATCTTTATCTAAAATCAAAAATGTCCCTAAATTGGAAGGGAGTAATTGGTATACGAAGAGATGCACATCACTTTCGGACTCAATATCTTCTGTAACATCAACCTTGGGAGACTTAGAATCGTCGTAAACACCCACTTCAATCTCATAACTTGTATTGCGATCCAATGTAATAGGATCTAACATTTCAAAAACCCCATCTCCGTTTTTATCTAAACCTTTTACGACAAAATCGCTTTTGTTATCGCTTTTAAATTCGAGTTCAACAGAAGTAATAAGCTCATTATCATCCTCTGGGGTAATTTCATTTTCTTTTTTACAAGAAAAAAAGAAAAGACAAATGCTAAGTAGAAATAAATTTTTCATATAATTAAAAAATAACAAAGCGATTATGCAATACTGTTGCAAGTTAGAAAAAAAAATACAAAATGCAACACTATTGCAGAAAAATTTATACAACAAAAAAAGCCAACCCATTACTGGATTGGCTTGATGTTAATAACTTGGAGCTTACTTACTTTCCCGGGTTTGATCCCAGTATCATCAGCGGTGCGGGGCTTAACTTCTCTGTTCGAGATGGGAAGAGGTGAACACCCGTCCTATCGGCTCCATAAATCTTGCAAGGCTTAGCCTTTTTCCATATTGTGAGTAAAAATAAATAGTAGTAGCATTTCAATTAATTAAAAAATAGTAAGCTTTCGGGTAATTAGTACTACTCGACTTTGACATTACTGCCTTTACATCTGTAGCCTATCAACCGTGTCGTCTACACGGACCCTTCATGGAATACTCATCTTCAGGTCAGTTTCGCACTTAGATGCTTTCAGCGCTTATCTGGTCCCGACGTGGCTACTCAGCTATGCCCTTGGCAGAACAACTGATTTACCAGCGGTCAGTCCAACTCGGTCCTCTCGTACTAAAGTCAGAACCTGTCAATATTCCTACGCCCACAACAGATAGGGACCGAACTGTCTCACGACGTTCTGAACCCAGCTCGCGTGCCACTTTAATCGGCGAACAGCCGAACCCTTGGGACCTTCTCCAGCCCCAGGATGTGACGAGCCGACATCGAGGTGCCAAACCTCCCCGTCGATGTGAGCTCTTGGGGGAGATCAGCCTGTTATCCCCAGAGTACCTTTTATCCTTTGAGCGATGGCTGTTCCATACTAAACCACCGGATCACTATATCCTACTTTCGTACCTGATCGACTTGTCGGTCTCACAGTCAAGCTCCCTTTTGCTATTGCACTCTACGCACGGTTACCAAGCGTGCTGAGGGAACCTTTGAAAGCCTCCGTTACTCTTTTGGAGGCGACCACCCCAGTCAAACTACCCACCAAGCAATGTCTCCGTTTAACGGATTAGAATTCCAGTACAAGAAGGGTGGTATTTCAACGTTGGCTCCCCGATGCCTAGCGACACCGGCTCACAGCCTCCCACCTATCCTACACATCCAGTACCAAAACTCAATGCTAAGCTATAGTAAAGGTTCATGGGGTCTTTCCGTCCCGTTGCGGGTAAACGGCATCTTCACCGTTACTACAATTTCACCGAGCTCACGGCTGAGACAGTGCCCAGATCGTTACACCATTCGTGCAGGTCGGAACTTACCCGACAAGGAATTTCGCTACCTTAGGACCGTTATAGTTACGGCCGCCGTTTACTGGGGCTTCAGTTCAATGCTTCGCCTTGCAGCTAACATCCCCCCTTAACCTTCCAGCACCGGGCAGGTGTCAGGCCTTATACGTCATCTTTCGATTTTGCAAAGCCATGTGTTTTTGTTAAACAGTCGCCTGGGCCATTTCTCTGCGGCCACGATTGCTCGTGGCTCCCTTTATCCCGAAGTTACAGGGTTAATTTGCCGAGTTCCTTAGCCGTGATTCACTCGAGCGCCTTAGAATATTCTTCTCGACCACCTGTGTCGGTTTACGGTACGGGTTACTTAACAGTTATGCGCATAAACTTTTCTTGGAAGATTACTCGCTACACTCGGTTTGGCATTGCTGCCGCCTCTCTAAGACACTATTCCGTCAGTATCTGGTAACCCATTCTCTCCGTCATCTAATTGCCCATTAAGTAAGTACAGGAATATTAACCTGTTGTGCATTAGGCTGTCGCTCTCGCTAGGCCCTTAGCCCCCGACTAACCCTCAGTTGATTAGCATAGCTGAGGAATCCTTAGTCTTTCGGCGTGAGGGTTTCTCGCCCTCATTATCGTTACTCATGCCTACATTTGCTTTTCTGAACGCTCCAGCAAAGCTTGTCGCTTCACCTTCTCCGCAGATCAGAATGCTCCCCTACCAGTATATAAATATAATCCAAAGCTTCGGTATTTTACTTGATGCCCGTTTATTATCGATGCCCGCCTCGCTCGACCAGTGAGCTGTTACGCACTCTTTAAATGAATAGCTGCTTCCAAGCTAACATCCTGGCTGTCACTGCAATCAGACTTCCTTAGTTCAACTTAGTAAAAATTTTGGGACCTTAGCTGTTGGTCTGGGTTCTTTCCCTCTCGGATTGGGACCTTAGCACCCCAACCCTCACTCCCGGGTATATTTTAAGCCATTCAGAGTTCGTCAGGATTTGGTAGGATTTGACTCCCCCTAGTCCTATCGGTAGCTTTACCTGCTTAAAACTTGACCCCGAGGCTGTTCCTAAAAACATTTCGGGGAGTACGAGCTATTTCTCAGTTTGATTGGCCTTTCACCCCTACCCACAAGTCATCCAAATACTTTTCAACGTAAACTGGTTCGGTCCTCCACTCCGTTTTACCGGAGCTTCAACCTGCTCATGGGTAGATCACAAAGTTTCGCGTCTACTCCCACTGACTAAGCGCCCTATTCAGACTCGCTTTCGCTCCGGCTGCTCACGTCTACGTGATTAACCTCGCCAGTGAAAGTAACTCGTAGGCTCATTATGCAAAAGGCACGCCGTCACCCCACGAAAGGGCTCCGACCGCTTGTAAGCGTATGGTTTCAGGGTCTTTTCACCCCCTTACTCAGGGTACTTTTCACCTTTCCTTCACAGTACTAGTTCACTATCGGTCTCTTGGTAGTATTTAGCCTTACCGGATGGTGCCGGCAGATTCAAAGGGGATTTCTCCAGTCCCCCCCTACTCAGGATACTCCTACAATTAAATAAACTTACCATTACAGGGCTCTCACCTCCTACGGCCCGCCTTCCCAGACAGTTCATGTTCATTTATAAAATCGATAT
>NZ_JBPXKA010000009.1:0-141314 GCF_054558485.1 Aquirufa sp. ROCK2-A2
CTTTGCGAAGTTCTTCCGAAAAGATCAGCTGAACTCTAAATGATGTTTTTTTCATGTTTCTTCTTGTTTAAAAAGAAGAAAGATGTGTCAACTTTTTTCAGGCACCGTCAGTAATAGGTAATAGGTAATAGGTAGTAATGCGAATTAAGAGTTAAAATATTCATTATTACAGCATTGCCATTTATTGGTTAATTTATTTTCTATGGCATTTCTTTTATTTAGAAAAAAAGAAACAAAAAAACTTATTTTCTTCCAGTTAATCCAAGACGAATCAATTTATTTATGAAGTATGAATTTATGAGCGTTTTTAAAAATTCATAACTCATAATTCATACCTCATAATTTATTTCGTTTCTTTCGTCGGATTAACCGCAATTTCATTTTTAAGTCCCAAAAAAGAATAAACAGCGTTGGCTCAGCTGAGTCGAAGCCAAAAGCGGTAAGGAGAGAAGTAATAATCATAAATTTTATATCTTACATCAAACATTTTTCTTTCAAGGCCAAACCTATTGATGCTCTATGAAAAATTCAATTCTTCTATTCTTACTATCTGTAAGTTTACATTCTCTTGCGCAACAAAGCTTTGTGGCTAATTACGATGAAAATAAGGTCGGTGAATATACTTTACCTAATGCACTTTTGAGGACGGATGGCACTTTGGCTACAAACACAAAAGACTGGGAAAAACAAAGAAAATATTGGCTTGGAGAATATGAAAGAGTGATGTTTGGAAAAATGCCAAAGGAGAAAATCAAACAAACGAGTCGGTTAATTTCTAAAACGGAAGTGATGAATGGCAAGGCTATTCAATACGTTTGGGAATTGACATTTGCAGATAAATATACCATTTCTATTTTAGGTGTTTTGCCTACATCAAACAAAAAATCGGCAGTATTTTTAGGACTCAATTTTTGTGGGAATCAAACGACATCCTTGGATAAAAATATTCCAATCTCGAATCGATATGTGGTTTGTAATGGCGAAAATGGGTATAAAAATCATTTGGGAGATGAAGGTTCAAGGGGTTTATGGGCAAGTAGATGGCAGTTTGAAAAGATCATAGCTGCTGGTTTAGGAAGTATCACGGTTTCTTGTGCAGATTTTGAGGAAGATCATGAAGAAGGATATAAAAAGGGGGTTCGGACTTTATTAGCTAAGGAATTAGGACTTGGGCCTGATGAGTGGAGTGCTAATGGGGCTTGGGCTTGGGGTTTGAGTCGGGTCGTTGATTTTTTGACGACTCAATCTGTTGTTGATAGCAAGCATATTATTTTGCATGGACATTCCCGATTAGGAAAAGCTGCCTTGTGGGCAGGAGTAAATGATCAGCGTTTTTCTGCTGTCATTTCCAATGAATCTGGGGAAGGCGGTGCGGCGATTGCTCGACGAAATTATGGTGAAAACCTTTGGAGAATTACGAATAATTTTCCTCATTGGTTTTTTAAGGATTATAAAAATTATGCCTACAAAGAAAATGAACTACCTTTTGATTCGAATATCTTGCTTGGATTGTTGGCACCAAGACCCTTGTATGTGACAAGTGCCGTGGGGGATCAATGGTCAGACCCCATGGGAGAGTTTTTGGGTGCTAAATGGGCTGAACCTATTTATCACTTGTATCATCATATAGGATTGGGGGAAACAAGCTTTCCTGCGTTAAATACTCCTGTAGGTCAACGTGTTCAATACCACATTCGTGAAGGAAAACATGACATCAATGAATTTGATTGGACAGAATTTATTCGTTTTGCTAATGAAAGTATTAAATAATTAGCCCATTTTTAAATGATTATCAGATTAATTTCCATAGAAGAAGTATTACCCATTAGGCATGAAGTCATGTGGCCAGAAAGGAGTATGGATTTTGTGCGCGTCTCGGGAGATGAAGAGGCTAGTCATTATGGTTTATTTTGGGAAGAAAAATTAGTTAGCGTCGTTTCTGTTTTTTCGGATGGCTCTTCCGCACAATTCAGGAAGTTTGCAACTTTGGTGGATTATCAAGGACAAGGATTTGGAACCGCTTTGCTCTCTAAGGTATTTGAGGAATTATCTAGCCGAAATTATCATCAGGTTTGGTGTAATGCCCGATGTGAGAAGATTTCCTTCTACCAAAAGTTCGGATTAGCCGTCATTGGAGAACCATTCAAAAAAAATGGCAAATACTATGTGAAGATGCTTCGTCAGAATGATTAATGAATTTCTTACCTATTACCTATTACCTAATACCTATTACCTTATCCACCATATGTAGAGAAGTAGACATTTTTTTGCGCTGAAATCTTTCCAGAAGGGATAATAAAATCAATTAACTGATGGAAAATATAAGTAAATAGCTATGAAATCTGTACTTAATTTTTTTTGGGGAATGGGGCCCCTTTCCCCCTGCAATTTACATGTTTAAAAGTTCAGATGTTTGATAAAATGGTATTATAACCTACATCACAATTACTCCACCGCTTTCTCTAGATCGGCGATGATCAGTTTGGACATTTGTAAAAATGCATAGGTTGCTTTAGGAGCAGTTGCAGGATTCATCATCAATTTACCAAGCATGGAGGGCAATATTTGCCAAGAAATTCCAAATCGATCTTTTAGCCAGCCACATCTACCAGGATTTCCCCCTTTCACCAATTGATCCCAATATAAATCGATTTCTTCTTGAGTATCCACCGTGATGCGAAATGAGACACCTTCGTTAAATGAGAAACCATGATCCATTGAGCTGTCCATGGCACCAAAGGGTTTTCCATTTAAGAGAAATTGAGAATATTTAATGTTCCCTTCGATGTCTTGTTCGCCCTTTTCATAAGTACTCACAGAGATGGTTTCTGAATTGGGAAAGATGGATGTGTAAAATTGGATCGCCTCTGCTGCTCTGCCATTGTTATGGCCTGTAAACATCATGGAGGGCATGATGTTGGAATGTGTGAATTGATGTCCTAACATAAATTGCCAATTGACACCATATTGATCGGCACACCAACCATATTTAGGATTCCAAGGGTAGGTATCTAAGGGCATCATGATTGAACCTTCTTGACTAATTTTGTCCCATGCGGAATGGATGTCTTCTTCGGATTCAAAATTAACAAAAAAGGAGATAGATGGATTAATCGGGTAACCTGGCCCACCATTCAAATGCATGAATTTCCGATCAAAAAGGCGGTAATTTACAGCCATGGGATTCTCAGATTGTAAGGTTATATCTGAGAAAACTGTTTGATAAAATTGAGTGGCTTCTTTTGCTTTTTGGTCAAACCAAAGACAAAATCCAATTTCTTGTAGCATAGAAAAAATTTAGTTCCGAATTTACTTATTTTCTGGTATTTTGTTTTTTTGGAACTAGTTAAATTTTAGACGAAATAATAATTTATTTATATTTACCGAATTATATTCTGTTCTGTGTTCATAAAAAAAGTGTTTGTTTTCCTTTGGATTTCCATCCTAAGCTTTGGTTTGTTGGGCCAAAATGTGGAGGAAATATTGTCATTAGAGCGAGGCTTAAAGGTTCGAATGTCTGACCGCGCCCGCTTGAATAATCTTTATATTTTAGCAAATGCCTATTCAGATATTGATTCCTCTAAATATTTCTATTATTTGAATGAAGGTTATAAATTATCCAAAAAATCCAATGATTTAGTAGGATTTGGGAGTTATTATAGCACCGCTTCTATTCGTTCCATGCTGCATCAAAAATATACCAATGCTGTCAAAGAAAGTGAAAAATCCGCCTATTTTTTTTTAAAAGCAAAAGATACAGTCAGTTACTTAAATGCAATATATATTAATCTATATTGCCGATATGAAAGTAAGCATTTAAGTCAGATAGAGACTGTTGCATTTACAACTTTGAAATTCATAAATGACCAAGGCTTCGATGTCGAGCGAGGAAAAATTTATGGTGTTTTGGCACTTTACTATCGCAATTTAGATCTGAATTTATCAAAGGAAACATTTAAGAAATCCATTACATGTGCTTTGCGAGCTAAAGATTATAAATGGCTAATTATGCCTTATAATAATTTGTCGAGAATATATAGTATTACCGGTAAAAATGATTCTGCTTTAGTTGCGGCCAAATTAGCAGTTAAATATTGTGAATTGTCGGGGCGTTCTTTGGATTTGGAGTATTTGATTGCTCAAAATAGATTGTCTTATTTATTGGAAACAAAGACTTCTCCTGAGCAAGCAGTCAAAGACCTAGAAAAAATTTCGAAGACGGCAATTATATTAAAATCAAAACTCATTCAGGATAAGGGAGTCATTACTCAAATCCTATTACTGAAAATAAAAGAAAGCCAGCAAAAATTCAATAATACGCTATTAATTATCGCCATTTGCTTCGTGGTCATTTTATTGGTCATCTTCTTTTTTATCTTTAGACAATCCAAGAAACGTCAATTAGAATTAACGTATATCAATCAAGAATTAGAGTTTAGCTCCTATCAAAATCAACTTTTGTTAAAGGAGACGAATCACCGGGTGAAGAATAATTTTCAAATGATATTGGGCTTGCTGAATCTTCATGCCAATTCCCCAGAAAGTAATAATCAAAATTTTATTCAATTAAGTATTTCACGAATTACAGCTATGGCAAAGGTGCATGAAATTTTGCATCGAAAAGAGGTGGGTCGAATGGAGGTATTGCCCTATTTCCATGAGATATTAAAATTGACGATGGATTCTTGTTATGATAAGAATTATTCATTGAAAATAACTGTATTACCGAAAGATTTAACACTTAATATTCACACCATTTTGCCATTGGGCCTAATCGTAAATGAAATGGCGATCAATTCGATCAAACATGCTTTTAAGGATTTGAATGAAGGAAAAATACAGATTAACCTACAAAAGTTAGAGGAAGAATATCTTTTAACATTCTCAGATAATGGATTAGGTATCGATCTAAAAAGTATAGGGGATCTGTCTTCAGGTATTAAAATGATTAAATCTTTAGCTTTGCAATTGAAAGGATCCGTTGAAATTAGTAATGAAAATGGAACTAAATTCGTCCTTCGTTTCAAACAAATTGGAAATTAATTCGCACCAATGTTACGAAAAAAAATATTAGTTGTAGAGGATGAACCCCTGATTGCACTTAATATACAAGTGGAATTAGAGAAAGAAGGCTATGAAGTGATTATTGATTGCTTTAATGTTTCTCAAGCCTTACAATTAATCGAAAAGGAAAATCCGAATTTAGTCATTATTGATATCCATCTAAACGATGAAACGTCGGGCATAGAATTAGGCCAAATTTTATTGGAAAAAAATGAGCGACCTTTTATGTTCTTGACATCCTATTTAGATAGGATGACTTTGGAGAAGGTGAGGAATACGAGACCTTACGGATATTTAGTAAAACCATTTAATCCGGAAAATTTAATTGCCACTATTTTTGTCATATTAAGCAACTTTGAGCATCGTCATATCGATGTCGATCGACTAGACCAACCGATCAAAAACGAATTGCCATTTCATATTAAAATGGTCATGAATCGCATAAATAAGCAGATTGGTGAAAAAATCAACATCAGTAATTTAGCGGAAATGACACCTTGGGAAGCCGAACATTTTGGCCGTATTTTTAAAGAATTAGTCGGTTTATCTCCCTATCAATTTATATTGAAACGTCGGGTGGAAATTTCTCAATCCTTATTGGCTGAAACGGACGATTCCATCATTCAAATATCAAATCAGGTTGGTTTTAGCACCTACAGCAATTTTTATAAGGCATTCAAGAAAATCACAAATATCACTCCGGAGCAATATCGAAGTATAGAAAAAGCTAAAAAAATGTTTGGAGCGAAATAAAAAATGCCATTTACAGCATAAATGGCATTTGTTGCACTACATGTTCTAAATTAAATATTTTTATAAGAGCAAATCCTCTAATTCGTTAAATTCACATATTATTCAGGATCCAAAATTAATTACTTGAATGTAAACTTTGATTGTAAAAAATGTAGTCATATTGCGAAAAGCGATATTTTTTCAATTGAAGTAAGTTTATGTATTTTTATACTTTCATCATTACCAACCCATCTATGCGAAAATTGCTCATCCTTTTATTCTCTCTTTTTTACGGGATAATGTTGGGACAGAATATCGTACGTGGACCTTTCTTGCAAATGGCAGGATCCCATCAAATGACTGTTAAGTTCAGAACAAATACCACAAGTATTGCCAAAGTATATATTCAGAATCAGCTTGGTAATAGTAAACTTTTTGTTGCTAATAAATCCACGACTGACCATACTTTTGTGTTAGATTCTTTGCAACCCAATACCAAATATTATTATCAAATAGGATTTAGTGAAAATATGTCTATCAAAGATTCGACCTATTTTTTCACAACAGCGCCTGTTTCAAATTCCACTGACAAGATTAGGTTTGGGGTAATTGCTGATATGTATCCTGGGGCGACGCAAGTAAAAGTGTTCGAAAGTTTTAAAAAATGGAAAAGTAATCAAGATTTTCAATTCTTATTAACCTTGGGAGATAATGTCTATTCTGGCGCAACTGATGCCGATTATCAAAAAAACTTTTTCAATGTTTATGCTAATGGGAATGTATTAAAACAAGTTCCTTTGTTTACTGCTTTAGGTAATCACGACTACGATGGTGTTGGAAATAGAATACAAGACTCTCCTATAATACCCTATTTTTCCAATTTCAATTTACCTTCTCAGGCGGAATTAGGAGGTGTTCCTTCGGGTTCTGAGGCTTACTATTCATTTGATTATGGTAATATCCATCTGATAAGTTTGGATACTGAAGGTTTTGGTAAAGATGGGAAACGACTTATTGATGATAATTCAGATCAACTAAATTGGCTTTTAGCTGATTTAGCAAAAAGTAAATCAACTTGGAAAATTGTTTATTTTCACCATCCGCCTTTTACAAAAGGAACTTATGACTCGGATGTGGTGCCCATTTTGACGTTAATTCGTCAAAAATTGGTTCCTATTTTTGAAAAATTCAAAGTGGATTTGGTTCTTAACGGGCATAGTCATGTGTATGAACGATCTAAACCCATTACGAATTTTACAGGAATATCCCCTGAATTTGATCCGAAAATCCATTGGTCACAAACTAACTCCGGTAAATACGACGGTACAGCTAATTCTTGTCCCTATTTTTTTTCGTCAATTGATTCAACCAAAAATGGAGTTTTGTATGTGGTCAATGGGGTTGGAGGTGCAACTGGTACCCGAAAAGCAGATGCACCTCACAAAATCATGGAGGTCATGGTAGATAAATTGGGTGGATTCATGAATTTTGAAGTGCAAGGAAATCGATTAAATGCTCAATTTTTTGATGAAAATGGAATAAATGCGGATCGTTTCACGATTTTTAAGGATTTGCCCCTTGGTAAAGTCGAAACGAAATCATTGAAATATTTGGAAAAAATAAGTCTGGAGGCACCATGGCAGGGAGATTATGTTTGGTCTACCAATGATAAATCTGCAAAAATAGAGGTATCACCTTCCAAAAACACCTTATATACGGTAACGGATAGTCAAAAATGTATTTCATATAGTTATCAAGTAAACATTATTTTTCCTGACACGGACGAGGACGGCGTGACCGATAATATAGATGTTTGTTTGAATACTCCCAAAGGACAAAAAGTAGATGTTAATGGTTGCGCGGACTCTCAAAAAGATACCGACGGAGATGGGATGATGGATGATAAAGATGATTGTCCGACAATCGTAAACCCCAAAGCTCCTGTCATTAATCAATTGAATGAAATCAATTTATCTGCAAGCGCCGGTTCGCTTTATCAATGGTTTTTGAATGGTGTCGCATTGGCAAATTCAAATGCAGCCAATTTACAAGCCGTTTCAACGGGTAATTATACGGTTCAAATCAAATCCGATAAAGGCTGTATGAGCCCAATGTCTAAATCGGTCTCTGTTGTCATCACTGAAATTTCAGAGGAGTTATCCATGCTTTTTTATCCTAATCCTGTCAAAGATGTATTGTGTATAGAATTTCCTTCCATTTTTGGACAAGTGGTTGACATGACGATATTTGATATTCGGGGTCAGATACATGTGAAGAAATTAGATGTAGAAAATAAGTTTCTGATACATGTAGGTCATTTACCTACTGGGGTTTATGTTATTCAATTGAAATCCAAGGAAAATCAACTGACAAGGAAAATTATCAAAGAATAAGGAGTGTAGGAAGCATTCAATTTTTAAACGCTTTAGTATATACGTTTTCTCAATAATGATGGAATAATTCTTTTAGAGGGATTTCTAAGCCGATTGAAAGGGCGTGCAAAGTGGTAAAGGTTGGGTTGATTTTTCCTTTTTCGATTCGATAGATTTGACTTATTTCAACATTTGCGTCACAGGCTAATTGTTCGAGGGTCAATTTTTTCGATTTTCTGATGGTTCTTATGTGGTATCCTAATTGAATTAGTAAGTCTTCTTTTTTAATGGGATTCATTTGATGGGATAATTTTTTTCATTTCCACCGAATGTTGCATTTTATCAAAAAAAGTTCTTAGGCATACTTGCATAAATATAAAATATTTGTACATTTAGAATGCTTTAAGCTTTGTTTAACAATCATCAATTTATCAAATCATCCAATTTATTTAAAAAATAGATGATCATTCATGATTCGTCCAGTGAAAAATTAGTCAATAATTTTTCATCATTTGATTTAGAATATTAAGTTTTTTTAGAACATATAATTGGTAAAGCTCAGGGAAATTTTTCTTGAGCTTTTTTGTTCAGAATAGATAGAAAAGAGGGGCTATCCGCACCTAATTAATCCATAATTTTGCTTAGAACATCGTACAATTCTGTGCAAAATTATGGATTAGAAAATCTGATAAGAGTTGGCTTTGGAGTTTGGAATTAAATAGGTTCAACGTTTGAAGCGATGTTAAACTTAAACCTATTTTTTATTATTTTTTAGCTACCACAGGTTTTTTAGCAGTTACCACAGCTGGTTTTACAGTTGAATCTGCTTTGATATTTAATAATAGATCCAATTTTTTCTGTGTACTCGATTGTCTAGCTAATTTTTCGTTTTTTTTTGCTAGTTTTTCAGCTTCTTTTTTGTCTTTTTTGAGAGCTTTCTCTTTTTTTTGAGCTTCTTTTTCAGCTTGCTCTTTTAACAAATGGTGATATTTTTTAGCTATTTGACCCAATGCCTTTTCGCTAACATCCATTATTTTTTTGGCATTTTTTTCAGAAAGTCCTTTCAATTTTGGAAGAACAACAGTAGATAAAACCTCTACCATTACTTTATTTTTCTCACTCATGGTTTTTTAGAATTTATTATAACTCTAAAGCTATAAAAAGAAATGTGTTTAAAAAATTTAAGTGTGTTAAGTTTTCAGTTGAAATGAAAAATTTAATATTGGATTTTTTTGATGGGTTCATTTTTTCACCCTTTTTACCGCTGTTGCTCTTCTATTCTTCCCCACGGAATAAAGTACATGGATACAATTTTATATTCCCTCTGGGATTAATTTGAAACACCGTGACCCCTTTGTGTTTAATAATAGCTTTTAATACCAGGGTTACGAAGTTTATTTTAATGATAAATTGAATAATACCTATTACCTATTAATGCGAATTAAGAGTTAAAACTTCTAATTATTTTTTTTCGTGCTGCTCTTTGTAACAATCATTATAATCATGGCTTCGATAATTCGTTTAGCTTATTAAACATACTTTGACAGGCTCAGCAATCGCTTTCTGCTACTGTTTGTAATCACAAAAACGCTTGTTCTGAAAGCTAATTATAGCTCGATACTAACGGTTAATCCGACGAAAGAAACGAAATAAATTATGAGGTATGAATTATGAGTTTTAAAAAGCGCTCATAATTCATAATTCATACTTCTTAATTAAATTGATTCGTCTTGGATTAACTGGAAGAAAATAAGTTTTTTTGTTTCTTTTTTTCTGAAAAAAAGAAATACCGCGGAAAATGAATTAGCCAATAAATGGAAATGCTACATCGAATGTTGAGATAATTAAGAATATTTCAACTCTTAATTCGCATTTTAACCTATTACCTTTTTCCTATTACCTATTACCTCTCTTCAATGTTATCAAATTGTTAATCAATACCTGTATTTTTTTACAATTTCGTAACACAAACGTAACTGCTTTTTAACAGTGCTCCAGTTTTGGGATAATAATTTTGTGACATCAAATTCACCAGTATTATAAACCCATGAAAGTAATTACTTATTACACCAATTTAGTTCTAATCACCTTATTATGCTCTTTTGGATCCTTTGCACAGGAATCAGGAATTCTTCGAGGAACCATCAAAGATCTGAAATCAAAAGAAGATATCATCGGTGCAACTATTTTAGTACAAGGCATTAACAAAGGAGCTGCTACAGACATCAACGGATTTTTCTCTTTCAGTAAATTACCTGTTGGCTCCTATTCATTAAAGATCTCTTTTGTTGGATATCAAACCAAAATTTATGAGAATGTGAAGGTTACGGCCAATCAGGTAACCGAGTTAAATTTGACGCTAGCAGAAGAGTCTACCAACCTTGCCGAGGTAAAGGTGGTTGCTCAACGCTTAACCAATACGGAGGTTTCAGTTATATCGGAAATTAAAGCTTCTCAATTGGTTGTAAGTGGTATATCTGCCGCTCAAATCACCAAAACTTTGGACCGTACTGCTGCTGAAGTAGTAAAACGTGTACCAGGTGTAACTATTTTTGGAGATCGTTTTATTAATATTAGAGGTTTAAATGAGCGTTACAATACCGTTCAATTAAATAATACCTTTGCACCATCGATGGAAACAGACGTTCGTTCTTTCTCTTTCGATATTATTCCAGCTGGACAAATTGATCGTATTTTGGTTTTCAAGAGTCCCTCAGCTGAATTACCCGGCGAATTTGCAGGTGGTACCGTTAAAATTTTCACCAAAAGCATCCCTGAACAAAATTTCCTAAATATCGACTATTCGAATTCATTTAGAGAAGGAACAACCAGCAAAGATTTTTATACCCCTCAACATGGAGCCAATTATTGGACAGGATTTAACAATGGGTATTTCGATTTGCCAAAATCATTCCCTGCCTCAAAATCGGAGTTATTATCTTCAGGTGCAGCGCGTTTGACGCAAATTGGACAATCATTGAAGAATAATTGGGTTCCATCAAAGGAAAGTGCCATGCCTGATATGCGTTTGTCCATTTCTGGTGGATTAAAATTGAATTGGGGCGACATTAAAATTGGCAATATTAGTTCTGTTAATTATTCTTCTACAAGATCCAATTTTATTATGGATCGTAACGATTATGGATATAGTCAAATTGGAACAACAGGTAAACCAGATTTTGTCTTCAATTTTGCCGACAAGCAATATTCCAGCGCCATTCGTTTTGGAGCGATGCACAACTGGACTTTCCGTTTCTCAGATGCATTTACCTTGGAATTCAAGAACTTATTTAATCAGTTAAGTAATTCTCAATATGTCGATCGTACAGGTATCGACAACGGAGCTAATTGGAATATTAAGTCGTTTGATCAGGTTTATCGTGGTATTTATACGGGTCAATTGGTTGGAAAGCATGAATGGAACGAGGGTTTGACGAAGATGGATTGGGTCGTGGGTTACAATTCATCGTTTAGAGATCAACCAGATTACAAGCGTTTTAGATATAGTTTGGATGGATCCAATGCGACTTTATTGGTGCCAATGGGTTCAGCTCAAACCTTCAATTTAGGCCGTACAAATATTGTTTTAAATGAAAATGCTAAAACGGGCGCCCTTAACTTTTCACATAAATTTCAGTGGGATAAAAATTCCAATGGAGATTTTGGTAAAGAATTAGAATTCAAAAGTGGTTTGTATTTTGAAACCAAAAACAGAAGTTTTTCAGCTAGAAACTTAGGATATGTTCAATCGAACAGTGCCTTGTTCAACATTGGTACTTTACCCATTGATCAAATCTTTTCTGATCAGAACATTAATAACACGAATGGTGTAAAAATAGATGAGCAAACAAATCCAAATGACTCCTACACCGCTTCGAATGTTTTATCGGCCTTTTATTTATCAGCCAATTTTGCTTTAGGATCTAAATTTAATGTGGTTGCTGGCGCAAGAGCGGAAAATAATAGTCAAAAATTAGACTCTTATGATTTAATTGGGCAACCCTTAAAATATGATAATACGGTATTAAATATTTTACCATCGATCAATTTAAGTTACAATTTCACAGAGAAATCATTGTTGCGTTTGGCTTATGGACAAACAGTTAATCGTCCTGAATTTAGAGAAGTTGCGCCATTTTCATTCTATGATTTTGTGAACAACAGAAACATATCTGGAAATTCTAATCTAAAAAATGCTTCGATTCAAAACTTCGATTTACGTTTTGAAAAGTATCCGACACCTTCTGAGGTAATGAGTTTAGCTTTGTTTTATAAACATTTTACGAATCCAATTGAGGTCGTTTTTGCATCAGGGTCTAATCCTAACTTGAATTTTGAAAATGCAGAAAGTGCTTATTCTGCAGGTATTGAAGCAGAAATCAGAAAGAATTTAAGTCCAGATAGCCCAAATAGCTTTTTAGGAAAATCCAGTTTGGTTTTCAATGCTGCCTACATTTTGAGTAAAGTAAAATTAAATCAAAGTACTTCTGCTAATCAATCAGATAATAGACCTCTACAAGGACAAAGCCCTTACATTTTGAATGCTTCATGGAATTACAATGATGTTCAAAAAGGCTTGCAAGTGAATCTTTCCTTCAATGTAATTGGGAAGCGAATTTATGCGGTGGGTAATAATTATGGCTACAATTATCCGGATTGGTACGAAATGCCAAGAAGCATCATGGACTTAACATTCTCAAAGAAAATTGCTAAAAATATCTTGATTAAAGGAGGTATTAGTGATCTTTTAAATCAGCAAAATTATGTTTTACAAGATGGTAATCAAGACGGCAAATTTGACCGTGTAGAGGACCAAGTTATTCAATCTTATTATCCTGGAAGAGTCTATTCATTGGGATTAATTTTCACTCCATTTGGTTATAAATAAAACGTATCTAAAAAATTTAACACTTAACAAAACAAAAAAATGAAACGAGTAAAAACAAATTTTTTCAAAGCATTTATGATGATTTCATTAAGTGCGATGACATTTGTAGCATGTCAAAAAGAGGAGGAAATATTTCCAATTCCGACTGTAAGTGCTTCAAGTACAATTGCTGGTACCATTGGTACAACGGTTTCTGTCAAAGCAACCATTAATGCTCCGGCAGGTATTAAGTCGGTTATCGTATTAAAAAACGGTGTTTCTTATGATTCGAAAACGTATTCTGGCGAAAAAACAGCTGAGTATGCGAAAGATTATGTAGTAGAAAATTTAGCTGCTGGTTCAGTAGTAAACTTTACTTTGCAAGTTGTTGATTCAAAAAATCAAGTATCTACTTTAACTCCAATTGCTGTTACAGTTGCTGCTATTCCTCCTAAATCAGTTGTAGAAGTTAAAGGAATTATCGAAGGTAATGTGACTTGGTCAGCGGATAAAATTTACAAATTAGTAGGTTTTGTTCGTGTTGGAGAAGAAACGGTATTTGGAAATGTAACTAAAACAGGTGTTTTAACTATTCAACCAGGTACAACAATTATTGGTGATAAAGTTTCTAAAGGTACATTGATTGTACAAAGAGGAAGTAAATTAATCGCTGAAGGAACTGCAGAAAAGCCAATTGTATTTACATCAGAAAGAAATGTTGGCGAAAGAGAAGCAGGAGACTGGGGTGGTTTAGTAATTTGTGGTAAAGCTCCAAACAACTTACCAGACGACGCTAAAAACAGAGAATTAGAAGGAGCTTATGGTGCATTCCACGGTGGTTCTGATGCCAAAGATAATTCAGGTTCATTGAAGTATGTTCGTTTAGAATTTGCAGGTATCCCAATCAACCCAAATCAAGAGGTTAACTCTTTAACAATGGCTTCTGTGGGTTCGGGTACTACCATTGATTTCGTACAAGCATCATTTGGTTTAGATGATTCATTCGAGTGGTTTGGTGGAACAGTGAATGCGAAACACTTAATTGCATACAAAGGATTGGATGATGATTTTGATACGGATAATGGGTTCTCTGGATATGTTCAATTTGGATTAGGTATCCGTGGAACTACACAAGCTGACCAATCAGGTTCAAATGGATTTGAGTGTGATAATGATGCAAATGGTTCTTCTAGAGAACCATTTACTTCGGCTGTTTTTGCTAATATGTCAATCATTGGATCGAAAGGTGCTGCTTCTATTGCGATTTCTCCATTGTTCCAACACGGTGCTCAATTACGTAGAAATAACAAACAAAAAATCTACAATACATTGATTACTGGATATCCATTCGGGGTGTACATTGATAGTCAAAAAGGTGGTGCCAAAGCCAATGCAGCTAATGGTGACATTGATTTGCAAAATATAGTTTTAGCTGGTGTTGAAGGTTGGGGCTCTAATGGTTGGGGAACTGGATTTTCAGCTAATCCAAAAGGAGTTGCGGTTCCAGCATTTGAAAATATGTCTTCTGGTGTGAATGGTACATCCATCTTAATTGGCGATAAAACTCCAGAAGAATGGTTCAAATCATTGACAGGAAATAAAATTGTGGCTAATACAACTAACTTAGGTATTTCAAATACCATCTGGGCTTCAGGTCGTCCTACTTTAGCATTGACTTCCGGAACATCTGAGTCATTAATTGGTCCTAAATTAAATACTAACCTTCCTTCATTCTTTGAAGCAACGGATTACGTAGGTGCATTTAAAACAACTGACTGGACATTGGGTTGGGCAGAGTTTAGCCCTCAATCAGTCATTTATATTAAGTAATTTAATTCATTGGAGCCTAAGCAATTAGGCTCCTTTTTTTTTCTATGAAAATATTCATTTGTCTTTTATCCTTGGTGGTTTTTGCCGCATGCGAACCGAAGGATTCTCCCAAACATTATTTGTCGGATTCAGAGCGAGATAGTCTTTTGGTAAATATCATTACGCTAGTTGCTGAAAATGCTACTTATGCAAATGATTCTACTCGATTTAATCCAGAATTTCGATCGTATTATGTGAATCAAATTCCGAAATATTCCTTGGAAAAATTGGAAAAAACAGGAGAAGGTCAATATGTTTTTCTATTAAATCGACCTGTTGGCCATTTAACTCAATTTCGTCGTTCGGTGATTGGTAAATTTCAATTGAAAGAAGGAAGCCTGAAACCAGAGAATTTTGAGGAGGTGGCAAATACACCTCATTTAGATCCTGAAACAGCGCTTAAAAGAGGGAAATTTTTATTTAAGGAATTGGTTCTTAAGGGAAATTTGAATGAATATGTTCCATTAAAGCATTATGTAGAATGGCCGGATAGTACACTGACGTACCAAAAAAAATGGAATCGTTGGGTATTTCATGACTAAGTCTTTTAGATTTTATATTGGTGTAATGCAGAAAATGTCGATGGGTTTCCTATCGACATTTCTTTTTTTCCGAAGTGGCGTAATTTTAAGGGCATCTTGTGAAGTCAAATACTTAACAATTTCATCATCATTGATTCCTTTATTGCTGGTATTTGTTGTGTAGATTTGTAAAAATAAATGATATCAAATGTTCAAAAATCTACTCTTTTCTGCTCTCTTTTTTAGTATTTCCTTTTCCGTGTTTAGTCAAAAATCAGATGACCATAGAGTGATTGTCATCATGACCGATGGTTTTCGTTGGCAAGATATGTTTGGAGGAATGGATTCTTCTTTAGTGAAATTGAAACGTTTTCATCACGGAGATAGTGCTGCTATTGTTGCCAACTATTGGGCCAAAGATTTGAAAGATCGAAGAGAAAAGTTATTGCCTTTTTTTTGGAAAACGATTGCTCAAAAAGGCCAATTACATGGGAATCGTCAATTAGGTAATTTGGCAAATGTATCGAATCCTTATTGGTTTTCTTATCCAGGATATAGCGAATTATTGACGGGTCAAGTTGATACAGCAGTTAATTCAAATGATTACAAAGCGAATCCCAACACTAATTTTTTTGAATATTTAAATAGTCTGCCAAACTACAAAAATCAGGTAGCAGCTTTTGGGGCGTGGGATGCTTTTGATCGTATTTTGAACGAAAAGAGGGCAGGTTTTCCGGTGATTAATGGATTTGATGATTATTCTAGTATTTCAAATTCAGTTCAAGCGAAACTGTTGTCGGCTATGACCAAAGAATCATTTCATGTTTTTGGAGAAGTTGAAGTATTGGACTTATTTATGCACTATCAAGCCTTGGATTATTTAAAAACGCAAAAACCCAAAGCCTTATTTATTTCTTATGGTGAAACAGATGAATTCGCTCATGAAGGTCATTATGGACATTATTTGAATGCAGCCCATCAATTTGATGCGTGGGTATCTGATATTTGGAATTTTGTGGAAACGGATCCTTTATATAAGGGTAAAACAACTCTTTTAATTACGACTGATCATGGTAGAGGTAATAAAATTAAATCTCAGTGGACCTCCCATGGGCAAGAAGTCAAAGATTCGCATGAGATATGGTTCGCATTATTAGGTGCTAAAGTAGAGGCTTTAGGGGAAGTAAAATCCAAGACGCAAGTGTATCAAAAAGACTTAATTCACCGCGTTTCTCAATTAATGGGATTGAATTTTCAGTCTGAGAAAAAATAGAGATTAGGTAATAGGTAAAAATGCGAATGAAGAGTCAAAAACCTATTTGAACCAATAAAAAAATCAAGGTAATCGGGTTGCATTATCTTTGTGTCCCTTGTGTTAAAAACAAATCACTTATTTAAACTCAAAGGAGAAAAGAGGAGAGAGAAGAGAAAAAAAACTATTACCTATTACCTATTACCTATTAATGCGAATTAAGAGTTCAATTATTCATTAATACCTCAAAATTCGATATAGCATTGCTATTTATTGGTTAATTTATTATCCATGGAATTTCTTTTTTTTAGAAAAAAAGAAACAAAAAAACTTATTTTCTTCCAGTTAATCCAAGACGAATCCGCAAGCGGCCCGATTTTCACTACGCTTTCGGCTATTTTCTTTGACCCTGACGCACATCGCCCATGCGCATTGTCAAAGCTCCGCCTACCGCTTCGTGCAAATCTTTCGTCGGATTAACCGCAAATTCATTGATAAGTCCCAAAAAAGAATAAACAGCGTTGGCTCAGCTGTGTCAAAGCAAAAGCGGTAAAAAAGAGAAGTGAAAATTAGAAGTTTCAACTCTTAATTCGCATTATTACCTTTTACCTATTACCTTTTACCTATTACCTTTTACCTATTACCTATTACCTAATACCTCACAACCGCCATTTCATATACATCAAATTCACTGCTGAAATGATAATTCCAGCTAAGCCTAACCACAAAATCCAAGAAAAGAAAATACTTGGCAAATCAAGGAATGGGAAAATGAACCCCGCGCTTATTAGTAAGGTGTTATAGCCTAAGTATCCAATGGAATCCACGATATACATCAAAAAACCTATGTTGGCTTTGTGTTTTGTAATCGCAATCATTCGTTCAAAAACAGAAGTTGTAATCGTTAAATAGGGTAAATAAATGCCAAAGCCCGTCATAACGATTAACCAAAATGGATTTATGTGTTTTAAACCCCAAATTCCTGCAACTACCAATAATAAAAATCCGATGCTAATAATTCCCAAACTCAAGTAAAATGCGTTTTTATTATTTCTAATGATGACCAAGCTTCCGTTAATCACAAGTATACCAACAGTTACCCAAATTTCGGTTTGCGAATACAAGGATGGAACGCTTACAAATCCTAAATAAGACCATATTTCAGGCGCAAAATCAGAGCGAATACCCCTCAATAAAGCTGCGAATAAATACAGCAGACTTATGCATAAAATTCCAGGCCATAATTCTTTTACTAATAAAATTCGATCTTTTTGGGTCATGGGCTGTCTTTCTGATCGTTCTAGGGCTTCTTCTTTACTTGGTTTAGGTATTTGTGTAAGCATCCAAACAAAGAACAAAAATGGTAAGATGTAGATCAAACCCGTTGTAAATGGCATCCAATTTTCTGAGATACCTGCATGTAAAACTGAAATACCCATCGATTTAGAAACTCCATCCGCAAGGATAAAACTGGAGCCCAAGGCCGCAATGAATAATTCCGTATTTCTTTTACCTTCTAAAAATCCTTGAATGTAACCAAAGACCATACCAAGCGGTAATCCGTTGATTACTAAAAACAATAAATTCCAAGGTTTGGGCACAAATCCAAAGCCCAATAAGGCAAATTCTGCTATTAGGATACTTAACACGATGGCTTTTGCCCGTTTTTCCCAGGTAATGGAGGAAACAAAAAAGATGCCCATGCATTTGGATAGCATGTATCCCGCGATTTGAGATGAAATCAAAATGGACTTCCAATGGATGCCATACCAAAATTGATTTTCATATAAACCCGCTGTAAATGGTTTCCTAAATCCATATACACAAAAATAACAACCAAATGCCGCGACCATGGTCCAGGCTGGATGGGATATCCAATCTGTTTTTATTGATTTTTTGGCCCAACTTATCGATTGAATCATTTCAAATGATTGCTTAATAGCTGACGGTAGTATTCGATGGGATTCACCTTCATGTCAGGCACTTTGGCCATGTCGTCATACCGACGAAGGATAATGGCATCTTGGTAAAATGAATTACGCTCGAATTCGATGCAATCTTGTTCCGACATGATTCCTCCTTGCAGTTGTAAACTAATCACCGAAGGCTCACTTAATATGTCAAAATACCCAGGTTCCCGTTTGCATAAGTACCTTTTGGCATCCACATGCAATAATACCGGTTCGGCAACGGATTGATTAAAGTATTGATTGACATAATCGAAGCCTAAACTTTCATGTAGATCGTCAATGCCTTGTTCGGGGGCATCATTGGGCAAATTGTGTAATAAATGACCAATATCGTGAAGCAAACAAGCCACCACGACACTATCTTTTTCTTTATTCTCAAGGGCCAAATGGGCTGCCTGCAAAGCATGTTCTCCTTGTGTTACAGGCTCTCCACCATATTGTGAGTCGCCATGATGGCTTAAAAGGAAAATTATTTCTTCTACAACGCTCTTCGACATAATTTATAACTAATTAAGCTTTAATTTAGTGACCATTAGGTCCTTAAAAAAGGTCAAGAACATGATTTAAAATAGATTTTACATTTGATTAATTATTTGGTAATATGACAGTTAGTTGGAAAATTAGAGAAGCGGAATTGAATGATCTGCTAGCCGTGAAAATGTTATTGGACGAGTTAGAAAATCGAGTTTCAGACAAAGAAATATTTGCCGAAATTTTTCATCATTACCTCAATGATGTGAGTACTTTAATTTTCGTTGCTGAGGAGGAGAGAAAAGGAGTGATAGGTTTTATCACTTGCAAAAGTCAGTGGCTTTTGCATCACGAAGGACAAGTGTGTGAGATCCAAGAAATGATTGTTACGAGAGAATTTCAAGGTAAAGGAATAGGTAGAAATTTGGTAGAAAAAGTCAAAGAAGTGGTTGTTGGATGGGAAGTTAAATCTTTAGAGGTTTCATCCAATAAAAGACGAAAAGAGGCCCATCAATTTTATCAAAAGATAGGTTTCAGGAATTCCCATGAAAAATTTACTATTTATTTTGACTAGGCAATCATTATCTCTTTCTTACAGATATAATTGATTGATATATTCCGCCGTAAATCCTGGCGAAGTTGTCATGCCTTTTCCTCCAATTCCGTTCACAATGTGTATAACTTGGTCAATCGTTTTGGTTAACACCTCCGAATGATTGGATTGCAAATAAAATCCTGCCCAAGAGGAATCTACTTGCCAGTTTTCCAAATTCGTTATTTTTTTAGCCTCAGACAACATCATTTCATTGATTTCACTGGATATTTCGAAACCAAATTTAGCTTGTTCATGTGCGGGTACATATTCATGAGAATCGCCCAAAATGATGGAACCATCTTGTGCTTGCTTGAATAAAATATGGATTCCTTTGTCTTGTAATAATTTTTGTTCAGGTGTAGTGCTTAGTTTGGAAAAAGAAGGGCAGGAGTGAAAGCTTTCGTATCTGCGGATGGTTAAACCCGTTAAAATATTGGATTTTAAAATGTTTTTTTGTGGGGCTAATCGCATCATTTGCAATTTACTGATTTTTAAATCCTCCTTTGGATAGTGCTCTGGAAGTAAAAATTGGGTATCTCGTCCATTGGCTAAAATGACATGATCTCCCCAAAAAGTTTGTTTTTTGGAAGATGTTAACATGGCAATACCTCTCTTCTTTTCTACATGAATAATGGAACATTGGTTTTGATAATGCAATCCCATATACTTAATCATCATTTCACGAACTCGATGAACCATTACAAGTGGATTCAAAGAAGCCTCTTCTGGGAAAAAGAGTCCAGCTTTGACATACTCTTTTTTGAAATGAGGATTTATTTCCAAGCATTCATTGGCAGTATAAAGTCGGTTGTTATAATTTCGATCTTTCATTAATTGGCTCATTTCTTCCAATAGGGTAGCCTCTTGATCATCGGAAGCTACATACCAGGAACCATTTCCGACGAGTGAAATATCAAATTCTTGTTGTAATTCTTTGTAAATTTTCAGCGATTTTCGGCCATATTCGAACCAAGTATCCAAGGCTTGACCGGAAGGAACACCTTGTCCAAAATTTCGAAAGCTTGCTTCATAAGGTAGCTCATCTTTTTCTAAAAGAAGGACCGACTTCTTTTTTTTTAAAGCTTGCAAGGCACAAAAAGTACCTATTACACCACCACCAACAATGACTAAGTCGTATTTTCTATTTTTTAACATTTTCAATTACTTCAATAAGATCCGATATTTTGTTCAATAGCCCATCATTGGGAAAATCAACTAATTGTTCTTTGGTATGTGTGCCGTTGCATACTCCCAATGCATATCTGACACCTGCATTTTTGCCAAATGCCAAATCCACGGGCGTATCTCCAATATTAATTACTTGTTTCGGGTCTGTAATTCCACAAATTGTCATTGCATGTTCAATCATTTTTGGAGAAGGACGACCTTGACCATTGACTTCATCAGGTGTGACAGAAATGTGAATTCCAGTTTTATTACTTAGGTTGATGTAATTATTATTCAATGTTTGTAACCAACCCAATTTTTGTAAAATGATATTAGCGACTTTGCGATAAAATCCAGTAGTTAAAGCAATATAAATGCCTTTTGAGTGTAGATAGTCAAATAATTCCAAGCATCCTTCTGTTGGAAAAATAGCTTCTGTTTGATAATGATTTTCTAAAATTTTTGTAAAATCCTTGTAGGATTGTTTGGCCAATGACTCAATTTCTGGATTCCCTTCTCCCAACTGTTCCGTCCATAGTAATTGAAATACATACAGTTTAGCGTAGCCTTGTAGGGCCAGTATTCTATCGTCCGAAGAATTAAGCCCATTTTTTTGAGCCGCTAACTTGAAACAATGTTCTACTTCATGTTGGTCCATGACCGTTGTTCCTGCCATATCCAACACCACTAATTTGATATCGTTCATTTGATTTTCCATTATACGAAATAAGAACATGGATATTAAGGCATCATTAACCCCATGTGAACAAATTATTAATTTGTCATTTATGGTATTTTTCTACTATTAATTAGTCGACTTTCTTTAATTAAATCAAGACTTAATAATTACGAAACATTGGAAACATTCTCTTAATAATTTGTTATTTCTTTCATTATATCAGCCAAATTATATCGAGATAGATTTGTGAAAATTATAACATAACATTTTACAATGAAAAACTTTCTACCAAATTTGTTAGTGAAAAAAGCGGCAAAATCGTCATTTTGGATGGTTTTTGCTGTTTTGCAACTCGTTGGAATGTATGCTTTTGGACAAGCACATTCTGTTAGTGGGCGTGTGACTGCGTCAGAAGATAATGCAGCGATTCCTGGCGCAAGTATTCGTATTAAAGGAACAACAAAAGGAACAACTTCCAATGCAGATGGGAAGTTTACGATCAGTGTTTCTGATAATGCAATTTTGCAAATTTCAATGATTGGTTACATTCAAAAAGAAGTGAATGTAGGAAGTCAATCAGAAATTAACGTACAATTATCGATTGATGAAAAACAATTACAAGAAGTAGTTGTAACTGCCTTGGGTATTAAAAAAGAAATCAGAAAAATAGGGGTAGCGATTCAATCGGTCGACGGAGCAAGTGTGATCAAAGCTAGAGAGCCAAATGCTATTAATGCTTTATCAGGTCGTGTGGCAGGTTTAACGATTGGTGCACAACCTGAATTATTACGCAAACCAAATATTTCATTGCGTGGTAGTTCAACGATCTTATATGTAGTGGATGGTGTACCTATCAACTCGGATACTTGGAATATTTCTGCTGATGATATCGAAACATATTCGGTGTTAAAAGGAGCTTCTGCTTCCGCATTATATGGTTTCCGTGGTAAAAATGGCGCTATTTTAATTACAACTAAACGTGGTTCAAAAGATAGAAGAGGATTTTCAGTAGAAGTAAATTCTTCTACTCAAATGCAAAGTGGTTTTTATGCAATTCCTGAGGTTCAAGATGAATACGGTCCTGGTGATCACGGTTCATACGCTTTTGGAGATGGAAAAGGTGGTGGATTAAATGATGGTGATTATGATGGAGGTTGGGGTCCACGTTTTAATGGACAATCTATTCCTCAATATGATTCTCCTGTAGATCCAATCACGGGTGTTCGTCAAGGTACTCCTTGGGTTGCTAGAGGAAAAGATAACTTGAAACGTTTCTTAGAAACAGGAATTCTTTCGACCAACAACGTTTCCGTATCTGCGACAGGTGAAAAATACAACTTGCGTTTTTCTACTTCACATATTTATCAAAAAGGGATTGTTCCAAATACCCAATTGAACATGACAAATTTCAACATCACGGCTGATTATCAGTTCTCAAAGAAATTGAAATTTGAATCTAATTTGCAATATAACCGTCAATACACTCCTAACATTCCAGATGTTAACTATGGTCCTAACTCGATTATCTATAACATCGTTTATTGGGCGGGTGCCGACTGGGATATTGCTGATATGCGTAATTACTGGCAAAAAGGTAAAGAAGGTATTCAACAAATTTATGCGGAATATCAACGTTACAACAACCCTTATTTCATGTCATATGAGTGGTTACGTGGACATTACAAAACGGATATTGTAGGCCAAGCGGCTTTGCGTTACACCTTTAATGAAAACTTGAATTTATTGGCACGTACTCAAGTAACGACTTGGGATATGGTGAGAACAGAGAAGTTTCCTTATTCAGCGGGTACATATGGACGTGATGAGCGTCGTGGTGATTACCGTGAAGACCGTCGTAGTTTGTTTGAAAACAATACGGAATTATTGTTAACATTTGATAAAGATATTTTACCAGGATTGAATACAAAAATCAATGCAGGTGCTTCTCAACGTGTTTTTCAATACAAATCGATATTTGCTTCTACCAACTATTTGAACGTTCCGGGTTTATATAATTTCTCTAACTCGGCTAACCCAGTTCAAGTGGCAAATTATGGCGCTGACATGAATGTACTTTCTGCCTATTATTCAGCTGACTTTTCTTACAAGAAATATTTAACGGTTTTCGCAACGGGTCGTGCGGACAAATTATCTACACTTCCTTCAGGTAAAAATTCATTCTTCTATCCTTCAGTGGGAGCTGTAACGGTATTATCCGATTATTTGAAATTACCTGAAACTATTTCATTCTTGAAATTGCGAGCGTCTTATGCGAACGTAAAAGATGGTTTAACATCTTCAACGATTGATAACCGTGCCGGTGTTTATTCGGGTGAAAATTATAACTCACCTTATGATGGTCCTTCTTATCAAAACAACACTGTTTATTCCACCGCTTTTTATTACAATAACCAAACGGGTGCGACTTACGGAGACGGCTTAAGCAATCCAAACTTGAATCCTTCTGAAACTTCTCAAACAGAATTTGGTATGGATTTACGTTTATTGAAAAATCGTATCACGATAGATGCGGCTTATTTTATCTCAAATGACGGTCCTTCTATTTTCTCTCTACCTATTTCTTCTACATCTGGCTATACTTCGGCCTTAGTGAATGGAATCAAGACTCAGAAAAAAGGTTATGAAATTTCGGTAACGGGTACACCTATTCAAACTACTGATTTCACATGGGATGTGTTAGCCAACTATTCTACATTTGAAGAAAGATTAACAGATATTTATCCTGGTATCAATAGTTTAAATACCTTCTTAAAAGTAGGCGACCGTACAGATAAGTTATATGGTTCAGCTTTTGTTCGTACACCGGATGGCAAAATCATCAACAGCTCAGCTGGTATTCCTATTACCGTTTCAGGTTCACAATCTCAATTTTTAGGTAACAAAAATCCTGATTTTGTCTTCGGTTTTAACAATAAGTTCACCTATAAAAATGTGAGTTTAAGTATGTTATTTGATGGTCGTATTGGTGGTGTTATTGTGAATTATACACAACAACAAGCTTATCGTGGTGGTCGTCATATTGGTACTACGCAAGGAATTTTTGCTGCTGCGCGTCCGCAAGATGCTTTAGGTGTAAAAGCGTTTGTTGGAGAAGGAGTTGTGGTAAGTAACGGTGTTGCGATCAAATATGATGCAAATGGAAAGGTGACCAATTATGCAGATTTACAATTTGCTCCAAATTCAACAAAAACTTACGTTCAAGATTACATCGGTCGTTTCTACAATACCAATGAAGGTAACTTGATGAGCCGTTCATTTGGAATGTTGAAAGAAGTAGTTGTAGGAGTTAAACTTCCAAGCAAATGGTTTGGTAAGTATGTTTCAACGGCTAATGTTTCTTTCGTAGGACGTAACTTATTGTATTTTGCTGAGAAAAAAGACATTGATTTATCTCAATATTTGACAGATGGTTCTTCTAGCCCTCAAACTCCTTCAGTAAGAAGTTATGGAGTTAATTTAAACTTCACATTTTAATTTTTCCATTCCTTAAAAGATTCAAATAATGAAAGTTAAACATATATTTTTAGGCCTTTTGAGCTTCTCCTTTTTTGCTTTAAGCAGTTGCGAGAAGACATTCGAACAGTTAGAAAAAGATTCTAACCGTGCTGTGCAGGTACCCGCTTCATTGGTTTTACAAACGGTAGAATACAATGTATTGAACGACAATGGACGACCATTCTCTGCCGAGATGCGTTGGAATCAATTTTATTGTTCTAATTATAATTATTATGCCAATAATGAATATAATTTGGGACAAATGCCCAACCAATATACTTCCTTGAAAAATGTCATCAAGATGGAAGAGGAGGCAAAAAAGGCTGGATTAGCTGATGTCAATGGATATTCTGCTTTAGGTAAATTCTTTAGAGCTTATTTCTTTGATCAAATGTCTAAACGGGTGGGTGATTTACCGATGACCGAAGCATTGAAAGGCATTGAAAATACTTCACCGAAATACGATTCTCAAAAAGCGATATACATTCAAATCTTAAAATGGTTAGATGATGCTAATACAGATTTAGCTTCTTTAATTATAAAAGGAGAAACGATTTCAGGTGATTTTTACTTCAATGGCGATTTGAAAAAATGGCAAAAAGTGGTGAATGCTTATCGCTTACGTGTATTAGTGACCTTATCTAAAAAAGATTCGGACGCTGATTTAGGTGTCAAAACGAAATTTGCAGACATGATTTCAAATCCAACCAAATATCCATTGTTAGGTTCAAATGGAGAATCATTGCAATTTGTTTGGAATACATTTAATAAATACCCTTCCAATCCAGATAACTTTGGTTTTGATGCAACTCGCCAGAACATGGCTTCTACTTATGTAGGTTTATTGTCTAAAATGAACGATCCACGTGTCTTGATAACTTGTGAGCCTGCGGGTTCCGATTTAAAGGCAGGCAAATTAGCATCAGATTACACAGCTTATAGAGGCGCTGATTCTGGCCAAGGATTAGATGATATGTCGAAAAATGCTGGTATTTCCAATGGTGCTGGTTTTGCTCCTGGTATTTATTCTTTTCAAAATCGTGCACGTTATTACAAAAACTACACGGGAGAAAATACGTTTATCGTTGGATATCCTGAATTATGTTTCAACATTGCTGAGGGAATGGCTCGTGGTTGGGCAACTGGTTCTGCCGAAGATTGGTATAAAAAAGGAATCAAAGCTTCTCATGCATTTTATGGCATTGTAGAAGGAGCGAATACGATGACTTATTCTAAAACAGGTTCTAAAGATGCAGCTGATTTTGTTAATTATACTGTTAATTTCAGTTTCAGTGATTACTATGCTCAACCATCTGTCCAATTAGATGCTAATACTGCTATTGAGAAAATTGTATCTCAAAAGTATGCTGCATTCTTTATGAATTCAGGTATGGAGGCATATTTTAACTGGAGAAGAACAGGATATCCTGCATTTTCTGCGGGTGTAGGTAATGGTAATTCCAGTAGAATTGCACAACGTTGGATTTATCCTACAACAGAAAGAACAGCCAATGCAGCTAATTACACAGCAGCAATTACTAGTCAATATGCTGGCAAAGATGATATCAATGATGTCATGTGGTTAATCAAGTAATTTTTTAGTTTGTTGATAAATTATTTACTAAGTGGCGGGATTTTATCCTGCCACTTTTTTGCGTGAATGAAGTTGGTCGGGGAATGATTTTACTTAATTAGTATTATTAGTGATTAGTTATTAGTGTTTAGTTATTAGTATTTAGTTTTTAATTTACCTAATACCTTTTACCTAATACCTAAAAATGCCATTTATTGGTTAATTTATTATCCATGGCATTTCTTTTTTTTAGAAAAAAAGAAACAAAAAAACTTATTTTCTTCTAGTTAATCTAAGACGAATCAATTTAATTATGAATTATGAATTATGAGCATTTTTTAAAATTCATAACTCATAATTCATAACTCATAATTTATTTCGTTTCTTTCGTCGGATTAACCGCAAATTCATTTATAAGTCCAAAAAAAGAATAAATAGTGTTAGCTGAGCTCGGTTATTTTGACCCTGTCGATTATAGTTACTTAGTTTGCCGAAGTATCGAAGCCAAAAACGGTATGTTAAGAGATTAATAATTGGGAATTTCAACCCTTAATTCGCATTAACACCTATTACCTTTTACCTATTACCTTTTCTCACCCCAACTTCATTCTTTGAAATATCAAATAGAGAAACGTCTAAAAAATAAATCAGTTAATTGATGAAAAATATAAGTCTTCCATTAGCAATAACCTTGTCCTTTTTTTATGGGGAATGGGGCCCCTTACCCCCTGCAATTTAATGGTTTAAAAGTTCACTTGTTTGATAAAATTATTTGGGTTGATTACCGTTTGATCATGGTAGTATTTTTAACTGTGACCAATTGCCAATAAAATCGAATTAAGAGTTAAAATCCTTTTGGAACAAATCATTCATTAATAGAAAATGGATTCAATAATCTTTGTGGTTAACCGGTCATTTTAACACGAGGGCACAAAGTTTTTTCATATTTTACATCTTCATTTAGCGCATTTGGCATCGATACTTTAACAAACTCAGTAATCATACTTCAAGTCGCTCAGCAAACGGTCTATTACCTAAATACCTATTACCTATTACCTATTTTAATTCCCAGCACTAAACTTCAAGCCAACAATACCAACAATGATGACGGTAAGAAAGAAGATTTCGTACATGTTGGTGCTATTTTTTAAAATGACTACATCTATTATTTTGATCAAGATTAAGGAAACGGAAGTCCAAGTGGCAATAGCGACCGTCATGGGTATGGATTTCATGGATAAGGATAGGAAAAAAATATTGGATAAGCCGAGTCCGAGATAAGTGAGCAAATATCCCATTTCGATACCAACAGCTTTACTAAAGAAAGGGTTTTCAAGAATGGCAGTTTTTAATTGAACCATGTCCAATTTGCGTAGTGAGTAGGTCCATGCCGCTTCTAAACCAGAAGCAAGCAATAAATAAATCCAAGGTTTAAGCATATTTGATGATTCCTCTTAGGTTTTTCAAATTTATGGGAAATACGATTGAAATGTAAGACAAGTTTATTATTTAATCAATTGTTAAAATTCTCTTATTATTTCATTTAAATAACAATTTAACTTTGCGAAAATAAGTCCATTTAGTTGAAACTTATCCGGTTTTTTTATTTTATCTAGATAAATAACAATTCGGTAACAATAAATTTTAACTAATATCTTATTTTTGCAAACTTAGACACGCGTGTAAACCGTTTAGATATGTTTGGATTAGATCCTACCCTGCTGTTTTTATTGTTTTTCTGCCTATTTGCGGCATGTGCATTTGAATTTGTGAATGGTTTTCACGATACCGCCAATGCAGTTGCAACTGTTATTTATACCCATTCCTTGGAACCTACCCAAGCCGTTATTTGGTCAGGTTTCATGAATTTTTTGGGTTTGTTGACAGGTGGAGTAGGGGTTACTATGAGTATCATTGGTCTTCTCCCCACCGAACTCCTCATGGATTCCAATGTCTATCATTCCATGGCGATGGCACTTTCCTTATTGTTTTCAGCTATTTTATGGAATTTAGGAACATGGTATTTAGGTATTCCTGCCTCTAGTTCCCATACCTTAATTGGGTCTATTATCGGTGTTGGTGTGGGTCATGCCTTATTGCCAGAAAATTCAAATGTTGGCATTTCTGCTGTCAATTGGGATAAAGTTTCAGAGGTAGGACAAGCTTTATTGTTGTCTCCTTTGTTTGGATTCGCTTTAGCAATCATCCTGATGTATATCCTTCGAAAATTGGTCAAAAACAAAGAAATATTCAAAGAGCCGAAAAAGAAATCGCCACCACCGATGTGGATTCGCGCAATTCTGATTACCACCTGTACCTTAGTTTCGTTTTTCCATGGCAGAAATGATGGGCAAAAAGGAATTGGATTGGTGATGGTCATTTTAATTGCCTTCCTTCCTGGCTATTTTGCCATCAATACCAATTTAGATTTGGCAAAAGTTCAATCTAGCTTAACCACAATCAAAAAAGTTTCTGCTAAAATTGATACCATTCCTTTGTCTCAAAAAGAAAGAGAAAGCTATCATAAATTATTGGAAGCTACCACGGCTTTACAAACAATTATTTCAAGTGGAGCTACAACCAAAACCTTAACGACTACTCAAAAATTTGACATCCGTAAGGCTGCTTTAACAATCAATAAAAATGCCAAAAAATTATTGGACAGTGAGTCGGTTGATCTTTCCTCAGACGATAAAAAAACTTTAAAATCAGCTACGGCGGGAGATAAAGGTCCGTTCTTTACTTATGGTTCTTCTTCATCCAATGGTATCGCTGGTGTAACCGATTTTGCTCCTATTTGGGTTATGTGGGTGGTGGCTTTATCGCTTGGATTAGGTACCATGGTGGGTTGGAAAAGAATTGTTGTGACGATCGGTGAGAAAATCGGTAAAAATCACTTAACCTATGCCCAAGGTGCTTCTGCTGAATTAATCGCATCTATTACCATTGGTTTAGCAACTGCCTATAAATGGCCTGTTAGTACCACTCACGTATTGTCGTCTGGTATTGCCGGTACCATGGTAGCAAGCAAGGGAATAAAAAATTTACAAGGCGGTACCGTTAAAAGTATTGTGTTGGCTTGGGTTTTAACTTTGCCAATAACCATTATCCTATCCACCGTTCTGTTTTTGTTTTTCCGCTGGATAGTAGGATAGAGAAGAGAGAAAACTGGAAAAGAGAAAAGAAATTGGTTGATTAGCTCTCTTCCCGTTTTCTCTCTTCCATTATACATCGTTAACATTTTGTTAACAATTCCTTAACATTGGATATTTTCTTAGGCAGTATTTTTGCCTTCGAAAAAACACCAATATAAGAAATGTACAATTTTATTAAATCAGCATCATTGCTGTTAGTTATAATTTTATCTGTCACTACGTTTGATTCATTTGGACAGATTACCACCTCAACATTAGCGGGAAAAGTAAAAGATGCCAAAGGTGAGGAAATCCCTGGTGCTACCGTAGTAATGATTCATACTCCAACTGGAGCTCGTTATGGAGTTTCTACTCAAATCGATGGAAATTTTATGTTAGCCAATATGAACCCTGGTGGGCCATATTCATTAAGCGTAACTTTTGTCGGTTACAAAACATTCAAAGCAGATAACTTGAATTTAACCTTAGGGTCTAATCCTGCTGTTAATATTGTCATTTCTGAGGAAAATACTACTTTAACAGAAGTGGTCGTGAAAGCAGATAAAGGCGGAACTCGATCCGGTGCCGTTACGACATTAAGCGAAACTACTATCAAATCGGTTCCTACTTTGAATCGTAGTTTGACAGATATGACACGTTTGACTCCACAAGGTAGTTCAAGTAATTCCTTTGCTGGAACAAACTTTCGTTATAACAACGTGACAGTTGATGGAACCATCAATAATGATGCGATTGGATTTAGCCCATCCTTGGGTGGACAAAGTGGTACTTCTGGAATGCCAGGATCAAGTACTCGTACCAATCCAATTTCTTTGGATGCCATTCAAGATGTGCAAGTGTATGTAGCACCTTATGATGTTAAAATTGGAAACTTTACAGGTGGCTCAATCAATGCAGTTACAAGAACAGGAACCAACGAGGTGAAGGGTTCTGTTTACGCATATGGAAGAAATGCATTTTTAACGGGCCCAAACAATGCGGGTGATGGCTCTGCGATTCCTAGTGGTTATTCAGATTATCAAACAGGTTTTAGATTGGGATTGCCTTTGATTAAAAATAAATTGTTTTGGTTTACCAATGAGGAAATTACTCAAAGAAATGAACCGCTTTTTTATCAAGCAGGTGCGCAAGGAACCATCCTTGACGTGGCAACGGCTAATCAAATTTCTACTTTCTTGAAAACGAATTACGGTTTTGATGCAGGTGCATTTGGCGATTATTCGATCTATTCAAAAAGCAATAAATTCTTTAACCGTATCGATTGGAATATTTCCGATAAGCACCAATTGTCTATTCGTAATTCATACGTTTCCTCTGAAGCTTCTAATTTAGAGCGTGACGTAGCTAATTTCCGTTTTGGATCCATGGATTTTACGCAATTCAATAAAACAAATTCAACGGTTGCAGAATTGAAAAGCCATTTTGGAAGTTCTTCGAATAGTTTAATTTTAGGATATTCTGATATTCGCGATTATCGTACACCTTCTAGTTCTAATTTTGCTTTTCCACAAGTGGAAATTTCAGCGAACGGCGGAACCATATTTTTAGGAAATGAGCGAGAGGCTACTGTCTTTAATATGAAGCAAAAAACGTTTGAATTCACGGATAACTTTACTTGGTTCAAAGGAAATCATACTTTCTTAGTTGGTACACACAATGAGTTGTATAATATCAACTATGGTTTTGTTAACTCATGGAATGGTCGTGTAGCTTACAAAAGCTTAACAGATTTTTATAATTCCAATGTAAACCGTGTTAGAGGTTCTTACAGCTTTACCAATAACGATAGAGATGCGATCTACAATAATCCTTATGCAACATTTAACGTCGGTTTATACAGCCTTTATGCTCAAGATGAAATCCAAGTAACCGATAATTTAAAATTATCCCCAGGTATTCGTTTTGATGTAGCAAGTACAGATGCTCCTAATTTAAGTCCAAAATTAACTTCAACCATTACGGATCCAAGTGCTGGTTCAACTTACGTAGCTGCAACACCTTTGAACAAAGTTACCAATTCGATTTTCGGACAGGTATTGGTTTCTCCAAGATTAGGTTTTAATTATGATGTTAACGGTGATCGTTCAACCATTATTCGTGGTGGAACAGGGATCTTTACAGGTAGAATTCCTTTTGCTTGGTTGGGTTATGCCTTTTACAATGATGGAGTTGGTTTTGGTGCATTTGATGTAAACAATGTAGCGGGTAAAAATGTAGGAGATGTATTGAAAGATGGAGCAAAAACCTTTGCTTTCAACAATGGTCAAAAAAGCTTGACACAAGTAGATGCCATGGCAAATAATTTCAAAATGCCACAAGTTTGGAGAAGTTCATTGGCAGTGGATAAAATAATTAATGGCTATAAAATTACTTTGGAAGGTATTTACACCAAAACCATCAGCGATTTGAAATTCCAAATGGTGAATTTGAAAGATTCAGTTAAATATTACAGCTATGACACTCAACGTCAAATGCCAATTTATTTATCAGGAGGCACAACAGGTCAAAAATTAAATACCGCCTTTTCAAATGCATATGAATTAGCCAATACTTCAGAGGGACATCGTTACAGCTTAACGGCTCAAGTGACAAAATCTTATGATTTTGGATTTAATTTCATGGCTGCTTATACATATGGACAAAGTTTCGACTTAACCAATGGTATTCGTAACTCCATGGAATCAAATTGGCAGTTAAATCAATCTTTGACTCCAAATGATCCAAAAATTGCTTATTCAAATTTCGATATTAGACATCGTATCATTGGTCAATTTGGTTACACGAAGGTTTGGAAAAAGGCGGGAGCAACAACCATCTCAGGTGTATTTAGTGCTCAATCGGGTGCGCCATTTACGTGGGGATTTGTTAATACAACCATTGCAAATACGCCTCAAGCTGCTGGTTTAGCTTATATTTTCAAAGATGAAGCAGAAGCAACTAAATTTTTCGTGGATGATGCCAAATTAGGCACAGCGAGTGCACAAGCAAAAGCATTTATGAACTATATCAATGCAGATGAATATTTAAGCACAAGAAAGGGCGACTTTACTGAACGTAACGGCGGTAGAACTCCTTGGAATGCAACAGTTGATTTGAAACTTTCTCATTCCATCAAGGCTTCCAATGGACATGAAATTCAATTTTCATTGGACATCATCAATGCAACGAATTTGTTAAACAAAGATTGGGGAAGAATATATTTCTCACCTAATACATTCAATTCAACAGCAAGTGTAGGTTTATCACGTGTGAATTCAGGAACATCTGCAGATCCTACCTATAAATTTGCTACTCCAAGTACTCCATACACAGTGGATCAATTGGGTTCAAGATGGCAAATGCAAGCAGGTGTAAGATATACGTTCTAGATATTTGAACGAATAATTATTGCCAAATAGTTAAGGTATTAAGTAATTTGAGAATATTTTATCTCAATGAACTTAATACCTTAATTCGTATAAAGAGGTATACAGAGATAAGAAAGATGCTTTGACAAGCTCAAAAACCATACTTCGACAAGCTCAGTAACCGTGGCCTTGGCTCCTGAAGCCAAAACCGGCACCAAAAAATCGAGTTATTGATTAAAATTATCAGTTTTCCATTAGCGATTCTATTCGTCATTTTTTATGGGGAAATGGGACCCCTTACCCCCTGCAATTTAAGACTTTAAAAGTTCAGTTGTTTGATAAAATCATTCGATGAGTGGATTTTGGAAGAGAGAAAACGAGAAAAGAGAAGAGAGAAAATGGGAAAAGAGAAGAGAGAAAAAGAGAAAAGAGAAGAGAGAAAACGAGAAAAGAGAAAATAAGAAAAGAGAAGAGAGAAAATAAGAAAAGAGATGAGAGAAAATAAGAAAAGAGAAAATGAGAAAAGAGAAGAGAGAAAATGAGAAAAGAAAAGATAGAATAGTGCTGGCTGCGTTCTGTTACTGAGCATGCTGAATTATCGAAGCCAAAAAACTTGTTTAGGGTTAAAACGAAAGGTCTAACACAAAGTTTTTCACCTATGTTAAACCATATATTGAATTGATAGAATAGGTATTTAAATGTTTTATAGGCGAAACGAATGAAAAAAAATACCAAACATCATCTGGTATTTTTAAGTATTTATTCATTCTTCATTTAAACTAACTTAAACCATTGGGCAGAGATAATCTTCCATTTCGGAAAGGATTGAAACCTCTAAATATATTTTTGAAGGGATTGTTTTTCTTCTCTTTTGTTAATAATCCTCTTAAATGCTCTTGCATTTTATTAGGCGATGTACTTACCCAAGCTTGATAATGATCTTTCACCGATACATAATTCGGAAGATAATTTTTAAAGACATCCAAGTTGAACTCTCTCGCTGCTACTCCAGCGCCCGATAATTCTCCATCAAATGCATTAATCATTTGTTCAATATGATTCGGAACAGGAACCATCATCACAGGCTTCCCTAAATACATGGCCTCAGCAACTGATTCGAATCCTGCAGTGGAAATTAAACCGGCGCACGACTGCATTTTGGATAAATATTTTTCCGCATCAATCGGGTGAAAGGTCAAAGAATTTGAATATTGGTAGGTTGTTTTATGTTGGGCATTGTCCCAAAAACAATCCAATTGAACATGGGGATTCTTTTCAGACCATTCAATGATATCATCCGCTAAACGGTAATGCGTTAAATAAGCTAACCATCTTTCTCCTTCTTTAATTTCCAGTTCCTTTACCTCTTTTCTCAAAAGGGGAGGAACCACCGAAATATGCGCATCGTTTTCGATCTCACGAAAAGAAAGACCCAATAATTTTTTGGACCCAATGGCTGTGATTTTTGTATTTAAATTCAATAAAAATTGATCTAATTTTTTCTCTGGGAGCGAAACAAATTTTTTATTCAACAATAAATATTGATGTCCAATCGACATGCAAGGTATTTTCGACCCTGATTTTAAATTATATAATCCTGTGATCGACTCATAAAAGTTCACAATAGCGTCTGGTTGCAATTCCTCAATAAATTCGCCAAGTTGAGTAGCACTTTTCCAATACGTTCCGAATTTGGTAAATGCTTGTGAAGCCGTTTTACCCAATAAGACGGATTTCCCATGGCCATAATTGATCGATGGACTTTCGTATTGGATAATCGGTGTATCACCTATAAAATCCCTAAAAAATCGGGGAATTATTCTGCCTTCAAATGTACCAACAGCGTAACCGATCACTTCATGCCCAGCTTCTCTCGCTATTTGTGTTAAAGAAATCGCTTGGGTTAAATGTCCTCTTCCTTCTCCTTGTATGGTAAATATAAATTTGCCCATGTTATGCGTATGTTGGGTTAGACTCTACTCGAATTCCTTCTAAATCTTTTTGTAAATCAAAATCAGGGTAATTAACCAATAACCATTCTCCTGTATGCGTTTCAACCAATGCGGTTAAGGACTCCACCCAGTCGCCAGAATTCATGTAACAAACGCCGTTTATTTCTTTGATTTCAGCTTTGTGGATGTGTCCACAAATAATGCCATCCGCATTTTTGGCAATAGCCAATTCTGCTAATTTTTCTTCAAAATCAGAAATAAAATTAACGGCCGCTTTTACTTTTTGCTTGATGGTTTGAGAAAGTGAATAATAAGGTTTTCCTTTCCAAGTTCGGTATTGATTATACCATTTATTCAACCATAATAGGAAGTTGTATCCAATGTCGCCTAAATAGGCTAGCCATTTCATTTGACTTGTGATGCTATCAAAAATATCCCCATGGGTAATGAAATACTTTTTCCCAAAAGTATGGAGCATATAATCTTGTCGGATAGAGAATTGTTTTCCGATTTTCAAGGGTAAAACTTGGTCCAAAAAGTCATCGTGATTACCTCTCAGGTAAATGACTTCTGTATCAAATTTGTCCATCATTTTCAATACAGCTCTGAAAAATCCGGTATGTTTTTTCTTCCAAGCACCACCTTTTTTCAATTGCCATCCATCAATGATGTCACCATTTAAAATAAGTTGTTGGCAAGAATTGGCTCTTAAAAATTCGTTGACTTCTTTTGCCTTGGCTCCTTTGCTGCCTAAGTGTAAGTCGGAAATGACGATTGTCTTGTAGGTTGTCTTATGCGAATGACCCATCCAAATTTATTTTGTTGGGTCAAAAGTACAGTTCCTATTTAAGGAGGGTGTTAAGTGATATTAAAGGAATTGTTAAATATGAGGTAATAGGTATTAGTTATTAGGTATTAGTTTTTAGTTATCAATGCGAATTAAGGGTTAAAATATTCATTAATAACTCAACATTCCATATAGCATTGCCATTTATTGGCTAATTCATTTTCTAAGGCATTTCTTTTTTTTAGAAAAAAAGAAACAAAAAAACTCATTTGCTGCCAGTTAATCCAAGACGAATCCGCAAGCGGCACGATTTTCACTACGCTTTCGGCTATTTTCTTTGACCCTGACGCACATCGCCCATGCGCATTGTCAAAGCTCCGCCTATCGCTTCGCTCAAATCTTTCGTCGGATTAACCGCAAGTTCAATTATAAGTCCTAAAAAGAATAAATAGTGTTAACTGAGCTCGGTTACTGAGCTTTCCGAAGTATCGAAGCCAAAAGCTGTAAAAGAAGAGATTAATAATTGGAAATTTCAACCCTTAATTCGCATTGTTAGGTATTAGTGTTTAGTGAAAGTTACCTATTACCTTTTACCTAATACCTATTACCTTTTACCTATTACCTTTTACCTATTACCTTTTACCTAATACCTATTACCTAATTTTCTATTCTTCCACAAAAGGATAATCTTCCTGCACATACACATCTTTGTATGCCTCAGATTTATCTGGGAATGGTGAATTTTCAGCGAAATCAACAGATTCTTGTACTTGAATTTTGATTTTCGCGTCGATTTCGTCTAATTCTGCTTGACTAAGAATATGGTGTGTCAAGATGGTATGTTTTACTTGCTCGATCGGATCACGATCTTTGTATGCTTCAACCTCTTCCTTTGAACGGTATTTTTGAGGATCCGACATCGAGTGGCCTCTATAACGATAGGTTCTGAATTCCAAAAATGTAGGTCCTTCTCCAGCTCTTGCACGAGCAGCAGCTCTTGAAACTGCTTCATGAACCGCTTCTACATCCATCGCATCTACTGCTTCTGCCGGCATGTCATAGGCCTCTCCAATGGTGTACAATTCTGTTACGTTGGATGTACGTGCTACTGAAGTACCCATTGCATATCCATTGTTCTCTACCACGAAAATCGCTGGTAATTTCCAGGTCATTGCCATGTTGAATGTTTCATGCAATGCTCCTTGGCGAACCGCTCCATCACCAAAATAAGTGATAGAAACATTTCCCGTTTTCTTATATTTTTCAGCAAAAGCTAATCCTGCGCCTAATGGAATTTGAGCTCCAACAATACCATGTCCTCCCACAAATCCAACACTCTTATCAAAAATGTGCATCGAGCCACCTTTTCCTTTGGAAGCACCGGTAATTTTACCATAAAGCTCAGCCATGATGGAATTAGGTGAAGTACCCAATGCCAATGGAATCCCATGATCACGATATGCAGTGATGTATTTATCCCCTTCAATTAAAGCAGATCTTGAACCTGATGAACAAGCCTCTTGTCCAATATATAAGTGACAAAATCCTTTAATTTTTTGCATTCCGTACAATTGACCGCATTTCTCTTCAAATTTGCGTTGTAATTGCATTGACTCATACCAAAAACGGTATGTTTCTTTCGAATACTTGGGTGCTTGAGCGTCTTTCTTTGCCATCGTTTTGATAGAAAATATGTATTTAGTATTAAACAATTCAATTTGCTTAATAGAATCCGATGCGAAATTAAAACAAAAGCATTGAGAAGCCAAAATTTGAGTCGAAATAGCGACAATCAATCTCAAAAATCACGTAATATTCATTAATTTTATCGCTTAGAGTAAATTTCCCCTCCAATATGTATTTAAAATCCCTTCAGGTTAAGCAATTTAAATCCTATGAGGAGGATCAATTCCAATTTATTCCGGAAATAAATTGCATCGTTGGAGAGAATGGAATTGGAAAAACCAATTTGCTGGATGCTATCCATTTTTTGTCGATGACAAAAAGTGCAAGAGGAATTCCTGATCAGCTTTGTGTCAAACATGAAGAAGCCTATTTTATGGTACAGGGCACTTTTGTTTATCAAAAACAAGATGCATCCGGACTTGCTGCCAGCGAAACACAAATTACTTGCGCCTTTCAAAAAGGGAATAAAAAAAGCTTTTTGAGAGACCAAAAACCCTACACCCGTTTGGCGGATCACATTGGGAATTACCCAGTAGTCCTCATGGATCCTCATGATACCGACTTGGTTCGTGAAAGCAGTGACACTCGCCGTCGATTTTTTGATGGAATGATGTCGCAAATGGATCGGTCCTTTTTGGATCAATTGTTGCGATATAACCGAATCGTGCAACAAAGAAACATGCTTTTGAAGCAATTTGCTGAACAAAACAGGATTGACCGGATTCAATTGGAAAGTTACCATCTACCTTTGGTGGAATTGGGGGAAAGTCTACATCTCGCTAGAATTGAATTTTTGAAAATTTTTATTCCTAGTTTTCAAGAACATTATGCCAAATTATCCGATGACCGGGAACAAGTAATGATTCATTTGGAATCCAGTTTTCAACTGGGCTCATTGGACGAGTCTTTAAAAAACGCGGAACCCATCGATTTGATTTCGCTAAGAACAAGTGTTGGGATTCATCGAGATGATTTTTCTTTTGAAATTAATTCCTATCCTCTCAAAAAATTTGGTTCTCAAGGCCAACAAAAAAGTTTTGTCGTTGCCTTGAAATTGGCACAATTCGATACATTAACGAGCATCAAACCTAGAAAACCTTTGCTTTTACTAGATGATATTTTTGATAAATTGGACGATAAACGCATTCAGCGATTGGTTCAAATGATGTCTGAAGATCATTTTGGACAAGTGTTCATTACCGATGCCCGCCCAGAAAGAACAAAGAGTTTATTAAAGGATTTGAAGAGTAATATTCAATATTTGGAACTAGGTATTAGTGATTAGTTTTTAGTGATTAGTTATTAATGCGAATTAAGAGTTAAAATTTTCTTTAATACCTCAACATTCCATATAGCATTGCATTTTATTGGTTAATTTATTATCCATGGCATTTCTTTTTTTGAAAAAAAAAGAAACAAAAAAACGTATTAGTCGCAAGTTAATCCAAGACGAATCAGCAAGCTGACCGATTTTCACTTCGCTCTCGGCTATTTTCTTTGACCCTGACGCACACTCGCCCTTGCGCATTGTCAAAGCTCCGCCTACCGCTATGTTCAATTCTTTCATCGGATTAACCGCAAATTCATTTATAAGTCCTAAAAAAGAATAATTAGCATTGGCTGAGCTGAGTCGAAGCCAAAAGCGGTAAAAAAGAGAAGTTTCAACTCTTAATTCGCATAAATAGGTAATAAGAAAATAGGAAGTATAACCACTTAATTACAATCCATTCTCAATCGCATTTCCAAATGCCTGAATAGAGTTTTCATTGGCGAATTGTTTGATGGCGACATGATCAATCGCTGTATTCTGAGCAATGATATCTGAAAGCGCTTTGGCTACTGCCTTTGCATTGCTAACATCCACGGATATGCCCAAATGTTTTTCTTGGATAAGTTCCCCAATTTGACCCATATTTGTTGCTAAAGTTGGTTTGCCTGCTAATGCGGCTCTAACGACCACGGAGCTGGAACCAATATGATTCTGATATAATACCAATGCCCAATCGCTCTGCTCAAACGCAATTTGTACTTCACGAGCAGGTAAATATCCCCAAATGGTATGCACTTCTAGCGACTTAATTTCGTTTAAGCGTGCTTCAATCTTGGCTTGGTAGCTCAACTCTACAGGCCCAATTAGACGTAAGGAAATCTGACTAATTTCTTCTTCAGTTAAATATTTGCAAGCTTCGAGAAACACCTCAATACCTTTTCGCTCGTCCAAAAAACCAAAATTGATTAATCGAATCTTGTTTGTTGAAACGGGCACGTTTGATTTGAATACCTGAACTTCTTCTTCTTTTATGTCGAATAATTGAATGGGCTCACACAAAGAAACAACCTTTGTTTGATCGCTTAAAGCCTGTATTTCTGATAAAATGCGTGCATCTAATGTAAATAAGGTCTTCAGATTCCCGGAATTCATGGCTAATTTCAACATGTACTTTTTGACCTTCCCATAAAATGAGGTGTCATTCTTGGTGAAATCTGGCCTGAAACAAATACCTGATAAGTCGATACTAGCTTTTTTGCCCAAGATCATGCCCAACTGAAAATAGTCCATGTACATGACCAGCGCCTTGTCGGCCTTCAAGTCTTCCGCATATTGCAACATTAAATTCCACTCGACAACTGAACGACGATAAATCAATTTTTGATGAATGTTAGTGAGTTGACTTAGGGGAATGGTGTGAAGGAAAATGTTGGTCCAAGGTAAAGCGCCATCTAGGGTGTATTGATCTAGGAATTGAAGAAATTTTTCTCCTGTTACAATTAATAACTCGACATCTTCTCTTCCTCCAAAATAAAGCATCAAATTATACAGATAATCAGGATGATGACCATCGGTAATTGTATCAAATAAAAGAATGCGTTTTTTGTGCATGGAGGAAATGTTGGTGTAAAAATAGAGAAAGAAATGAGAAAAGAGAAAAGACCTGTTCGAAAAGAGGGAACAGAGGCTCCCATTTTGAGTCATAATTTTATCTGTTATCTTATCTCTTTTCTATCTACTTTATGTTAATTTTGAACCCCGATTGATTTATCCTTAAAATATAACGAATGGATTACCTAGCTGGCCTAAATGAGCCTCAAAGAAAAGCTGTAGAACACATTGATGGCCCCCTGATGATTATTGCGGGAGCAGGTTCAGGTAAAACAAGGGTTCTAACCTACAGAACAGCCCATTTAATCGCGAATGGGGTAGATCCATTTCAAATTTTATTATTAACCTTTACCAATAAAGCGGCTGGGGAAATGCGTCATCGGATTGAATCGGTCATTGGAACAGAGGCTAGAAATATTTGGATGGGAACCTTCCACTCGGTTTTTGCCAAAATACTTCGTTTTGAAGGGGAAAAATTGGGATATACATCTAATTTCTCGATTTACGATACCGATGATTCCAAATCCTTGCTTCGTGCCCTTATCAAAGAGCAAAATTTAGATGATAAAATTTACAAGGTCAATCTCTTATTGAATCGAATTTCCAATGCCAAAAACCGATTGATAAGTCCGGAACAATATTCCAATAGTGCCATTTTAACCGAAGAGGATCGCTATGCGAAAATTCCTCGTATGGCTGAAATTTATAAAATGTACACGACGCGCTGTTTTCAAGCGAATGCCATGGATTTTGATGATTTATTGTATCAAACCAATATTTTATTTCGAGATCATTTAGATGTGTTGAACAAGTATCAACATAAATTCAAACACGTGATGGTGGATGAGTTTCAAGATACCAACGTGTCGCAATATTTGATCACCAAAAAATTGGCAGCAGTTAATCGAAATATATGCGTAGTGGGGGATGATGCCCAAAGTATTTATGCTTTCCGTGGCGCGGATATTCAAAATATTTTGAATTTCGAGAGGGATTATGCCGATTTGACTACCATCAAATTAGAAGAAAATTACCGTTCTACCCAAAGTATTGTGGCGGTCGCTAATTCGGTCATTGCGCGAAATAAAAATCAATTAAAAAAGAATGTTTTTACTTCCAATGAACGCGGAGATGAAATTGAAATTATTCGAGCGGGCAGCGATAATGAGGAGGGAAGAATCATTGCTTCTACTATTTTTGAAACCAAACAAAAAGATGGTTTAAATTGGTCTGACTTTGCGATTTTATATCGAACCAATGCACAATCAAGATCTTTTGAGGAATCCTTGCGCCGTTTAAACATCAAATATCGGATCATCGGCGGATTATCTTTCTACCAACGCAAAGAAATCAAAGATGTGCTTTCCTACTTGCGTTTTGTAGTCAATCAAAACGATGAAGAAGCTTTTAAGCGAATCATTAATTTGCCCAAAAGGGGAATTGGCGATACAACCATTGCCAAAATTGCGGTTACTGCCAATGAAAATAATGTGTCTATTTGGGAAGTTGTTTCCAATATCCAACAATTTCAAGGTGCGCGAGGAATGGTTGCCATTGAGAATTTTGCCGATTTAATCAAGTCGTTCAAAATAATGGTGGAAGTAGAAAATAAGGACGCTTATGAGGTGGCTAATCATGTGGCAAAAGCATCGGGTTTACTTCGTGAATTGTACGAAGATAAAACGGTGGAAGGCTTGGCTCGTTATCAAAACATGCAAGAATTATTGAATGCGATTAAGCAATTTGTAGATTCGGAAGAGAATGAAGATAAATCCCTAGCAACCTTTTTACAGTCGGTTTCTTTATTAACCAATGCCGACACCGAGGAGGATCCAAAAGATAGAGATAAAGTGACATTAATGACGGTTCACTCAGCGAAGGGATTGGAATTTAAACAAGTATTTTTAGTGGGGCTCGAAGAGGATCTTTTCCCGAGTCAAATGATGCTACAAAGCCAAAGCGATTTAGAAGAAGAACGCCGATTATTCTATGTCGCCATTACACGCGCAGAAAAGAAATTAATGATGTCTTATGCCGAGTCTAGGTATCAATTTGGCCGATTGAAAAGTTGCGAACCTAGTCGTTTTTTGGAAGAAATTGACCAGAATTACTTAAAAATGGCGAAGGTTCAAGGCAAAAAAGAAGTTCAGGCATTTCGTCCGGTGAATAAAACCGGTTTTACTCAGAAATCCACTCCGGCACCTTCTGCTGCTCAATTAATTCAAAAGCCAAACAATAATACCAATTACCAACACGTGTCGAGTACGGATTTTAAAGCATCGGACGCATTAGAAATTCAAGCTGGCCAGCGAGTGGAGCATCAAAAATTCGGTTTTGGCATAGTCAATAAATTGGAGATCAACGGCTCAGAACGAAAAGCCTTTATCAGCTTTGAAAAAGGGGTTGGGGATAAAACCTTATTGTTGAATTTCGCGAAATTGATGATTGTAGGGTAGAAGAGAGGTGATAGGTAATAGGTAATAGGTAAAAGGTAATAGGTAAAAAGGTAATAGGTATTTTTCTCTCTCTTCTCTCATCTAATTGTCTGAACTATGATTTAGTTGATTACATGATTTATTATCGGATAGTGATTAATGCGAATCGAGGGTTGAAACTTCTAATTAAAATTTCTTTTAATGTTGCTCTTCGATTCGTAACAGCCTTTACAAACGTGGCTTCGAGAGCCTCAGCCACCGTTTGTAATCACAAAAATGTTTGTTCTGAAAACTAATAATCACGTCTCTTACGGTTAATCCGACGAAAGATTTGAACGTAGCGGTAGGCGGGGCTTTGACAATGCGCATAGGCGATGTGCGTCAGGGTCAAAGAAAATAGCCGAAAGCGTAGTGAAAATCGAGCCGCTTGCGGATTCGTCTTGGATTAACTAGAAGTAAATAAGTTTTTTTGTTTCTTTTTTTCTAAAAAAAAGAAATGCCATGGAAAATGAATTAGCCAATAAATTGCATTGCAATATCGAATGTTGAGAAAATAATGAATATTTTAACTTTTAATTCGCATTAATACCTATTACCTCTTACTCAATCGCTTGATTTTTCTCATTGACAATGATGAAAATATCCTCCGTGGGTTTTTTCATGAGGTATTTTTCACGTGCGAATTTTTCCAATAAAGCGGGATTCCCCATCATCACTCGGCGTTCTTTTTCAAGTTCCTTGAGCTTTTGTTGGTAATACTTTTTTTCTGCTTTTAATTCGCGAAGTTCATTCCAAAGACGGAATTGAACAGTAATATCATTGGAATCTAAAAATAACATCCAAAAAAAAGCAATTGCCGTAGTAATCGCATAAAAGCGGTTTTTTCCTACGAACAATTGCTTTAATTTATTCATGTTTTGATTAGAAATTTAATCCTGGGAAATAGGCATTAGCTCCCAATTCTTCTTCAATACGTAATAATTGATTGTATTTTGCCATACGATCTGAACGAGAAGCTGAACCTGTTTTGATTTGACCTGTATTTAATGCTACAGCTAAATCCGCAATGGTTGCATCTTCTGTTTCTCCAGAACGGTGAGACATAATGTTTTTGTATGAATTACGCTTAGCTAAATTCACGGTATCGATTGTTTCCGTCAATGAACCAATTTGGTTAACCTTTACCAAAACAGCATTAGCGACACCTTTTTCAATACCTTGTTGTAAACGCTTCACGTTAGTAACGAATAAATCGTCTCCAACCAATTGACATTTAGAACCGATCAATTTAGTTTGCTCAGCCCAACCTGCCCAATCATCTTCCGCCATACCATCTTCAATAGAGATAATTGGATATTTATCTGCCCAAGTCTTCCAATAAGCAGCCATCTCCATCGAGTTCAATTGCTTACCATCTGATTTTTTGAACGTGTAAAGACCTGTTTTCTCATCATAAAATTCAGAAGCAGCCGCATCCATTGCGATGAAAATTTCTTCACCTGGTTTGTAACCCGCTTTTTCAATCGATTGTAAAACGATTTCAATTGCTTCTTCGTTGGATTTAATGTTAGGTGCAAATCCACCTTCATCTCCTACGTTGGTTGAATATCCTTTGCTTTTCAATACACCTTTCAATGCATGGAAAACTTCTGTACCCATACGCAATGCTTGAGAAAAACTTTCCGCTTTTACAGGCATTACCATGAATTCTTGAAAATCAATTGAATTGTCTGCATGAGATCCACCGTTTAAGATGTTCATCATTGGAACTGGAAGAGTATTTGCATTAACACCACCAATGTAACGGTATAAAGGCAATCCTGCTTCTTGAGCTGCTGCTTTCGCAACCGCCATAGAAACACCTAAAATAGCGTTAGCTCCTAATTTTCCTTTGTTAGCTGTACCGTCAATTTCAATCATTAAACGGTCAATCATGTTTTGTTCAGAAACTTCTAAACCCCATAATTCTTCAGCGATACTTGTATTTACATTTTCAACGGCTTTTAAAACACCTTTTCCAACGTAAACAGATTTGTCTTCATCACGTAGTTCTACAGCCTCGTGAATACCTGTTGAAGCTCCAGAAGGTACGGCAGCTCTACCAAAAGCTCCATCTTCTGTTTTAATATCTACTTCAATGGTTGGATTTCCACGTGAATCTAAAATTTGTCTGGCGTGAACGTACTGTATTGCACTCATCTTCTTATTGTTATTGTGAATAAATTGATTACGAAACTATTTACTTAAATTGCCCTGCAAAATAACGGAAAAAATAGATAATTTCCTTGCTTTTTCTTATTACCAATTCGTTAAATATCTGATTTTAAGCTAAATAGTTATGAAAAATTTACTGAAAGTAACCTTTATTGGACTCTTCTTCTGTTTTATCAATTTTTATTCCAAGGCTCAAGTCGAGGATGTGGATGCTTTTGAACAAAAAATCAAATCGACTCCCAACGCCATTTTGTTGGACGTAAGAACCTCTGGGGAATTCGGTGGGGGACATTTGCCGAATGCCAAAAATATGGATTTTCGTTCGGCTGATTTTGCCAATCAAATCAAAACATTGGATAAATCGAAACCCGTTTTGATTTATTGTTTATCCGGCGGCCGTTCGGCACAAGCGGCTGAATTAATGCGGAAAGAGGGTTTTTCAGTCGTTGAAATGAAGGGGGGGTATTTGAAATGGACCACCAAAATGAAACCTTTGGAAGGTGTGCCAAGCGTGAAGCATGATCAATCTTGGAATAAAAATGAATTCGATAAAATCATCTCCAAAGATGGGGCCGTGGTAGTTGATTTTTTTGCTAAATGGTGCGCTCCTTGCATCAAAATGATGCCTACGGTTGATAAATTGGCCAAAGATTACGAAGGGAAAGTGACCGTTTTAAAAGTGGAGGCTGACGGGAATCAGGCCATTTTACAAGCATATGGCATTGATGAAATACCGGGTTTCCTCGTTTTTCAAAAAGGAAAATTAGTCCTAAAAACAGCGGGATTCAGGGAGGAGGCTCAATTAAAAGAATTATTTGAAACCAGTTTGAAATAATGGATTGGATTTAGTTCCTCTCTCTTATTTGGTAAATAATCCGACCAAACTATTGGTTGTTCCTACCAAAATACTAAAAATCAGGGGAGCAATAAATCCACTTACATGAAATCCATCAATGTAAAAGGCCGCTAGATAGACCAATCCAACATTGATGACCAAGGAAAATAAACCTAGGGTCATGAACGTAATAGGGAAACTGATAATTTTTAAAACAGGTTTAACAAAGGAGTTCAAAAAACCCATCATCAAGGCAACCCATAAGGCTGTTACGAATGAGTCAACAACAATTCCTTTTAAATATCGTGGTATGATCAATACGATGGCCGCCATGATCACATAGCGAATGATAAATCCTATCATAGTTTATTTATTATGTCTTTTTTGTAATAATTCAATCACTTGCTCCAAGCCAATTCCGCGGTCTTCTAACAACACCAATAAGTGGAAAATTAAATCGGCTGCCTCGCCTTTAAACAATTCATCGTTGTCCATTAAAGCCTCAATCACTAATTCAACCGCTTCTTCTCCAACTTTTTGAGCTACTTTATGAGTCCCTTTTTGAAATAAAGAGGCCGTGTAAGAACTTTCTGCAGATGCACCTTTTCTAGATCGAATCACCTGTTTTAAATGATCCAACCAAGCGGCATTATCTTTATTTTCTTCCTTGAAACAGGTATCAGCACCCGTATGACAAGCTGGTCCAAGTGGATGCACTTGAATCAATAAGGTGTCGGCATCACAATCCAATTCGATGCTTTTAACTTCTAAGAAATTGCCAGAAGTTTCTCCTTTGGTCCAAAGTCGATTTTTTGAACGTGAAAAGAAGGTAACTTGATGGGTTGTTTGCGTTTTTTCTAAGGCTTCCTCATTCATATAGCCCAACATCAATACTTTCAATGTTGTTGCATCTTGAATAATTGCAGGAATTAACCCTTTGGAGAAATCTGGTTTTGCCGTCATTAGCTTAAAATATCATTCAATTTATTAAATACGCATCGGAATTCCTTTATCAGCAAGGTATTTCTTTAATGCTAAAATTTCAATCTCTTTAAAATGGAAAATACTTGCCGCCAATCCCGCGTCTGCTTTTCCTTCTGTAAATACTTCAAAAAAGTGTTCCATACTCCCAGCACCTCCAGAGGCAATCACGGGAATAGATAAATTTCCCGAAATTTCAGCCGTTAAGCGATTCGCGAAGCCAGCTTTTGTCCCATCGGCGTCCATGGAAGTCAATAAAATTTCACCCGCACCTCTTTCTTGCGCCTCTTTTGCCCAATGATGGGTATTTATTTCTGTGATTTTTCTGCCTCCATGCGTATGTACCCAATCGAATCCGGAGACATGCCTGGTGTCTATCGCGACAATGATGCATTGAGATCCAAATTGCAAAGACAATTCGTCAACTAAGTTTGGATTTCTAACTGCAGATGAATTGATGGAAACTTTATCTGCTCCTGCGTTAAGAAGGGCAGAAACATCATCGATGGAACTTATTCCACCTCCCACGGTAAAGGGAATATTCACATGCCGAGCTACTTCCCTTACCAAATTTACCAGCGTTTTTCGATTATCGACGGTTGCTGTAATATCTAAAAATACCAATTCATCTGCTCCTTGTTGGGCATATAAAGCTCCGAGTTCCACCGGATCACCAGCATCACGAAGGTCGACAAAGTTGGTTCCTTTTACGGTACGGCCATCTTTGATGTCGAGACATGGAATGATTCTTTTTGTTAACATGATTCCTGTGCAAATTTGGCTAAATCTTCTAAACTGATACGACCTTCATAAAAGGCTTTTCCAACAATAACACCAAACAAGTTCATGTCTCTCAATTGGTATAAATCGTCTAAATTGGCTACTCCACCACTCGCAATAATTTCGAGATCGGGGTTTTGGGTTTGAATTTTTTGGTACAAATCAAAACTTGGTCCTTGAAGAAGACCATCCTTGGCCACATCGGTAGAAATAACATATTTGGCTCCCACTTTTTGGTAATTGTTTAGAAAATCAAAAATGGAAATATTCGAGTTTTCTTGCCAACCCGACACCGCGATTTGTTCGTGATGTGCATCTGCCCCTAAAATAATTCGGTCGGCGCCATACTTGACAAACCATGATTGCACCAATTCAGGATTTCGGACGGCGATACTTCCTGCTGTGATTTGTTTGGCTCCAGCGGAAAAAGCAAGATCAATCATTTCATCCGATTGTACGCCACCACCGAAATCGATGTGTAATTGGGTATGCCGGGCAATTTTTTCTAGGATAGGTAAATTCACAATTTGTTTGGCTTTTGCGCCATCCAAATCAACCAAATGCAGTCGTTTAATTCCAGCACCTTCAAAGGCCTTTGCTACTTCCAAAGGGTCTGAATGGTAGATTTTTTTTTGTGCATAATCACCTTGAGTCAATCGTACACATTGGCCCCCTATTAAATCTATCGCTGGAATTAGTTGAAACATTTTTATAAATCAATAAAATTTTGAATAATGGTTTGTCCCGCCATGCCGCTAATTTCGGCATGAAATTGAGCAGCATAAAAATTATCTTTCTGTAGCATCGCTGAGAATGGTTGCACATAATCGCAAGTAGCAGAAGTAAATTCATTCACGGGTGCGTAAAATGAATGAACAAAATAAACAAACTCTTCATTTTTGAGACCTTTCATCAATGGATTATCGCCTAAAGTACGAATGGAATTCCAACCGACATGGGGAATTTTCAAGTCCTTCGATTGAAATTTTTTAATTTCCACATCAAAAACTCCCATACAGGTGGTTTGATTTTCTTCGGAGCTTTTACAAAGTAATTGCATGCCGATGCAAGTCGCCAAAACAGGTTGTTTAAGGGTAGGAATAAACGTATCCAATCCTTTTTCTCTTAAATGGGCCATGGCAGTACTTGCTTCGCCTACCCCTGGAAAAATGATTTTTTCTGCAGAGGCTAATTCATTAAAATCGTCTGTCCAACGATATTTCACGCCAATTCGATCAAGAGCGTACATGACGGAAGCAACGTTCCCGGCATTGTATTTTACGATAGCTATTTCTTTGGACATATTATTTCAGGCAAAAAGCCTTGCAAAGGTAGGGAAATAGGCTTGTATTATGAAAAGTCCTTTATCTTTGTTGCTTTCATGACCTAATCAGTGTACCCAAAAAAAGCAATTTTTGAATTTTTGTTTCTCGTTTGGATGGGGTTAGTGCCCTTTATATCAAGCATAGGACTCGTTTATTTTGCTACGAACCATGTTGAATTTTTTCGGGAATTTGGTTTTTTAGAGACGAGTGTTTTTTGGGCGTGTTCGGTTTTATTAATGGGTTTTGCATTTTGCCCTACCACCTTTTTTGCCTTATTTATTGGATATTTATGGGGTTTTCAAAGCTTTTTACCCTTTGTTATTTCCTATTCACTTGCCTCATTAATAGGTTTTGGATTGGGTAAGTTCATGAATGGAGATGCGATAATTCAATTTTTGGTTCGCAAATTTAAAATGGCTAATTTTTTGGAAAATGTCCAACATGAATCGTTTTCTTGGGTATTTCTGACCCGATTATCTCCGGTCTTTCCTTTCGCGATTACCAATGCAGTGATGGCATTCATCGGAGTGAATTTGAGGAATTTTTGGATTGCAGGTACCTTGGGGATGCTTCCGAGAACATTATTAGCCTTTTGGACAGGTGTTGAAGCCGAAAATATTCAATCCTTGTTGACTAATTCCCGCAAATCTTCTTGGGAAGATTATATGAGCCTCGCTTTATTGATACTTTCGGCACTAGGAATGATTTGGAAACTGAGAAGGAGGAATGAGGTAAGAGGTAAAAGGTAATAGGTAATAGGTAAAAGGTAGTAGGTAATAGGTAAAAGGTAATAGGTAAAAGGTAGTAGGTAAAAGGTAATAGGTAAAAGGTAGTAGGTAATAGGTAAAAGGTAATAGACTTTTCTTTTCCCGTTTACTCTTTTCTCGTTTTCTATCTTCTGGTTTTCACTGTTCCTTACTTGCAAAATCCTTCCATCCAATAATTTTATCAAACAACTGAACTTTGAAAGTCTTAAATTGCAGGGGGGTAAGGGGACCCATTCCCCTTAAAAAAAGACTAGCATTATCGCTTGTGGGAAACTGATATTTTTTATCAATAAATCGATTTTATGGCTGATATTGTTATCCATACTTCGACAAGCTCAGTAACCATACTCAGTCATCGGATTGCTATTGCCTATTACCTATTAAACCGAATTAAGAGTTGAAACTTCTAATTTTTACTTCTCTTTTTTAACGCTTTTGCTTTGACTCAGCTGAGCCAACGCTGTTTATTCTTTTTTGGGACTTATCAATGAATTTGCGGTTAATCCGACGAATGATTTGAGCGAAGCGGTAGGCGGAGCTTTGACAATCCGCATGGGGTATGTGCGTCAGGGTCAAAGAAAATAGCCGTGAGCGAAGTGAAAATCGGGCCGCTTGCGGATTCGTCTTGGATTAACTAGAAGAAAATAAGTTTTTTTGTTTCTTTTTTTCTAAAAAAAAGAAATGCCATGGATGATAAATTAACCAATAAATGGCAATGCTATATCGAAATTTTGAGGTATTAATGAATATTTTAACTCTTAATTCGCATTATTACCTATTATCTATTACCTCTTACCTTTTACCTATTATCTATTACCTCTTACCTATTACCTCTTACCTCTTACCTATTACCTAAAATCAAATGGCCTGAGAGTCAACCACCTGAACTTTACCCCAAAGGTGCTTATTGTCATCAATAAATTTCATGTGAAGGGGATGGTGTAAGTATTCATTTTCTTTTTCGGCACTTTCAAAAATTAAAACAACTGAAAAAGTATAGGAACCTTCTGTCACCGACTTATCAAAATCGGTAATTATTGGTTTGCCGACATGAGCTGATTGAATCATAGGAAGTGTTCCAAGTGATTTCAAGGCATTGAATAGTTGTGTTTTTTCTGATTCGTTGTTTGGGTTTTTTGCCCAAAACATCACATGATGAATGAAGTTCATTTTTCCTGTTCCTGCTGAATTTATGGAAGTCAATGCAGCTGCTGTTGCAAAAATTCCTGATTTTTGTAAAAAATTACGTCTATTGTTCATTAATATTGAAAATTAAATAAATACTTGTTAAAAAATTTCCCAATTCTACAATGGAAAAATCACAAATCAAAGTAATTATTACGGGAGCAACAGGAATGGTCGGAGAGGGGGTATTACATGAATGTTTATTATCGCCATATATTGCTGAAATTTTGGTCATTGGCCGTAAACCTTGCGGTGTTCAGGATGCTAAATTGAAAGAAATAATATTGACGGATTTTTTACAGCCGGCTTCATTAACCAAACAAGTTAAGAATTACGATGCTTGTTTTTTCTGTCTGGGAGTTTCTTCTATTGGAATGAACGAATCCGATTATACAGAAAAAACCCATACACTTACCCTTGGTTTTGCGGAAGCTATTTTACCGGGTAATCCTGATTTAACTTTTGTATATGTTTCTGGTGTCGGTACTGATCGTACAGAAAGTGGACGCGTGATGTGGGCCAGGGTAAAAGGTAGAACAGAAAATGATTTAGCCTTGTTAGGATTTAGTCGATTTTACGCCTTTAGACCATCCTTGATTTTTCCTACTTCTGGTTTGAAACATGCTTTGCGATTTTATCAATATATCAATTGGATGTACCCTTTCTTGAAAAAAACCATTCCATCCATGGTTTCCACATTGGCGGAGGTTGGAAAGTCGATGATATTTTTGGGAATAGAAGAGTTCGAGAAAAATGTCGTTGATGTGAATGATATTAGGGACATTAGTCGTAAATATGATCAGTTAGTGAAGGAATAATTTTGAGTGACAGAACAGCAGATTTCCATCTTTTTTGGTTAATTTTGTAAGGTTTTTTTTAAATAAATATAAAGTGAAGAAGAAAGTAGTATTAATGATATTGGATGGTTGGGGAATTGCAACAAATCCAAAAGTTTCGGCGATTGATGCAGCCAAAACTCCCTTTATCAGTTCATTGTATCATAAATATCCTCATTCGAAATTAGAGGCATCTGGATTAGCGGTTGGCTTGCCAGAAGGTCAAATGGGGAACTCTGAAGTAGGACACATGAATTTAGGTGCTGGGCGAGTAGTATATCAAAATTTGGTTAGGATTAACAAAGCCGTTACAGAAAACACCTTAGGTCAAGAGCCTGAATTGGCAAAAGCTTTTGCTTATGCGAAAGAGAAAAATAAAGCAGTACATTTCATGGGACTTGTTTCCGATGGAGGTGTTCATGCTCACATTGAACATTTAAAATCTTTATTGAGTACAGCTCAAGAAGCTGGTTTGCCTAAAGTCTATGTTCATGCCTTTACGGACGGGCGCGATACCGATCCTAAATCAGGATTAAAATTCATGACAGATTTATATGAGCATACTTTAAAAACGGGTGCTAAAATTGCTTCTGTCATTGGTCGCTATTTTGCGATGGATCGTGATAATCGTTGGGAGCGAGTTGCCTTGGCTTATAAAGCGATGGTAGATGCTGAAGGTCAGGCTTCTACAGATGTCATTCAATCGATCAAAGATAGTTATGCCGCTGGGGTAACGGATGAATTCATTCAGCCGATTATCATGACTAATTCGGATGGTAGTCCCGTGGCAAAAATACAAGAAGGCGATGTTGTAATTTGTTTTAATTTTAGAACAGATAGAGGTCGTGAAATAACACAAGCCTTGACTCAAAAGGATTTTCATGAAGAAAACATGCACAAGTTGAATTTATATTATTTAACAATGACGGAATACGACAAAGAGTTCGTGGGGGTTAATGTTATTTTTAATGATTCAAATTTGCCTATGACGATGGGTGAGGTTTTGGAAGGAGCTGGAAAAAAACAAATACGTATAGCAGAAACCGAAAAATATCCACACGTAACTTTCTTCTTTTCTGGAGGTAGAGAACAACTTTTTATTGGTCAATCCAATATTTTAAGAAATTCTCCCAAAGTAGCCACATATGATTTACAGCCTGAAATGTCTGCTGCCGATTTGCGCGATGCATTAATTCCTGAATTGGAAAAGGAAGAAGTAGATTTCGTTTGTTTGAATTTTGCTAATCCAGATATGGTTGGTCACACTGGTGTATTCGAAGCTGTTGTAAAAGCAGTTGAGACGGTGGATTCTTGTGCAGAAAAAGTGGTAACAGCTGGATTAAAACACGGTTATTCATTCATTATCATTGCGGATCACGGAAATGCGGATGTAATGATTAATGAAGATGGATCTCCAAATACAGCCCATTCAACGAATTTAGTTCCTTGTATTTTTGTGGATAATGATTTTCATCCAACTTTGAACAATGGAAAATTGGGAGATGTATCTCCTACGATATTAAAACTAATGGGTGTAGATCAACCGAAAGAAATGACAGGTGTTCCGCTTTTTTAATTAAACCTATATGGCTAAAGTTGTAATTTTTGGGAATACCCAAACAGCCGAATTGGCTTTATTTTATCTTCAAACCGATAGCGACCACGAAGTGGTAGCATTTACGGTAGAAGAAGCCTATATCAAAGAAGCGTCATTTCATGGCTTACCCGTAGTAGCATTTGAGTCGGTAGAGGAGATATATCCTCCTACCGACTATAAATTTTTTGTTCCATTGACGGAACGCCAAATGAATCAAGTTCGCGCTCGAGTTTATGAAAAAGGCTTGGAGAAAGGATATGATTACATTTCTTACATTAGTTCAAGAGCAACAGTTTTGACAGACAAAATTGGAAAAAACTGCTTTATATTGGAGGATAATACGATTCAACCATATGTCACCATTGGAGATGATTGTGTATTGTGGTCTGGTAATCACATAGGTCATCATAGCAAAATTGGGAATCATGTGTTTTTTACTTCACATGTCGTGTTATCAGGCGGTTGCCAAGTGGGTGATTATTGTTTCTTTGGCGTAAACTCAACTATTCGTGATCAAACTGTTTTAGGAGAAGGAACCTTGATAGCCATGGGTGCTAATGTTACTCGTCAAAAAACGGATCCTTGGAGCATTTGGAAAGGCAGCCCTGCTGAGATGGCCAAGGTCTCTAGTAAGGATATCAAGATTTAATTGATGATGAGGGAATAGGTAAAAGGTATGAAGTAAAAGGTATTAGGTAAAAGGTAATAGGTAAAAGGTAATAGGTAAAAGGTATTAGGTAAAAGGGGGGCACCATATTACATCCTAAATCATTAATCTTTTCTCTCTTCTCTCTTCTCTTTTCTTTCTTCTCTTTTCTTTCTTCTCTCCTCAAAAGCCTACAATCATTTTTTCTTGAAGAAATAAAAATGAATTCCTCCTGGGGTATTGGCTGATTCAGAAATGGTATAATATCCTGAGCCATCAGAGGCAAAAGCTAGACCTTCTCCCTGCGGTTCTCCTAATCCATCCGTTGAAGAATATTTAGATTGTGAAGGGACTACTTTCGCTTGTCGAGCAAGAGCATCCGGAATGCTTTCTCCAGTCTTCATTTTCCAATAATAAATGTAGCCGTAATTGCGAATAATAATTTCTTGGTTATCAGATGTTATGTCGCCAGCAGTAATATAGAACAGCTCTTTAACCGACTGGGCACTCGAGAATGGATTTGAAAAACCTAGTTCACTAACAAATTCAGCCGTAACTTTTACGCCATCCTTGACATTGGCGGCACTAATTTTATATAATCTTTTTAAATTTTCTCTTTTTGAAATGATGTAGATATCTTTTGTGGTTTGATCAATCATCAAACATTCCATATCTCTTGGTCCCTCTGGCAAAGTGAATTCAATTTTTTTCACTTGTGAAATATCGTTTTTTTCAGGCCCAGAAAGGGAAACTGTTGGCTCTTTGAACCAATAAATGGCATACGAAGGATAAAGTAAATTATTGTCACCAAAATCTGCCACATAGATAGTAGCACTTCCATCTGACTCGGTAACAATTCCGATATCCTCCCAATCACGATTGACAGCATTCAATAAGTTAAATTCTTTTTTTCCTTTTCCGTTGGAATCAAAAAAGAATAATCGATTAGAATCGCCAGAATCATTATGCGCCCAAAAATACCCAGGGTTTTTTCTGCTGGCAATGAGACCCGATCCTTCATCTAATTGCTCATTTTCGATGATTCCTTTATCTAAATAGTCATTATAGCTTGATTCAGTATTGACAGGTGGTTGAGGAACGGGAGTAGGTTCCGGACTTGATGGGCAAGCCATCAATAATACACTCGTAAATATTAATAAAGAAAATCGAAGAATCATTTAAGGTCGTATTAGTTTTGAATCTCGGAGTTTCCTTCCAAGTTTTTTATCAGTGTAATTTTAATTTTTTTAATCCGGCGAGTATCCACTGACTGAATTTTAAACTTAAAGGGTTCAAAATCAATTTCTTCGCCTGAATGTGGAATTCGGGAAAATAATTCAATAAGTAATCCTCCCAAGGTTTCGCTTTCACCTTTTACTTTTTCAAAATGACTAGTCTCCAAATCGAATACCCTTGCAAAATCATTTAGTGAGGTTTTCGCTTCGAATAAATAGACATTTTCTTCCAATCGCTTATAATCCGATTCTTCATCATCAAATTCATCGTTGATTTCGCCAACGATTTCTTCTATGATGTCCTCCATCGTAACCAGACCTTCGGTTTCACCATATTCATTTACAACGATAGCCATGTGAACCCTTTTTTCTTGAAAATCATACAAAAGATCATCAATTTTCTTATTTTCAGGAACAAAAAATGGTTGATGAATCAATGAAATCCAATTGAAATTTTCATCTTGTTCGATGTGTTCTAAAAGGTCTTTGATGTATAAAATTCCTTCAATTTTATCGATAGTTTCTTTGAAAATAGGTACACGTGAATACCCATTTTTATTGATTTTGTCCATCAATTCATGAAAATCCATCGTTGTATCAAATGCCACAATGTCTCTCCTGGCTTTCATGACGCCTTTTACTGAGATATTTCCGAAATTCAAAATACCTCGTAAGATGTCTTTTTCTTGTTCACTGGTATTTTCGTCGGTGGTGATTTCTAAGGCTTGATTTAATTCTTGAGTAGTCAAGGTATATGATTTTCGCTCAATTTTTTTCTCAATTTGTCCGGAAATTCCAAGTAGAACCTTCGATAATGGGGAGAAAATAAAAGAGAAAAAGGATAGGAGTGGCGCAGAAAAAACGGCAAAATTGATGTTGTTTTGTTGGGCCCAAACTTTGGGAATTAATTCTCCAAAAAAAGTAATAATGAAAGTTACGCCGAACAATAAGACCAAAGTTATGACAAGAGATTCTACCGACTCGCCAATAATTTGTTCAGTGAGGTAATTGGCTAAGGTAATAAAGATGATATTGACAAAATTAATCGAAATTAATAGTGTAGCTAAAAGCTTTTGTGGTTTGTCTAATAAGAGGCTTACTTTTCTTTCACTTTCCGATTCGCTTTCTCTTAAATTCACGCGTTGGTCGGCATTTAAGGAAAAAAAGGCAACTTCAGAACCTGCTAATAAGGCAGATAAGGCTAATAATGATAATAAAACGAATCCTATTAAGACAATGGTACTTACGCTAATTGACGTAGTCAAGGCCAATAAAAAGGTACTCGGGTAGGGATCGGCGTCCATAGGGTTAAAGCACTAATTCTTGCAAATTTACAAAAAAGGGGAATAGAAACGTGTTAAATTCCCCTTGAATTCATAATTTAAAATGGAAGGTCATCGTTATCACTCTGTGCCATAACAGGTAATGCCTCCGTTTTCGCATTTTCATTACCAATATTTACGGGCTTTGCTTCAGGCCTAGGTTCCGTATTTTCGTTCGTGTTTCTACCTCCAATGAGATTCATGGAAGTGGCTCTAATTTTATAACCTCTTACCGTAGCGCCATTTTTATCTTGCCATTCTTCAGAACGTATTTTGCCTTCAATGTACACTTGATTTCCTTTTCTAAGGTATTGTTCTGCTACATTTGCTAGATTGTCCCAAAGTTCAACGCGATGCCATTCTGTTTGATCCACCCTTTGGCCATCTTTAGCGGTATATGATTCCGAAGTGGCAATATTGATGTTGGCAACTTTCATGCCACTTGGAAGGCTTCTAACCTCTGGGTCATTGCCTAAATTTCCTAGGATAATTACTTTGTTTACTCCTGCCATTGTTTGAATTGTTTAAGGTTATTAATGGGATTTTTTCAATTACTGGGCTAAATATAGTCAACAGAAAAATTTTGAAAAACATCCAATTCTAAATTATCAGTTATCAGATTTAATAATAAAACTGATTTTCCTTGCTTTTCGAAGTCAGAAGGCGTAATCCACTCAAAATTGGATGGAATATCCTGGTTGAATTTATCACTTAATTGGATATGCCAAGCTTGTGAATGAATCTTTTGATGACTTAAAACATGAACAGCAGGGTTTCTTAATTGTTGGAAATTTTTTACCGAATCAGGCAAAAAATCGTCCTCAGAAATTAATTCTTCTAAGGTAGTTTTTTTAGGTGATTCAATTAAATAAAATTCAAATAAACCTTGCCAAATATCTTTTTTAACTCTTTTATGAACCAATATTTTTCCGTCTTTTTCAAAGATGAAATAATTGAAAAATCGATCTCTCTGCTTCGTTTTTTTGGTTTTTATAGGGAAATCTTTCACTTTTTTTAACAAAAAAGCACCGCAAGTTCTTTGCAAGGGGCATGTTTCACAATTGGGTACCGGCGAACATTGAAGTGAACCAAATTCCATGATGGCCTGATTGAATGTTGCAGGTAGTTTTTGTGGAATTAAATCTTCTGCTAAATCGGTAAATATCTTTCGAGCGGAAGCGTGGGAAATATCTGTTTCTAATGCAAAATAACGCGAGAGTATTCGGTAAACATTGCCATCTACTACTGCTTTGGGTTCATTAAAAGCAAAGGATGCAATGGCCGCTGCGGTATAAGGACCAACTCCGGGTAATTTGATAAGTTGTTCATAGGAGTTCGGGAACTTTCCTTGTAGTTCATTAGATACGTATTTCGCTGTTTTATGCAAATTTCTGGCCCTAGAGTAATATCCCAAACCTTGCCAATTTCGAAATAATACATCTTCTTCGGCCTTGGCTAAGTCCTGAACTGTTGGAAATACTTCTAATAGTTGATGAAAATAAGGCAATCCTTGAGCGATTCTGGTTTGCTGCAAAATTATTTCGGATAACCAGATAACATAAGGGTCATTTGTCTTTCTCCATGGCAAATCCCTCGCGTGATCTTTGTACCAATGTATGATGGTGCTGGAGAAGGGATGCATAAATATTATGAATTATGATGATAAATGAAATGGTAAAGTTAAGAACTTTCTTGAAAACGCTTTTGCCTTGTCTCTTTTACCTATGAATGCAATTTATTGGCTAATTCTTTTTCTAAGGCATTTCTTTTTTTAGAAAAAAAGAAACAAAAAAACTTATTTTCTACCAGTTAATCCAAGACGAATCAGCAAGCTGACCGATTTTCACTTCGCTTTCGGCTATTTTCTTTGACTCTGACGCACATCGCCCAGGCCCATTGTCAAAGCTCCGCCTATCGCTTCGCTCAAATCTTTCGTCGGATTAACCGCAATTTCATTGATAAGATCTAAAAATATATAACGTTCGCTGATTTCGGTTAATGAGCTTGCCGAATTATCGAAGCCAAGAGCTGTAAAGGAAGAGATTAATAATTGGAAATTTCAACCCTTAATTCGCATTAATAGGTAAAAGGTAATAGGTAAAACTGTCACTAATCACTAATACCTATTAACTAAATAATAAATAATGGTTTAGACTATGAGCGCGGAGAATTTAACATCTTGAAAATTTTAATGGAAAATCAGATAATTGGTGAAAAATATAAGTTGTCTTTTAGTTTTTATCCATGCCATTTTTTATGGGGAATGGGGCCCCTTACCCCCTGCAATTTAAAGCTTTAAAAGTTCAAGTGTTTGATAAAATTAGGCTGTAACTCTTTTTTGTTTTTGGTTTCGAGGGCCTCAGCCAGCGAAAATAAAGCATCAAGCTGCCCAAAAATCTAATGAAAAAATAATACACATTAGGTGGACAAATTGAAAATCTCCGTGACCCTTGGTTTTAAAGCATACATTGAAAGATTAAGGTCACCAAGTTTTTTCTTTTTTCTATCTTCTCTCTTCTTTTACCTATTTAACTTTTACCTCGTTTCACATTTACCTAAAAAAAAGATATTTTCCCTGAACATTTTACATTCTTAAAGAAAAATACTACTTTTGTATCCCTTTTAAAAAGGGGAACAAGACTAAGATTTAAGTAGAAAAAATTTAAAGATTTAATAATCGTGACCAAGGCAGATGTAATTGCTGATATTTCCAGCAAAACAGGGATTGAAAAAAAAGATGTTTCCGAAACTTTGGAAAACTTTTTTGAGGTAGTAAAAGAGAATTTATCCAAACAAGAAAATATATACATTCGTGGATTTGGGAGTTTTATAAACAAAAAAAGAGCTAAAAAAATTGCTCGTAATATTTCTCAGAACACAGCGATTACCATAGATGAACATTATGTGCCGAGCTTTAAGCCAGCAAAAGTGTTCGTAGAACAAGTAAAAACGAGCACTGACCCTGCCAAATAATAGAGTTTCTATTATTTATAAGGTCCAAAAAGATGAAAAAATCCCTTGCGATACTTTTAATCATTGGCCTAGGATTAATTGCGCTTATATTTCAATTACCAAAAGGAAATGTGAGTAACAAACAAAATGCCGTAGCCGGCACTGCCAATCGAGACGCGAATGGCATGAAAGAAGAAGTGAAATCTTCTCCAAATGAGGAATCTCATTCTGCTCCTTTAACTGCAAAACAGCAAAAGGAAATAAGTAGTTTGAAATTAAAATTAGCCGCTGCCAATTCGGAAAATACACAACTAAAGGTTTTGGATCAATTGATTAAAAGCTTTGTGGATGCATCTCGAATTGATAGTGCTGCTTTTTTTGCGGAACAATTTTCAAATAAATACGGATCACTTCCGAATGTTTTGAAGACTGCCCAACTTTATTTTGAGGCTCAAACCTATGCAATCGACTCCAAAAAGGGTTCTCGTTTGGGTGAAAAAGCAAGGGAATATTTTGAAAAAGCTTTGTCGCTTGATCCGAATAACTTATTAGTTAAGACGAATATGGCGATGACTTACGTAGATACACCTACTCCGATGAAAGGTATTACGCTTTTAAGGGAGGTGATTGAACAAGAGCCGACATATGTGCCTGCCTTGTTTAATTTAGGTTTGTTATCTATTAAATCGAATCAATTTGGCAAAGGTCAAGAAAGATTCACACAGATATTGAAGCTGGAACCCAATAATTTTAAAGCTGCGTTAAATCTCGGCTTTTGTTTGGCACAGTTAGATAAACACGATGAAGCTGAAAAAGTACTTAATCGTGTCCTGAAACAAAGTAAGGACGCAGAAGAACAAAAAGCAGCTCAAGAATTGCTTGCAGAAATGCAAAAACATTGAGGTTGAAAATCAATCCTCGTAATTTATTTTAAACATTAAACGCTCAAAGGTATGCCTTGCGGAAAAAAAAGAAAACGTCATAAGATTTCAACTCACAAAAGAAAAAAACGTCTACGTAAGAATCGTCATAAGAAAAAATAGTTAGTCAAATTACCTATTCTTTTGGATATGTAATTGGTAACCCAAGAACAGGCATTTTATCAAATAAATGGCCTGTTTTTGGTGTTTAAATTCGTGCGTAATTTAGCTATTGGGGCAAAACGCCCATGAACATTCTTCTCGTAAACTTATTGTGAGTAATGAATTAATTATTAATTCTACCCCCAAGGGAGATAGAATTGCCCTTTTGCATGACAAAAGGATTGTAGAGTATCATATTGAGCAATCAGAACCTCAATTTTCCGTTGGCGACATATATTTGGGAACCGTTAAAAAACTGGTTTCTGGATTAAACGCTGCATTTATTGATATTGGATATGAAAAGGATGCATTTTTGCATTATCAAGATCTAGGACCTAATTTAAGTACCCTTCATAAATTCACTCGTGATGTAATGACCAAAAAAGGCAAAAACATTAAGATTGAAAATTATAAGATTGAAGAAGAAATCGATAAATTAGGTAAAATCGATAAAGTTTTAACGCGGAATCAAGCCGTACTTGTTCAGGTAGTCAAAGAACCTATTTCTACCAAAGGACCTCGTTTATCTTGCGATATTTCCATCGCAGGAAGATTTTTAGTATTAGTGCCTTTTGCCAATGGAGTCAATATTTCTAAAAAAATAACCTCCAAAGCAGAAAGGTCTCGCTTGCTAAAATTAATGTCTTCCATCAAACCTAAAAACTTTGGTGTCATCGTTCGTACCGTAGCGGAAGGAAAAGCCGTTGAGGAAATGGAACGTGATTTGTATGATTCCATCGCCAAATGGGAGGAAGGAATTAAGAAATTAGTGGATGCAAAATCGACAGACCGCATCATTGGTGAAATGAGTCGCGCAACTTCCATGCTTCGCGATTTACTGAATAATGATTTTGATAATGTTATCGTCGATAGCCCGGATTTGTACAATGAAGCTAAAAATTATGTACATACCGTTGCTCCTGAGAAAGAAAAAATTGTTAAGCTTCATACTGGTAAAACCAAATTATTTGAACAAGTAGGTATCGAAAAACAATTAAAAATGCTTTTCGGTCGTTCTGTATCTTTACCAGGTGGAGGATATTTAATTGTTGAACATACGGAGGCACTTCATGTGATTGATGTAAACTCCGGAAATAAGTCTAATTCAGAGGAAGATCAAGAAGCAACTGCTTTAAGTGTTAACCGAGAAGCGGCTAAAGAAATTGCTCGACAATTAAGATTACGTGATATGGGTGGTATCATTGTGATTGATTTTATTGACATGAAAAAACCTGATAATCGGAAATTGATTCAGGATATCATGCGAGATGAAATGAAAACAGATCGCTCAAAATTCACGATTTTGCCTTTGACCAAATTCGGTTTAATGCAAATTACTCGCCAACGCGTGCGACCAGAAATGAATGTGGCAACACATGAAGTTTGTCCAAGTTGCGGTGGAACTGGAACAATTACAGCAAGTATTGCTGTATCTGAAATTATTGCTCAACATGTGGATCACCTGGTGAGTAAACAAAATGAGAGAAAATTAACTGTTTTAGTTCATCCATTTTTAAGTGCCTATTTTACCAAGGGATTTCCTTCGATTCGAATGAAATGGTTTATGACTTACAAAACTTGGATTCATATTATGGAAGATTCATCTCTAGGCATTACGGATTTCAAATTCCTGAATAAAAATGGAGAAGAAATTGAATTATCATCTTAAATATTGGCTTCTAATCATCTGTTTTCTTCCATTATCCTTTCATTCTGAAGGGCAATGGTGGAAGAGGACAGAGGAAGCTGAAAAAGAACGTTCTAAAGGGATGCTTCTTCTAACCGCCGAAGTTCAAATCGAGGCGACTAACGCCATCAATTTGATGTACAATTTTAAATTTCCTGAAGCTGAAAGGGAATTCAATTATTTAAAAATCAAATATCCAACACATCCTTTACCCGATTTTCTCTTAGGATTGATTCAATGGTGGAAAATAGTTCCGAATCCGGCCAATGAAGTCTATGATGACCGTTTGGTAGAATATATGGATGCAAGCATTGAAAAAGCAGAAACCATTTGGGACGATACCGAAAATCCTGAAGCAGCTTTTTTCTTAGCCGCTGCTTATGGATTTAAAGGCCGATTACATGCAGAACGTAAGCATTGGACAAGGGCTACTTTGGCCGCTAAAAATGCGTTGAAATACCTCGAAAATTCTAGAAATTTTGCCGAATTTAGTCCTGAATTGATGTTTGGGGATGGACTATACAATTATTATTATCACTTCATCAAACAAAATTTCCCTTTACTTCGGCCCGTTTTATGGCTCTTCCCGAAAGCCAATAAAAACCAAGGAATCAAGCAGTTGGAACAAGTAAGTTACCAAGCGTTCTATACCAGAACAGAAGCGAGGTATTTCCTTTTGCAAATTTATGCCATGGAAGGTATGTCCGAAAAATCCTATGAATTGGCGAAATATACGCATGAGAATTTTCCGGATAATCCATTTTTTGAAAGATACCACGCCCGCTCAGCTTACATGGTAGGGAAATTGGATGAAGCCATTCCAATTTGTAAAAGTATTCTTGCCAAAATTGATCAACACCAACCTGGTTACGAGGCTGTTTCTGGTCGATATGCCAGTTATATTTTAGGCTATTACCAATTGTACATCTTTAAAAATCTAGAAGAAGGAAAAAAATACTTTAATCAATGTGTCGAATTTAGTGAGCAATCGGGCACTAAAGATTCAGGATATTATTGGGCTTCTTTATTAGGCTTAGCTCGCGTTGCTTTTCAGCAAAACGATTTCGATAAATCCGTTGATCTTTGTAAGGAAGTTATCGACAAGGCAGAAAAAAAATCAAGCCAGCATACGGAAGCAAAAAAATTACTTTCGGAAGCCAAAAAAGCGAGAAGAAAGAAAAAATAAGCATTATGAAAGCAGAGATTATCAAAAAATATTTTCCATCAATCACACAGCAGCAATTGGATCAATTTGAAATGCTATTGCCTTTGTATCAAGAATGGAATGAAAAAATCAACGTAATCTCTAGAAAAGACATCGATAATTTGATGCTTCACCATGTCTTGCATTCATTGGCCATTGCTAAATTAATTACTTTTAAAGATGGAACCGAAATTTTGGACGTAGGTACAGGGGGCGGTTTTCCAGGAATTCCTTTAGCTATTTTATTTCCAAACTGCCAATTTACCCTTATTGATAGCATTGGAAAGAAAATCAAGGTGGTTCAAGGTGTATCAGATTCTTTGGGATTGACCAATGTAAAAGCCATTCATGGCAGAGCAGAAGATATCGATCAAGATTTTGAATTTATTGTCAGCAGGGCAGTCACTCAATTAACCCCATTTTATTATTGGGTCAATAAAAAAGTAAGTCCCAATCATTTCCATACCATGCGCAATGGAATGTTGTGTTTGAAGGGAGGAGACCTTAGCGAGGAGCTCGCAGAGTTTGGCAAGAAGCATAAATTACACGAATTATATGAGTTTTTTGAAGAGGAATTTTTTGAAACGAAGAAACTCGTTTATGTCCCAATGTAATTTTCTTTTAGTAATTTTAACAAATAACATTCGATTTGAATCCTTTAATTTCCGTAGCGCTTTGCACCTATAATGGTGAAAAATTTCTGGAAAAACAGTTGTTAAGCATTCTTCATCAAACAAAAATGATTGATGAATTGATTGTTTTTGACGATTTGTCAAGCGATTCAACAATTGAAATTTTAAACAACTTTCAAACAAAAGTTCCTTTTAATGTTTCGATTCATCAAAATACAATCAATTTAGGAAGTTGCAAAAATTTTGAGAATTGCATGAAAGCATGCACGGGAGATGTTATTTTTTTATGTGACCAAGATGATGTTTGGGAACCCCAAAAAGTAGAAAAACAGCTCGAGTTTTTGATGGAACATCCTGAAAAAGATGCTGTTTTTTCCAATGCGACAATGATCAATCAATCGGGTCAACCCACAGGAATGACCTCATTTGAGCAAATTCAATTTGTAGATCAATTTCAAGAATTGTGGAATAATGGTGGGGCTTTTGATATTCTTCTTCGTGGATATGTGGTGACAGGTGCTACTTTAGCTATTCGCTCTAGAATCCTTCCGGAAATATTCCCTGTTCCACGTATAATTGATGAATTAATTCATGATGGCTGGATTTCACTTTGGCTATCTATCCAAAATCGAATAGGATTTTTGAATGATACCTTAATTCAATACCGAGAACATGCTTCTCAACAAGTTGGATTGAAAGGCAAAAGTAAATTTGTTACCCTATGGGATCGATTTACCAGAAATAGAGAGGAAAAAATCACTAAAATCAGAAAGAAGTTTATCGATAGTCAATCCTTATTGAATTACTTATCCAACCGGCCTGAAGTACCCCTATTTATTATTCAAAAATTGCAAAAAAGAACCTCGCATTATCAAATGCGATCGGGTTTACCAAATAATCGATTGAAAAGAATTTTTCCTGTTTTATCGGCAGGAATGCAAGGAAATTATAAATTGCAAGACGGCGGTAAATGGTGGCACCCGATTTTGGGAGATATTTTGGAATAAAATGAAAAAGCAAGTTGCAATAGTCATTCCTGTTTATAAGTCGGAATTAAATTCCAATGAAGAACAATCGCTTGCTCAATGCCAAAAAATTTTAGGACATTACCCCATTATTTTTGTTGGGCCAGATGAATTACAAACAAATTACATCGATAACATCCCCAATGCTTCATTTTTCGGATTCCCTTCTCATTTTTTCCAAAGTACTAAAACCTACAATCATCTTTTAATTAGTGTTGAATTTTACGAGCGTTTTAGTGATTTTGACTATATTTTGATTTATCAATTGGACGCTTACGTCTTCAGAGATGAATTGAAAGAATGGTGTGCCAAAGGATTTGATTACATTGGAAGTCCCAAATTGCGCCGCAAACATTGGGAAAATAATGAGACCATTAATTGGCCCATTGTAGACCCTGTATTACTGAACGGTGGCTTTTCATTGAGAAAAATCCAACCCATCATCCGATTTTTAAAATGGTACCATTTATTGTACAATCAATGGCCTGCCAACGAAGATTCTTTATTTTCGATATACCATCGCCGATCTTTTCCCTTGCGATTTATGCTTAAATTGCCCTCTTGGAAACAAGCCTTGGCTTTCGGCTTTGAAAAAAATCCACGACTAGCTTTTGAAATGAATCAAGAAAAATTACCCTTTGGATGCCACGCTTGGGAAAAATATAGTCCAAGTTTTTGGAAAAAAATGATGGATAAGCCAAAAGATTCAAAAATCTAATACACTCTTCCAATATCAAGTATTGATGAATTATGAAGTAAGGATTTTGAATTAAGAGCTATTTTATACATCATTTATATACCTTTCCTCCGACTTTGTTTCTTCGACAGGCTTTTTCGCTGGAAGGGCGGAATGATATGAAATTTAAATTAGAAGTTTTAACCCTTGATTCGCATAATTACCTCTTACCCATTACCTATTACCTTTTACCTCTTACCTAAATAAGCATCTTTATAAAATTTCACTTTACCATCCGCATCAAAATCAACCAAACTATACCAAATGACAATAGGGGTTATTTTACTTGTTTTGATGTTTTTGGGTTTTGTTTTTAGTTGTAATTTTTCTTGACTTATTTCATCGGATATATTCGGTAGGTCGGACAAGATATAACGGGCTAATTCAAATGGTTTCTCTACACGTACACAGCCATGGCTTCGAAAAAAATGTTTTGTCTGAAATACATATCGATCGGAGGTATCATGTAAATAAATCAGAAAAGGACTATAAAATTCGAATTTTAAAAATCCCAATGTCGATTTTTCAGAAGGATTTTCCCTTAATCGGTATGGAAAATTACGAGTATTTAAATGATTCCAATTAACTTTTTGGGGATCAACCGATTGATAATTTTGGTCTAGAACTTGAAAATGGTTTTTTTCTAAATAATGAATGTCCTTTTGAATCTTTGGAAGGTATTCCTCAACCGATATTTTTTTGGGTAAATGCCAATAGGGATTGCAGATAATTTGGTCAATCTTGCTCACAAGGGTTCTTGTGGGTCTTTTAGCACGACCTACAATCACTTTCATTCGGAGCTCCTCTTTTCCAAATGTATAGGTTCTTAATTGAGTTGATGGAATGTTAACCAATATAAATTTCGAATATTTTTTTTTCAAGGCCGATAGCCAACGATATTCATTGAGAGCCTTTTTTAACAAAGCAATTTTTTTTGTTTGATGTGGAGTAGAATCCATCAATTTATTTAAAGATTGATGCAGTATATCAACTTCTTTGGTTGATGTAAGGAGGTTTTGGGCTAATTCTCCTAATGAATTTTGGGTAATATGGAAAGTGATTTGACGGTCAATTTGATAATTAAATAATTGATTTGGTATACCATTGAAATCAAAATGGGGCACTCGATTGCCGTAGGCTAGGTGTTTAAAAAATCGAGATGCTACTTGTTGGATTTGTTTTTCAACCTGTATGGAATCCGATTGTGTATTGATTTTGTGTGCTAATTGTAGCAGACGATGAGGATAATCTGAATTATTCAAACCCATTCGAGTTGAATGTTGAATCAAACTATCTAATGATTGGATGGAACTTGGATGCGAAAGCCATTGAAAGTTTAATGGCTTTTGTGAAAATAATTGAAAAGAGATGAATATGAAGAGTATAATTTTTTTCATCTTCCGTATATTACACACAAGGCCAATTGGCCTGCATGATAGGAGGTATGAGATACAATGCGACCAAATGCTTCAGCTTTTGTTTTTGAGCCAAATTCCTTGGTGGTAACGATTGTCTCCCAATCTTCATCGCTTTGGGCTGATACGATTTTATGAAGTGCCGAAAAGGATTCATCAACATACTGGAGTAGCTCTGGTAAATCTGTCCATTCTCCAGAATCTTTTTGTGCAATGACTGTTTTGGCAATGACTTTTACATCAGTTGATCCAAAAACATTTTTGGCAAATAATAGTTCTACCTCTCCGATATGTCGAATCAAAAATCCAATGGTATTGGGAGAGTCACCTAATTTTTTTCCAACATCCTCCGGCTTAATCAGGGGTAATAATTTAGTCAAACGAGTCCTCGCTTCAATCCACAATTCCAGCATCAAAGCAGTTTTTGTTTTCATTTTTCTTTACCTCCTACCTTTTACCTATTACCTTATTACCTCTTACCTTTTACCTATTACCTTTTACCTCTTACCTTTTACCTTATTACCTCTTACCTTTTACCTCTTACCTTTTACCTATTACCTATTACTTTCTTAAGATTGCACTCTCAAACTCGTCCCAGTCAAAGTAGTTTTGTAGGCAGTTAATCCCCTTGACCCATTTTCATTCGTTCCTTTACCTGTTGTGTCAAAAGTAGCACCATGTTCTGGGCAGTAAAATCCACTGTTTGAATAAATGACGGATGCTTTATTTTCATGAGAACAAATTTGGGTTACTGCTACATATTTGGAAGCAGAGATTCTAGCTACCACCACTCGGTTGCTGATTACATATCCGCCATCTTTTGAAAGAGCTGAATTAGATGCCTGACTTAAGTCTAGCGTAAAATCAACAGAAGATGCTGGAGTAATACTTTCTTCATCTTTGGAGCAAGAACTTAAGGTGCTAACACCGCAATAAACCGCCATTAAGGAGGCTCCTTTTAAACCAAGTGATTTTAAAAATTCATTTCTTTTGATCTTGTTTTCCATTTTATTAGGCTTTTTTAAGGGTTTAATTGTTGCAAAACGCCTCAATGTATAAAAAATTATGGAATAAAATTATTTTAATTGACTTGTGTCGACACGCGAAGGGGTATCTTTCCCTGAAATGATGGATTCCGCGCTTTTGGCAATTGCTTTTATAATTTCATTCATATTGTCCAAGTCGAGTGTTTCAATTTGATCACTTGCTTGATGATAATTGGGTTCATCATCCATTTTTGACGTGGAAATCGTATGAGCAGGTACACCTAAGCGTGCTAAAGTCGCATTGTCCGATCGATAAAATAAATTTTGTTCCGTGTAAGGATCTGGGTAAAAGCTGAATGCACTTCCCTTCAAATTTTTCTGTAAAATTTCCCCCATACTCGACTTCTCAAAACCAGTAATGTAGGCACTATTTTTACCCCATTTACTTTCGGTGCCAATCATTTCTAAATTGAACATGGCTTTCACTTCTTCCGGATTCAATTGTTCGGAAAAATATTTAGAGCCAAATCCTCCGCTTTCCTCTGCCGTAAAGGCCACAAAAATCAAGGATCTTTCATTGTTTTTTTTCTTCTTAAAATAATGGGCCAACATCATCATGGCAGTGGTGCCGGCGGCATCATCGTTGGCGCCGTTATAAATCGAATCGCCTTTGATGGGTTTTCCGATTCCCAAATGATCATAATGTCCAGAAAAAATGACGTATTCATTTGCTAAGGATTTGCCAGGAATCATGGCAACTACATTCGATAAATTCAATGCTTGAATGGAATGTTTTGCTTGGATATTGTAGCTACTTGGAATTTTATTGGTCAATATGAAAATGACATTTACTTGCTTTTCACTTAAGGGATTTCTATTGACCAATCGGCCAAAATTATTAGCAAAACTTTCATCTACTAAAACGATTTGAGGTGTTTTGGATGATAGAAATTGATAAACAGAACGAAAGAGATTTTCTCCTTTTTTGATTTCTGCAAGTTGATAACCTGATTTTTCATCAATTTGTAGATTTTCTTCTTTGGTAAAAATGGCTACTTTTTTAGCATCCAATTCCTGATGATCCAATGTGATTTGAGAGGATAGTAATTTAGGCTGGTAAAGGTTAAAGGTTTGTAAATACGACTTATTTGGCGCTAAAAAAGTCAATTTATTTTTAGCAAATTCGTCGGATATAAACTGAGCTGCTTTTTCAATTCCTGGTGTAAATGGTTTTCTTCCTGCTAATTCATCTGAAGACAGATACCGCTCAATGCGTTCTGTTTCAGATTTTTGAATGATTTTATCAATTGATTGGCTCCACACCAATGGTGGGATAGATAAAAATAGGATAAACGTTAATAAGGTTTTCAATAGATAGTTTTTTAACATGTTAATGATTCATTAGGATTTAAATATTCGATTCATGAGCATCCATTTTTCCCCATCTTTGGCCCAAGGAAGAGGTAATTGAAATTTCCACATGAGTTTTTCCCACTCTGCAATTTTAGGATTGGTTGCATCAAATGCTGCTTTTTTCTCAAAAGTAAAATCATCTACCGTTTCTAAAATCATGAACATTCGATTGCCAGTTCGGAAAATTTCGATGTTTAATACTCCCGCATCAATGTCATGTTGGGTTACTTCTGGCCATGCACTTCCTTCTGCATGGTACTGCTCATATTCTTTGATCAATTCGGGATCATCAATCAAATCAAGGGCTAAACAAAATCGTTGCATATTAATTAGTAAAATAGTGTTGAAAAGAAGTAATGGTTTGTTCTGCAGCTGCTTCTGAATTTGGCCAAGGAAAGGCTTCCGCTGAAACAAAACCTTGATAATTGATTTCTTGTAAGGTTTTGGCCACATTCGTTAATGCAGAATGCCCATTTCCTACAGGTCGCCGATTACTATCCGCAAAATGTACATGTATAATGGAATCTTTATTTTCTAAAATACTTGCCGCTAAATCGGTTTCTTCAATGTTCATGTGAAACAAATCCGCTAATAAACCAACGTTCTGAATACGATGTTTTGTCAAAAATAAAGAAGCGTCACCCAAGGTATTCATTAAATTGGTTTCATACCGATTCAATGGTTCATAAATCAATTTTACACCCAATGAACCAGCGTGTTTTCCTAAAACGCTTAAACCTTCGGCTAAATATTCAAGGGCTTGTTCGCGGTTTTCACCAGCTAACACTTGTCCTTGCATCGAACCGATAATAGCTGGCGCGTTCAATTTTGCCCCAAAATTCATCATTTGCATGATAAATTCGATTGCTTTTTTTCGGATATTTTCATCAGGATTTGCTAATGTCAATCCATGAATAACCTTCCCTGCACCAGTCCCCACCGCTGCTAATTGCAAATCGTATTTGTCTATTAAATCTGTTAGCTGAGCGAGTTCTATGGCATCCGGTGATGCGGTAAATAATTCAACGCCATCAAATCCTAAAGCAGAGGCATGGGCCATGCTTTTTTCCAAATCATTCCAATAAATCCATGGACCTGAAGTGATTTCCGGAACCAAGGCAATGGTCGCGCAAGATTTTATCATAAGCTAGTTTCTAAATCAACCATAATTTTGGTTATTCCTTGTGGGTTTTTTGCCCAATCTGCCAAAGCTTCTCCCGCTTTTTCCAAAGAAACAACTTTGGAAACTACTTGGTCTACTGGGAATTTCCCGGTTTCCAAATAGCTAATTACTTCTGGAAATTCGTCCGTACAATTTCTGGACCCTAAAATTTCAATTTCTTTTCGAACAAATACACCTGTATTGAATTCTACGGGAGATTTGGCATAACCAATGCAAACGACTCTACCTGTATATGCCACTTCCTCAACGGCTGCACGATAGGTTATGGCATTTCCCACAGCTTCAATAATCACATCTGGACCATCACCGTCGGTAATGTTAGAAAGAGCTTCATGTAAATTTTCTTTGGAAGTATTGATGGTATGTGCCACACCAATTGCTTTTGCAATTTCCATTTTCGACTCATCAATATCAATGGCAATCACTTTTGCCCCTCTGTTTACTGCAGAAGCAATCGCCCCAAAACCTACTATTCCGCAACCAATGACCGCCACGGTATCATTTTGACTAACTCGGCCTCTGGTAACTGCATGGAATCCAACAGTTAAGGGTTCTACCAATGCCAATTCTTTTAAAGAAAGTTGGGTAGAAAGGTGCAAATCTTGGTAATGAATGGCAATGTAGCGGGTCATGGCTCCAGGGCGTCGGACTCCCATGGTTTTGTTGTCCTGGCATGCATTTCGGCGTCCTTTCCGACAAGAAATACATTTTCCGCAATTTTGATAAGGATATATAGTGACTTTTTGACCTATATGAAATTCATTTGGAACCGATGAACCCAAGGATTCAATTGTTCCACCTACTTCATGGCCCAAAATATTGGGATATTCTTGAAGTTCAAAAAGACCTTTGAAGCCATTTAAGTCGCCACCGCAAAACCCAACCATGCCAATTTTAACCAAAACCTCTTCCGGGCCAGGAATGGGTTTTTCTACTTCTCGAATTTCCGTTTCTCCAATTTTTGTCAGAAATAGTGCTTTCATATCAGGCTTTTGAACGAGGTATATTATTGACTTCTTCTCCTTCGAACCACATTAAATTTTTAACAGGTTCTATGGCTGCAGTTAACTCTTCCAATAGGCCTGCAGGTATTTTAAAATCCAAAGAGGCGATGTTTTTTTGAATGGAAGTCATTCGGCACATGCCGACAATGGTTGTTGCTATCGCTGGATGATCCATGGCAAATCGCATGGCGACATCACTTAATCGCACACCATATTTTTGACAAATATTCAACAAAACAGGCTGAATGGCCAACATTTCTTTAGGGGCATTGTGCCATTCAGGAAGTGCTGCATCGGATAAGATTCGTTGCATTAAGGGCGCAGCGTTCATTAATCCAAATCCTTTTTCTTTCGATAAAGGAACGAGTTCATCGTTCAATTCATCTTGCAATAAATTGTAATGTGCCCACGAAAGAACGGTGTCAAGTTCCACTTGTCGGGCAATTTCAGCTAGATAACGAACAGGTAATCCCGTAATTCCAATGAATCTTGCTTTCCCGGAAGCTTTTATTTTTTCAATCGCCGGCATGGCTTCTTGTAAAATTTGCTCTTTTGAAACAAACTCGATGTCGTGCAATTGAAACAAATCTACATAATCTGTTTGCAAGCGATGAAGCGATTCATCAATACTTGCTTCGATGCGTTTGGCAGAAAAATCAAAAGAACGCAAATCATAGCGCCCACATTTGGTAGCTAGAAATACTTCTTTTCTTTTACCAATTAATGCTTTTCCTAAACGGGTTTCAGCTAGGGTAATTCCATAAAAAGGAGAAACATCAAAGAAATTAACGCCATGATCGATTGCATAATGAACGGAGTTAATACCTTCTTGCTCATCTACCTCATCAAAAACATTACCAAGCGGTGATGCCCCAAATCCTAGAATCGAAACCATTTCATTGGTTTTTCCTAATTTTCGATATTCCATGGTTGATTATTTCAAATTTTATTGTGACCAAACGGTCGGTTGTCTTTCCCAACGATGTTGATTTAACTTTTCAACCAAAGATTTTTCAAGCCCCTTTCCATCTGAGGTAGCAATATTGCTTTGAACATGTTTGATTTTGCGCATCCCTGGGATTATAGTTCCTACATTTGGATTCGATAAGATAAAACGTAAAGCCATTTCAGGCATATCCATGTTCGAAGGTACCATCGGTTTTAAGGCGTCTGCATGTTCAACACTTGAATGTAAATTTTCAGGCACAAAATAAGTAGAACGCCAATCATCTGCAGGGAATACGGTTTCTTTGGTCAATAAACCAGTTAAACTACCTTCGTCAAATGGAACACGGGCTATAATCCCTACATTTAATTCTTTGCACAATGGGAATAATTGATCTTCTGGATTTTGATCAAAAATATTATAAATCACTTGAACAGATGAAAACAAATTTGTTTTCAAGGAATTTAAACAGTTATTAGGTTCCCAGCGATTCACAGAGATTCCCCAATGCGCCACTTTGCCCTCTTGGGTTAGTTTTTCAACGGCTCTTTTCCATTCATCATGTTCTGCCCATGCATCTTCCCAAACATGAAATTGCTGTAAATCTATTTGTTCTACCCCTAAATTTTTTAAGCTTTTTTCGGTGTATTCAATAATATGATCTGCAGGAAAACACTCTTCTAAAGTAAAATGAGATTTGGAAGGCCAAATGAAATTTTTAGGAGGGATTTTTGTGGCAGCATACAATTTTTTGTTGGCATGTCTTTTTAACAAATCACCCAAAATTTGCTCACTTAATCCAGCCCCATAACCCCAAGCGGTATCAAAGAAATTACAACCTAATTCAACCGACAATTCCAATGATTTACTTACTTCATCCTGATCTGATCCTGTCCATCCTGCTAAACCCCACATTCCATACCCAATCTCACTTATTTCCCAATTTGTTTTTCCAAATACTCTTTTTTCCATTTTATTTTTTGCATTAATTTCCAAATGTATCAAATCTTTTTTTTTAATCTATCTGTTGGCTCATTAATCTAATAATCGTGTAAATTATTTACAAGGATTTTGTAAAATCTGTCACACAAAATCTAGTTCCAAATCAGTGAAAAATGTGTAAAAATACGTTTCTCACGCAATTAACTCAATTTAATTATAGTAACAGTTTTTTCAATGATAGCTTTATATTGGATTATTTCTAAATCTATTTCACTCTATGATCAAACTTAAGAAACCTCTTCCTAAAAATGCAAAATCATTCAAATTAGGGGGTGAGTTTTATGATGCCTCAAAGATCAAATATATTGCAGGAGAGGGTAATTATTCCATTATCCATTTCATCAATGGCGAAAAAAAACTTTCTTGCCGTACGTTAAAATATTATGAAGCACTTTTAAAAGACATACAAATTATCCGCCCATCTAAATCTTATTTAGTTCATACCGCTTACATAAAATCGGTCGAATTGAAATCAAGAAAATCCATCATCATGCAAGATGATTTTGCTATTGGAATTTCAAGAAGAAATGTCCCCTTGATGAAAGCTTTTTTTAATTTATAATTTCCTGATTTTTATTCTTCTCTTTCCTCTTTTCTCTTTTTTCTCTCTCTTCCCCTGATTCTCCTTTCTATCATTTTTATTTCTATCTTTAGGTCGATTTAAACCTATTACCTTGAAAATTTTCTTGTATCGACTAAAAGTGCTTGCGTACTTTATTCGACTTTTTGCGCATATCCTTTTTTTAAGGGTTTTGACGCCAAAGAAAACCTTTATAGGTATTTCTATGGATGGCGATTATGGAGATATTATTGCCTCTGAGCCTGTATTAGGGGCTTTAAAGGAAAAGTTCGGCGAGGTACATATTACTTGGATTGCTTCTCAACAATATCAGCCTTTGCTTCAGCATCACCCATTGATTAACCTATTTTTAGATCTAAAATATACCTTATTGAGTCATTTATTGATTCATTCCAACCCTTTTCATGTTCATTATTCCTTGCATTTAAGTGGTTTTCGTAAAGATTTTGTAACAAATACGCGAATCCATAATCCTCGGGCAGACGAATTGGGTTTGACTTTGTCTAATTATTATTTTCAAAACAATTTATTGGAAGTATCATCTCAATTAGCCGATCTTGGAAAGTTGAAAGGACAACCGCATCTGTATTTGGATTCCCATAATTTCAATTTGCCTTGGAAAGAGCCTTATTGGGTGATTCATACCAAATCAAATAAGGGTTGGCGCGATTGGACAGATGAAAAATGGATACAATTACTTGATTTAATCATGGATCGCTATGATATAAAAATGGTAGAAATTGGTCGAATTAATCCTTTGAATTATCAGCATCCGAATTTTAAAAGCCTAGTTGGAAAAACAAGTTTGATGGATATGATGAAAATTATTCAATCATCTCAATTTTTCATTGGATTGGATTCTGGTCCCACTCATATGGCAAATGCCTTTCAAATTCAAGGGGTAATTATATGCGGCGAGTTTTCATTTTTTAAAAATTACATGCCTTATTCTGGTTTTTATCAAGATCAAGTAAAAACAAAAGTTCTTTTTAATCAATCCGGCCCTGCAAATGGTTTATCTTTGGAGGAAGTTTGGACAGAACTTCAGCGACTAATTTAAAGTATCAATCCATGTGAACCCATGAAGAAAACAGCTCTACTTTTTGGTTTTTTTGCCATTGCGGCTTTCCATTTTTCTTCAAACGATTGGCCTGAATACTTGGGTGGTGCAGATCGAAATCATTTCTCCAAGTTGAACCAAATAACCAAGGAGAATCTTCAAAATTTAGAAGTAGCTTGGACATATGCCATGCCAGACTCTGGCCAAATGCAATCCAACCCGATTATTATCAATGGAATTTTATATGGAATAAGCTCTTCTGTGCAAGCGTTTGCTTTGGATGCAGCCACAGGACAAGAACGTTGGCACTTTGGTGATCCTCTTAAAAATTGGGCAAGTACCAGTCGAGGGGTGTCTTATTGGACCAATGGTTCGGAGGAACGAATATTATTTACAGCAGGTCCTAATCTTTGGGCTTTAGATGCGAAAAATGGAAAACCCATTGAAACCTTTGGAAACCATGGAAAAGTAGATTTACATACAGGATTACCCGCAATTGCTCAAAATAAATTTGTGATTTCGAATACTCCAGGCACAATTTATAAGGATTTGATTATCATGCCTTTGCGCTTATCAGAGGGTGCCGATGCCGCACCAGGAGATATACGGGCATTTAATGTAATCACTGGAAAATTAGCTTGGACATTCCATACCATTCCTTATCCCGGTGAATTTGGCTATCAAACTTTTTCAAAAAATGCCTACAAGAATGAATTTGTTGGAGCTGCCAATAATTGGGCAGGTATGTCAGTAGATCTTAAACGTGGAATTTTATTTGTTCCAACAGGTTCGGCTGGTTTCGACTTTTGGGGAGGTAATCGTAAAGGAACGAACTTATTTGCCAATTGTTTAATTGCCTTAGATGCCAGAACGGGGAAACGATTATGGCATTTTCAAATGACTCACCATGATATTTGGGATCGCGATTTGCCGGCACCGCCCAATTTGATACAAATAAAGAAAAATGGCAAAATGATCGATGCGGTTGCCCAAGTCACGAAACAAGGTTTTGTTTTTGTATTTGATCGAGTAACAGGCAAACCATTATTTCCCATTCAAGAGCGCCTAGTTGGGAAATCAACCTTAATCGGTGAATCTGCTTGGCCAACGCAACCATATCCTCTTTTACCAAAACCTTATGCCCGACAATCCGATGAATTGACAGAAAATGACATAAGTCCTTATGCTGAAAATCGAGAAGAGTTGAAAACCCAATTAAGCAAAATGAGGAAAGGCTGGTATGATGCTCCTAGCTTAGAGGGAACTCTGATTTTACCTGGATTTGATGGCGGCGCCGAATGGGGTGGTGCTGGAGCAAATCCGGAAAAAGGCTTATTGTATGTCAATTCTAATGAAATGGCTTGGGTACAAACCATGGTCGCGACGGAGACGAAAAATCTGTTGGCAAGTAGTGGAGAAAAAGCGTATCAACGAAATTGCATGACTTGTCATAAAGAAGATCGTAAAGGGAATGTGGCGAGTGGTTATCCAAGTTTATTGGAGCTACATCAAAAGCGAAGCAAAATATTTGTTAAGCAAATAATTGCTCAAGGCAAAGGAATGATGCCCGGTTTTTCTCACCTAAGCAAGGAGGAACAAGAGAATATTGCCTCCTTTATCATGAACGAAGTTCCCAAAGAGGTTGCCACAAATGAAGGTGTCAAAGGACCTTTCATCCCTTATCGAATGACAGGGTATAATAAATTTTTGGACAATAAAGGCTTACCTGCTATTAGTCCACCTTGGGGAACATTGAGTGCCATAGATTTGAATACTGGTAAATATCTTTGGAAAATTCCATTTGGAGTTGAACCAGAATTGGCTAAAAAGGGCATAGTTAATACTGGTGCTGAAAATTACGGAGGACCACTCATAACCTCCAACGGATTACTTTTTATTGCTGCTGCGAAGGATGGATTTTTCCGAATATTTGATGTGAACAATGGCCAATTATTGTGGAAAAAGAAATTGCCAGCTGCAGGATTTGCCACCCCTTCAACGTATATGGCCAATGGAAAACAATATGTGGTCATTGCCTGCGGAGGCACAAAATTAGGGACCCCCAAAGGAAATCAATACGTGGCTTTTGCCTTAAAATAGAACAATTGGTGTCATTATACGATTTTAATTCCGAAAGAATCCAATAAGCCACTGAGCCCTTCTTTTGAAAATATGGCTTGCTTGATTTTATTATTTCTAGGGTCAATGGAATAATGATAGGCTTCTGAAAAATCGGCTTTTTCTAAGTTACATTGTTGGAAAATGGCGTTCATTAAATCGCAATTGGCAAATTTGCTTTGACTTAAATTTGCCTCTGTAAAATCCACTTCGTGTAATTGAGAATGAGAGAAAATGCCTTTTTTTAGGCTCATTTGATAGAACGAAGATAAGTTCAAACTACAATAGTCAAAGCTAACTTCGAAGAGAAAATCATTAGCTAATTCAAAATGCAAACCTTGTAGTTTACATTCTTTGAAATGCACCTTTCTGAATGCTGTTTTATGAATTTTTGCTAAACTCAAATTGCAATTCAAAAAGGTGCAATCTGTAAAAATAAAAGAGGATAAATCTTGAGATCCCAAATCGCAATTTTTAAAAGTACAAGATTCATATTCACCTATGGCTAAAACTTGGGTAGCAGTAGAATATTTTTCAAATACTTGATCAACTAAATAGGGGAGACTCATGATTGAAGATGCTAATTACTTATGCTTTTTTTCTAGGCTTCATTTTTAAGCTATCCGCCGGGTAGGCAGCTTTCAATTTAGCCATTTCACCTTTCGCCCAATTGATAATTAAAGCTCTTTGTTCTTCACTTAAATTGGCATTTGAATGTAAACCGAAATAAGTGTAAGAAGGCATTGGCATTTCTTTTGCTTCTGTTTGCTCAATAACTTCTTCTAATTTATGATTTTGAACAGCGATGGGCATTTTGGTAAAAGTAGAAAAATTCAAATGTTTTTTTCCATCATTCACGTGATGATCTAACCAAAAACCTACAGGTTGAATGTTCGAATACCAAGGATAGGTAGTAGTATTGGTATGGCAGTCGTTACAAGCATTTTTCAAAACGACATTGACATCTGCTGGAATCGTGTACTTGGTAGATATGTCATATTGCATATCATTCGACTCATTTTTCTCCGTAGGTACAAATTGAATGGCAATCAGTACCACAATCAGTCCAAGTAATAGTTTTTTTTTCATTTCAATATATATTTTTAGGGTTTAATACTTTTTTCAAATCCTCTGAAGTCATATTCCTTAGATATATGGAAAGCTTTGAGCACAGACGATTCTGAAATTTATTCAAGTTTGTAAGTTTAGGATGGAAGCTCGAAGTTTTGAGACCATTATAGAAGCTTTATAGACCAAATTAAACTTTGGTGGTTGAAACGTCAACTGTTTTATCTTTATCAAATTTATGAATACAAATTCCAATAGTGAACTGATTTTTTTAAAAATGTACTAATTAATTAATAATTTTACGACTTAGCCAAGCTATTTTTACGGACCAATTTTAAATTATATCATACAATAACCAAATGAAAAAATTATTTTCAATAATTAGCTTTTTTATTTTTCCGCTAATAACTTTTGCCCAATACACGATCAAAGTCAGCACACAAATTTCTTCAACTAATAACGAGGTATTTTTACGATCGACTCTTTTTGACGACAAAAATTACATACCTAAAGATACCATTAAGTTGAATGGAAAAGTTAAATTCATTCGGTCAAAAAAATCCATCGTGGGTGGGATATATTATTTGTATTTCCCTAAAACAAAAGAAAAAGTTTATCTGAGCTTAGAAGATAATGATGTATTTGATATCAATATACCCGAAAAAGATTATTTAAAAACCATTGAAATTACCTCTCCCAAAAATATTATTTTTCTAAATTATCAGCGGTTGATTACTCAATTTGCCGACCTAGATTCCAATTTCAATGAACAGGTTAAATATGGCAGAAAATTTAACTTCGCTCAAAAGGCTGAATTTTTTAGAACAAAAACAGCAGCTTTGGTTGAATTTAGAACAAATGCATTGATTTCTTTGAAGCCCGAGGATGTTCTGTATACGTATTTTAAATCACTTAATCTGTTGGATCAGTCCATTCCTTCTAGAAGGGATATCGTTAAACGAAAAGAATTTCTTAAGCCTTTTGATTTAACAAATCCCAAGCTATTATTTACGCCTGAAATGAAGAATATTCTGTACGAATATTTGTCCTATTTCCCATTGAATTCAGATTCTTTGCAAGTGGGCGTTGATCATGTTATGAGTAAATTAGACTGTAAGTCAAAAGCTTACTCTTATGTTTTTGATTATTTTGGTAGTATTTTACGAAATAGGAATATTCAAAATAATGCGGATGGATATAGCCGCTACCTGACAAAATATGTGGCAAATGCTAAATGCGATTTTTTGAAAAAAGACAAAAAAGCTGAGCTGTTAAAAACCCTTAATTCAAGTGCAAAACAATTAATCATAGGCCAACTAAGTCCGAAAATTAGTTTAAAAGATTCAACAGATAAAGTACAGGATTTGCACGACTTTGCAAAAAAATATGATTACACGGTCGTTATATTCTATGCGCCTACTTGCGATCATTGTCAGGTTGAGGTGCCCTTGATGGATAGTACTATCAAGCAATTAGAGAAATCCTTTAAATTGAAAATTGGTCGTTATGCTATTTGTAATGAAAGTGGATTACCTAAATCAGAATGGGTCAATTTTACCAAAAAATATAAATTGACAGAGAATTATGCACATGTTAACATGGCAGATAATAATGAAATTCGTACTACTTATGATGCTTTTTCTAATCCAACCTTTTATTTAGTTAATCGATTCGGATTACTAGAAGACAAAAAAATCAGCCCGCTGACTTTGAAGAAATTTTTTATCAGTAATAGAAAGTAGGTATTAGGTATTAGGTAAAAGGTAATAGGTAAAAGGTAATAGGTAATAGGAATTTTCACTAAACACTAATAACTAAAGACTAATATCTATTACCTATCAATGCAATTTATTGGCTAATTCATTTTCTAAGGCATTTCTTTTTTTAGAAAAAAAGAAACAAAAAAACTCATTTTCTGCCAGTTAATCCAAAACGAATCAATTTAATGATGAATTATGAGCGTTTTTTGAAATTCATAACTCATAATTCATACCTCCTAATTTATTTCGTTTCTTTCGGCGGATTAACCGTTAGTATCGAGATATAATTAGCTTTAAGGGCAAACCTCTTTGTGATTACGAACTGTGGCTGTAAGCGGTTGCTGACCTTGTCAAAGTATGGTTAATGAGCTTAGCGAATTATCGAAGCCATGTTTATAATGATTGTTACAAAGAGCAGCAAGAAAAAATTAATTAGAAGTTTTAACAGTTAATTCACATTATTACCTCTTCTCATCCCACCTTGCTCCTTAATATTTCAAATAGAGAATAATCAGTCAATTGATAAAAAATATAAGTTTTCAATTAGCAAAAACGATGTCCATTTTTTATGGGGAATGGGGCCCCTTACCCCCTGCAATTTAATGGTTTAAAAATTCAGTTGTTTGATAAAATTAGGTAATGACTCTTTTCTGTTTTTGGCTTCGAGAGCCTCAGCCAACGATTTTTGCTCTTCTTTGGTTGCTGAGCCTGTCGAAGCATCTCAACTCTCTTCTAGTTTTCTTCTTTCCTCACATAAATTAATTCCTCTTTGAGTTCACCAGCCAGCCAAATAGCCCAGCGGTAATGAACATAATAAAACTGTAAATAACGGCAGGGATAGCCATGGAGCTGTTGCCAATGACAGTCAAGGCAATGAAAATAGCCAGGGTTCCGTTGTGAATACCAATTTCCATTCCAATCGCAATCGCTTGAGGTTTAGAAAGATTGAACAAGCGGGGGATGTAATAGCCCAATCCTAAACATAAAAGATTGAAAATGAAGGCTGCCATTCCTACCTGTTTGAAATCATTGAATAAATGGTCTTTTTCTTGCAAACCTGTTAAAATAATCGCTGTTGCTAAAAATATAGCTGAACCAATTTTGACCGGTTTACTTAATTGTTCTGCCAATTGGGTAGCTTTATTTCGGATAATCATTCCAATGGATATCGGGATAATGACAATCATGCAAACCTCCATTACTTTCCCAAATTGTAGGGGTACAACTTGGTCTGTTTGTAAAAATTGATTCATCGCAAAATTGGTGATGATGGCAATGGAAAATATGGACAAAACACTATTTAATGCTGTTAGTGATACATTTAGGGCAACATCACCTTTGGCAATATGACTATATAAATTCGCCGATGGTCCTCCCGGTGCCGCAGCGATTAACATGAGTCCCACCGCCAATTCGGGGCTAGCGAGCATGCTCTTAGCAATTAAAAAACAAATGGCAGGTAATAAAATCATTTGGCACAATAATCCAATAATCATTGCTTTGGGGTACTTGGCTATGCGTTGGAAATCTTCGACTTTCAATGATAAGCCCAAGCCCATCATGATAACAGCAAGTGCTATAGGTAATATGACGGTTGATAGTAAACTTGATTGCATCTTGTAAGAGATTTAGAGGTAAATTTCTACTAATTTAGCTAATTTTGATATAAATTAGGATTTTTTAAATCCTGTTATTAATTTCAAGCTTAATCTATATTTCTATGAATACTTCGAATCCTGAATTCGATAATAATAAGATTCCTGTTAAAAAACTTTGGCAAGTGATCATGGCTTCTTCCGTTGGGACAGTCATTGAATGGTATGATTTTTACATATTTGGTAGTCTTTCAGCCATTATTTCCTTGTCTTTTTTCCCCAAAGACGATCCGACTGCCGCTTTTATTTCTACTTTAGCTGCCTTTGGAGCTGGTTTTGTGGCACGGCCTTTTGGTGGAGTCATTTTCGGTCGATTAGGTGATCGAATCGGTCGAAAATACACCTTTTTATTAACTCTGCTTTTAATGGGAGGATCAACGTTCGCCATTGCCTTTATACCTAGTTATTCCAAAATTGGCTTGGTGGCTCCTGCTATCTTACTATTGTTGAGAATTATTCAAGGCTTGGCTTTGGGTGGTGAATACGGTGGTGCAGCTACGTATGTGGCAGAATATGCACCAGATCAACACCGTGGAAAATACACAGCTTATATTCAAACAACTGCTACTTTGGGCTTTTTTGTTTCCATTATTGTGGTATTGGTTTGTCAAAAATTAATTGGAGATGCAGAGTTCAAGGAGTGGGGTTGGCGAGTACCCTTTGCTCTTTCGGGTATTTTGGTAATTGTATCCTATTTCATCCGACGAAATATGCATGAATCTCCATTGTTTGCCAAATTGAAAAGCGAAGGGCGTTTATCCGAAAATCCGCTTCGAGAAGCTTTTGCCAGCAAGGCCAATCGCCGTTTGATGTTGATTGCCATGTTTGGAGCAATTGTTGGACAAGGGGTTGTTTGGCATACTGGCCAATTTTATGCCCAAATTTTCATCAATAAAATATTGAAAGTGGATTTTACCACGACTAATCTGGTCATTGCAGTTTCATTGGTTGTTGGGACACCTCTTTTTGTCGTTTTTGGGGCATTGTCAGACCGTTTGGGTAGAAAGGTTATTATGTTGGGAGGAATGGCATTAGCCGCTATTTTTTATTATCCTTTGTTTTCTTGGATGTCAATTATTGTTGAGCAAGAGGGTACACTCATCAATGACGCCGTTCATTTGACTTTCTATGGTCAATGCCAATTGGCCTTTATTTGCATGTTATTGGTGACTTTTGCAGCCATGGCCTATGGTCCCATCGCCGCATTTTTAGTGGAATTATTTCCTACCAAAATTAGATATACCTCCTTGTCGATTCCCTACCATTTCGCAAATGGCGTTTTCGGAGGATGTGCACCATTTGTAGCTACTTGGTTGGGTGCTATTACACATTCCAATTTTTCCGGAATTTTTTATCCCATAACCTTAGCTGCTATCACGGTTATCGTGGGGGTAATTTATCTTCCAGAAACGAAGGGGAGAGCGATTATGGATTAAAGGAAAAGAGGAAAGAGGAGAGAGAAGAGAGGAAAGAGAAAAGAGAAGATAGAAAAGAGGAGAGAGGAAAGAGAAAAGAGAAGATAGAAAAGAGGAAAGAGAAAAGAGAAGATAGAAAAGAGAAAAGAGGAAAGAGAAAATAGAAGATAGAAAAGAGGGGAGAGAGAAAAGTAATTTGTTAAGAAAAAAATAAAAAACGAATAGGAGAAAAGAAATTGAAATGGATGAATGATAATATAATGGGAAAATATTAACAGAGATAAAGAAAAAGGTAGAAAATTTTCTCTCTTCTCTTTTCTCTTTTCTCTCTCTTCTCTCCAAAAAAAACCTAAACTATGAACGAGCATTTACCAAGGCGAGACTTTATTAAATCCAGCTCTATTTTATTGGGAGCAAGCCTTTTACCGAATAATTCCATGAAAAAAATAGCCCCCAAACCAGGTGAAATTGTCTTAGGACATAATAATTTCAAATATAAAGTGGTCCCTAATTGGGGTGTTTTGGATGCTGGGAAAAATCCAGTGAACGATTGCCATGAAATGGTAGAAGATGCCAAAGGACGTTTGTTTTTGGCCACCAATGAAACCAAAAACAACATCTTGATTTACGATAAATCTGGAAAATTATTGGATTCTTGGGGACATACTTATCCAGGTGCTCATGGATTAAGCATTTTGAATGAAGGTGGGGAACAATTTTTATTAATTTGCGACAATGCTCGCCATCAAGTCATTAAAACCGACTTGAAAGGCAAAGAAATCTTTAAAATTGAATACCCTAAAGAAACAGGGGTCTACGATTCTCCGAATCAATTTGTACCAACAGAAACAGCAGTGAATCCCAAAAATGGTGATATCTATGTTGCCGATGGGTATGGTGCCAATTATGTGATTCAATACGATTCCAAAGGAAGATATATCCGCCATTTTGGAGGAAAAACCTCTGAATATGCAGACGATAAATTCAATTGCTGTCATGGTGTCTTAGTGGATACCCGCGATGCAAATAATTGGACATTGTTGGTGACTGACCGAATGAATAACAGTTTAAAACGATATACGTTGGATGGTAAATTCATCACTCGCTATCATTATCCTGGTTCTTTTATTTGTCGCCCAGTTTTGCACGGTGAAAACATCGTTGCAGCATGTTACCGCAGCACCGACGCAGGTTGGGCTGGTTCAGGTTATGTTCAAATTTTAGATAAGGACATGAAAGCGGTTTCTACTTTAGGTGGTTCGGAGCCAATATACAAGAACGGTGTATTACAAAGGCAATACAAGGATGATGAAAATAAAGTGTTCATCCATCCTCATGACGTTTACGCAGATTCCGATCACAACTTATATGTAGCTCAATGGGCTAGTCAAAAGACTTATCCGATTAAATTGGAGAGAATTTAATTGAATGATGAATTATGAGTTATGAATTATGAATACTGATAATTCAACTCATAATTCATCATTCATAATTCATCATTTTTATGTCTACTTGGTTTCTATTTTTCGGCCACTTTCACCCAGTGTTGGTTCACTTGCCTATTGGAATGCTGGTGTTGGTGGGATTGATGTATTTTTTCTCTAAAACGGAGGATGTAGAGGCGAAACAAAAGTCCTTTGCTCCTTTTTTCTTTTGGGCTGGGATTACCGCAACATTCTCTTGCGCAATGGGTTTTGCGCTTTCGCAATCAGGGGAATACGATGAGGAAACCTTGCTTTTTCATCAATATTTAGGGATATCAGTTGCCGTTATTTCATTTCTCTTGGCTTATACTTCTCAATATTGGTCCAAAGATGCCAATATGCGGAAGTTGTTTACTCCTACATTAACACTTGCATTACTCTTGCTTACGCTTACAGGACATTTGGGAGGAAATTTAACCCACGGTTCTGATTATTTAACTCAGAATTTACCATCCCCTTTTAGAGAATGGTTCGGATTGCCTGAAAAGCAAAGTTCCACCGAAGGGAAGAACGCTGTCGTTAAAATTGCCAATATCAATGAAGCTTTGGTGTACCAAGATTTGGTTCAACCCATGTTGAAACAAAAATGTTGGTCTTGCCACAATGCGGAAAAGCAAAAAGGTAAACTAAGAATGGATAGTCCCGATTTTTTACTGAAAGGCGGTGAAAATGGCGCAATTGTACAAGCGGGAGATCCTGCAAAAAGTGAAATGATCAAGCGTTTATTGTTGGAAGAAAGCGATGAACACCACATGCCGCCAAAAGGGAAAACGGGCATGACTGAAGATGAAATTGCTATTTTGCATTGGTGGATACAAGGTGGCGCCGATTTCAAAAAGAAGGTGAAAACATTGACTTCCGACGCCAAAGTGAAAAGTATTTTGGCTAAATACAGTGCTGGAACGAGTGAAGGAGGGCCTTATATTTCACCAGTTTTGAAGGAAGAAATAGATGTGGCCGACGAGTCGGATATTCAAACTTTGTTACAGCTAAAATTATTGGTTTTACCTGTTTTTAAAGACCAAGCTTTTTTAGAGGTCAATGCAATCAATGCCAAGAAAATAAGTGAAAATGATTTGAAAGAAATCAATTCCATCAAAGAACAATTGATCACCTTAAAATTGACCAATACCCAAGTTACAGATGCCTTTGTGTCCGACTTGGCAGCTTATCCCAGATTAATCAATTTGCAATTGGGGCATACCAAAATTACAGATAAAAGTTTGGATGCCTTGCAAAACGCAGCCCATTTAGAAACCTTGAATGTGTATGGAACTGCCGTTACGGATGCTGGAATTCTGCAACTAGCCAAGCTAAAAACCTTGCGTAATTTATATGTTTGGCAAAGCAAAGTCACAGACGCTGGCGTAGCTCGATTGAAAAAACTCCGCCCCAATTTACACATCGACAACGGCACGAAAGTGGTGTTTCCGATTGTGCAAGATAGTCTTAAATAGAGAAGTCTTTGTGTCTTTGTGTTCTATGTTTTAACACTAAGACACAGTTTTTTATTTGTGTCTTCGTGTTTTAAAGAATGTAGAATGTAAAATTTACCTCTTACCTCTTACCTCTTACCTATTACCTATTACACATCAACGCCGCTTTTGGCTTCGATACTTCGACAGGCTCAGTAACCGTGCTCAACCATCGCGGTTGAAGTATTCTGAATTAATAATTTTTATGGATATGTACGTAAAAACTCTTTAAATTATAATATATTTGTGCTTTAAAACATAAAAATGATTTTGCGACCCTCCTATTTGAAAGAATTACAACAGTGGATAGATCAACCGCTTGTTAAAATTTTAACTGGTATTCGTAGGTCCGGTAAATCCACTGTGTTATTGTTATTAAAAGAAGTATTGTTACAAAAAAGGATACTGGAAAAGAATATTATTACAATTAATTTTGAAAGTTTTACAACAGAACACTTGAAAAATGCCACATCCTTATATACGCATTTAGCATCGATAATTACTAAAGGACAAAAGTTTTATGTATTGCTGGATGAAATTCAAGAGGTACATGAGTGGGAAAAAGTTGTCAATTCTTTATTAGTAGATTATGATGTAGATATATATCTAACGGGTTCTAATTCACATCTGTTGTCGTCTGAATTGGCAACTTACTTAGCTGGGAGATATATCGAAATTCCCATTTATACCTTGTCTTTTAAGGAGTATTTAGATTTTAATTCTGTCGTTCAAAAATCAATATTATCGACAAAAGACCATTTTGTAAGCTATCTGCGTAAAGGAGGATTTCCAGTGGTGCATATTGCCAATTATGATGAAGATGCTACCTACAAAGTAATTAGAGACATTTATGCATCCGTCCTGTTACGCGATACCATACAGCGCTACAAGATTAGAGATATCGAATTACTTGAACGCGTTTTACGTTTTGCGTTTGATAATATTGGTAATACATTTTCGGGGAAAAATATAGCAGACTATTTTAAAAGTCAATCCCGAAAAACGGATGTCAATACCATTTACAATTATTTGACGGCATTAGTAGGTGCGTTTATTTTGTATCGTGTATCGCGTTTCGACATCAAGGGCAAAGAAATTCTCAAAACACAAGAGAAGTTTTTTGTAAGTGATGTGTCCCTCTTGTATGCAACAATGGGGTACAGAGATCGTCAGATAGCTGGCATTTTAGAAAATATAGTGTTTTTAGAACTTAAAAGAAGAAATTATCAGGTTTACATTGGAAAGTTAGACACAAGAGAAATAGATTTTATGGCCGAAAAACAAGGAAAACGTATCTATGTTCAAGTAGCATATAAGCTTGATAGTGATGCAACAGTGAACCGAGAATTTAATCCTTTGTTAGCAATTTCAGATCAATATCCCAAATATGTGGTTACCATGGATGATTTTTGGAAAGAGGATCTACAAGGCGTAAAGCATTTTCAGGTGCATGATTTTTTATTATCGGAAGACTACTAAACGAAATCATTCCGCTTTTGGCTTCTGCTCAGCCAAAGGAAATTAAGAATGTAGAATTAAGAATGTAGAAGTTATACCTATTACCTTTTACCTTTTACCTATTACCTATTACCTATTACCTATTACCTATTACCTTTTACCTATTACCTCTGACCTATTACCTATTTCAAAAATCTCAACCCCTCCGGAACTTGTTTTTGGGCATTAGAACTTTCATCTTCCAAGTAATAATATTTGATTTTACTTTTTTTAGCTAACTGAAGTATTTCAGGGATATTTAATTGGCCTGTCCCCAAGGCTACATCGTTTTCAGATGAGGTGGCGACACCGATTCCAATGGAAACCCCCTTTTTTAAATCTTTAACATGCATCAGACGGAATCTTTTCGAGTATTTTTTGAGTAATTCTGCTGGCGATTGTCCAAAATGATGGACCCATAAAATGTCTATTTCATAGGATACGTACTTGGGATCAGTTTGTTGAACGAGGTAGTCAAAATAGGTGCCATTTTCATAGGGTAAAAATTCATATCCATGGTTGTGGTAACAAAATTCCAATCCATTTTGTCTCAGTGTTTTTCCAAAGCTATTGAAATCATTCACTGCCTTTTGAGCTGCTTCCAAGTTAAAGGGAGACTTGTGCGGTATCATGCCTACTCGGACAAATTGTGCACCGAGTATTTTTGCATCTTCGATAACCGTGTTCATTTTATTACTTAGGGCATCGTAAGTGACTCCATAACTCGTACAAACCATTCCTCGTTCATCCAACATGCCTCGAATTTCTTTGGCCGTTTTTCCGAACAAATTAGAAAATTCGATATTCTTGATGCCCATGGATTGTATAAGATCCAATGTACCAGGCATATCTTTGGCAAATTCTTTTCTAAAAGTAAATGAGACGACACCAGGTGTTTCTTTTAGCATTTTACTTCCTGAATTTTGTGCAAAGATTATATTTGTCAAAAAACCTAGGATGAATAGGGTAAGTAGTCCTTTTTTCATGTGTTATAACTTATAGTTTAATTTCCCAGCCTTTGGCATACTCTCTTGACCACAATGCCATCGCCTCTGGGTCGTTTAAAATATGTCCATTTTGAGGGTTGCATTTTAGAACTCGACCTACGCGATAAGCAATATTACCCAGTTGTGGCAATAATGTTGATTTATGTCCTTCCAGAATGGGAGCATTGATTTTCTCTTTACCGCGAATGGCTTCGCAGAAGTTTTTCAAATGTAAACCATCCAGTAATTCGGTTGGGCTAACAGCGTTCTTAGGGTCAAATGGCGTGTTGTCTTTTACCTCAAGAATTAATTTATTATCGGCATCAAAGACTTGATATCCATTGGCTCCACCATATTCCACAGTGCCTTTTTCTCCATAAAAAATCACACCTCTGCCGCTTCCTTCGGAATTATGGCCATTGCAACTTCTACCTTCCCAAGTACAAGCTGTATTGTTTGGAAAATTGATTGTGATGGTTTGGGTATCTGGTGTTTCCCAATCATCTTGAAAATGGAAACGTCCACCTGCGGAAACGACCTGACTTGGATAATCTACTCCTAAACCCCAGCGAACCACATCTAATTCGTGTGTTCCATTGTTCAACGCTTCTCCGGTTCCCCAATGCCATCGCCAATGCCAATTATAATGCACTAAATTATCTTTGAATTCTCTCCTTGGAGCAGGGCCTTGCCATAAATCAAAATTCAAATGTGAAGGTGGCGCAATGGTTTGTCCTTTTCCGATGGATTTACGATTATTGACGTACCAGGCTCTTGCGAAATACACTCTTCCGATGATTCCCGAATGCAATTTTTGAATCATGTCTTGTACATTGTCAAAGGTACGTCGTTGACTTCCCATTTGAACCAGTTTTTGGTATTTCTGAGTAGCTTCTACCAACAGTTCACCTTCTCTAGGATTGTGGCTACAAGGTTTTTCTACATAAACATTCTTACCAGCTTGTAAACCCATGATCGCAGCTGGCGTATGCCAATGATCCGGGGCGGAAATGGCTAATCCATCCATGTCTTTTTCTTCCAACATTTTCCGAATATCACTGTAACCTTTCGGTTTTTTTCCCGTTTGCTTCTCAATATCTGCGATGGTTTTGGCTAAAACTTGTGCATCAGGATCACAAACAAAAGCCACTTCGACGTTGGGAAGTTTGGAAAAGGATTTGGATAAAAAGGCTCCACGACTGTTGGTTCCCATGATACCAATCAGAACTTTTTCGTTGGGAGAACCACGGAAGGATAATAGAGGGCTTGTAAATAGAGCAGTAGAACCTAAAATGGATTTTTGGATAAATGTTCTGCGTTGGATCATATTGGTTATATAATTCTATTCCGACAAATTGCAATTTTTTCATAATAAAATGAAATTTAGGGTATTTTTTTCAGATGAAGCTCATTTGTATTCACCCATTTTCACATATAATGACAAATCAAATAATCATAAATTCTGTTAAATCTTGTATATTTACTACTCAATATTGTATCACTCTGCTCAATTATTATTGTGAGTCAGAGTGGCGAAGCCGTAGAAAGGTAAGAGGTAATAGGTAAAAGGTAAAAGAGTTTTCTCTCATCACTTTTCTCTCTTCTCTTTTCTCTCCTCTCTCTCCTAATGTTAGAACAACTCTTTACCGGTAAAATACGCATACAACTTTTAACCAAGTTGTTATTAAATCCTGCCAGCAAGGTTTATTTGCGTGGCTTGGAGCGGGATTTAGGTGTTAGTTCCAATACGGTACGCTTAGAGCTGAATAAATTGTCCGATTTGAAATTGATAGAATCCAGCGAGGATCCGGACAATTCCAAAGTGAAGAATTATTCCATCAACCAATCCCACCCGCTCTTTCAATCTTTGAGAGGCATTATTCTTCAATTTGTGGGTTTGGATCAAATCATAGAAAACATTCTGAATAAAGTAGGTGACTTAGAAAAGGTTTACCTGACTGGCGATTTGGCAGAAGGCAAAAATACGTCCTTTGTAGATTTGGTTTTGGTGGGTGATGTTGATAAAAGCTATTTGTACCAATTGATAGAAAAAATAGAACCTCTTATTCAAAAGAAAATCCGTGTGGCATTGATTAGTCCTCTGGAATATTCTTTGGGTATGTTGGATGACGTGGATAAGAAAATGCAGCTGCTTTAGAAAAGAGAAAAGAGAAGAGAGAAAACGGGAAGAGGGAAAATCAAATAAATCATCATCCATTGTCTGAACTATGATTTTTATGATTTATATGATTGTATGATTATAACTCTTTGTTTTTAATCATACTATTTACTTTTAAATCACTGTAATCATTTAATCAGAAAAATCATAGTTCAGACAAAATGGCAAGTTGAGTTTTAAAGCAATTTTTGAAAAGCGTAAATGATGTTAAGAAAAACATTCCTTTCAATTGCCAATCAATTATTTGATATCTTGTCTAAAGGGATAGAAAAACGCTTTGCTAAAAATATTCAATTTCAACGACAAGTTAGAGCTTTAAAAACCACCGTTGATTATGTGGAAGAATACATATCTGATGTTGTTTCAAAGGATTCAAAATGGAACGTACATTAATATGCATTATCCGAAGTAAGTTTAAACGGTCTTTTTCTTGAATTTGGAGTATATCAAGGGCAAACGGTGAATTATATTGCCAAGCGTACTTCCGAAATAGTTTATGGATTTGATTCCTTTGAAGGCTTACCTGAATTTTGGCGCGATGGTTTTGACAAAGGTATTTTTGCCATGGATACTTTACCTAAGGTGGAGCAAAATGTCGTTTTAGTCAAAGGATATTTTGATCAAACATTGCCCGAATTTCTTCAAAAAATTGGGGATGCACCTGTCGCTTATTTGCATATCGATTGCGATTTGTATAGTTCGACAAAAACCATTTTTCACTATTTAAAGGGCAGAATATTACCCGGTACCGTGAATGTCTTTGATGAATACTTTAATTTTCCAGGTTGGGAAAATGATGAATTCAAAGCATTTAAGGAGTTTATAGAAGAAAGTCAACTGAAATATACCTATTTGACCTATAATCGCTTAGATGAGCAGGTGGCAGTAAAGATTGTGTGATATTTTCAATCTTTTGTTTACTGATTTTTTGATTAAATTTTGATTACAACACGACAAGAATTTTTTAAGGCACAAGCAAGAATAGACAACGTATCATTTAATCAAACTGAAGCATGGTTAGATAGTCGAAATTTGAAAGAATCGCAGTGTGTTTTTGTACTAGATGATATTGGATATCCGCAGCTGGGATGTTGGGGAGTTGTACATAAAAACATTTTATTAGGAGATTACTTAATTATTGCGGGCGAGTCTATGAATAACAATGTGAGCTCGCATCAAATTAGAAAGTTTTATTCAGAGATCTATCGGTTGGGGTTTAATTTTGTTAAAATCAATAATTATTCTTTTTATAATATTGACTTTGAAATTGGAATTCGTAGAGCGGGTTTTTTAAGACCAATGATTAAGATTCTAAGTCCATTAACCTTGGTCATTTCCGCCAACCATTTTAATCAAAAAGACAAAACTTGGAATCGAAACATTCGTTTAGCGACTCAGGCAAAATTGTCGTTTTGTGTTGTTGAAAAACCGACCAATCATGAATTAGACATATTTTGTGAATTGTTCCAAGACTTGAAAGTGAATAAAAAATTACCTTATACCATTTCATCTTCCTCCTTGATAAAACTTTTTCAATCCAATAGTTATAAGCTTTTTTTTGTGTATAACGAAGAGCAGGTGCCTGTTTCCGGTCGTATTATTTACGTACATGCTGATTTAGCTTATGATGTATATGCCGCCAACAGCGATGAATCTAGAAGTGTAGGAGCGGCCTATTTTATTATTGATAGTATCATGGATTATTTGAAAAATAAAGGAGTCTCATTTTTTGATTATGGTACAATTACTCCTTCCAATGCTGAATTAGATCATATTTACCAATCAAAAAGCCATTCTGGAGGAACCCCGCAATTATACAATGGACAATGGGTTCACTATCAATCGAAATGGATTGAATATTGCTTGAATGCTTACTACCTTTTCTTTTCTAAAAACGAAAGATTTTAACTAGATGATGAACATTTTAATTACCGGTGGAGCGGGTTTTATTGGTTTTTAAATTTGCTTAATACCATCTATTTTTAGTCCGATTAGAGGTATAATTTACTTAGTTTAGCAAGATTTAATTTAAAAAATGGAACAAAAAAGACTGGCCATTATTGGTCTTGGATATGTAGGTTTACCATTGGCCGTGGAATTTGGAAAGAAATATCCGACAGTTGGTTTTGATATTAATCAAGAAAGGATTCAGCAGTTAAGCCTTAGCATAGATCGTACCTTGGAATCCAATGAAGCTGAAATAAAATCTTCTACCCATTTAACTTTCACGAATCAATTGCAAGATATTCAAGCTTGCCAGATTTATGTTGATACCGTTCCTACTCCCATCGATCAATTCAAAGCTCCTGATTTAATCCCCTTAAAAAAGGCATCGGCCATTTTGGGCAAAGTACTGAAAAAGGGAGATATCGTTATATATGAATCGACGGTTTATCCGGGTTGTACAGAGGAAGAATGTGTGCCAGTTTTGGAAAAGTAAAGCGGATTGCGTTTTAATATCGACTTCATTTGTGGTTATTCACCAGAGCGAATTAATCCGGGAGATAAGGTGAATACTTTAACGAAAATCAAAAAGGTAACTTCAGGCTCTACTCCCGAAATTGCCACAGAGGTGGATAATTTATATACGAGCATTATTACGGCGGGTACACACAATGCTCCCAATATGAAAGTGGCGGAGGCGAGTAAAGCCATTGAAAATGCCTAAAGAGATGTGAATATTTCTTTTGTAAATGAGTTGGCTTTGATTTTTGACCGTATTGGAATAGATACCCAAGATGTGTTGGAAGCGGCTGGGACCAAATGGAATTTTTTGAAATATAAGCCAGGTTTAGTAGGTGGCCATTGCATTGGGGTAGATCCCTATTATTTGGCACACAAAGCTGAAAGTTTGGGCTATCACCCTCAAGTAATTTTATCTGGAAGAAGGGTCAATGATAACATGGGGATGTTTGTTGCCAATAAAGTATTTAAGTTGATGATCAATAAAGGATTGCCCATTAAAGGTGCTAAAGCATTGATATTAGGCGTTATCTTCAAGGAAAATTGTCCAGATATCCGTAATTCCAAGGTAGTGGATATTTACACCGAGTTAAACCAATTTGGATTAGAAGTAGATGTCTATGATCCCCATGTAAATGCAGAAGAAGTTTTTCATGAATATGGTATAGTCATGGCCCCCGCGTTGGAGCGTTATGATAGCATCATTTTAGATGTATATCATGATGAATTTTTAAAGTTAAACTTTGATCAGTTGAAAAACACCCGAGAAGCGGTGATTTATGATATCAAATCGGTGTTGGATAGGGAACTGGTTGATGCTAGATTATAAAAACCTAGTGTTAATGCATTGTTATAATAACACAGAGGGTTATAGGTATTTGTTAAGATAAAGTAATTATTAATTATCTTTATAAGTTAAATAAACCAAAATCATTATGTCACTAGTATCAAAAATTAGACCTTTAGTTTTAAAATTAATCAGAAAATTTCATCACATAAAAAAGAATGTAAAATTGAATCACACTTGGTATGGTAACACATATGGGGGATTTTACATTTGTCCTGATTTACTTGATCAAAACTCTATTGTTTACTCTTTTGGTATAGGAGAAGATATATCATTTGATAAGGCTGTAATTCAAAATCATAATTGTCAAGTCTTTGGTTTTGACCCAACTCCAAAATCAATAAGTTGGATTAAAGGTCAGAATTTGCCGAAGGAATTTCATTTTTATGAATTTGGAATTAGTGATAAAAGTGGTAACGTTGATTTTTATCTTCCTATTAACCCTGAATACGTATCAGGTAGTGTCATCTCTCAAAAAAATGTTGACACAATGAAAAAAGTCAGTGTCGAAATGAAGTGTTTAGAAGAGATTATGACTGAGATGGGGCATTCTCATATTGATGTTTTAAAAATGGATATCGAAGGTTCTGAATACGACGTAATTGAAAATATTTTAAACGCGAAAATTTCGATTACTCAAATACTGATAGAGTTTCATGATAGATTTTTCGAAAATGGGAATCTGAAATCTAAGCAAGCTATCAGTTCATTCAAACGTAATGGTTATGAAATATTTGCAATTTCTGACTCGTTTGAAGAAATATCCTTTTTTAAAAAAGATGCCATAAAATTAATTAGGGGTCCAATATTGGACCTTTGAGTCTAGTAGAACTATCCTTAGCTGTTTAAACAGCATCGGTTATATTAAATGCTTGCCCACTTTTAGAATAGAAATGGCGTAAGTCCTTACATAATTTTATATTGTTTTGAGTTTAACCCATAAAATTTTTCATGGAATGATTTGGAGCATGCTTGAAAGAGTCTTATCTCAGGCGGTTCAATTTTCATTTGGTGTGGTTTTGGCTAGGATATTATCTCCTTCCGAATATGGATTAATGGGAATATTATTGGTTATCATTGCATTCTTGCAAGTGTTTGTTGATTTTGGGTATTCAAAAGCATTGGTTCAAAAGCAAGACAGAACCCAAGTAGACATTTCTTCCATTTTCTATTTTAATTTAGGGGTTGGAGTTTTACTCTATGGAATCATCTATTTCGCTGCTCCTCTTATAGCCGAATTTTATCAAAATGTCGAAATCGTCAATTTGATACGGGTGCTAGCAATCATCATGCCTATCAATGCTTTTTTTTCAATTCCACAAACCTTATTGTCGCTGAAATTTGAATTTAAAACGATAACGAAAGTCAATTTAATATCCATTACATTGAGTGGTGCTTGTGGAGTTTATTTCGCTTATGAAGGATATGGAGTGTGGGCGCTAGTGTTTCAAACCATTATCAAATCTGTTTCATTATTGATGTTGATGTGGTATTATGTCCGATGGAAACCTTTGTTGGAATTTTCTTTACTTTCATTAAAATCTATGTTTGGGTACGGGTCTAAAATTTTGATAGGAGCAGTATTAAATATTTTCATTAATAACGTTTCGAATTTATACATTGCCAAATATTTTAGTACCAAAAATTTGGGTTTTTATACCCGCGGTACTCAGTTTGTAGATATCTTGTATGGAACGTTTAGTTCCGTAATTGATGGTGTATTATTCCCTTCCTTTTCTTCCATTCAAACAGAAAAAAGTCGATTAATTTTTTTGACAAAATCGACGATAAAGTCAGTTTCCTTGATTACCATGCCATTTTTTTTCGGTTTGGCCCTATTAGCAAAACCCATTGTGGTAACATTGTTGACAGAAAAATGGTTGGAGGCTGTCCCGATTCTTCAATTATTTTGTTTTGCGCGATTGATTACTTTGATATCAGGAGTGAACGTTAATTTGATTTATTCCATTGGAAGAAGTGACTTAATTTTAAAACAGCAATACGTTAAATTAACAGTTCGGGTACTTTTTATCTTAATTGCGATTCGACATGGTATCATTGCGGTAGCTATTGCTGAGGTTCTTTCAACTATGGTACATTTTTTTATTAACACCTATTACCCAGGTAAATTTTTAAGTTATGGCCCTTTGAAGCAAATCAGAGATTGTTTGCCCATTTTATTTGCTTCCATTCTGATGGCTTTATCGATCTTTGCCGCAATATTTTATATCGAAAATAATTATTTAAAGATTATTGTTAGTTTGATTGTTGGGATGTTGATTTATTTTCCTGCTGTTCACTACTTGAAAATACCAGAGTTGTATCTCCTAAAAGATAAGGCCTTGGATTTTATTTCTCAATCGAAAAATGAAAGGTGGAGTGAGTAAAATTTGTTGTATTTTCAATTTTGCACCTCATTATCGGTCCTCCATTTATGAATTAATGGGGAAGGAACTAGATTGTGATTTTTATTTTGGGGATAAATCATCTACGCCTATTAAAAAATTAAATTATGGCGAACTAAAAGGCTTTAAACAAGAGATTGAAAATTGTTATTTGGGAAATACATTTTTTATCTGGCAAAAAAATGTCTTAAAACTGGTTTTTAAACCATCATATAAAACATTCCTATTGACCGGTGATTCCAGTATTTTATCTAATTGGCTGATTGCCATTTTTGCCAGATTACTCAATAAAAAAGTCATAATTTGGACCCATGGAATGCAACAACCTTTAACTTTCACGGGGAAATTAATAAACTATCCACTTTATTATTTGTCAAATAAAATCTTATTGTATGGCAATTATGGTAAAAAGTTGATGATTTCAGAAGGATTTAAGGTAGAGAAATTAGAGGTTATTTATAATTCCTTGCACCATGAGCTTCAATTAAAGGTTCGTTCTAAATTGAATGAGTCCGATGTTTATTCTTCACATTTTGGGAACAATTTTCCAGTCATTATCTATGTTGGGAGATTGCAAAGAGTCAAAAAAATTGATTTAATTTTAGAGGCCATGAACTTATTACATACACGCAATGTATTTTGTAATTTGGTCCTTTTAGGTGAAAAAATGGAAGATTTTAGGTTGGATTTTTCTGCAGGAGTAAATTTAGAAGCATGCCTTTGGGAATATGGCCCTTGTTACGACGAAAATATATTGGGTGATTTAATTTACAATTCCGATGTTTGTGTTTCTCCTGGAAATATAGGCTTAACCTCTGTCCATTCATTATCCTATGGTACTCCATGTATTACACATAACAATTTTAAATTTCAAATGCCAGAATTTGAAGTAATCGAAGAAGGGGAAACGGGTGATTTTTTTATTGAAAACGACGCTATAGATTTGGCACTTAAAATGGAAAAATGGTTAGGACTTGAAAAGGGACGAAGAGAAGCAGTTCGAGACAGGGCTTATGCTAAAATTGATCAATATTATAATCCTAATTATCAACTTTCCGTCCTGAAAAAGGTATTATAATTGAAATGAAAGTACTTTGGATAACAAATTTGATTTTTCCCGCTCCTTCCAAAGAATTGGGTATTCCTATACCTAGTTTTGGTGGTTGGATGTTTAGTTTGTTTCAAGATTTGCAAAATAGCCAAATTGAAATAGCTGTGGCTTCTATTTATCATGGTAAGGAATTTCGATCCATGACTATAGATCAAGTTGATTATTATTTAATTCCCAACCATATTAACAAGCCAAATTCGCCAGAATTAGAAGAAATGTGGAAAAAAGTATACCATCACTTTAGGCCTGATTTGGTACATCTTCATGGATCAGAATATCCGCATGGTTATGTATTTACCTCTGTTTTTCCTGAAGCAAAATTTGTTGTCTCTATTCAAGGTTTAGTCAGTGTTTATGAAAAGTATTATAAATCGGGTTTGTCTAATTTAGAAATACTATTCAATATTAGTTTTTACGATATTGTTAGGAATGCATCCATCTTCCAAGGTCGCAAGTTATTTGAAAAAAAGGGGCAGATAGAAAAAGAATTAATACGCAAATCCAAACATGTCATAGGTCGAACCAATTGGGATGCCGTGCATGTTAAAACTTTGAATCCATTAGTTCATTATCATTTTTGCAATGAGTCCCTACGAGTTCCATTTTATCAGGCAGAAAAGTGGTCAAATTCAAGTTGCTTCAGATATTCTATTTTTTTGAGCCAAGCCAGTTACCCAATAAAAGGTCTTCATCAAGTCATAAAAGCTATTGCTTTATTAAAGGAGGAGTTTCCACTGATCAAAATAAATGTTGCAGGATCAAATATTATTCAACGAAAAAGCTTCTTAGAAAAAATTAAGTTCACGGGTTATGGGAAATACATTGGCAAATTAGTTAGACAACATGGGTTGGAAAATCATTTGTCATTCTTAGGAATTTTAGATACAGATAATATGGTAAAAGCCTACCAAAATGCCAATGTATTTATATGTCCATCATCTATAGAAAATAGTCCAAATTCTGTAGGTGAAGCGCAATTGTTAGGGGTGCCAACAATAGCATCTTATAGTGGTGGTGTACCTGATATGATAAAAGATGGGGAAAGTGGACTTTTGTATCGTTTTGAAGAAGTAGAAATGTTGGCAGATTGTATACGTAGAATATTTAATGATCAAGCTCTTTCATCGAAATTATCCGAGGGTGGGATTGAAATTGCTTCCTTCAGGCACAATCGGTCTGAAAATTTGCAAAATATGATGAAAATTTATTCCCAAATATGGAATGAAGGAAATTAAGGATTTTATTAAAAAGGAATTTTTCCTTTTGTTTGTTATTATTGCCGCTTTAATCAATCCCTATTTTTATGGGTACAGAATTATTGTATTAATGAGTATTTATTTGATTTTAAACTTGAAAAAAAGTTTGCAATCTGTTGATATTTACATGATTTTGCTAGGAATATTTAGTTTGTTTTTTGAGTTCATGGGGTATTTTAATTCACAGGAAGCAGACCAAACCAGCCTAATTACCTCTATGTTTAATTTGGTTTCGCCTGTTATTGTATATGCGGCGGCAAAAGTCCTAACATCAAAAAATTATTCCCCTTCAGCATTTGTATTTCTTCTCTTTATAATTTCTCTATCATTTTCTATTATCCCTATTATTTCAATACTAAAGCAAATTTCAGATAATTCTTTTTTGGTGGGATCAAGAAATATGAACTTAATATGGAATGAGGATTTAGTAGTTTCAGCCACAGGTTTAGGATCATATTTTACCTTTAGTATGGCTTCTTTTGCTCTTATATTTTCCTATAGAAAAAGTAAGATTGAGAAGTTTATTTCATTTGGGATATTTATCCATTTTTTAATTTCTTTGGCTTGCGTTCTACGTCTGGGAAGTCGCACGCAATTATTCATTAGTTTTGTTTGTGTAGGGGTCATTATTTTAAAGAATTTCAAGTATTACAAGCAAATAAATCGTTTGATCATCGTTGTTGGTTTGATTTTCTCCATAGGACTGATTTCTCAATTCATTTCCAATAACGAAGAAATTTTATTTTTTTTCTCAGACAGAATGGATTCTGATGAAAATGGGTTTGCAACTGCTGGAGGAAGAATAGGCCGTTGGACAGGGAGTATTGGCTCTCTTTTCACTGACCCTTTTGGATGGCCATTAGCGAGATACGGCTATGCTCATAATTTATGGTTAGACGTAGCTAGAGTGGGCGGGTTAATACCGTTTTTAATCTTGGTCATTTTTTCATTTTTATTAACCTTATTTTTTTTGAAATCCATTTACTTCAAATTGCCTAGTTTTCTTCGAGATTATTTCATCGTATTTTGGGTATCTATTTCAGTGGTATTTATGGTTGAGCCTATCTTAGACGGTATGTACTTGTTTTTTTTAGTTCATTGCTTCATAGCTGGTTTAATGATAAAACAAAAAAAGACATTCGGACGCGCCATAGTTTAAACCTCAATTTCTATAGTAGATTCTATTTTTCAACTGGAAAGAAAGAATTATTTATTTCAAAAATTAAAATAGTTGATGATTTTTAATCAACCATACAAGTATGAATAAAGTGATATTTTTGGGAGGATTTTTTCCAAGAGAATTAGAACGGGAAATAATAGACAATTCAAAAAATATTATTCAAGTTGCCGCCAATAATTTCCAATTGGCTTTCATAAAAGGATTGGAATTTCATTTGAAAAACAACTTATTTTTAATAACAGCTCCATTTATAGGATATTATCCTTTTTTCTATAAAAAATTATTTTTCAAAGCTCGATATTTTGAATTTTTAAATGAAAAAAATGGGATATGTGTTGGTTTTATCAATTTACCCATCATTAAAAATTTTGCAAAATATGTCAATTTGTTTAAGCAACTTAATAAGTTGGTCAAAAGCGAACCCAATTCTACCATCATTATATATTCGCTCAATTGGGTTTATTTAAAGGCTGCCATTGAAATTCAAAAAAAACATAAATCAGTTAAGATATGTTTAATTGTTCCTGATCTACCTGAATTCCCTTCTGATTCAACTTATTTATATCGATTGTATATTCGGCTATTTGAAAATAATCGGGTGAATAAACTATTGAAATCTGTTGATGGATTTGTTTTTTTAACTGAGATGATGAATCAAAAGTTGAATAAACTGAATAAGCCATATGTTGTTATTGAGGGATTATATGATGATAATCAAAAGCCGGTAGAGAAATCAACTAATTCAAATGATTTTTTTACAATATTATATACAGGATCTTTGGATAATAGAAGTGGAATAGTTGAATTACTAGAGGCATTTTCATTGTTGAAAAAAGAAAAGGTGAAATTAGTGATATGTGGATCAGGTACTAATTCTAATGTCGTAGAAAGTGCCTCAAATGTTGACGATAGAATTATTTATTTAGGCAATTTAGAAGTAAGTGAAGTACGTGAGTTACAAGCGAATGCTGATTTATTAATTAATCCTAGGAAAGGTAATGAGGAATTCACAAAGTATTCTTTTCCTTCTAAAACAATGGAGTATTTTGCATCGGGTACCGCAACATTGATGTATAGATTGCCAGGTGTGCCTGCCGTATATTTTGATTATTGTTATGTAATCGAGGGAGATGCGATAGAAGATTTACACGAGGCAATTTTCAATTTATCCAATTCTCCCAAAAATGAGTTGATTCAAAAGGGTTCTTCGGCAAGAAAATTTATTTTTAATAACAAAACGGCAATTAACCAAACCTCAAAGGTTTTAGAGAATTTGTCGAAATTATTTAATAATTGATTATGATTTTACTAGACAGTATGTTTATTACGAATAATGGAGGTGGCAAAATCTTGTTAGACTATGTGATTTCTAAATTTGAATCAGAAAATTTAAATGTTTATTATTTATTTGATTCAAGGGTTAATTATGATTTTATTCCTAACGAAAGAAAAATATATGTAGATTCTTCAATAATTAGTAGACATTTATTTTATCTGAAAAATCAAAATAAATTTTCTGCAGTTTTATGTTTTGCGAATTTGGCTCCTTCTATAAGATTAAATATTCCTGTTTATACCTATTTTCATCAATCTATGTATTTAAATGGGGCATTATATTTGGATAATTTTAATAAACTAAGATTTTTTTTAAAAAAAAACATCTTTAAATTTTTGCTAAAAAATTCTGATTATTTTTTAGTTCAAACGAATTTGATCAAGTCGAGTTTGATGGATAAATTCAAACTTTCAAGTTCTCGAACATTAGTGTTACCAATTTATGAAGATAATACAGACAAATTTAATTTATTAAGAGAGGCAAATACATTCTTGTATGTGAGCAGCGGTTCTCCTCATAAAAATCATATTCGATTGATACATGCATTTTGTGATTTTTATGATAAATTTAAATTAGGAAAATTGATTATTACGCTTGATGAAAAGTATTATACCCAGCTTTTAGAAAAAATTGATAATCTAAAAGAAAAAGGATATCCAATTTTAAATTTAGGATATGTTAGTGACAGGGATGAGTTGTTTAAACATTATTATAAAGCAGAATATTTGGTTTACCCTTCTTTAGAGGAAAGCTTCGGCTTGGGGCTTCTAGAGGCTATTAATTGCGGATGTCAAGTGATTGCGGCTGACTTGCCTTATACGCATGAAGTTTGTAATCCAAGTTATTTATTTGACCCTTTTTCTAGCGAAAGTATTAGCCTTGCTCTAGATATGGCAATACAAAAAAAGGGTAAATTGACGACAAAAAAAATATATAACAAAGTTGAAGAATTAATTGATTTAATGAAACAAGTTAATAATGAAAAATAAAATACTCCTTATAACCGGCGGAACAGGCTCTTTCGGAAACGCCGTTTTAAATCGATTTTTGGATACGGATCATTTCAAAGAGATTCGTATTTTTAGTAGAGATGAGAAGAAGCAGGATGATATGCGGATCTCCTTGAAAAATGAGAAACTGAAATTTTATATTGGAGATGTTAGGGACATTGCTAGTGTGGATAAAGCTATGCAAGGAGTGGATTTTGTATTTCATGCAGCGGCATTGAAACAAGTGCCTTCTTGTGAATTTTTTCCTTTGGAAGCCACAAAAACCAATGTATTTGGTACGCAGAATGTGATTGATTCTGCTATCAAACATCAAGTGAAAAAAGTGATATGTTTAAGTACTGATAAGGCGGCTTATCCCATTAATGCCATGGGTATATCCAAAGCGTTGATGGAAAAAGTGGCGGTGGCGGCTTCTCGGAATGCTGGGGACACAACTGTTTGTTTAACTCGTTATGGAAATGTGATGGCTTCCAGAGGATCTGTTATTCCTTTGTTTGTCAATCAAATTAAATCTGGTCAAGCATTAACTATTACAGATCCCAACATGACGCGTTTTTTGATGTCATTAAAGGATGCGGTGGAGCTGGTATTATTTGCCTTTGAGCATGGAAATGCGGGTGATTTGTTTGTCAATAAAGCTCCCGCTGGGACAATTAGTGACTTAGCCAAAGCCTTGCTGACAATTTGCCAAGCAGACAATCCTATCCAAATCATTGGAACTAGGCATGGTGAAAAAGTGTATGAAACACTTTGTACGAGAGAAGAAATGTTAAAAGCAGAAGATATGGGAGATTTTTATCGTATTCCTGCCGACAACCGAGATTTGAATTACAACCAATATTTTTCGGAAGGGGCTACCCAAATGGCTCAGATAGAAGATTATCATTCATCCAACACCGAACAATTGGATGCAGAAAAAATGATTGCTTTGCTATCTAATTTGCCTTATATCAAAAAAGAGGTATTTGGTGAAGACGTCAAAGAGTTGTTGGTATAATAATCTGACTGAAATGATTAAAATAGGAATAACAGGGCAGCATGGATTTGTGGGTAATCACCTTTATCAAACGCTGAAATTGTCGCCAGAAAAATATCAATGCATTGAATTTGAAAAATCATTTTTTTCGGAGGAGGATTTACTGAATAAATTCGTTTCTCAATGTGATGTCATTGTGCATTTAGCCGCGATGAACCGACATTCAGATACCAGAGTAGTTCATGATACCAATATTGAATTAACGGATAAATTGATCGAGGCATTGCTTGCGACCAAGTCCAAAGCTCAAATTGTTTTTTCTTCTTCTACCCAGGAGGAAAATGGGAGTGATTATGGTTTGTCAAAAAAATTGAGTCGAGAAAAATTAGCGAATTGGGCGGCAAATACGGGTGGCAAATTGGTTGGAATGGTGGTTCCGAATGTTTTTGGGCCCTTTGGGAAACCCAATTACAATTCATTCATCTCTACTTTTTGTTATAAGTTAACACACAATGAGAATCCAAGTATTTTAACCGATAGTGAAGTAGAATTGATTTATGTTGGGGATTTGGTCCATTCGATGATAGATGTTATTGATCGGGACTTAAATGATCATTTGCATATAGTACCTGCATCTGTTAAAATAAAGGTGTCAGAGGTTTTGAGTAAGTTGGAGTATTTTAAAATGGTTTATTTAGAAAGTGGCCAAATTCCTTCACTTGTTAATACATTTGAGGTTCAGCTGTTTAATACCTATAGAAGTTTCATGGATTTGGAGGCTTATTTTCCAAAGAATTACATTCAGCATACGGATCCTAGAGGCACTTTTGTGGAAATTATTCGTTTGGAAGTGGGGGGGCAGGTTTCATTTTCCACGACTGTTCCGGGCATCACACGAGGGAATCATTTTCATACGAGAAAGATTGAACGTTTTTCGGTGATCAAGGGGAAGGCTTTGATTCAGTTGAGAAAAATTGGAAGTGCCGAAGTTTTGGATTTTTATTTAGATGGGGAGAATCCATCCTATGTGGACATGCCGGTATGGTACACGCATAATATCAAAAATATAGGGGAAGAGGTGTTGTATACGAATTTTTGGATCAATGAGTTTTATGATGAAAGTGATCCGGATACGTATTTTGAGGTGGTGTAAAGTTTTTTCTATTTCTCGCAGATTTTATTTCTCGCAGATTAGCGCAGATGGTTCTCGCAGATTTTCGGGGATGTTACTCGCAGATGTTTCTCGCAGATTAGCGCAGATTTTTCTCGCAGATTTTCGGGGATGTTACTCGCAGATTTTCGCAGATTTTTCTCGCAGATTTACGCTGATTTTTTTCAATTACTATCTGGGACCATCTGCGCTTTTTAATCTGCGAGAAATTAATTCTGCGAGAAATAAATTTTTACAAATGATAAACCACCCTTTTGATATTTTCATTGATATTAGAGCAATTGAAATTAACCAATAAACCCAGTTTCAATCCAGACAATTTTAAATAAGTAAGAAGTTGCTTGTAATGCACATCGATTAAATGTTCTACAGATTTTAATTCAATGATAACCTTATTTTCTACAAGTAAATCGACTCGATAACCCGTAGGTAGATAAACGCTTTCATATTTAAAAGGCAGTCCTTTTTGGGGTTGGACGGATAATTTGGCTTTTTCAAGTTCATACACTAGGGCAGCTTCGTAAGCGGATTCTAATAAACCTGGACCAAGATTATTGTGGACATTAAAGATCGCTCCGCGGACAATATAGGAAATTTCGTTTTCGGTCATTGTAATGAATTTTCCAAAAATAGAATTCCTTTTTGAAATTAAGTTGGTAATGAAGTAAATTGCCAAGTAGTTGATATTTCTCGAATGATTTTTTTCTCGCAGATATACGGAGATTTTTTTCTCCCTGATTTGCACAGATGTTTCTCGCAGATTTGCGCAGATTTTTAAAGCGCTGATTAACGCAGAAATAAATCAGCGAACATCTGCGATTATTAATCAGCGTAAATCTGCGAGAAATAAATCTGCGTTAATCTGCGAGAAATATAGGTATATTTATATTATAATAACATGAAATTAAAAGTAACAACCGTCGTTGGAACAAGGCCAGAAATCATTCGATTGTCTAGAGTATTAGCAGCATTGGATGCCTCACCAGCTATAGAGCATATCATTGTTCATACAGGTCAAAATTACGATTACGAATTAAATCAGATTTTCTTTGAAGACTTGGGAATCCGTAAACCCGACTATTTTTTAGAAGCTGCTGGTAAAACGGCTACTGAGACCATCGGTAATATTTTAATTAAAATAGATGTTTTGTTGGAGCAAATTAAACCAGATGCATTTTTGGTTTTAGGTGATACCAATAGCTGTTTATGCGCAATTCCGGCCAAAAAACGTCAAATCCCGATTTTCCATATGGAAGCAGGGAATCGATGTTTCGATCAACGTGTGCCTGAAGAAACAAATCGAAAAATAGTCGATCATATTTCAGATATCAATTTAACTTATAGTGACATTGCTAGGGAATATTTGTTGAGAGAAGGATTGCCTGCTGACCGTATTATAAAGACAGGTTCGCCCATGTTTGAGGTATTGACTCATTATGCAGATAGCATCAATGAATCAACTGTTTTAGAAAAACTACATTTGACAAAAGGCCAATATTTTGTGGTTTCTTGTCACCGAGAGGAAAATGTAAACAATGATAAAAACTTTAGTTCTTTTTTGGAAAGTTTAAATTTAATTGCAGAAAAGTACCAATTGCCTATTATCGTCAGTACGCATCCTAGAACGCGAAATGTCATTGAAGCGAAAAAAGTTTCGATGAGGCCTGAAATTCAATTTTTAAAACCCTTGGGATTCAATGATTACAATGCATTACAAGTAAATTCATTTGCTGTATTATCCGATAGCGGTACTATTTCAGAAGAATCTTCCACCTTGAATTTTAGGGCTTTAAATATAAGAGAGGCCCATGAGCGACCAGAAGCAATGGAAGAAGCATCTGTTATGATGGTAGGTTTGAATCCCACTCGCATTATGCAAGGTTTGGAACAATTGACCCTTCAAAAAACAGGAAATGATAGAAATTTTAGAAAGGTTGCTGATTATTCCATGCCGAACGTTTCAGAAAAAGTAGTTAGAATCATTATTAGTTATACAGATTATGTGAACCGTATAGTTTGGAAAAAAGAAGTTAAGTAATGAATTTACTTTTTTTGACATTAGTGGAAATAAATGACCTTGACCAGAGAGGGATATATCAAGATTTAATTCGAGAGTTTATCCATCATGGTCATCAGGTAACCATAATAACGTCCGTCGAAAGAAGAAAGAAAATCCCAACTAGAATACTTTACAGTAATGGTGCTACTATATTACAGGTAAAAACGTTTAATATTCAAAAAACGTCTATAGTTGAAAAAGGTATAGGCACGTTAGCGGTGGAATACCAATATTTACGTGCGGCAAAAAAATATTTAAAAAATACTCATTTTGATTTAATACTTTATTCAACACCTCCCATCACTTTTGAAAAAGTCATACATTATTTTAAAAAACGGGATAATGCTATATCCTATTTGCTATTAAAAGATATATTTCCTCAAAATGCCATTGATTTGAACATGTTTAAAAAAGATGGAATTTTGCACAAATTTTTTAAAAAGAAAGAAAAGCGTTTATATCAAGTCTCTGATTGGATTGGATGTATGTCGAATGCCAATGTAAATTATCTTTTAACGGTTCATCCTTATCTTGATTCCGCAAAAGTTGAAGTTAACCCCAACTCGATAGATCCCATATTTTCCAATTTTTCCACTTTAGATAAATTAGAAATTCGAAAAAAATATTCCTTGCCATTGGATAAAACCATTTTTATTTATGGAGGAAACTTGGGGAAACCGCAGGGAATTGAATTTTTGATTGATACAATATCAACTAATCAGTCGGGGAAGGCATATTTTTTAGTCATTGGGAATGGAACGGAATATGGGATGTTGAAAAATTGGTTTGAAATACATCAACCCCTAAATGCTAAGTTAATCCATGGGCTGCCCAAGGCGGATTATGACATCATTTTAGAGAGCTGCGATGTGGGTTTGATTTTTTTGAACAAAAACTTTCTTATCCCTAATTTCCCATCACGTTTGTTATCCTATTTGGAAAAATCAAAGCCTGTCATTGCCGCAACTGATGTAAACTCGGATGTTGGTGATGAATTAGAATTAGCAAAATGTGGATATAAGGTATTTTCAGGGGATATAAATCAAATGAATTCGGCCATTGAAAAAATTATTCAACATGATGAAATAGAGGTTTTAGGTCAAAATGCTAGGAAATTATTAGAGTCGAAATATTTAGTTGGACATTCGTTTCAATTAATCATGAAAAAATTAGAAATTGGTAATAGTAAAAAATTACCTAATTGAATAAATAAAGCGTTTCCTATGCATCGAAATTTACTCATAACTTCTGCAGGTCAGCGAGTTTCTTTGGTCAGAATTTTTCAAAAATCGTTCAAAGCAAAAGGGTATAAAACACTCGTTTTTACAACGGATATGCAACCCAAACTTTCTCCTGCGTGTGAGATTTCAGACCGGGCATTTCAAGTATTAAGTGTTCTAGATAAAGATTATATTTCTCAGTTGATCGACATATGTACCCAAAATAATGTCGGAATAATTGTTCCAACGATCGATACGGAACTGCTGGTTTTATCCAAAAATATAGCGCTTTTTGTGCAACATGGTATTCAATTAATTCTTTCAGATGATTTACTGATTGAAAGTTGCAGAAATAAAAAATGGACCATCGGACTATTTGATCAATTGGGGATAAATTATCCTAAACAATTTTCAAAACATGACGTGCAATTTCCATTATTTGTTAAGCCTATCTCTGGAAGTTTAAGTCAAAATTTACATGTTTTTCATCAATCCGATGATTTTAATCCAACTGACTTTTCAGAGGAGAACTTTGTTTTCATGGAATATTTTGACAAGGCGCATTATCAGGAATTCACCATAGATGCCTATTATGATCAAAGCTATCAATTAGTGATGGCAGTTCCCAGAGAAAGAATTCAGGTTCGCGCAGGAGAAATAAGTAAAGGGGTAACGAGGAAAAATGAAGTATTGGATTGGATGAAAAATAAGCTTTCTTATTTGGAAGGAGCAAGAGGTTGTTTGACGATCCAAGTATTTTTGAATCTTCAAAGCAGAGAGATTTTTGGAATTGAAATCAATCCTAGATTTGGAGGGGGATATCCATTGAGTTATCAGGCAGGGGCGAATTTTGCTAAATTGATTTTAGAGGAATATGTAGAAAATAAATCTTTCGTATATTCTGAAGCGTGGGATGAAAACACCTTGATGCTTCGCTACGATGATGAAGTTATTGTGCGCGATTATGATGGTTAATAACAAGGTATTATTGGTTTTTGATTTGGATGATACATTGTATAAGGAAGTGGATTTTCTTCAATCGGGATATCAATTTATTTGTGATACTTTCCAATTAGACCATACGGTTTATCAAGATATGGTAAAAAGCTATTTTGAGAAAAAAAACGTCTTTCAAGAACTTATAGATCAATATGCTTTACCGATCCAATTAACCGATTTAATTGAAATGTATCGGTTGCATGTACCAAAAATCTCACTTGATAGTGTTACTAAAAATACTTTGGAAGCCTTTTTTCAACTAGAAAATGTAACATTGGCTTTGTTAACCGATGGCCGTTCTAAGACCCAACGAAATAAAATAAAGGCCTTGGGAATAGAGCATTATTTTCAAGAAATTATCATATCAGAGGAATTTGGAAGTGAAAAGCCAAACCCTGATAACTATCTGTATTTCACAGAAAAATATCCTGATTTTCAATTTTTTTACATTGCTGATAATATCAAGAAAGATTTTATCAGCCCAAATCAGTTGGGTTGGAAAACAATCTGTTTGAAAGACAACGGTAAAAATGTGCATCCACAAGATTGGCATGTCCCCAAAAATAATTTGCCTAATCACACAATTTCTGTTCTAAATGATCTTATTGCCTTTGTTAAAGGGTAAGTAGCATGTTTTTTTCTGTTATATTTGCAGAACCCGTTCTGAATTATGACAAAAAAGCATGCCTATCTCTTGATAGCGCACATCAATCCTTGGCAGTTATCTGTCTTACTTGAATTACTTGATGATGAAAGAAATGATATTTTCCTTTTCATTGATGGTAAATCAAATTTGTCAGAGGATCAACTGACCTATATTCCCCAAAAATCAAAATTCATTTTGGCCAATACAAATTCCTTGCATATTTCCTGGGGAGGGGTTAGCGGTATACTTGCAGAATTGATTTTATTTGAAAGAGCATTGGCAGAAGATCAATATCATTATTTTCATTTATTGTCAGGATTGGATTTGCCTATTAAATCGCAAGACGAGATTCATGATTTTTTTGAACATTCGAATATAGAATATGTTGGATATAATGATGAAAATTTAGTTTTTGCTGACTGGAAGACTAAATATTATCATTTTTTTGTAGAAGGGTTCGATTATAGAAGAAATATTCTTTTTAAGGTCTTAAGGGTAGTTCTGATGTATACTCAAAAAATTCTTGGATTTGAGAGAAAAAGAGAATTTGGAACTTATTACCATGGATCTAATTGGGTATCTATCACTTCAAAATTTGCTTCTTATATCGTATCAAGGAAAGAAGCTATTTTAAAGACTTACCAATATACGATATGTGCTGACGAAATATTTATTCAAACGGAATTGAAATATTCTTCATACAAAGGAAATGAAACCCAAATTGGTGATCCCGATTCACAAAATATGCGATTGATTGATTGGTTTAGACGTGAAGGTAATAGTCCATATACCTGGAGGATGTCAGATTGGGAATACATGAAAAATTCGCCATTTCTATTTGCTAGAAAGATTGATGAAAGTGTTGATAAAAGGTTAATCACCGAAATTAAAAATCACTTAACAGATAAAAGTTAGTTTTGAATGGTAAGCAAAAAACATGCCTATCTATTGATAGCTCACATTAATCCTTGGCAACTATCTATCTTGTTGGAATTATTAGATGATGAAAGAAATGATATTTTTCTTTTTATTGATGGTAAATCCAGTTTGTCAGTTGATCAATTGACGTATATTCCTAAAAAATCAAAATTCATTTTGGCGAATGAGGAATCAAAATACTTGTATTGGGCTGGGATTAGTTTAATGCTTGCAGAATTGAAATTGTTTGAAAGAGCTTTGGTAGAAGGTGAGTATCATTATTTACATGTTTTATCAGGTTTAGATATGCCCATTAAAACACAAGATGAAATCCACCAATTTTTTGAAAATACCGATCTAGAATATATTGGTTATGATTATGGGAAATTAGACCAAGCTGAATGGAAGACCCAATATTACCATTTTTTTGTGGAAGGGTTTGATTATAGAGCCAATAAGTTTGCTAGAAGGTGTAGATTGATTTTCATGTTCATTCAAAAATGGATTGGGTATGCCAGAACAAGAGAATTCGAAACCTACTACCATGGGGCACAATGGATTTCCATTACCTCAAAATTTGCGTCATATCTTTTATCGAGAAAAGAATCTCTAATAAAGACTTACCAATACACTAAGTGTGCTGATGAAATTTTTGCGCAAACGGAATTGAAATATTCCTCATTCAAAGGCAATGAAATAGAAATCGAATTTCCTGATTCGCAAAATATGCGATTAATTGATTGGTCTAGAGCTGATGGAGGTAGTCCTTATACTTGGAGGATATCTGATTGGGAATACATGAAAAATTCGCCATTTCTATTTGCTAGAAAGATTGACGAAAGGGTTGATAAAAGTTTAATCACGGAAATTAAAAATCACTTAACAAATAAAAGTTAGGATTGAATGTTAACCAAAAAACATGCCTATCTGTTGATGGCTCACATGAATCCTTGGCAGCTATCTATCTTGTTAGAATTAATCGACGATGAAAGAAATGATATTTTTCTATTTATCGATGGTAAATCTAATCTGTCAGTTGAGCAATTAACGTATATTCCAAAAAAATCAAAGTTCATTATATCTAATCAAGAAAAAAAACACTTGTTTTGGGGTGGATTGAGCGAGATTCAAGCGGAATTGATTTTATTTGAATGTGCCTTAAAGGAAGATAACTACCATTATTTGCATTTATTGTCGGGTTTAGATTTACCAATTAAAACTCAAGATGAAATTCATGATTTTTTTAAACATACTGATTTAGAATATGTTGGATACAATCAAGAAAATTTATTTTACGCCGATTGGAAGTCGAAATATTACCATTTTTTTGTAGAAGGCTATAATTACAGAGGGAATAGAATTTATAAGATGTTGAGGTTGGGCTTGATGTTAACACAAAAATGGCTTGGCTTTGAAAGAAAAAGAGAATTTCAAACTTATTATCATGGGGCTCAATGGGTTTCCATTACTTCCAAATTTGCTTCCTATATTTTATCTAAAAAGCAGTCAATTGAAAATTCATATAAATACACACTTTGTTGTACGGAGGTTTTCATTCAAACAGAGTTAAAATATTCTTCATTTAAAGGCAATGAAATAGAAATTGAATTTCCTGATTCACAAAATATGCGCTTAATTGATTGGTCTAGAAGGGATGGGAGTAGTCCGTATACATGGAGGTTAACGGATTGGGAGTATATGAAAAATTCTCCATTTCTATTTGCTAGAAAAATTGATGAAAAGGTTGATAAAGATTTAATCTTAGAAATTAAGAATTACCTACATTCATCAAAATAATGCGTCTTTATTTTTTATTTTTGTGAGTCAGAAATTTATAGCTGATTTAATATGTATTTTGTTATGGTTCAGAATAAAATTTGGCTTTCTTCTCCTCATCTCGGTTCAAGTGAATTAGTATATGTTCAAGAAGCTTTTTCAAGTAATTGGGTGGCTCCTTTGGGGCCTTGGGTAAATTTATTAGAAGAAAACCTAGCTAAATATAGTGGAGTTAGTCATGTAGCGGCATTGTCTAGCGGAACATCTGCCATTCATTTGGCACTCATTTTAGCTGGAGTGGAACAAAGTGACATTGTCCTTTGCCAAAGTTTTACTTTTTCGGCCTCTGCCAATCCCATCGCTTATCAAAAAGCCATTCCTGTTTTTATTGACTCAGAGAAAGATACTTGGAATATGTGTCCCATCGCTTTAGAAAAAGCCATTGTGCATTATTTGTCCATCGGTAAGAAGCCCAAAGCCATCATCCCTGTTCACCTGTATGGTATGCCTGCCAATATGCCTGAAATCATGCGTATTGCACTTGAATATAACATAGCTGTCATTGAAGATGCTGCAGAAGCATTAGGGTCTAACATTCAAGGAAAGTCCTGCGGGTCTTTTGGAGATTTTGGGATTTATAGTTTCAATGGAAACAAAATTATTACTACATCGGGTGGAGGAGCGTTGTTATCCAATAAAAAAGAAGTTATTGAAAAAGCTCGCTTTTTAGCGACGCAAGCCCGTGATGCAGCACCGCATTATGAACATTCTCACATCGGTTATAATTACCGCATGTCCAATATTTGTGCAGGTATTGGTGTAGGCCAATTGGAAGTATTGGATGATCGTGTGAAGGCTAGAAGAGCTAATTTTGACAGATACCAATCTTTTTTTGAAAAGAAAAATCAACAAGGATTTCATATTGAATTTCAAATGGAACCACATGGATATTTTTCCAATCGCTGGTTGACCTGTATTCTTATTGATCCTGTAAGGAACAATGGAATAACAAGGGAGCATTTGCGTCTTAGTTTGGAAAAAGATCAGATCGAAAGCCGCCCACTTTGGAAACCTATGCACCAACAACCTGTATTTCAGGATGCACCTCGTTTTTTGACAGGAGTTTCAGATCAATTATTCGAAATGGGACTTTGTTTGCCAAGTGGTTCTAACTTGACCGAGGATGAATGGCAAAGAATTGAATCAGCTTTGGATAAAGTGTTTTAAACGCTTTTTTATTTTATTTTTGACTGTTCTGAATTTATGTTTTTTCTATGAAATCCCCATTATTTGTAACCATTATTGTTCCCATTTATAATGTAGCAGCGTATTTACCTAAATGTTTGTCAAGTTTAGTAGGACAGTCGTATCCGCATTTGGAAATTATTTTAGTAAATGATGGTTCCTCAGATAACTGCTTGGAAATATGTGAATCTTTTGCCAAAATAGATGACCGAATTGTTATCATTAATCAAGAAAATGGGGGAATATCTTCGGCCAGAAATGTAGCATTGGACATTGCTAAAGGTGCCTTTATTGCTTTTGTTGATGCGGATGATTTTATACACACTGATTTTGTTTCTCTTTCTGTTGCAGCCTTATTGGAAACGAAATCGCAGATTTCCTTCGTGAATTATAAAACATTTGCAAGTGATGAAATTATTTCGGAAAACACTTATGATCTCCCAAATAGTGAAATTGTGTTCAGCCCTCAAGAAGTGATATTGAATTTTTATCAAACAAATAATCTAAATACATTTGTTACGGTAAACGGAAAATTATACGCACAAGAAATATTCGAAGGACTAAGATTTCCTGTGAGGCAAATGTTTGAAGATGAATCTATTAATTATCTTCTGGCCTATCGGGCAGATAAAATTGTTTATTTGACAAAACCACTTTATTTTTATTTGATTCGAATGGGTAGCGAATCCAATAAGCCGTTTTCCTTGAAAAATTTTAAGAAACATGAGGTATTTGAAATTAGAATCGATTATTTTCAACATGTAAAGGATTCAAAATTGGTCAACGAAACAATGTTTGCCTATTTAAAACTTCTCATAAGCGATTCTATTAAACTGAAACTCCATTTTCCTGAAGAAGATGTACTTTTTAAAATCTTGATGGACAAGTACCGGAAAGGTTATCTGAAATTATTGTTATCGAACATCAGTATAACAAGAAAGTTTTATATCCTTTTATTAATTCCTAGTTTTGTGCAGTCAAAAGCATTTTTCAAGTTAAGAAATTTGTTCTTTTCTTTTCATGTTAAATTTGGCAGATATTTTGAACAAAAAACGCAGATTCATCCATAGTGTATAAGCTATTATTTAAGCCTTCTTTCGATTTTCTTATTTCACTAGTTCTACTTATCGTGCTATCGCCATTTATTGGGGTAACCATATTCATTTTATTCATCACTAACAAGGGGCAGGTATTTTTTACTCAAATGAGGCCAGGTTTACATGGTAAGCCTTTTCGGATCATTAAGTTAAAAACCATGACGGATGCAAAAGATACAAATGGAAATTTATTGCCAGATTCAGAACGACTAACTTGGATCGGTCAAAAGGTGCGCGCTTTATCTTTGGATGAGCTGTTGCAATTGGTGAATGTCTTGAAGGGCGACATGAGTTTGGTGGGGCCTAGACCTTTGTTGATGAAATATTTACCGAGGTATTCAGAAAAACAATCAAAAAGACATAATGTTCGTCCAGGGATAACTGGCCTAGCACAAGTTAATGGACGAAATGCCATCACTTGGGAACAGAAATTTGAATTCGATGTGGAATATGTGGAACAACAATCCTTTCTCTTGGATTGTCAAATACTGCTCAAAACCCTTTTGAATGTTATCCAACGAAAAGACATTAACTCCAAAGACCATGCTACCATGGGGGAGTTTTTAGGGAAAAGGGATTAGTATTTAGGTATTAGTTATTAGTGTTTAGTTATGTTTCTTCTTTTCACTTTTCTCTTTTCCAGTTTTCTCTTTTCCAGTTTTCACTTTTCCTGTTTTCTCTTTTCCCGTTTTCTCTTTTCTAATAACTAAACACTAACAACTAATAACTAAAAAAACCACTCCCCTCCACCTGCAACTTTACCCAATCATAGGTTTGCTTTAAACCAATCACCAAGGGGTGCGAAACCGACCAGCCCATTTTCTCTGCATACAATGTATTGTCCGAATTTCTGCCACGAACTCCCATCGGGCAAGGGAAGCCGTATTTTTGGATAAAATCCTCCCCGCAGATATTTTGGATCTTAATTTGTTTGCCCGAAATATCAATCGACATTTGAGCTAATTGATTAATCGATTGTAATTCTTCTGATCCAATATTGACAGGTCCGGCAAAATCACTTTCCATCAATCTCAAAACTGCTTCAACGCATTCATCAATGTACAAAAAGCTTCGAGTTTGTAAGCCATCTCCCCATACTTCTATGGATTCTCCATTATTCGCTTCTGCAACCTTTCTGCACAATGCTGCAGGTACTTTTTCTTTACCACCTCTCCAAGTTCCATGAGGGCCAAAAATATTGTGAAATCGAGCCACTCGGACATTCAGCTGATAATTTTTTTGATAGGCAAAATACAAGCGTTCACTAAATAGTTTTTCCCAACCATATTCAGAGTCGGGACTTGCTGGATAAGCCGTTGATTCTTTGCAATTGGGATTATCCGGATCTAATTGATTATGTTCTGGATAGATACAAGCGGAAGAAGAATAAAAGATTTTTTTTACTTTTTTCTTGACACTTTCATGTATAACATTCAAATTGATTAAAACAGAATTATGCATGACATTGGCATCATTAAAGCCTGTAAACAAATACCCCGCTCCACCCATATCGGCTGCTAATTGATACACCTCATCACAATCTTCGGTTATGACCAATTCAACAGATTTTGGATCAGTTAAGTCGCATTGAATGAATTCATGACAAATTTCATCATGAAGGAAGAATTCGTGATTTTTAATGTCAGCAATTCGAACGTGACATCCGTTTTCTTTTAATTTTTTAGCTAAATGCCCCCCAATGAAACCACCTCCGCCTAGAACAATTACATTTTTCATCTGCTTTAATTTAGAACTTTTCAATATCTAATGACCCATTATATCAATGTCCATCGGTTGTTTAATTTACCCCAATGTTTAATGAAATAAAACGCTTGATAAAGGTAAGCTTTTTTGCATTGTTCCTTTTAGATTTTATCCAATGAGATTCGGGATAGATAATCAATGGTTTTTTTCTCACTTCACTTTTCTCTTTTCTAGTATTCTCTTTTCTAGTTTCCTCTCTTCTTGTTTTCTCTTTTCTTCTCTTTTCTTCTCTTTTCTCTTTTCTTCTCTTTTCTCTTTTCTAGTTTTCTCTTTTCTAGTTTCCTCTCTTCTTGTTTTCTCTTTTCTTCTCTTTTCTCTTTTCTTCTCTTTTCTCTTTTCTAGTTTTCTCTTTTCTAGTTTCCTCTCTTCTTGTTTTCTCTTTTCTTCTCTTTTCTCTTTTCTTCTCTTTTCTCTTTTCTCTCTTCTCTTTTCTTCCTAAATTAGAATTTTAATTCCTATTTAAACGATGAAAAAATACAATGTGGCCATTGTGGGCCTAGGTTTTGGTGCCGAATTTATTCCTATTTACTTGAAACACCCTTTGGCAAATATGTATGCTATCTGCCAAAGAAACGAAGAAAAACTACATTCCATTGGTGATGCCTATGGAATTGATAAAAGATATTCCGACTTTGATGAGCTAATTCAAGATCCTTTGGTGGATGTGGTGCACATCAATTCCCCGATACATTTACATGCTCAACAAACTATTGCTGCACTTTTAGCCGGAAAACACGTGGCTTGTACCGTTCCGATGGCTACCTCCGTGGAAGAATGCAAGGCTATTGTGGAAGCAAGTAAAAAAATGGGCAAAAAATACATGATGATGGAAACCGTGGTCTATTCCCGCGAATTTTTGTACATCAAAGAATTATACGAAAAAGGCGAATTAGGGAAAGTGCAATTCCTGAAAGCTACCCACCAACAAGACATGGATGGATGGCCAGATTATTGGCCGGGTTTACCTCCGATGCATTATGCTACACACTGCGTGGGACCTGTGGCTGGATTATTACGCTTAGAAGCAGAATATGTTTCTTGCTTTGGTTCAGGGACTATCCGAGAAGAATTAATTTCACATTATAACTCACCTTTTGCCATCGAATCAGCACATATTAAATTCCGCGATTCCGATTTGAGCGCCCATGTGTATCGCTCATTATTTGATGTGGCTCGTCAATATAGAGAAAGTTTTGAGGTATATGGTTCCAAAAAATCGGTGGAATGGCCACTGATTGAAGGCGAAGAATTAGTTGTACATACAGCCAAAAAACCAGAACCTGAAATTCCAGAAAAGGTGCCAACCCCTGATTTTGCCCATTACTTACCAGAAGAAATTCAACGTTTTACTACCAAAGGTGTTTATGACGAATCGGATAATACACACTTGTCATTTACCCAAGGTGGAGGCCACGGTGGTTCTCACCCGCATTTAGTGAATGAATTTCTACAAGCATTGGCTGCTGATCGTGATCCTTTCCCAAATGCACCACAATCTGCTAACTGGACGTCAGTGGGTATTTTAGCCCATGAGTCGGCTTTACAAGGTGGCGCTTTGATTGAAATTCCTAAATTTTAAATTTAATAAATGCTCCTTATGACAAATGAGGAGCATTTTATATACTAAACCTATGAAAAAACTTGCATTATTTTTGCTTCTTTTGCCAACTTTGGCTTTTTCTCAACGTCGTTTAGAATTGTTGTTTTTGGGCGACAATGGTCATCACAAACCATTTGACCGCTACCCTGCTTTGCAATCTGCTGTGGGTGTAAAAGGAATGAACGTTACCTATACCGAATCTTTGAGAGATTTGAACGAAAAATATTTAAACAAATTTGATGCTTTGATCATTTTTGCCAACCATGATTCTATTCCAGCCATTCAAGAAAAGGCTTTATTGAATTATGTAGCATCCGGCCATGGTTTGGTAGCGATTCACTGCGCATCTTTTTGCTTTAGAAACTCCAAAGAGTTTGTTAAAATGGTGGGTGGACAGTTTTGGCGCCATAAAATGGATTCCATTCGTGTCAAAAATGATTTGCCTAATCATCCAGTGTTAAAAGGTTATCAAGAAATCAAAACCGTAGATGAAACCTATTTGCATAGTCAATTACAAGCGGATAATGTGGTTCTTCAGTCGAGAATCATTGGAAAAGAGCAATCGAAAGACAAACCTGGTCAAAGCCTTGAGCCTTATACTTGGGTGAGAAACTATGGTAAAGGAAATGTATTTTACACGGCTTATGGACATGATGAAAGAACCTGGGAAACGGAATCTTTTCAGCATTTGATTACCCAAGGTATTCTACATGCAGTTGGTGCTGAAAAAAGAGCATTGGTTGAAAAATTAAATTTAGTCAACTTGAATTTCCGTGAAGCTAAACTACCGAATTACGAAAAAAGACAGGGTCCACAATTGCAGCAACTTCCGTTGAGTCCTGAAGAATCGGTTAAATTTACGCAAGTGCCTGTCGACTTTAGTTTAGAGGTTTTTGCGGCAGAACCCAATGTCATGCACCCGATCGCTATGACGTGGGATGAAAAAGGATTATTGTATGTGTTGATTACCAAAGATTATCCGAATGAACGCAAGGAAACGGGTGGAAGCGATTATATCTTACGATGCGAAGACACCAATGGTGATGGGAAAGCTGATAAATTTACCCGATTTGCGGATGGATTAAGTATTCCAACTGGAATGGTTTTTGCCAATGGAGGTTTAGTGGTTTCACAAGCGCCTCACATTTTGTTATTGAAAGATACCAATGGAGATGGGGTGGCAGATGAGAAAAAGAAAATCATTACGGGCTTTGGAACATTTGACACACATGCGGGTCCATCCAATTTGCATTATGGATTTGATAACTGGATTTGGGGCTCAGTGGGTTATTCGGGATTTGTTGGAAAAGTAGGAGAAGACAGTTTGAAATTCTCTCAAGGCTTTTTTAGATTCAAAGCCGATGGTTCCAAATTGGAATTCATGACCAATACATCCAATAATACTTGGGGTTTTGATTTCAACGAAGCTGGAGATGTTTTTGGATCAACTGCCAATAATTCACATGGTTGGTACATGCCAATTCCTAATAGAAATATTTGGCAAGCACCATTTACTTTAAGTGGCAGTAAAAGTACAGATACGCACAAAGACATGAAAACCATTACAAAGCGAGTGCGTCAGGTGGATGTTTTTGGTGGTTATACAGCTGCAGCTGGACATAATTTTTATTCGGCGAGAGCTTTCCCAAAAAAATATTGGAATAAAATGGCTTTCGTAACAGAACCAACAGGCCACGTAGTTCACCAAAATAACATGGTGGCGACAGGTACGGATTTCAATGATAAAGAAGGATTTAATTTCTTGGCAAGTGCTGATGAATGGGTTTCGCCTGTATTTGCTCAGGTAGGACCAGATGGAGCACTTTGGATTGCGGATTGGTATTCCTTTATTATTCAGCACAATCCAGTACCTAAAGGATACGACAATGGGTCAGGAAATGCCTATGAAACCGATTTAAGAGATTTTACCCATGGTAGAATTTATCGAGTGGCCTACAACGAAGCACCGAAATACACCGCGCCGAATTTATCTACTCCAGAGGGCTGTATCGCTGCGTTAGGTAATTCGAATTTGTTTTGGAGATTACAAGCCCAACGCTTATTGGTAGAAAGAGGCCAAAAGGATATTGTTCCTGCCTTGATTTCAGTGTTGCAAAATTCCAAAATAGATGAAATTGGACTAGCTCCAGCTGCGATTCATGCTTTAAGAACCTTAGAAGGCTTGGGTGCTTTGGAGGATATAAGAGTGAAAGTAGCTTTAACTGCAGCATTGACGCATAAATCTGCTGCCGTTCGTAAAAATGCCGTGCAGGTGTTGCCAAGAACCGCGGCTTGGGCGAATGTATTATTGAGCAAAAATTTGTTGGCAGACAAAGATTCTTTGGTCGTATTGAATACGGTATTAGCCTTCATCGAAATGCCTAACAGTTCAGCCATTGAAACAGCCGTTATGGCGAAAATTATCAAAGAGCAAGAAAACAAGGATCGTTGGTTACCAGAAGCCTATACTGCTTATTTGATGGCACATGGTGAGACTCGTAAAATGGCATTTTTGGCAAAAGAAGGTGCAAAAAAAGGTGCTGTAGTAGCAGAAAGGTTAGCGAAAGCAGGTAACAATCCGAAGATAGATGGATTGGTTGAAGGCATAGATTTAGTTGTTGAGGAAGTGCAGATTCAAAGAGGAAGTTTCAAATTAAGAGAATATAGCACTTTTGTCATCCGTGTGAAGAATAGAGGAAAGGTGGCTATTGCGAAAGGAACTCCTGTTCCATTAGTGGTGAAAATTGAAGGTCAAGGCAGAAGAATGGATTATGAGTCATATACATTTGTGGATGGAATTGCTTCAGGAGAAACGGTTTCTGTGACTCGAAATAATAATGGACCTTGGGTAGGGAATTTGGGATGGACAGCTGATGCGCCTGGAAAATATGAATTGGAAGTCCAATTGGATAGAAGTGCGGTATTAGGCGAATCGGATTTATCCAACAACAAATATCATTTAGCAATTGAAGTTGCGAAAGGTCCTAGTTTGAATGTTTATGCAGTGGAAAAGATTTTCAGAGGTGGTGCGAACGCTTGGTCGGGTGAGGAGATGGTAGCAAATTTAAAGCGCATCCAAGAAGTAGGAAGTCCAGTTTTTGGAGCTGCTTTGAAAGGCGCTGCAGTTTGGAATAATAAAAAAGATCCAGGCTTGTCTACTAGTTCTAAAGAATTCATTCAGCAATTGGTCGAAAAAGTTCGTCCGGTAGATGCGGAGCATTTGGATCGTTTGGCATCTGTTTGGAAGATTGAAACGAAGAAATTGGATGTCAATGTAGTTCGTATTCATTTAAAAACGGTTCGTGAGGCAATGAAATACGATTTAAAAGAATTTTCCGTGCCAGCAGGATCAAAAGTGGAAATAATTTTTGAAAATGTGGATGCAATGCAACACAACTGGGTGTTGGGAGCAATGGGAAGCATGGAAAAAATTGGTGCAGCTGCAGACAAGATGATTACTTCGGCGGATGGTTTAGCGAAAAATTATGTTCCTGAAATGCCAGAAGTGTTGGCTTACACCACCTTGGTGGAATCGGATGGGGTGGTAAAAGTGGTATTCAAAGCTCCTTCTACTAAAGGCAATTATCCTTATTTATGTACTTTCCCGGGTCACTGGAGAATTATGAACGGGGTGATGAAAGTGGAATAGAAGATAGAAAACTAGGAAAGAGAAAAATTGAAGAATATAATAAAAATCACCCTACCAACCGGTGCCTGAGGCTCTCGAAGGCACCGCTGAAGAAGATAGAAGAGAGAAAACTGGAAAAGAGCAGAGAGAAAAGAGAAAAAGCGCTCGGATGTGCCGATTGTGCACTATGAATAGAACTTTAATTCATTAGAAAATTTTCTTACTTCTCTCTTTTCATTATCTTTTTTCACTTTTCTCTTTTCTCTTTCCTATTTTCTTCTTAATTTTGCACCCCAAATAAAAATTGATTATTAACTAAAGTTCAGCATGTTAGCCCAACATGTTGATGTAATTCGGGCGACAAATATGTCAAAACAACCAAAAGATTTCGACTGGGATTTAGTTGAAGGAAAAGGATTCGGTGGAAATTACTCTGCTGATCAAAAAGCACAAATGGAAGCCGCAATTGAGGCTACATTGAATTCAGTTACTGAAAAAGAAGTAGTAAAAGGTATTGTTGTAAGTAAAACAGACCGCGAAGTTATCGTAAACATCGGATTTAAGTCTGACGGTTTAGTATCTGCTTCTGAATTCCGCGATATGCCGGATTTGAAAGCAGGAGACGAAGTTGAAGTGTACATTGAGAATCAAGAAGATTCAAATGGACAATTGATTCTTTCTCGTAAATTAGCGAAGGTAATGGGAGCTTGGACTAACATCGAAAGAGCGTTAGAAGAAGATACAATCATCAATGGTTTCGTTAAACGTCGTACAAAAGGTGGTTTAATTGTTGATATTTTTGGAATCGAGGCATTCTTGCCAGGTTCACAAATCGATGTTAAGCCTATCCGTGATTTCGATATTTTTGTTGGTAAAAATATGGAAGTTAAAGTGGTTAAAATCAACCACACAAATGATAACGTAGTTGTTTCTCATAAAGTATTGATCGAAAAAGATCTTGAGGCTCAACGTCAAACTATCTTAACTAACTTAGACAAAGGTCAAGTATTAGAAGGTGTAATCAAAAACATGACTAATTTCGGTGTGTTCATCGATTTGGGTGGTGTAGATGGTTTACTTCATATTACAGATATCTCGTGGGGACGTATCAACCATCCACAAGAGGTGTTGAAGTTAGATCAAAAAATCCAAGTAGTAGTTTTAGATTTCGACGAAAACAAGAAGCGTATTTCTTTAGGCATGAAGCAATTACAAGCTCATCCTTGGGAAGCATTAGCTACTGATGTTGAAGTTGGATCTAAAGTGAAAGGTAAAATTGTTAACGTTGCAGATTACGGTGCTTTCTTAGAAGTATTGCCTGGCGTTGAAGGTTTGATTCACGTTTCAGAAATGTCTTGGTCACAACATTTACGTAATCCACAAGATTTCTTAAAAGTAGGTGATGAAATGGAAGCTGTTGTATTAACATTGGATCGTGCTGAGCGTAAGATGTCATTGGGTGTTAAACAATTAACAGAAGATCCTTGGACTAAAACTGACTTACTTTCTAAGTATGCAGTTGGAACAAAACATAAAGGAACCGTTCGTAACTTAACGAACTTCGGTTTATTCTTAGAATTAGAAGAAGGAATTGATGGTTTAGTACACGTTTCTGATTTATCATGGACGAAGAAAATCAAACATCCATCTGAGTTTGTTAAAGTTGGAGATGCTTTAGACGTTATCGTTATCGAATTAGATGCTGAGAATCGTCGTTTAGCTCTTGGACATAAGCAATTAGAAGAGAATCCTTGGGATACTTTCGAAAGCGTTTTCACAGTAGGATCAACTCACAAAGCAACTGTTATTTCTAAAAATGACAAGATGGCTGTTTTAGAGTTACCTTACGGTATTGAAGGATTATCTCCATTCAAACAATTAGTGAAAGCAGATGAGTCGACTGCGGAAGTAGGTGAGTCATTGGATTTCGTGGTAACTGAATTCCAAAAAGATGATCGTAAGATTATTCTTTCACACACTCGTACGTTCACAGAAGCAACTGCAGAAGAAACTGCTGCTGCTACTGCTGCTGCAAAACCAGAGAAGAAAAAAGCGGCTAAAGCTACTGAAAAAGTAACTGTTGCAGCTGAAAAATCTACGATGGGAGATATCGGTGCACTATCTGCTTTAAAAGAGCAAATGGAAGGCGCTGAAAGAGAACAAGCGATCAAAAAATTAGAGAAAAAATCTAAGAAAGCTGAGTAATCAATCCTCAAAACACAAAGGGCACAAAGTTTGAAACAAGAACACAAAATATTGTTTCAAACTTTGTGCCTTTGTGTTTACTAATTAATAACTCTTTTTATTCCATCCTTTAAAAGAGGACTATTGAAATTGATTAATAGACCCAATTTGAATTTCCCGATTTTTAGATAAGTCAATAACTGGGCTAGGTGAATGTCCAGAATACTACTAGTAGATTTTACTTCAATCACTACTTTATTTTCAATCAATATATCTACCCGATATCCACATTCCATTTTGATTGTTTCGTAGATGACAGGCAGTGTTTTTTCTTTCTCTACTATGTACCCTAATTTTTGTAGTTCATAGACCAAACAGTTTTGTTACACATTTTCCAATAAACCGGGTCCTAAAGTTTTATGAATTTTAAATGAAAGGTCTATGACCTTTTTTACAATATCATTTTCATACATTTTTTATCCTTCTTTGATTAATTTGATTTTGCAAAAAAAGATAAATACTAGTATTTATTGATGATAAAAACTGATATTTAAAATCAGGAATTAGATATTTTGAATACTAAATGAGTAGCTGGTGATGGAATCAAATTTCTCCCCAGCGCGTAAAACAGTTGTTGGAAATTGAGGTTGATTAGGGGAGTCTGGGAAATGTTGGGTTTCAAAACAAAAAGCAATTCTACGAGCATAATTGATGCCCATTTTGCCAGTTAAACGGCCATCTAGGTTGTTTCCCGTATAAAATTGCATCCCTGGTTCGGTGGTTCGAACCTCCAAGGTTCTCCCAGATATTGGTTCATAGGCACTCGCTACTAATTCAAATGCATTTAGGGATTTTTCAAAAGCATAGCAATGATCATAACCACCACCTTTGGCTATTTGATCATGGTCTGCGTCTATTTCTAAACCGATTTTTTTCGGCAGAGTGAAATCAAAGGCATTCCCTTCAACGGGCATTAGTTCTCCGGTTGGAATGACTGTTTCATCCACAGGTACAAAATGTTTGGCATGAATTTGTACTTCATGATCCATAATACCTCCTTTGATATTCCCAGTTAAATTGAAATAGGTATGTTGTGTTAAATTGAGAATGGTTGTCTTGTCAGTCTTCGCCTCATAATGAATATCGAATTCATTATTTTCTTTCAAGGTGTAGGTTAGCTGAACGTCTAAATTCCCTGGATATCCTTCTTCTCCATCTTTGGAAAGATAGGTCAAAACTAACTTCGCTTCTCTTTCATCGCTACTCGCTTCTAGTACTTTCCAAACCACTTTGTCGAATCCTTTTAAGCCACCATGTAAATGATTTCCTTTGTTTTGTGCAACTAATTGATATTCTTGCCCCTCTAAAGTGAATTTACCCTTTGCAATTCGATTGGCATATCGGCCTACTGCTGCTCCGAAAAATGGACTATCTTTTTCATATTCTTCCAAGGTGTCAAATCCCAAAACGACATCTTCTATTAAGCCATTTTTATCTGGTGCAAGTATTTTAGTGATAATACAGCCATAGGTCATGATTTGTACTTCAAGGCCATGTGAGTTGCTTAGTGTATAAAGTTCGACGGATTCGCCGTTACGACTTGTGCCAAATGCTTGGGAAGAAATTTGCATGATTGAATTTGTCAACAATTGAATTATAAAACACTGAATTTGTAAATGGTTTTTGAGCGATAGGTTTCTCCGGGCTTTAAAACCGTTTTGGGGAAACGAGAATGATTGGGAGAATCAGGATAATGTTCCGTTTCTAAACAAAAACCTGTCCGATGTTGAAACTTGTTTCCTGATTTTCCTTTGACTGTTCCATCTAGAAAATTTCCGGAATAAAATTGCACAGCAGGTTCAGTCGTTATGACTTCCATAAACCTACCCGAGTTTGGCTCATATACTTCCGCAATGGAATGCAATGAACTCGTATCTTTGGCAATCCAACAATGGTCATATCCTTTTCCGTATTCCAGTTGAGTATCTTTAAGATTGATCCGTTCACCGATTTTATGTGTTTTGGTGAAATCAAATGGAGTGTCCTTTACCTCTTTTGCGGAGCCCGTTGGAATTAAGCCTTTGTCGATGGGTAAAAATTTATCTGCCTTGATAGTCAATTCGTGATTCAAAATAGGCAGCTTAAAATTCCCGGAAAGATTGAAGTAGGCATGATTGGTTAAATTGACGACAGTGGATTTATCCGTTGTGGCCGTATAAGCAATTTCTAATGCATCATCTTTTTTTAGGGTATAAACAACCTGAACATTTAAATTCCCTGGATAACCTTCTTCTCCATCTTTCGACAAATAATTTAATACCAATTTGGGTTCTTCACCTTCCACTGTTTTTGCCTTCCAAATTACCTTGTCGAAACCTTTTAAGCCTCCATGTAAAGAATTTTCTCCATTGTTCACGGCTAACGTGTAACGTTGACCTTCCAAAATGAATTTTCCTTTTGCAATTCGATTTCCGTACCTTCCTACCAAAGCCCCAAAATAGGGTACTCCTTTGATATAGTCGGATAAGGAATCGCAGCCAAGAGTTATGTCGTCATATGTTCCATTCTTATCAATTGCTGTCCAATAAACAATGGTTCCTCCATAGTTGCTTATTTTCACGGTCATGCCGTTTTGATTGGTCAACGTGTACAAATCCACCTGTTGTCCATTCGCCAATTGACCCCAAGCTTCCTTACTAATTTGTGCGGCAGGTTTCTGATTGTCAGAACAAGAAAATATTACAGAAATAATGCTTAAGATTCCTAAAAGTGTCTTTGTTTTCATTTTACCAAAAAATAACATAGATTAAAATAAAGAAGCTAATAATGGCAATGGATCCAATTCTAAATGATTTAGATACGTTGAACCATTCTCTTTTTACTTCAAATGCATTGGGATGATCTTCTCCTTTTAGAACTAAATAACTAATAATCACTTGAACCAATACGCAAATCCAAAAAGCAATTCCCATTCGATTTAAAAATGGCATTTCTGGGAAGCCAATTTCCAAATAAGTGGAAAGAATAATGCTTAAAATAGCTGCTACAATGGCACCTTGCGTACTATTTTTCTTCCAAAAGAATCCTAATAAGAAGATAGATAAAATACCTGGCGAGATGTATCCCGTGTATTTTTGAATGTATTCGTAGGCTTGTCCAAGGTTTTTCAATTGTGGGCTAATCACTAAAGCAATAGCAAAGGCAACCACAATGGCAATTCTGCCTACCCAAACAGTATTTTTTTCGGATAAATTAGGGTTGAAAAATTTCTTGTGAATATCTAACATATAAATAGTCGAAATACTATTGGCTTTACCAGCTAAACTTGCGACAATAGCAGCCGTAAGTGCAGCAAAGGCCAATCCCTTTAAGCCAACTGGTAGTAGATTTAAGAGAACGGGGTAGGCATTATCCGGCTTGATGATTCCATTTTGCGTAATTCCATTCACGATGGCTGGCTCTGCATTTTCTTGAAAAATAACGTAAGCAGCAAGTCCGGGTAGTACCACAATAATAGGCATCAACATTTTCAAAAATCCAGCGAACATAACCCCATTTCTAGCCGTTTTGATATCTGCTCCCAATGCTCTTTGGGTCATGTATTGATTACAGCCAAAATAATTCAAATTATTGATCCATTGGCCCCCGATGACAAACATCATTATCCCAGGTAATTGTTTGTAAGCGTCAATAAAACCTCCTTTTCCATCATATACTTGGTATTGATTTGGACTGAACATCATGTGTAAATGACTATCAGCTTTTTCCTTAATCAATGAAATTCCTTCCCAAATGCCGGCACCTGTTCCAACTCGATTCGACAATAATTCCAAAGCCAAATAGGTGGTGGCTAATCCGCCGAAAATAAGGCAAACTACTTGAATGACATCGGTATATCCTATGACTTTCATGCCACCGAGGGTAATGATTACCGCAAATATGGTTAGGAAAATAGCACAGCTCATGAAGGAGAATCCCGTCATTTTTTCTAAACTTAATCCCCCTAAATATATAATGGAAGTAAGGTTAACGAAGATGTATAAAAACAGCCAAAAAATGGCCATCATGGTGGCTAATTGGTCATTATATCGTTTGGATAGAAATTGTGGCATCGTGTATATCTTGTTATTGAGATACATGGGCAAGAAATAGGTTGCAACAATTAATAAAACCACACCACCAAAAATTTCATATACCGAAATGGCGATTCCTAATTGAAATGCTTGGCCACTCATGCCAATAAATTGTTCCGCGGAAATATTAGAAGCTATGATGGATGCTCCGATGGCCCACCAAGTCAATGAACCTTCTGCCAAGAAGAAATCTTTACTGCTGTCTGATTTGCTTCCTTTGTTTTTATAAATCCAATAACCGTAAGAGGCTACCACAACAAAATAGATAAAAAATATGGTGTAATCGAGGGTTTCTAATCCGAGTTTCATGCTAGGTTTATTGGTAAATTTTCAATTTGTTCTAAATTATCTTTAAAAAATGACATCTGCAATTTTTCGAAATATGTTTTGTCATGGATTTTTTCAAACGCCAATTGAATTCATGGACAAAAAGTTGAATTATATAAATATGATTACTTGATTTGTCGATTAATTTAATATCCTAATTGTTAATTCATAGGTTTTATTCGAGAATTATACGAACTTGAACTTGTGTTCACTCTCAATTTTCAATGAATCTATACAAAGCTTGGCTACATTGGGCATTATTTTTTTCAATCCAATTATTGATTGAAAATTCCATTAAAATGCCCTTGTTTGATGGTAATGTCCATTTGTCATTATCGTTTCTTTTTTTAATTAATACCTCTTTACTATTTTGGAAAGCAAATTTTAAGCTATTCTATTTATTTCAAGTTTTGAGTATTATTGTTTTTTTGGTAGCACTTTTACCTCATTTTTACTTTTTTAATATATATAGTTTTTTGGGTAGGATTAATTATGTCTGGCTAAAACCTAAAGAGTTTTCCTTAATATTTATCTATTTCATTTTTGCTTTGTTTGTGGTTTATGTATTAGCCAAAGCACAATTTAATTTGGTAAAAGATCATTTAAATTACTCATATGAAATCACTTGTTTATTTGTTTTTTTAGTTTGCTTTCGATTGGTTGTCCATTTGAAAATTGTTGACCGAATGGGGTTTGCCTTTTATGTTAAGGGGGTGAATGAAAACAAGTTGGATATGTTTAGAGATGATTACGACCTTTATCGGCAAGGTGCTAATGCTATTCAAAACTTTACCTGTAACAATCAAGCTGCTATTAGTCCTACCATTCGATTTATGGGAGATAATTCACATAACAAAGAATTGTTATTGATTATGGAAAGTTGGGGAGAACTTTTTAATCCCATCAATCAGAAGGAATGTATGGAATATTTGAATCAATACATTCAAGACTCAAAGATACTTTCATCGCAATACGATATTCAATTTGGACAAACTTGTTTTCATGGAAATACTTCTTCAGCAGAAGCCAGGGAATTATTAAATATGAATAATGAGGAGTCTTACAGGGCCTTTCTTGAATTTTCTCACACCTCCAAATACAATATCGTCGCCAGTAAATTAAAATCAGGTTATCATACTATTGCTTCTTTTCCTGCGTCTAAACAATATGGGAGTAACCATAGTAATGCGGAAGGATTTCGAAAAAAACTTCAATTTGATAGCAGGTCTTATTATGAAGAATTGATTAAAAACAAAACGGCAAAAGTAAATTATGAAAATGGTTATACTTCTGTATTTGATGAAGATATGATTGATACATTAATGAATGAAAGCAGGAATTATGTTAAGGTATTTGCCTATGGTTTAACGATTAATACGCATACCCCTTTTAATTTGGATATGTCCAGGGTTAATCGAAAAGAGTATTTAATCACAAAAAAAATCCTTCTCAAAGATTTTAATGATAATGAACATGCTTTTGATCAATTTTATCGAATTGCCAGTACGATCAAATATGCCTTAAAACGTTTGGAAAAGGAACCAGGCTTGTATGATAGCATTTTATTTGTGGGAGACCATGCTTATCCAGACCTTCGTTGTTTGAATTTGTATAACAAAGAGGAGGTACCTTATTTATTGTTGACAAAAAAACGATAATCGGAAATTTGCTCCATATCATTTATTAAAATTTCAAGAAATTGATTTGTGTTTTGGAGAATTTTGACCAAATTTACTTTTGTCTTTTTTAAAGTCATCTTTGGTAGTAAACATTTCTAAACTAAAATACTATGAGTAATAATTCTAGGCGCGATTTTATCAAAAGCGCTTCAGTGGCAGCTGCCAGTTTCTACATTGTTCCTCGCCATGTCCTAGGCAAAGGTTACAAAGCTCCTTCAGACAAATTGAACATCATGGGTATTGGTGGTGGCGGTAAAGGCTACAGTGATATCACAAATTCATTTAACAAAGGGGCTGAAAATATTGTAGCCATTGTAGATGTGGATGATCGTCAGGCGGTTAAAGCCAGAGCAGATCACCCTAAAGCAAATTATTACAGAGATTTCCGTGAGGCATTAGAAAAAGAAGGAAATAACGTAGATGCGGTTATTGTTTCTACTCCAGATCATACCCATGCTACAATTGCCATGGAAGCGATGCGCCGTAGCAAGCACGTGTATGTTCAAAAACCTTTAACTCATGATATTTATGAGGCTCGAATCCTAGCTGAAAAAGCAAGAGAGATGAAAGTGGTTACTCAAATGGGAAACCAAGGTTCTTCTGGAGATGGCGTACGTAAAATGGTTGAGTGGTTTGAAGGTGGTGTCATCGGAAAAGTTCATACAGTTCAAGTTTGGACAAATCGTCCAGTTTGGCCACAAGGAATAGCATATCCTTCTGCTGGCTTTGAAGTGCCTAAAGAATTGGATTGGGATTTATGGTTAGGACCTGCTAAATACCGCGAGTTTAATCCAGCATTCGTTCCATTTAAATGGAGAGGCTGGTGGGATTATGGTACAGGCGCATTAGGAGATATGGGATGCCATTTATTAGATCCTCCTTTCAAAGTGTTAGGTATTCGTGATGCCATAGATGTTGAATGCTCGGTTGGATCAGTTTTCTTAAAAGATTGGACTCCAGAGTGGATTCCAGAAGGATGTCCACCATCGTCTATGGTTACGCTGAATTATGGTCCTTCGAAGAAAAATAACTCTCCAGTGAAATTAACTTGGTATGATGGTGGTCTTCGTGCTCCACATCCAGATGGCATTCCATCCACTGAAGTAATCGGTGATCCAGATGGTTCAAATGGTGTTATATTGATCGGAACCAAAGGAATCATGACTTGTGGAACCTACGGTATGTATCCAAAAGTATTCAAAAATGGCAAACAAGTTCCAGAAGAAGAATTACCAAAAGCAAGTATTCCACGTGTCGAAAGAGGAGACGCGGGTCATAATACGCAATGGGTAGAGGCTTGTAAAGCTGGTTTCGGTAAAATGGAAGTTAGTTCTCCTTTTGATTATGCAGGGCCGTTTACGGAATCGGTATTAATGGGAAACCTTGCTATCCGTTCCTACATGTTGCGTGAAGGCGAAGGAAGAACAGCTAAATACATTGGTCGTCAGAAGTTGACATGGGATGCTGCCAATATGCGTATCACGAACTTTGACCCCGCTAATCAATTTGTTCGTAGAGAATACAGAGCAGGATGGAAGCTATAGAATTATGATTGGTGAATTTTTGTTCAATACTTAATTCACACTACATAATTAAATAATACGTTTTAACATTAAAAGACGGGAGGTTATCCCGTCTTTTTTTATTTTTGTAAAAAAATCAACATGCTCAATCATTCAAAGAATCCCTCATCCATTTTTTCCGAAGTTGAAGCCTATATTCTTTCCAAAGGATATGAGATTGTAACAAAAGATTTGGATAGACCTTGGGGTGCTTTCTTTGTATTGTCAGAAGAGCAGGCATCCAAATTTGCAGAGGAATTTTTTCCTGAATTGAGTTTTGAGCAAATTCAAATTACTCAAAAATTAAGCCCTAAATTTTTATTGGTAGCACCTAATCAGCGACTATCCTGGCAATATCATTTTCGCCGTGCAGAGATTTGGAAGGTGGTTTCAGGGCCCGTTGGAGTTGCTATGTCTGATACTGATGAACAAAATGAACCTGGAATGTATGAAGATGGTGATTTTGTGAAATTGGATATCGGAAAAAGACATCGCCTCATCGGTTTAGCTAATTGGGGACTAGTCGCCGAAATTTGGCAACATACGGATGTGAATCATCCTTCCGATGAAGAGGACATTGTTAGGTTGCAAGATGATTTTGGCAGATAGATATCTTTGTGTTCTTAGTGTTAAAATATTTGAATTTGTTTTTAACACTAAGTACAAAAAGATTAAAAATTTCTAAAATGAAAGAAAGATGCCTTTTTCCCCACCTCTATGCTGCCTATCTCATGGGATAAATGAACTACTTCCGCTGGGTAAACCGTGGCCATACGAATGGCTTCTTCCAAAGGAATGCCCGCTTGATTCACGCAATTTTCAATGGCTTCTCGCATCGTCAGTGCCGAACCTGATAAAACACCTTGGTCATTGGTGAATTTTTGATCTTTTTTGGAAAAGTAATATGGACCGGATTTGTCTTCCGTAACAGCATCTGTAATCAAAAATAATTTCTTACCTTTTAATTCTTTTGCCAAACGAACTGACTGAAAATCGCAATGCAATCCATCAACAATGATGCTCGCCCATGCGTCATTGATAAACGTTGTCCCTACAATCCCTAAGGCCCTACTTTGCCATTGCGATTGTGCATTGAACAAATGAGTTACTTTATTGATTCCTAGGTCAAATGCTTGTTGAACTTGTTCCTGTGTGGCATCCGAATGTCCAATAGAAAGCATAATTGGACTTTGAATGATAAAATTCAATACATCTTCTTCGAACATCTCAGGAGCTATGGTCATATAAATGGGTAATGATTTGGCTCGATCAATGATTTCTTGGATAAATGGGATGGTGGGTTTTTGAACAAATTCTTCTTTGTGGGCTCCTCTGCGGATGGGGTTGAAAAAAGGTCCTTCCAAGTGTAGTCCAATCAATCCCTTTCCTCCTTTATTGATATATTCTTGGCAGGCATCAATGGCTTTCCACATGGATTCTTTGGAAGAGCAATTGAGGGTTATTTGAAAAAAATGCGTACCAGTTTCTACGTGCTCCTGATAGGTTTTTTGAATGGATTCCGCAGTTTGATGGTTGGAAAACAAAATGCCTCCTCCGCCATAAACTTGTAAATCGATGAAGCCTGGACAAATAAATCCGTCTGAATATTGAACCTTTGAATTTGCTGTTATGGGTTGTATCGCAATAATCCGACCTTGATCCACATGGATTTCTTGTTCATAGAGCCATTCATGGCCGGTGAATATTTTATTGGCTGAAATAATTTGCATAAGGAATTGAATTTGTCATGAAAAAATTACCAACCTGCCGCTTGTCCATCTTTTCTGGATTCGGAGGCTCCAAAATAGACCTTTCGAACAGGGTCCCAACGAATGGCTTGGTAACCACCATAAACGCCATTCATGTATCCTACTTGATGCCCTTTCTGCATTAATTCCCGAATAACTTCGTAAGGATATCCACTTTCTAAGGTGATGGTTCCACCTGTTAATTCCATACCTTCGCCTGTAGGTTCAGAAGAGCCTTCATGATTGATTCGTGGTGCATCGCCTGCTTCTTGGATATTCATTCCGAAATCCACTACATCCATCACTATTTGGACATGTCCCATGGGTTGAAAACCACCACCCATCACACCAAAACTCATGATCGGTTCGCCATTCTTCGTCATAAATGCTGGAATAATGGTGTGAAATGGTCTTTTTCCTGGCGCATAGGTATTGTTTTCACCTTCTTTCAAGCTATATAGTTCTCCTCGATCTTGAAACATAAATCCTAGACCATCTGGTAACATTCCACTTCCAAAACCACGATAATTGCTTTGTATCAACGAAACCATGTTGCCTTCTTTATCAGCAATAGTTAAGTAAATCGTATCACCATCCTTCAGCGCTGGATTACCTGCATCATAATGTCTGGAAGCTCTATCTTTAATCAATTTTCTACGTTCATTGGCATATTCTTTAGAGATTAAATTGGCTACTGGAACTTTAGCAAAATCCATATCTGCATAAAATTTAGCTCGATCCTCAAAGACTAATTTTTTAGCTTCCGTAAACAAATGGATGTGTTCCGCAGAGCCAAATTTAATTTTAGAGAAGTCATAGGCTTCCAAAATATTCAACATCTGCAATGCTGCAATACCTTGACCATTGGGAGGAAGTTCCCACACATCAAAACCACGGTAATTAACGGAAACGGGTTCAATCCAAGTAGAAGTATGACTGGATAAATCTTCATACGAAAGAAATCCACCATTTTTTTTCATAAAAGCATCCATCGTTTTAGCGATTTCTCCTTTATAAAATGCATCTCTACCTCCTTTAGCAATTTTTTCTAAAGTGTTGGCCAAATGTGGATTTTTGAATATATCTCCACGAACAGGTACGGTTCCATTGGGATAATAATGTTCAGCAACATTGGGAAATTTCCCATAATTCGCCTGAACTTTTTGTAAGGCGGAGGCCAATTCTTCATGCACAGGAAATCCGTTTCTAGCATAGCTAATCGCTTTTTCCAATACTTTATTCATCGGCATACTGCCAAATTTTTGATGTAGCTCAAACCAAGCATCAACACAGCCCGGAACACTTATAGGAAGTGGGCCTGTGCTTGGAATATGTTTTAATCCACGCTTTTTGAATTCATCCAATGTTAAGGATTTAGGCGATCTTCCTGAACCATTTAAACCATATAATTTTTTTGTTTTGGCATCCCAAACGATTGCGAACAAATCGCCTCCGATTCCATTTACATGAGGCTCCACAACGCCTTCCATCGCATTTGCCGCAATGGCTGCGTCAATGGCGTTTCCTCCTGCTTTTAATACGTCTAATGCAGCTTGGGTAGACAAAGGATGGGATGTGCAAGCCATTCCATTTTGAGCAATAACCTCAGATCTTGTTGCCCATAATTTACCACTGGGTCTGTCTTGCGCAAATAATGAAAGGGGGAAAAATAATAGGAATAAAAGTTTTTTCATGTCGATAAGGTGTTGAAGAAGTGAATTTAATCAAAATAATATCAATTTCTGCAACCTCTTATCCTCTAATCGATCATCTCAACAAACAACTAAATCCTGTATAGATTGAATCCAGTCATTAAATAATTCCCTTTCGAATTCGATGGCTTTTTGAGCATGTATTTCCCAATCTGGCGAAAATGCTTTTAATTGTTTAATCATTTCTTCCAAATGGCCTTCCTCCTCCAATATGATGGATTTAACCTGAACTTTAGATTTTTGAGCACTCAATGCCTTTTGGTAAATGGGATATAATTCGTCTGCGCGTACTTCAATGGCATAAGTAACTAATAAATAAGCGGCCCATTTAACATCTGCACCTTTTAAACCTAAGGACTTTTGAGCATACTGACAAACCTTTACATCTAGAAAATCTAAATAAAATTTGGAAGTCTTCGGGCTTAACAGAAATTCATCTTGATAAGATTCGAATCCACCATCTATTAATTTGGTAATTTGTTTCTTCAAATAAAAAGCATGGCGATGTTCTTCCGCGGCATGTTTCAACACCATTAATCCGACGTCTAATTTCGGCTCAAATTTGGAAATTTTTCTAGCGCCTACATTTTCCATCAATGAAAGTGTATTCAAAAACTTAGCATGTGTGTCTGAATGGGAAATGATGTTGGAAAAAATAGCTTCTAAATTGTGCATGTCATGGGTAAAATTGAGCCTGCAAAGATAAACTTTCAATGAATGAAAATGCCCAGATTGCTTTAAAAAGCAAAAAATCCTTTTAATTTTGATAATTCTAATCCTTTAAGTCCTATTTATTTTTTCTTCATGAATCTGTCCTATCAAATCAATCCAAGTTTAACCGTCGAAGATCTGATTTCCATTTTAGACCGTTCCACTTTGGGACTACGTCGTCCTTTGGCAGATTTGGAAGCCATGCAATCCATGTTAGACCATGCCAATGTTTATATTGGTGCGTATGATGCAGATAAATTGGTGGGTTTGGCTCGTTGTATGACTGACTTTACGTACACGACTTATTTAGCGGATTTAGCAGTAGATGAGGAATATCAACACCAAGGGATTGGAAAAAAATTAATTTTGGAGGTAAAGCAATTTCTTCCTCGAACCAAAGTGATTTTATTGGCGGCTCCCGCAGCAGAGAGATATTATCCTAAAATTGGGATGAAAAGACATGAACATTGTTATTATTTAGATGATGTTTCTGACCTAAATTAATGAACACAACCATGCAAATTGCGATTTTAAATAGTCCACAACATATTGAAATTCAGGAATTGAACTTGCCTGAACCTAGGTTGGGTGAAGTCAGAATAAAGATTAAACAAGCAGGTATTTGTGGTTCAGATGTGCACTTTTTTCAGGGGCATCGGAAGTTGAGCCAAGCAACCATCCTGGGGCATGAAGCGATCGGTTACATTGATAAAATAGGTGAGGGTGTAGAAAATAGGAAATTGGGTCAACGTGTCGTGATTGATCCGAATATTATATGTGGAAAATGCAATTATTGTAAACGAGGAAAGGGGAATATCTGTGTAAATAAACGAATCATAGGTCAAACTGAACCTGGTTGTTTTGCAGCGTATGTCTGTGTTTCAAATTCTGCTGTTTTTAACCTTCCAGATCAAATTTCGGATGATGATGCGGTTTGCATTGAACCCATGGCAGTGGCCTATCATGCCCTTTTTTCTTCTCAAGCTAAACCGGGCGACTCGATTGCCGTAATTGGTTTAGGCTCAATCGGTATGTTATTAACTCATTTGGCCATTAATTTAGGTTATCAAGTATTTGTGCATGAACTTAATGCTATTCTTCTGAACAAGGCTTGTGATTTAGGTGCACAAAGATTTTATGATACAGATTATGAAAAAGTTAATGCTTTTTTAACTCAAAAGGATATCCAAGTTATATTTGAATGTGCAGGAAATGAAAAGACAGCAAGTTTTGCGGCAGAAATAGCTCCTAGAGGATCAGAAATTATATTACTGGGATTATCAGAAAAATTAGCCACTTACCAACCTTTGAAAATTACGCGGGAAGGAATTCAAATCAAAGGTTCAATCATTTACGATCATCCTTTTGATTTTCTTCGAGTGATAGAATTATTGAAATCCCATGTGATTAACCCGAGTTTAATTATTAGTCAACGAATGCCATTGTCTAGTTTACAAGAAGCCTTGGAATTAGCTTCTTCTGGACATGCTGGTAAAATCATCATCGAACCAAAATAATGAAAAATGTCTCAGACACTAAATAAAGGAGTTGAAATAGGAGATGGGCAAGCCATGTCTTGGCGTCAAATGATGATTGTTGCCATTTGTTTTATTTTAAATTTCAATGATGGAATCGATGTTTTTTTAGTGTCTTTTGCGGCATCTGAAATAACGGCAGAATGGCAATTAACGAATGCTGAAATGGGCTATGTGTTTAGTTCCGGTTTAGCAGGTATGACCATCGGCTGTTTTTTGTTAGCACCTTATGGTGATTCCATTGGCAGAAGAAAAACGTTTTTGATATCCTTGTTTTTAATTAGCTTGGGAATGATTTTGGTCTATTTTGTTCAAAATTTCTCTCAAATGTTACTGTTTCGTTTTATCACGGGTTTCGGAATTGGTGGTATTTTACCCAATTTAGCGACAGTTGCCTCTGAGTTTTCCAATCAAAAAAACAAAGATTTCAATGTAGGTATTGTGCAGGCGGGTTGGCCTTTGGGAGCTATACTCACCGGTTTTGTAGCAGCTTGGGTAGTTCCTGAATTTGGCTGGCGATTTGCCTTTTTGTGTGCAGGTATTTTTTCTGCGGTAATGTTCATCGTAGTTTTATTATTTTTGAGCGAGTCTCCGGCCTATTTATCAAAAAAAATCAACAAGGAAATAAGCCAAAAACCATTAAAAATAGTACTCTCGAGAGAATATCGAACGTCGACTATTTTGCTTTGGACAGGAATATTTTTTGGTTTTTTAACCTTATATACGGTATTAAGTTGGGTTCCCACCTTAGCGAAATCAGCGGGAATGCCTTATGAGTTATCAACTTACGTGGGCGCAACATTGAATCTAGGTGCTTTTATTGGCGTATTTGTCATGGGAATAAGTATCGGTAAATGGGGTATCCGGAAAGTAATGTTGATTTTTATGCTTTTGGCCTTTTCCTTGATGGTTTTGTATGGAAGTTTGGATTTGAATTATACTTCTCGATTCATTTTGACCTTTTTTATCGGTTTTTTTGTCCAAGGAGGATTCAATATTTTTTACCCAGCCTCGACTCGTATTTATGCAGATAATGTCCGTTCTACAGGTGTTGGTTTAGCAATGGGAATCGGACGTTTCGGGGCAATTGTTGGACCTACGCTTTTTGGTATCATGGCGGATGAAGATTACAGCATTCTCACTCGCTTTGTTGTATTTTCACTTCCTTTATTAGTATCGGCATTTATCATGCAGAAAATACCTTCCAAGAATTTGTCATAAAATATACATTCATTTTCCTTTTGAGAATTTTTGGTATTTGATGGGTTAAATCACAAAGTTCACGATTTTTTAGGATATCTTTTTTACACCTTTAAGGAATGAATGTCAAACAAACTGGATTTTGTACCTCAATGATTTCCCCTGTATCAATCAGTTGACCCGTTACCTGATTAAAGGAAAATATTTGTACTTGATTGTCACCGCTACTCGCAACAAACACATATTTTCCACTTGGGTCAAACGAGAAATTTCTGGGTTTAGAACCCACCTGCACCTCATGATCAAACAATAGTTTCCCGTCTTGTTCAACCTTAAAAATAGAAAGACTATTGCTTGTGATTCTATTTGATGAAATTAGCCATTTAGCATCTTTTGAGAGATGAATGTCTGCACTTGCTTTTACCTCCGCTTGACTGAAATCTGCTTGAATGCTTTGAATTTCTGTCAGTTGATGGTTTAAATATCGAAAGACGTCCACCGTACCATTTAATTCGTTGATAACATAAACGAATTGCCCATTGGGATGAAAAATAAGATGTCGTGGGCCTTTTCCGGGTTTAACGATGAAGGTTTTGTAAGTCGGGCTCAATGTCCCATCTGATAAAATTTGGTGTTGATATATTTTATCAGTTCCAAGGTCAGTGACAAATAATTCCTTTTGATTGGGAGATAAGACAACCTTGTGCGCATGAGAGGATGCTTGTCTGTCTTTGATAGGTCCGGATCCTTCGTATTGAATTTTTTGAGCAAGCGGCAATATTGTGCCATTTTTTGTTTTAAAAACACTCACGCTTCCACCTGAATAATTAGCCGTATAAATGGTTTGGCTAGCTTTTCGATACAAAACATAACAAGGGTCAGCGGATTGAGTTGATTGACGATTGATGAACTCATATCTTCCTTTGGAATTTTTTCGAAAGGCGGAAACGCTCGATTGCTCCAAACCTTTTTCTGTGACTGAAAACAAGTATTTGCCATCTTCGGACAATGTCTGATAGGAGGCGTTTTGAACCGACAGTGAATAGATTTTTTGGATATTGTCCAAATGGCTAATATCGAAAATTTCAATGCCTGGGTTATCTTTTGTATAAGAACCTACCAAAAGTTGTTGCTTCGGTTTTTCAGTAAAAAGTCCCAAAAATGTAAGAATGGAAATCAACAACATGGACTTAATAATCTGTTTTTACGGATTTGTCAAAAGGTATTTGAATTTGGTAAGATAAATCTTCATCCTTTGAATTATCGATAACATCCAAACCATATTGAATTTGTTCAATGGGAGTTGCATCAAATGTACCAAATAATCGATCCCAGATGGAGAAGATATTTCCAAAATTGGTATCTGTTTGTGGTCGTTCAAAATGATGATGTATTTTATGCATATCGGGTGATACGATCAAAAAACTGATCAATTGATCCAATTTTTTAGGCAGACGAATATTGGCGTGATTGAATTGGGAAAATGCGGCGCTTAAACTTTGATAAAGCATCACTAACCAAATGGGTGCTCCACAGATTAAAACACCTAAAATGGTGAAAATAGCTCTGAAAACACTTTCGCCTGGATGATGTCTGTTGGCGGTGGTTGTGTCAACTTGTGTATCGGCATGATGAATGATATGAAATTTCCATAAAACCTTTATTTTATGTTCGATAAAATGGATGAACCAAGCGCCGACTAAATCTAACAGCATCAAACCTATCAATAAAAATGCCCAATCAGGAAGGACTACTATATGCAACAATCCAAAATGGTTGGCAGTAGTATAATCGCTCGCCATAACGATTAAGGTTGCAAATAGAAAGTTGATGATCAAGGTGGAAAATGTAAAAATAAAATTCAGTTTAGCATGTTTCCATTTTTTGTATCGAAAATTAACAAGTGGTATAGCACCTTCAATAATCCAGAAAATAGAAATGCCACCTGCTAAAATCAGAGCCCGATGACTACTAGGTATGTGTTCGAAGTATTGTATAATTTGTTGAATCATAGTTGAATGTTTGAAAACCAAAGGTAATAATTGATTGAATTCAAAACCAAGAGTTAGTCAGAATGTTTTCACATCCTACGCTAACTCTTGCTTTAATACTTCATTTCCTTCTTGGTTATTTATAGAAAACTTCTTCTATGGGTATTTTTAAAACCTCAACCAATTGGAATATTTTCGTTGCGTTTGGATAATGTTTGCCAGATTCCCAGTAATTATAAGCACTTTGACTTACTCCTATTGCACTCGCAACTTGTTGTTGTGTTAATTGTAATGATTGGCGTGATTTAATTAAAACGGTGGAGAAAAGGTGTTTGGTTTTCATAGGAATAGTTGGTTAGAGTTAAAATCTCTTCCAATATTTAAAAACCAATTTTTAAAAACAAATTTTATATACCAACTTATTAAAAATATAACTTTTTTGATAAAAAATTAAACTTTAATTGCTTGTTTTGTCTTTAAAGTTGAAAATTGTCTTTAAAGTTGAATGCTATTTTAACTTTTTCCTAACCTCTTACCTAATACTGACGGTGCCTGAAAAAAGTTGACACATCTTTCTTCTTTTTAAACAAGAAGAAACATGAAAAAAACATCATTTAGAGTTCAGCTGATCTTTTCGGAAGAACTTCGCAAAGAAGTTGTCAATCGC